>NZ_MCGG01000037.1 GCF_001746755.1 Magnetovibrio blakemorei | reverse complement strand
AAAATTCCGTGTTGCGCGACGACAGCGAGCACACGCTTCAACTCGACTTCGGTTAAGACTTTGGCTTGTGACATTGTAGTGGCTCCCATGTGATGTTTTCATCGTATGGGTAGTGTCACATCACAAGTTTGGGCAGTCTCCCCGAAAACGGGTGCTGGAAAGCGCAGAAATTAGCGGTTTTGTGATAGTTTTATAGAAATATCACATTGTGGGCATGTCCGGTTTAGCACATAAAGCGGAAGAACATTTCTTGCGTGATTGACCGCTGGATTTGACCCTAAACAGTAATTTTCATAGCTGCATTAATTTCTTGGCGCTTGCCTTTGGTATATTTGGCAATTTCCATATCTTCGGTCAGCACATGATCTAACAACCAATCACGCATGAACTTGCGAAGTTTTATCAGCATTTCTGGGTTATGATCCTCACGCCAATTATCCGCCAACTTATCAATATTTTTGGCAATCCCTGAGTGAAGCTTTTTATGATTTTCAAGATCAGGATATTCACATATCTCCATGATTGCCTCTTCACGTCTGAAATGGAAACGTGTGTA
Organism: Magnetovibrio blakemorei; assembly: GCF_001746755.1. Lineage (GTDB taxonomy): Bacteria > Pseudomonadota > Alphaproteobacteria > Rhodospirillales > Magnetovibrionaceae > Magnetovibrio > Magnetovibrio blakemorei. The sequence continues at coordinate 3,983 of NZ_MCGG01000037.1, read as the reverse complement.
TTCAATTAACTCCATAACGACATCATTCAATTCATCTTCTTTGATGTCGTCATATGAAATTCTATTGGTCAGGGAGATAAGTAACTGATGGTCCTTGTCTATAGGATCAACGCCCATGCGTAAGTTTTCAGCCCAGATAACGACATCTTTATTTGAAGCCAAAGGCAATTCAATCCAGAAGGTACTGCCGACATCGACTTCACTTTCAAATCCAATTCGTCCTGACAGACGTTCTATGAGCATTTTACTGACTGGGAGGCCAATCCCAGTACCTTCTTTGGCAATCATCGCGTCTCCACCAAGGCGATTGAATATTTCAAAAATGCCAGAGTTTTTATCCTTAGGAATGCCTGATCCAGTATCTGTTATCATAATGCGCAGAAAACCATCGCCCAACTCTTCACTCGTCAAAGTGATCATCCCCCCATCCTTGTTGTATTTTACCGCATTGGAAAGAATGTTGATGAGAACTTGTTTGAATCGAGTTTGGTCGGTCCGGAGAGTCGGAGGCTCATTTTTCGTGATATTGCTTACAATTTTAATATCCCTTGAACGAGCAAGTGGGGAGATCAACTGAATACAATCCTCTAAAACCTCAAAAACATTTACCTTGTGCACAGAAATATGGACTTGGTTGGCTTCAATTTGTGCAAGATCTAAAATTTGATTAACCAACTCAAGAAGATGTGCGCCACCTGCGAGAATGAACTCAACATTTTCATTTTGAGTTGCTGAGAGTGGGTTTTTAGGATCAAACTGCAACATTTGGGCAAAGCCAAGAACGGCATTCAATGGCGTTCTCAACTCATGACTCATAGACGCAAGGAATTCTGATTTTGCCTTACTCGATTTCTCAGCAAGGTCTTTGGTACGCTCCAGTTGAAGCTCATTTTGTTTGCTAGCGGATACATCTTGGATTGTGCCAAATAATCCAATCAAATTGTCATTTTCATCAAATTTAAGCTCACCCAAGCCATTCACCCATTTTTCTGCTTGGGTGCTGTGATCAACTATTTTGTATTGCTTCTCAAAATTTTTGTGGCGAGTGATGATGGTGTCTTGTAGATAAAAAGACATCCCTTCCCGAAATGCAGGGTGGACGAGACTGAGCCAACCGTTAACATCCCTCGTGTAACTTTCATCAATGCCAAAAATATCGTCTAATGCTTTTGAGCTTTCCCAGAACCCTGTCCTGAAGTCCATACTATAGTGTCCGACGTGGGCTACACGTTGAGACTCAGCAAGCCAATGCTCATTCTCAATAAGGGCCCGCTCAGATTTATTTCGTGCTGTAATATTATGACCAACCCCAAGAATGCCGATCACTTCTCCATCTGTATTTCTCATTAGTGTTTTAGTCGTTTCGAGCAATGCTTTTTGGCCATTGTCAGGAAATGTGATCCATTCCTCATTGACTAAGGGAGTCTTTGCTTCCAGAGCCATTTGGTCGTGTTGGCGAAAAAAATCGGCTTGATTTTTATCAACAAAATCATAATCGGTACGGCCGATAATATCGATTTCTTTGGCGCCAAAAAACCGTTCAAAAAGTTGATTGCAGGCTAGGTACCTTCCTTTGTTATCCTTTAGCCAAATCAAGTCGGGTACGGCATTTAGGATAAGTCTTTTTTGTTGCTCACTCTCCTGAAGTGCTGCATCCAAGAACAAACGGTTTTCAATGTCTTGGAGCAAATAACCCAAAAATACTACGGCAGGGGTGAACGTTAGGAGCAGTGGAATAGCAACATTGTTCATAACATCCTGAACAACGGCATCTGGCAATTGTGTGAACAGAAGAATTTCAAAGGCATGGAGAAGAAAGCCAAAGACAAGAAGTTGAAGGGGGCCAATTTTTATCCAATTTTTGAGATAGAAATATCTATAAATTAATCCAAAAGAAACGCTTGAGATAATGACTGCGATGCCAACACCTGTGCCCTCACCAGAAATTGAAAATCGATAGCTAGCGGCCATAACAGCAGCTATTACACCGACAATAGGCCCACCAAAAAGCCCTGAAGTACTTAAAATTACGGATCGAGGATCAAAGATGACGCCGGGCGCTATAACCAAAGGCATCATCATTCCAACGATGCAAATGCCACCGAAAAGGATGCCAGATACAACCTTCCCTACAATTTCATTATTCCGCCATTTCTGACGAATGAAACTTTGAAGTAGGCTAAGAGAAAGAATTAGGGCTACGCCCTTAAGAAGTTCAATGGTCATACGAAAATGATAGTTCTGGCGACTTCACAAAGCAAATATATTCGTGTGTTGCCAATTTCTCAATTTGGCTAAAAAGAGCAGCCCCACTCACCCCACTATTATGGCTGCTTTCGGACGGAAGGCCGACATATTTTTCATGTGATCGCTGTCATGCATCGCCTAAATACCCCTGCACTCACAGGGAACAACCACATGCGCTATCAAGAAATCATCACCGAAATAATCTCAACACCAATTTCATCCACCATCAGCTACGACGCCAAGCTCAATCGCTTGAATTTTGATGATGGCGATGTGCGGCCGAGACTTACGTTAAAAAATGTCCATAAAATGAAAATATTGAGGCGGATCTCAAAAAACATGCCCAAGTTCGGGAGCTGCGGGCGTTGCCCGATTGACCGAGGTTCACTTATCAAGTGTTACACAGTTATCAAGATAACGGTAAATCAGGCGGTGGAAGGTTCTGGTTCACTTAATCCAAGGTGCTTGGCAATTGTAGCCAAAAATGACGCGACCGAAATGGGCTTGGCTATATAATCATCACAGCCTGCATCCAGTATATGTTGTTCATCACCCTTCATTGCAAATGCAGTGCAGGCGAGGACAGGGATATGCTTGAGTTCATCATCCGCCTTCAACATCTTGGTAAGTTCCAAGCCATTTACTTCGGGAAGTTGAATATCCATGATAATTAAATCGGGGCGATGTTCCTTCGCCAACTGCATTACATCCGTACCATTCATGGATTGCACGACATCATAGCCACTTGCTTGAAGCAAATCATGGCACAGCTTCATGTTCAGTTCATTATCTTCAACAATTAGAATAGTTTTGGGCATGTCATGCGCCAGTCTATTGGGAACATAGGGAAGATTGAAAATGACTTTATAGTATCTGCACCTAATACGAAAGTGTTATCTCTATCACAAATAGCTTGAACACGATATTGATCACTTATTGGTTATAGCGGTGGTTCACTTGTTTTCAACACGCCACCGCAACGGCCATAAATACTGAAAATGTCCGCTCGATGGCCTAAATACCCCTACACAGGGGATCAACAACATGCGTTATCAAGAAATCATCACTGAAATCATCTCAACACCACTATCACCAACTATCAGCTACGACGCCAAGTCCAACCGCTTGAATTTTGATGATGAACGCGGGACGCCACGGCTTGGCCTTAAACACGTCCACCGGATCAAATTGCTGCGTCGGAGATATCTCAAACAACAAGCACAACTTCGGCAGTTGCGTGGATTGATGTATGGTGGAAGTTTGTCTGTTAAACAGACAGAAGTCGCAGCAGCACAAGCCGAGCTCGAAGCCATCCAGCATGAAATCCAAACCTTGGAACGCCAACGGGACAACCGCGATGATGTTATGTCCATGGCGATGGATCACATTAAAAGAAAATATTGAGGGGATCGCACCTGATCCCCTCAAATATTTCAGCAACAATTAAGCCGCTTGCACCAAATCCCAAGCTTCCTCGAAAATCCTATCAAGCCCTTGTAGCTTGATAAGTGTCCACCAATCCAAGAAGGCCTTAACATCGCTTTCATCCGTCAAATAGCAGTCAATCTCATCTGCCACCATATGCCCTTCAAATTGGTTAGAAACAGAGACAATGTTAAAGCGTGCTTCCCATATGGGAGGAGTGCAACAGCATGATTTTTCAGCGTATTCAGCAAGTCCAATTTCAACAATGACAAACCCCAATCGTTTTGTATCCGTGCTGAAAATGGATTCAA
>NZ_MCGG01000036.1 GCF_001746755.1 Magnetovibrio blakemorei | reverse complement strand
CAGCGGCGTGGGCTGGCAGGGCGACGAGAATGAGGAGACCAAACGCGAAAAGTCTTTCTCTAGTGTATGAGGTTACGGGCAAAAAATATGAAATGTTTTGCTTAAGAAAGTTCATCTTTAGGGTCCCATCGATCGCCGGATCGAAACCTCGTTAGTGTAGGATGAGCTTCGACGGCGGCTAAGTCCGGTTCTTTTGTAAAAACCTCTGAGTACCCTGCGAACTTGAATTCCGGCGGAACCACGTACTTCGTTTCCATAACTTGGTCGTGGGCAAGGTGTTCGACAACAATTGCCTCGCCGCTGGTTTTAAAATCTATTTTGGTCGTTTCTGCGTCAGTCCCACCAACGCGCCGAATGCTTGTTGTAGTGCTACGCCATCGCGTTCCAGACCCGCTGCCAATTTTAAAGAGACGTTGATTGGTGCTCGGAAGATTAAACCGCACCACGTATACAAACGCGTCTTTGGGCTCATCAAATTCTCCACGAAGTGCCCTCACCAAGTTTCTGGGGGCACCTTGTCCACGACGGCTACAGCGCGGACAACCAGTGCCTCTCAGGTGAGCACCTGCGGTTTGCAAAAACTCTCCATCTACTGGGCAAATAATAGTGACCGGGTCTCGTGCCCCGATGTATTCGACCAAAGAGTAATTATACTTGTCACCGTGAACATTTCTGGCCTCTTTAATAAAATCCTCAACAGATTTTCGCATTGCTGCCCCGGCTTGGGCATATCTACATTTAGGACAACCGCTTCCGCTCAAGTGGTTAACCGGAAGCTGCCTGACTAATCCATGGTCAGGACAAACAAACGATATTTCATCATTTGCGCTTCGGAAGTTTCCTTTCGCGGGGCTACTCAATCCGCGTTGGATCGTTCCACAATCAGGACAACCGGTTCCTTTTAGATGCGCACTAGTTTTCTGCTTAAATTCCCCGTGCTTAGGGCAGATGATGGTCATCTTGGTTTCAGAATTCGTATAAACAGTCTTTGAATAATCAAACTTATCGCCGTGCTTTTCATGCGCCCGTCTGATGAACTCTTCCGTTGTTAACTGTTTGCGCCCACCACAAGAGGGACAACCTGTTCCAACCAAATGCGACGACGCCTGGGGATGCCAGGCCCCATGTTCTGGGCAAATGATTGTTAATTTTTCCCTCGCGCCTACGTATTCAGACTGACTGTAGTCATATCTGTCGCCGTGTTTTTCCCGAGCCTGTCGGATATAGTCTTCGGTGGTTTTCTTTCTCATCGCAACTATTTTGGCACGTTAAATTTGCCACCGCTAGGGACCGTTATATTGTTGGTGAGTGGGCACTATTTTCCGGGTGGGGCATTTTTACACCCCCCAGCCCAAGCTTAGATAAATATAATCCATACAAAACATTGGGCTGTGCCGGTTTCACGCCCCCGAAAAGACGGCATGGGTGTTGCAGTGCAGTAGGTATCGCTGCACTTCGCGGGAAAAGGAACCACCCATGACAAGCATTTCAAATCCATTGGATGTGCCGTTGGCAGAGGCAAAGTTGCTGAACGCCCGGCGTTATGGCCTCACCCAAGATGATCTGTCTCAGTTCGCGGAGCTTATGAAAATCGCCACTGATAAGAAGCTCGACGTTCCCGATGGTGAGACAACAGACGTTTCGGAGATTTTCACCGCCGACCTCATCAAGGACTACATCAAGCAACGCATGACAGCTCGCATGTCCGCGTCACTGGCAGATGCACGTTACCCCGACGCATTTTCCCCGGATGGGGTGACAAACCCCCAAGACTTTATCCTGGATATGATGAGTGCGCCGCGTCAACAATCAAAATCAAACGACGTCACGGGCTTGCTCAACATGCACTTCGATCTCAACACCCTGCAGATGCTGTCTTAGAGTTCGCGGTTGATGCCTCTAAGGAACCAAAACAGGCTAAGTCGAAGGTTCTCGGAATATAGGTCAAAAAAGGCCACTTCTGTGTCCACAGTGTGTCCATAACTACTAAATGAACACCCCATACGCGCCCCACAAACAAGAAAACCCCCTGGTTTCCCAGGGGGTTATCATGGTGGGCACGACTGGGATTGAACCAGTGACCCCCTCGATGTCAACGAGGTGCTCTCCCGCTGAGCTACGCGCCCGATCAATATCGGAATTGTCGTTTGGTGTAACGGACGCGGTTTTTTAGTCTGATCGGACGCACTTGGCAAGCCCTCAATCTCATTCTTGTGACAGGCATTGTTTTTGTTTGCGTCAGTTTGGCGTTGCCACAGCCGTTTTGAGGCTGTAACACCAAACAAACGAAGCCTTGTAGGGCCTTCTTTTCCCTACCCTGCCGACTGGACCTGCCCTGCCGACTGGAATTGTAAACGCAATGACCACATCCGCCCCGCAAGTGACGCCCACAGCCGTTTTGGCCGCCGATGCGCCGTTCGATATCATCGAACCGTTGGCGCAGACGTCGCCGGTTGTGTTTGCATCACCGCACAGTGGCCACAACTACCCCGCATCCTTTGTCGCCGCCAGCCAGTTGGACCCCGTTGCGTTGCGCCGTTCTGAAGATGCCTTTATCGACGAGCTGTACGAGCAAGCGCCGCATTTTGGGGCGCCGCTCATTCGCGCCCACTTTCCCCGCGCCTATACCGACCCCAATCGCGAGCCGTGGGAATTGGACCCCGACATGTTTTCCGATGACCTGCCCAGTTGGGTCAACACCACCAGCCCACGGGTGCGCGCCGGGCTGGGCACCATTGCCAAGGTGGTCACCGACGGCGCGGAAATCTACGCCGGAAAGCTCACGTTCGAAGATGCGCAAAACCGCGTTGAGCAGTGCTACAAACCCTATCACGCCGCCTTGATTGATTTATTGAACCGCACGCAACAAAAATTCGGCACCTACTTGCTGATCGATTGTCATTCGATGCCCTCGATTGGCGGCCCCATGGACCGCGATCCGGGCAACAATCGCGTCGATATGGTGCTGGGCGATGCCAACGGCACCGCGTGCTCACAACGCATCACCAATTTGGTGCATCAAGTGTTGCGCGATATGGGCTACCGGGTGGTGCTGAATTCGCCCTATGCCGGCGGCTTCACCACCCGCAACTACGGCAAGCCCCACGAAAACGTTCACGCCTTGCAGATCGAGGTCAATCGCGCGCTGTATATGGACGAGCAAACCATCACCCGCTCAGACGGTTTTAGCCAATTGTCGCAAAACCTCGGCCACATGATCGAGACCCTCACCAGCATCGACATCAGCCTGCTGAAACGCTGAGGCCCCTATGAACCACACCACACCGTCCCTTATCATTCGCGATGCCACCGACCAAGACGCGGCGGATATTCAGCGCATATACGCCCACCACGTCGAAACCGGAACCGCCAGCTTTGAAGAGGTTGCGCCAGATGTGGCCACCATTGCCGAGCGCCGTCGCACCATCGTCAAAGGCGGGACCCCGTACATCGTGGCCGTACTGGACGGGAAAGTTCACGGTTTTGCTTACGTTTCGTCCTTCCGTCCCCGTTCCGCGTATCGTCACACGGTGGAAGATTCCATTTACGTCGACCCCCAGACGACGGGGAAAGGCATCGGCACCCAGTTGCTCAGCGCCTTGATTGAGCGCTCAACGGCGCTTGGCTTTCGGCAAATGGTTGCCGTCATTGGCGGCGGGCAAAACGTGGCCTCCATCAATTTGCACGCACGCCAAGGCTTCAAGCAAGTTGGGCACTTGCAATCCACCGGGTTTAAATTGGGCGCCTGGGTGGATACGGTCTTTATGCAGCGCGCCTTGGGTCCGGGCGACACAACATTGCCCCAATAACACCGCGCCTTCGCCACCCCTCCCCATATCTCAAAAATCACCCCCTAAACTGGCACGCCGTTTGCTTAGTTTTGGGCATGATGATGACAGCTACACCCCTTTTCCGATTAGCTTATACCCGTCCAGTCTTGGCCGGGTTGGCTGTGGGCATGGTCTTGCTTGTGGCGGAGCGCGCCCTTTCCGCACCCCTCACCGAGAGCGCACAACGCTTTGAAAAAGAAGCAAATACATGCATTTCTGCGATCACCCACCAAGAACGTCGCAACGGCCTGCCCCACGGTCTTTTACAGGCCATTTCGCTGGCCGAATCCGGGCGTTGGTTCGAAGATACGGGACGCGACAAGGGGGCAATTATTGCCTGGCCTTGGACCGTTACGACCGGGGGCGAGGGGCATTATTTGCCCAATCGGATCGATGCCGTGGCTTATGTGAAGTCTTTGCAGGCCGACGGCGTGCAAAACATTGATGTCGGCTGCATGCAAATTAACCTCAAATACCATCCCGATGCGTTTTCCAGCATCGAGCAAGCGTTTGACGCCACCGCCAACGCGGCCTATGCGGCCCAGTTTCTCAAAACCCGCTTCGCCGTTTCAAAGTCATGGATCGAAGCGGCGGGCGATTATCATTCCACCACCCCCGCTCTCAACCAATCGTATCGCGAGAAAGTCTCTAAATTGTGGATCCGGACCTCTCAACCGGGTTATGGCCGCGATATGATGACGGCCAGCGCCACGCCTCATGACGACACCGGCTACGATAACGGCACCTCAGAGGTCGTGACCCAAGCCATGATCGTGCAACCCGACCCCTTGTCCACCCAGCGTTTTAACAAAGCGTTCAAGATCCGTCAGCAGGGTTCCGGGATGCGCGCCGGGCAAGAGATCGCCAACCGCGTCAGAGCCCTCAAACCGGGCTCCCACTTGACGCAACCTGCGGGACAGAGCCGCGAAGACACTTTTGCCCTGCGCCGTCAGGCGCAATTGGCGCAATGGCGTCAAACCAAGGTTAACTGATTGCCCCCGCTTAACCTTTAGCCCTTCATTTTCATTTCACAGTTGCCCTAACCGTGCGCTCGTCATAAAAGAACGCTTCATTGACTAAGATCATTGTTTGAAATTTTTACGCCCCCATATTAAGGCTTGCCAGACGATCCCCTTTTTCACGCCGCAAACGGCCCAAAGCGATATTATTTCTGCCATGAATCAGTCACTCAGCCCCCGCTCCAACAGCGAAGTTTTAACCGCAACGCTTGATTTCCATGGCAAAAAGGTCATCGATGTCGGCTGCGGAGAAGGCCATTTGGTGCGCTTGATGACGCGCCATGGGGCCAAAGCGTTTGGGGTGGAGTGCAACCCCAAACAGTTGGAAAAAGCCCACAACGAAAAACCTGCGGGTGACGAAGTCTATTTTTCGGGCCGTGCCGAGGAACTGCCGTTTGATTCCGACAGCATCGATATCGCCGTCTTTTTCAACAGCCTCCATCATGTCGACATCGACAATATGAGCCTGGCGCTGAAAGAAGCGGCGCGCGTTCTCAAGTCTGGTGGCATACTTTACGTCTGTGAACCGGTGGCCGAGGGACCTCATTTCGAATTGATGCAGCCCGTGCATGACGAAACCGAAGTGCGCGCCAAAGCCTATGAAGCTCTGCAAGGGGCTGGTGCGCTGGGGCTTGTTCAAGACTCCGAGTTCACCTATACGCACCCGGCCCTGCATGCGGATTTCGAGCGTTTCAAAGAACGCCTGCTGCGCATCAATCCCCAGCACGATGAGGGCTTCGCCAAGCATGAAGCGGCGCTTAGGGCCGCGTTTGAGCGCCTGGGCGTGCCCGTCAAAGACGGCTTTTCGTTTGACCAGCCCATGCGCGTGAACCTGTTTAACAAAGCCTAGATAAAGCCTTGTTTCTGGGCCTCAACAGCATTCATGGTCGTTTAAGAGAATTTGCGCTATAGTGCGTTATCATTTCACCGATTCTTGGACCAAAATCAATCATGGCAAATGGCATCAACGAAGAAGACGAACACAAAGCCCTCTTGGATGTTCCGCTGGAAGTGACCGCTGTTTTGGGCACCGCCACCATGAAGGTGAGCCAATTGCTTAAGATGGGCCGTGGCGCCGTGGTGCAATTGGATCGCAGCGTCGGTGAGGACATCGAAGTCAAAGCCAACGGCAACCTGATCGCGCGCGGCGAAGTGGTTGTGGTCGAAGACCATTTGGCCGTCACGATGACCAAAATCTACAAAGCCAATATGGGCCGCTAAGCCCACACTGGATTTCCCCTAAGCCTTAACGACCCGCAGCTCTGCCCACGATGTGGTGTAGCGCGGGGACTTGTGGTCGCGGCGCAGGCTCCAACCGCTCCCTTTTGCCCCCCCTCGCGCAGGGTCTGGCGTGATATCTTGGGGCCGCAGCCCAAAGCGCACCAAATCTCGCCCCCCTCTTTGCCCCCCGTTCAAGCTGTCCAAGGCCTGCTGCAGACGTTCCGCCTTCATCTGGTTGGCCGCAGACGGGGCAAACAAGGTGGCTTGCTGGGCCACCTGCGGGGCCAAGTCCAACAACATCACACCGGCTTTTTTATAGCGAAGCCCTGGTTGATACGCTTGGCCCAGAGCCTTCAGCGCGCCACGGGTCAAATCGGCCGTCAGGTTTGACGGGCTGGGCAACGCCACCGTGGCGGTCGCCTGAACCAGGGGCTGTTGGGGGTTAAAGCGATCCGTGTGCGCAAACACCATGACTTGCCCGGCCACCAATCCGCCGTGGCGCACCCGTTCACCTGCGCGGGCGGCAAAGGTCGCAATGGCGTCTTTCACATCGTCATAGGCCGTGACCGGGCGCGCAAAAGATCGCGATGATACACACGATTTGTGACTGTGCGGCTGGCTCTCCAAATCAAGGCACGAGGTCCCCAAAAGCTCCACCTGGGTTCGCGCCCCGGTGACGCCCATTTTTTTACGCACCCAAAATTCCGACTGGCGGGAAAAGTCCAACGCCGTGTAAATACCAAACGCGGGAAAGCGCTTTGCCCATTGGCGGCCCACCCCCCACACGTCCCCCACCGGGGTCGCGGCCAAGGCGGCTTCGATTTCAATATGGTCGGTCAAAATCGCCACCCCGCCCAAGGCCGGGTTCTTTTTTGCGCGTTCCGCAGCAATCTTCGCCAAGGTCTTGGTCGGTGCGATGCCAACCGACACGACAATGCCGGTCCAGCGCTTGACCGTGGTGCGGAGGTCTCTCGCATAGGCGTCCAAGTCCCAGCCTTCAAACCCATCCAAGCCTAAAAAAGCTTCATCAATGGAATAGATTTCCATGTCGGGACTGTACCCACTCAGCACCGCCATGACCCGCGCCGACAAATCGCCATACAGCTCATAATTGGATGAAAACACCTGCACATCATGACGCCTCAACAGATCGCGGACTTTGAAATACGGCGCCCCCATGGGGATGCCAATGGCTTTGACCTCGGCGGACCGCGCCACGATGCAGCCATCGTTGTTGGACAACACCGCCACCGGGCGATCTTGGAGGTCGGGACGAAACACCCGTTCACACGACGCGTAAAAATTATTGCAGTCGATGAGGGCGAATAGTTTTGTCATAACAGAGCCCTTCTTTTTTAAAGCCGCACGCGGTTGGATTGCCGCCCCCCGAACCAACGACGAGCCATTGCGAGAAGCAAAGCGACGAAGCAATCCATGTTTGAAGTGCACTCCGTAGCTTGCTAACGCTCCAGCCCGTATCTGGATTGCCACGCCCCCTGCGGGGGCTCGCAATGACGGGCGGGATGCGTCATCGCACGTCATCACATCATCAGATTGCGCACCGCATTCGTCACCACCCCCCAAATGGCGGAGGTTTCACCGCCGCCCTCTCCGCTGGCATCCAGACTGGGCATCAGGATGGGCGGGAAATCCGGGTGTTCCGCCACCAAGCGCCACGCCCCGGCCCGGCCCTTCAGACGCTTAACCGTCAGCTCGCCTTCCACCACGGCGATCACCACATGGCCGTCATGGGGTTCAACGCTGCGGTCCACCACCAGCAAATCGCCGGGAAAAATGCCTGCCCCGGTCATGGATTCCCCTTCGACCCGCACAATAAAGGTAGCGGCGGGGTGGCGGATCAGGTGGCGATTTAAATCCAGACTGCCTTCAATGTAATCTTCCGCCGGAGAAGGAAAGCCAGCGCGCACCGCACTGGCCAAGACGGGCGTTTCCCGCTTGCTTTTGACCACCGCGTGCCACGCTTTGCCATGCCCCAGCGACAGCCACATGGGCGGCTCCGACATGTGCGAGAGGCGCGGCCTCTGCACCATGTGCGGTGCGGACGGCGGGGCAAAGGCATCAGCGCCCTCCCTTGGAGATATCCTGGGGGACAGCCTGTGAGACATCGTGCGCGAAATCATGGCTGCGGGTCCTTTTGCTAACTTGATTCCATTAAGAACAAAACAGGAACATATCACGCGACCGTCACCCGCACAAGCTTCCTCAATTCCCACCTTGCAAACACCCCCACGACGTTCATACTTAAAGAGAACAAGGAGATTTATGATGCGCATTGGAATCCCCAAAGAAATCAAGAACGGTGAGTTTCGTGTTGGCATGACGCCCGCCAGCGTGCGCGAGGCAGCCCAGCACGGTCATTCCATTTTGGTCGAAACCGGTGCCGGCATCGGCATCGGCGCCACCGACCAAGACTATGAAAATGCCGGAGCCACCATCGCGCCGGACGCAGCCTTGGTGTGGGAACGCGCGGACCTTGTCGTTAAAGTCAAAGAGCCTCAGGCGGTTGAACGCGCCCGTCTGCGCGCGGGCCAGACCCTGTTCACGTATCTGCACCTAGCCCCCGACACGGCGCAAACAAGCGATCTGATGCGCAGTGGCGCGATCTGCATCGCGTATGAAACCGTCACCTCAAACGCGGGCGAGCTGCCCCTACTCCACCCCATGAGCGAGGTGGCCGGGCGCATGTCCATCCAGGTCGCGGCCCATGCGTTGGAGCGCGAAGCGGGCGGACGCGGTGTGTTGCTGGGCGGTGTGCCGGGTGTCGCGCCCGCGAAGGTCACCATCATCGGCGGCGGCACGGTGGGGGCGAACGCGGCCCTGATGGCGATTGGCACCGGGGCAGAAGTGGTGGTGCTGGACCGCAGCAACGCCACGCTTCGCAGTCTCAACGCGCGCTTTGGCGCCCGTGTGAAAACCATTTATTCCAACAGCGACACTTTGGAAGACCACGTTCTCAGCGCCGACGTGGTGGTGGGCGGCGTATTGATCCCGGGGGCCTCAGCCCCCAAGCTGGTGAGCGAGGCTATGATCAAGGCGATGCGACCGGGTTCGGTGGTGGTCGATGTGGCGATTGATCAAGGCGGTTGCTTTGAAACATCCCACGGCACCACCCACGCGGCACCAACGTATGTGGTCCACGATGTGGTGCATTACGCGGTCACCAACATGCCCGGTGCGGTGCCGCACACGTCAACCTATGCGCTGAACAACGCGACCTTGCCGTTCATTCTGGCCCTGGCCGATAAGGGCGCACAGCAAGCGTTGAGCGATGATCGGCATCTGTTGAATGGCTTAAATGTGTGGGCAGGGAAAATCACCTGCCGGGCGGTGGCCGAGGCCCAAGGCCTCGACTTCACCGAGCCCAAATCGGTGCTTTAAGCGACGTTGAACACCACGCCCCACATCAACAGGCCCACCGCCATGATGACGATGGAATTGGCGGCGATGGCGCTGAAGGTGGTGATGGAAAATTGGCGAAAGCCGATCAGCACCGCCATGAGGACACCCCCCGCTGCCAGCAAAATACCCAGCAACATGACGGCCGCGTTGAGATAGACAAAAAATTCCGCTTCGGCCGGATTAAACGGAATGAACGAACCGCCCCAGAACAAGAAATTCGCCAGCCCGCCGATGATGATCGGCATCACCGTCGGCATTTGCCCCTTGATCGTCAGCCGGGTTGAGCGTGCTAACATATGCATTTCCGTACCTCCCACTTCTATCGTGCTGAAGCTTAAGGTGACACGGTTTTCAGAAACGGGCTGTGACGGTGCTCACTCACGACGCCAAAGAGGGAGATACCGTTAGGTCCAATTTTATATCTGTGGAGGGCTCTGCTGGTCGGGGGGCCAGTTCCGGCTCGCTGACCCGCCACGTACCCTTGCCCGACAACTTGGCGTCGTACATGGCGTTATCTGAGCGTTTGATGACGGTTTCCACATCTTCACGCGCACTTCTCGACCCCCCAAAGACGGCGATGCCCACCGACACGCCGATGTTGGCTTCACCTTGTTTTAAGATGAACGGCTCGCTGACGGTTTCAATCAATTTTTCCGCGACATGTTCCAGCGCATCCAGAGTTTCCACTTCGCCGATCAACAGCGCGAACTCATCCCCGCCCAGTCGCGCCACCAGATCGCTTTCGCGCACACAAGACAGAAGCCTCAACGCAACTTGCTTCAACAACGCATCCCCGGCGTCATGGCCCATGTCGTCATTGATTTTTTTAAAGCCGTCCAAATCCATGTACATGACCGCCCCTTGACGGCCATTGCGGTTGCACGACGCGATGCTTCGGCGCACCAGATCAAAATACACCCGGCGATTGGGCAGACCGGTCAAAACGTCCGTTGACGCCAGTTCGGTCAAACGTTCCAAGGCTTCCTGGCGACGCCCGGTTTCCAACTGGAATTTATCCAGCACGACGTTGTAAAAGGTCGCAATCTGGTGCGCTTCGGTTTCGTTCTCCACGTCCACATGCTTGGAAAAATCACCCGTGCGCGCCTGCCAATCCATTTGCGTCACCAGATCCAAAATGGATGTGGTGGCCGCATGTTCGGCAATGTTCAAACCGATGCGCTCATCTTCCGCAGACACCCGCATCGGCCAAAAACGATTGACCGCGTAAAAAGTTATGTAGCTGAGCGGAAACGCAAACAGTCCAACCGCCGCGATGCCGACCAACTGAATTTGCATCTGATCCAGACGGCTGCCGCCCATCAGGTATTCGGGGCTGGCAAACAGGGCCACCGCCATCGTGCCCCAAACACCTGCCACCAAGTGCGACGGCACCGCGCCGATGGCATCGTCGATCTGCAACTTTTCCATCAGGTGGACACTGCCAATAGCCAACGCGCCGGCCCCCAAGCCGATCAAAATGGCGCCGATTTCACCAACCACATTGCAGCCCGCACAAATGGCGACCAGCCCCGAAATGGTGCCGTTGATGATCGCATCGACCGAGGCATGACCGCGCTTGTACCAACTGATGGCCAAGCCAATAAGACCGCCCGCCGCGCCGGAAAGGGCGGTGTTGGCGACGATCAGCGGCACCAAAGAATTCAACGCCAAGGTCGAACCGCCATTGAAGCCAAAAAAGCCAACCCACAGCAAAAACACGCCGAGCACCGCCATGGGTAAATTCTGGCCTTCGATATGATGCCCACCCAGACCAAACCGCCCGATGCGCGGGCCCAAGATCAGTATCGCCGCCAAGGAAATCCACCCGCCCACGCTGTGCACCACCGTCGATCCGGCAAAATCCAAAAAGCCCATGGCGCCCAGCCAGCCGGTCAGCTCTCCACTGGGGGCGCTGTTCCAAATCCAGTGCCCCACCACCGGATAAATCACCCCCGCCGACAGCACCGTAATCATCACATAACCGATAAAGCGCAACCGTTCCGCCACCGCACCCGAAATAATGGTCGCCGCGGTGCCGCAAAACATCAGCTGAAAAATAAAGAATGCGACCCGATCCGGGCTCATGCTTTCATAAGACGCCGGGGCAAAGGCCCCGATCAAACCGTCCAGGCTCGGCCCAAACATGAGCTGAAAGCCGAACAACGTGAAGAGAATGCTGGAAATGCAAAAATCGACGAGATTTTTAATGGCCACGTTGATGGAGTTCTTCGAGCGCACCAAGCCGCTTTCCAAACACGTAAACCCCGCCTGCATCGACGCCACCAAAAAGCTGGCAATCAAGACCCAAGCCACATCCAAAGAAAGAGCAACAGGCGCATCTGGAAGCATAAGAAGCTCCGTTGTGATTAAAAATTAATCACACACATTTTCAGCCTATAGATTAGGCATCTTTTGCACCTGCACACAAGCATTTGAATCCAAAATTGAAGAATAAAGGGGCATTCAGGGCGGAAAAGCGCGAACCCATTTTCTGACACCCGTCATTGCGAGCCCCCAAAGGGGGCGCGGCAATCCAGACAACGTCTGCGGAGCTAGCGCCTCAAGATGGATTGCGTCGTCGCTGCGCTTCTCGCAATGACGCGGGGAGACGTTGAGATAGGGCCCGCAAATGTCAGTTTCCGACCAAGACGGTAATGACAACTGAAACGACTTTGAGCGTACACAAAACCCGTTGTGTACGGTGGACTAGACACAAATGCCCTATTGTTGCCGCGCAATGCGCTTTCGATCGAGGGATGGAGAAAAGTGACATGGAAAATAACAGTCTAGAACGACTAGCCACTATCGTTGCAGAGTGGGCAGAGCAGTTCCCTATTCTAAAAACCGTTTACATCTTCGGAAGTCATGTGCGTGGAGATCATCACGCAGAAAGTGACTTTGACGTCGCTCTGGAATTTGACCTCTTAGCAGGTTCATCCGAAGAAACGCCTTTTGACAAGGAACTTATATCAGGCTGCGCGGGGCTCAAGGCCCTCCTGCCATCAGGAATCAAGCTACAAGTGACAAAAGATTCCGACGACGCCGCATGGCCAAATATTAGGGCTGGCGAATGCGTCTTTACGACAGGCAAGACGCAGTGCGTGATTACACCACGGAGAAAGCCGCAGCGAACATAAACGAGCGCCAGACGCTCCTAAAACAACCCCTCAATCTCCCCAGCCGCATTCACCCGGATGTTTTCCGCTGCGGGGTGTTTGGGCAGGCCCGGCATGGTCATGATGTCGCCGCAGATGACGACGACAAATTCGGCGCCTGCCGACAGGCGCACGTCGCGCACCGGGACGACGTGGTTGGACGGTGCGCCCAGCAGGTCGGGGTCGGTGGAGAAGCTGTATTGGGTTTTGGCGATGCACACCGGCAGGTGGCCGAAGCCGCCGTCTTGAAACATTTGGAATTTGGCGCGGATTTTTTTGTCGGCGATGACCCCTTGCGCGCCATACATCATGCGCGCCACGGTGCGGGTTTTTTCCCACAAGGGCAGGCTGTCTTCATACAGCATACGAAATTCAGACGTGTCCGATGCGGTCATTTTCACCACCGCATGGGCCAAGTCTTCGGCCCCGGCCCCGCCGTCGGCAAAATGGGTGCAGGAGATGGCTTCGACCTCCAGTTCCGCGCAGCGTTGGCGCAGCAGATCCACTTCAGCCTCTGAATCTTGGGCGAAACGGTTCAGCCCCACCACCACCGGAACGCCGAAGTGTTTGAGATTTTCCACATGACGGGCGAGGTTTTCAAAGCCCTTCACCAAGGCCTCTTTGTTGGCATCGGCGTATTCGCCTTTTTGCGCCCCGCCTTGCATTTTCAGCGCCCGCAAGGTCGCCACCAAAACCACTGCGGCGGGTTTCAAGTCGCCCTTGCGGCATTTGATGTTGAAAAACTTTTCCGCGCCCAAGTCCGCGCCGAAACCCGCTTCCGTGACCACAAAATCGGCACACTTCAAGGCCGTCTTGGTGGCGATCAGCGAATTGCAGCCATGCGCAATGTTGGCGAACGGACCGCCGTGGACAAACGCGGGCGTGCCTTCCAGGGTCTGCACCAGGTTCGGTTTTAAGGCATCTTTCAACAACGCCGCCATGGCCCCTTCGGCCTTGATTTCCGAGGCGCGAACGAAGCGGCGTTGCTCCATATCTTGGCCGATGATGATGTTGCCGAGACGGCGCTGCAAATCGGCCATGTCTTTGGCCAAGCACAAGATGGCCATGATTTCCGACGCCGCCGTGATGTCGAAGCCGCCTTCGCGGGGCGCGCCGTTGGGCACACCGCCCAAGCTGGTGACCACTTCACGCAACGACCGATCATTCATATCGACCGCACGCCGCCAACTGATGCGGCGATTGTCGAGCCCCAAATCCAGGCGCCAATACACCGCATTGTCGATCATCGCCGCCAACAAATTGTTGGCCGCCGCAATGGCATGAAAGTCGCCGGTAAAATGCAGGTTGATGTCTTCCATGGGGATGACTTGGGCCCGCCCGCCCCCGGCGGCACCACCCTTCATGCCGAAACACGGACCAAGACTGGGTTCGCGCAAGCAAATGGCGGTCTTTTGGCCGATCCGCGACAAACCATCGCCCAGACCCACGGCCATGGTGGTTTTGCCTTCCCCAGCAGGCGTCGGCGATATCGCCGTCACCAAAATCAAGCGACCATCGGGTTTTGCCTTCTGGCCGTCAATCCATTCCAGGGCTATTTTGGCTTTGTCGTTGCCGTAACGCACCAGCGCGCTATCGGGCACCCCCAGACGTTTGGCAATATCGCCAATGGGTTGGGCGGTCACAGCGCGGGCGATGTCGAGATCTGCCATTTCAAGTCCCCATACTCTTCTGACTTAAGTGTCCATGCCTGTGAACTCTACAACACGCGCCCCCAAACGCCGATAGTTTACACACACACCACCAAACACGACAAAGGCCGTTCCACCTTACGGCGGAACGGCCTTTGTCAATCCAAACACAGGGCTTTATTTAGAGCACACCCGTGCCGCTTCGCGCATCAATTCGACAAAGCGCTGACGAACCAAGTTGTCGTCAATTTGGTAGAACGTGCGAACCAGTTCCAACGTTTCGCGACGATCCAGAATTTCCGCATCCGGTGCGCTGGCGGGAAGAGGACGGCCTTTTTTAGAGCCCTTTTCAGCGTATGTTTTCAATTCCGACGACATTTCATCGAAGAAATAAGAAATGGGAACGCCCAAAATACGGCTGAACTCAAACAAACGGCCAGAGCCGATACGGTTTGCACCCCGTTCATATTTTTGAATTTGCTGGAACGTCAAAGAGACTTTTTCACCCAGGTCTTTCTGACTCATGCCCAACAAACCGCGGCGCGCCCGAATCCGCGCACCAACATGCGCATCAATCGGCGTGGGGCCGTCTTTTGTTTTACGAGGGGCAGTTTTTGCTGTTGCTATCATTATGTAACACCTTTGCTTCGATTCCCTTAACTATACAATCATAAGTCAAAATGGCGCGGAAAACTTCATTTTTTTTCACCTATGACAAAGACTCAACAATCACAACTCTTTATAGATAGAACCGCAAATGCGTTTGACAACACTTGATGTTTAAAAAATACGACAATTATCATTGTGGATTCTCATCCGACCCTTTTTGCTCCCCCTAAAAACCGCTCATGTGGCCAAAAAAATCCATTTACGGACCCGGACCCTCTCTTGTCATGCCATATTATGCGGTTAACGCTTGGCCCAACAAAAATAAGCAGCCATGATAAGAGAGGGCCCAGCGCCAGGTTTTCAATTCATAAATGTGTGAACGCATGATCGAACATTCCGACACCATTGACGAAACGATCACGGCCCGATTGCAAGATCGCCCCGCACGTGTGAGGCGTGAAACTGTGCTCAAAGACAAAATCGCCACCATCATCGAAAAGCATCCCAACAAAAGTCTCAGCGTTCTGCGGCGCTGGTTGCATAATGCCCCCACGGATTAACTTTTAAGATTGAGACTGATGAAAACACCCATTGCCCCAGCTGCC
Source organism: Magnetovibrio blakemorei (assembly GCF_001746755.1). Taxonomy (GTDB): domain Bacteria; phylum Pseudomonadota; class Alphaproteobacteria; order Rhodospirillales; family Magnetovibrionaceae; genus Magnetovibrio; species Magnetovibrio blakemorei. The sequence goes on along the minus strand of NZ_MCGG01000036.1, from coordinate 102,875 downwards.
TTTTTTGCCTTTCTGATGCTGCTTTTCGGCACGCCCGCAGGGGCCACCTCGACGCTCATGTCTACCCCTGTTCCCCAAAGCGCCAGCGCCCATGGTGATTTGCCCGACCCCGGTGCCCCCAGCGTTCATGCCGTGCGCGATGCAGGCGCGTGGCAACAGTTTCAAACCGAGCAACGTCTCACCTGGGCGGCCCCCATCGACTTTGCCCGCGACATGGTCGTCGCGGTATTTTTGGGCACCCGCAATACCACCGGATACACGGTTCAAATCGCCAATATTCGTGCCACAGATGCGGTCACCGAAGTCATCTATACGGAAATCCCGCCCCAGGCCCTGCAAACCGTTACGGAGACCTTGACCAACCCTTATGTGCTCAGTGTCATACCGCAATCTGCGCTGCCGGTGGTGTTCAGTTCCGGCCACTTCAAGGCAACCCAAATTCCCTATGGCGAATACACCCGCCTGATCCGCCAAATCAGTGAGATGTCTTACCAGCTGGACGATGTGCGGCGTAAAAACGCCATGTCTGAGGGCCGGGTCCGCGACTTAAACAGCCTGATCACCCGCACCGCACCGCCCCCATCAGTGCGTTAAGGTCACCCATGCCCATCAGCCAAATCCTCCCCCAACTCAAATCCCTGTTTGGCGACCGCATGACGACCAATGCAGGCGTTCTGGAAAGCCACGGTCGGGACGAAGGCTCCTTGCCCAGCGCTGCGCCCGATGCGGTGGTTTTTGTCCACACCACAGATGAAGTCAGTCAGGTGGCGAAGCTCTGCCATGGCACGGGCGTGCCGATCGTTGCGTTTGGTGCCGGCACCTCCTTGGAAGGTCACATCGCCGCCCCCCAAGGCGGGGTGTGCATCGATTTTACCCAAATGAACAAAGTCATCTGTGTGCACGAAGCCGACATGGATGCGGTCGTGCAGCCGGGCATCACACGCAAAACCTTAAACGCTCACCTGCGCGACACGGGATTGTTTTTTCCCGTCGATCCGGGGGCAGACGCCACCATCGGCGGCATGTGTGCGACCCGCGCCAGCGGCACCTCAACGGTGCGCTATGGCTCGATGAAAGACAATGTCTTGGCCTTGGAAGTGGTGCTGGCCGATGGCCGCATTGTCAAGACTGCCAACCGTGCACGCAAATCGGCGGCAGGCTACGACCTCACCCGCTTGATGATCGGATCGGAAGGCACCTTGGGCCTCATCACAGCGGTGACGGTTAAGCTGCATCCGATTCCCGAAACGGTGACCGCCGCCATCTGCCCCTTCCCGCGCGTCGAAGACGCCGTCGATTGTGTCATCACCGCCATCCAAACGGGCATACCGATGGCGCGCATGGAATTGTTGGACGCTCTCTCGATGAAAGCGGTCAACCAATACTCCCAATTGAATTATGCCCAAGCGCCAACCTTGTTTTTGGAATTTGAAGGCTCATCCGTCGCCGTGGCGGAACAAGTCGAAATGGTCCAGGCCATCGCGGCAGAGCACGGCGGCACAGATTTTCAATGGGCCACTCAATCTGAGGATCGTGCCCGCCTGTGGGCGGCGCGCCATAACCTGTACTATGCCGGATTGGCCTTGCGCCCCGGCTGTCGGGCGCTGACCACCGATGTGTGCGTGCCGATTTCCAACTTGGCCGAATGCATTCACCGCACCCACCAAGCCTTTGAGGCCAGCGCGCTGACGGGCCTGATTTTGGGCCATGTGGGCGATGGAAATTTTCATACCCTGATCTTATTTGATCCAGACGACGCCCAAGAACGTCAAGAGGTTGAACGCTTAGGCGCCGACATCGTCGCCCAGGCCCTGGCGCTGGACGGCACCTGCACCGGAGAACATGGCATCGGCATGGGCAAAACCAAGTATCTAACAGCCGAGTTGGGTGAACCGGCGGTCGACGCCATGGCGTTGATCAAAGCGGCGCTCGATCCCACCCACATCCTCAATCCGGGAAAAATCATTCCCACCGCCCCAAAATAGGGGGCTGAGCACGGCCTCTCTTTCCGCCCCTTCAACTGTGCAAAAGTTAAGGGACCACCGACCTTATATCGATGGTCCCTCGCTTTAGGGATTTGCTTTAGGGATTTACCGTGTGTCCGTTGAGACTTAAGCGCCGCCCGGCTCACCGGTGAACTGCACCAGAAGGTCTTCGTCGGTGACCACGCACTGACATGCCAGACGATAGGACGGGGGCAAATCGTTGACGTAGGCTTTTTCGATTTCCTTGCTCGACAACTTGCCGATGGATTTCAAAACTTCACGTTCTTTGTCGGTGAGCGCCACGCCCTTCACACGCTCGCCATCCAGGTGAGTCACTTTGATGAGGCACGAACCGCATTCGCCGTCTTCACATTCGTGGGGGATTTTGATGCCGTGTTCTTTGGCGATTTTCAAAATGGTGTCGAGCGAGCCGGCAACGGCTTCGACCTTTTTGTTTTTGCGCATGATGGGAGAGCTGAAATAAATGTTGGCCATGGAGTGTCACCTGTCTGTGAGATCAAGAAAGAGATTGCCTCCTTGATAGCAACACTCGTGCCAAAAAAGAGAACCAAACAAATTCAATCCGTTACCATTCACCTTGGCGACAACCCGACATAACCTTGCCAAACATTGTCACATCCAAAGGGCCACGCATGTGGGGAAGCCGACACACTCTAAATATTATTTCAGCGTTTTGATCCAAGCCTTCTGGCGAGCCTTTCGGCGTTTGTTGCTGAGATGCTGGCGCAGTTTTTCACGGGCTTCTTCCAATAAAATGACGGCTGCGGGCTCAATTTTTTCGCACAAAACCAAGTGCAGTCCCGCTTCGGTCTGCACGGGTCCGGCAATTTCACCTTCTGCCATGGTAAACAGCACTTGATCAATTTCGCTGTACAACTTGCCGGGCGGAAAATGGCCCAGAAGACCGCCTTCCAAGGCGCTGGGGCATTCGGAATGGGTGTTGGCCTGGGTAGCAAAATCGCTGGGGTTTTGGGCCAAGTGATCCTTGATGGCATTGATCCGCAGTGTGGCTTGTTCGTCCGTATTTTCCGCGTAATCGTCGTTGATGGTGATCAAGATGTGGCGCGCCGTGCGCTGTTCGGGACGGTGGAACGGCTTGGGGTTGTCCGTGTAATAGGCTTCCACCTCGGCGTCTGAGATGGGTTCAACCTCGTCGCCAATCATACTCATAACAGCATCAAAGGCCAGTTCCCGCCAAAGCGCGCGACGCAAATCCGTAACCGTCACATTGCTTTCCAAAAGGGCTTTCTCAAAAGCGATTTCATCGTCGAAACGCTGTCGAATGCGTTCAACGGCATCGTCGACTTCAACATTTGGGATCGAGACGCGGCGCCCATTTGTGCTGGACAGCACCAAGTCTTCCAGGGCGCGAGCTTGTTCGGCGCGTTGAGTGGCGGCGCTGAGTTGGCTGGCTTCCAATTCCCCCGGTTGACGACCGAACATCTCGGTTGCGGCACGCAAGATGTGATAAGCGTGCAAACCGCGTTCATCCGCGCCCGGTTGGGTTGAGACCTTTGACAAACTCACGTCATCTCCTCCAACTTCGCTTGTTCAGGATCGGCCCAATCCAAACGACTTTCCAAAATCTGCAAGGTGTGACCGGGAAAACGCACGTGGTAGGCCATTTCCCCTTCGGTTTCGCGCAGCACCATCAAGATTTCCCCCTCATCGCCCGCTTCGGCAATGATTTCACCGTTCACCGCAAAGGTCTTCAGTGCCACCACCTTGTCGCGGAATTCGAACTTGGATGGATTCCATGGCGCATCGATGGCGATCAGTTCTTCTTCCCGACACCCCACCACCCGGTCGTCGCCCAAAAAGTGAACGGTGTAGATGATCTGGTCTTGCAAAAACGTGCCCCGGTCCACCACCGTTCCGGTGCTGCCCCGACGCATGATCAAGGTGCCCGTATTCATACCCGGAAAAGTGCCGTCGTTGCGCACGTTGCGCGTCACGCGGACTTCATCACCAATTTCAAATTCTGGTCGCACGATGGAGCTCCTTATTTGATCAAGTCGCTGAGAGGCACAAACGCAGGGGCCGCGTCTTGATCCATGGATTTGTAGATTTGCAAAACTTTTTCCGTCTTGGGATCAGAATCCACAAACGTCTGATAAGCCTTGGTCAGTAATTTTGTGTAGAGCGCCTTGCGTTCACTTTCCTCTTCAGGCGGCGTTGCGACTTTGACGATGTCATCGTGAAAGCGTTGCAAGATGTGCAAGCGATAGGCATGAACGATAGTTTGATCAAACGGAATGGCAAAATAGTTGAGAAAATCTTCTGCCCCTTCCAATTCGGAAATGTCGTCTTCCAGGTCTGCATCAAAATCGAACATGGCTGTGTCTCCTATGGGGCTTAAGTGAGATCTGTTTGAAGGGCTTGGCGCGTAACGTCTGCCAAAGCAGCGGCACCGATGCGGTCTTTGGGGTCGAGTTCTGCCACTTTATCGAGCCGTTCCAGGCCGCGCTCAACATCGTCGAGGCGCAACAGCAGATAACCAGAGCCCTTTAAGGCATGCAGATAAAACCGCACCAACTCCGCCGCATGAGCTGCTGCACGCTGCACATCTGGCAAACCAAGATCGCGCCAGTCCGAAGCGAAGTTGAGCCGTCGAGCGACAATTTTTTTCACCCGGATAGCCACCTCTAAGGCTTGGGCGTGCTGATGGCGATAATAGTGATAGCGATACAGCGCCACCAAAACGGTGAGGTGTTCGGGGGCTAAGTGTTCAGCCTCCAGCAAATGAGCTTCCGCAATGGGATCGCCATAAGTCTCGCTGGCCTTGTGCAGCAGCGCCTCGACCTCTGGGGTTAAGGGTTCCGTGAAATACATTTCACCGGGCTCATAGGCCAGCAGGTCCATGATTTAGCTCCCCATCGCTTTGGCCAGGGGGGTATGCTTGCGACCACGTTTGCGCGCTTGGGGGCTGACGTTGTCGCACACGCCATCGCCATCGCATTCCATGCAGTTGCCATCTGACAGGCCCAACCGGGTTTCCACGACGGCCAAGCGCTCCAACACACACGCCACCGCATCCGCCACCGGGTCGGGGATCAGATGATGATTCAAATCAATGCCCGAGGGATTCAAGTGCGCGGTATCAGCGCTCTGCACCACCCGTCCGGGAATGCCAACCACCGTGCGGTTTTGCGGCACGTCGGCGATGACCACGGAATTGGCCCCGACTTTCGCACCGCTGCCGACGGTGATGGGACCCAAGATCATGGCACCGCCGCCCACCACCACACCATCTTCCAAGGTTGGATGGCGTTTACCGCGGCTCCACGACGTGCCGCCCAGGGTCACGCCGTGATAAATGGTCACATCGTTGCCGATGACGGCGGTTTCGCCAATCACCACACCGTGGCCGTGATCGATAAAAAATCGCCGCCCGATGACCGCGCCCGGATGAATTTCGATGCCCGTAAACATGCGGCTGAAAAACGACAGCAAGCGCGCCCCGTAACGCCAACCCTTGTTCCACAGTTTATGCGCCAGACGGTGATTGATCAGGGCATGCACACCGGGGTACGTGGTCATGACTTCCAGCTTTGTGCGCGCCGCCGGGTCGCGTCCAAACACGCACGACACATCTTCACGCAGCAAGGCAAACAGGCCGGGCATCTTTTGGGGCTCAAAGACATCCGCCGTTGGCAAGGATCTGGACACCGACATATTTTCGGATGAGAACGGGACTTGATCAGGCATGGGGCAAAACCTCAATCTGTAACGTTTCCTGGAAAAAACGCAGCAAGTCTGCGTCTTGGGGGGCGCGTTTGTATTGGGTGGAAAAAAGCCGCACACGGTCCAAAATGCATTGCGCTTGGATACGGTCCACGGCAAGGCCGAGATGTTCATACGCCAGACTCACGGAGCGGGTGCCCGAATGCTTGCCCAATACGATCTGGTGGACGCGTCCAACTTCGGCCGGATCGACGCCTTGATAGTTTAATGGATTTTTCATCAGGCCATCCACGTGGATGCCCGCTTCGTGGGTAAACACGCCATCGCCCAGCAAACTTTTTTGCCACGGCACCGGACGCCCGGAAGCTTGCGCCACCACCTCCGACAAGGTTTTGATTTTGCGCAAATCGATGCCGGTGTCGATGCCGTGCAAATGCTTCAACCCCATCACCACTTCTTCAAACGGCGCATTGCCCGCGCGTTCACCCAGGCCGTGAACGGTGGTGTTGGCGTGGGTGGCCCCACCCAAAATCGCCGCCAAGGTATTGGCCGTGGCCAAACCCAAATCGTCGTGGGCATGAATTTCCAAATCCAAATCGCTGAGCGCACGCATGCGCTCAAACGCCGCCCGGGTTGCGAACGGATCAAACACCCCCACCGTGTCGGCAAAGCGGAACCGTTTCGCCCCGGCCTTGGCCGCCGTTTCCAGCACACGGGCGATGAACTCCATATCGGCACGCGATGAATCTTCGCCACCGATGCACACGTCCAAACCCATATCCAAGGCCTTGGGCACAACGCGGGCAATCTCGCTCAACGCCCAGTCCCGGTCACGCCCCAGTTTGTGAAAAATGTGCTGATCGGATACCGGCATGGACAGATCGACGACATTCACGTCCAAATTTTTGCAATGCGCCAGGTCATCGTCGCGCATACGGCACCACACCACCAGATTGGTGTTGAGTTTTAAATCCGCCACGGCGCGAATGGCTTCGCGTTCTTCAGCACCCATGGCGGGGATGCCGATTTCCAGTTCCGGCACACCGAGAAAATCAAATTGGCGAGCAATTTCAATTTTTTCCGCCAGTGAAAAAGCGACACCTGCGGATTGCTCGCCGTCACGCAGGGTGGTGTCGTCAATGATGACGGTTCTGGGGTGTGATGGCCTGGGTTGGGATGGGTTTGTGTTGCTCTGCTGGGTCATGATCACACGGGCTCCGGTTACGCCCTTTTGTATAAGCAACCGTCGTGCCAATTATTTTACCCAGCAATAACAATGCCTTAATATTTGGGCTGCGTAAATTGTCACAAATGCCACAAAAAAATGGCGGTGAGGGTAAGGCCCTCACCGCCAAGTGCTAGGAGGCAACAGAAAAGTTGCTCTTTAGGAATAAGCCGGAGCAAACGCCGCGTCGGGGTTGGCAACCGGACCATTCTCCCCCCAATACGGGGAGAGCTTGCGGAGCTTGGTCATGATGGTGGGGATAACGTCAATAACCTTCTCAATTTCTTGGGGGGTGTTGTAGCGCGACAACGAAAAGCGAATGGTGCCGTGGGCGGCGGTGAACGGAATGTCCATGGCCCGCATCACGTGAGACGGTTCTAGAGAACCGGACGTGCACGCCGAACCCGATGAAGCCGCAATGCCGTCCTTGTTCAACAGCATCAAGATGGCTTCGCCTTCAACGTATTCAAACGCAATGTTCAAGGTGTTGGGCAGACGGTTGTCGGGATCACCGGTGACAAAGCAACTGGGCACAGCGTCCAAAATTCCCGCCTGAAGGCGATCACGCAAAGCTTTGACTTCGGTGTTTTCAAACGCCATGTGCTTCATCGCCAATGCGCACGCCAGACCCAGGCCAACGATGGACGCCGCGTTTTCCGTGCCGGCGCGCCGACCGCGTTCTTGATGACCGCCGCGCAGCAACGGCCGAAACCGGGTGCCGCGTTTTAAGTACAACACACCAACGCCCTTGGGCGCATGCAGCTTATGTCCGGACAAAGACAGCATATCAATCTTGGAACTTTTTAAGTCGATGGGCACTTTGCCCACCGCCTGCACCGCGTCGGTGTGAAACAACACGTTCGCCGCATGAGCCAGTTCCGCCATCTCTTCGACCGGGAACAAGGTGCCGGTTTCGTTGTTGGCCCACATCACCGAGACCACGGCAACGTTGGGGCTGAGCAAGCTTTTGTAAACATCCAAATCCAGGCGGCCCTTCCCATCCACTTTCAGGTAGTGGACGGTGTAGCCTTCTTTTTCGAGATGTTTGCACAGTTCCAGAACGGCGGGGTGTTCGATGGTGGTGGTGATGATTTCTTGACGCTTCGGGAACGCCTTCAGCGCCGAAAGGATGGCCGTGGAATCGGATTCCGTTCCGCACGATGTGAACACGATTTCACTGTCATGCTCCGCGCCCAACAACGCCTGAACCTGCCCACGGGCGGTTTTAATGGCGTGGCCGACTTTGTTGCCGAATTGGTGCATGGAAGACGGGTTGCCATATTGCTCGGTAAAATACGGCAGCATTTCTGCGACGATTTCAGGGTCGACCTGGGTGGTGGCGTTGTTGTCGAGATAGATACCGTCCATGACTTAAGCCCCCGATACCGCGTGAACGGCTTTCTTTTGCACCGGAATGACTTGCACGAACTCGCCCAAGGCTTCCATCAATTGCTGCTGCACACCGCCCAAGGTCATGCCCGCCATTTGACAGCCCGCACACGCGCCGACCAAATGAACCATAATGCGGTTGCCCTGCACGTCGATGAGTTCGATATCGCCGCGATCCGCTTGCAAGGTGGGGCGCACTTTTTCGATCACGGCTTCAATCTTCTTGATCCGCTGGAAGCTCGACATGCCGCTGTCGGTGCTGCCTTCGCTGTCGATTTTTGCAACGGCCGGGGTTTTGTCGGTGGGCTCTGTTAAGGGCGCCACTTGCGGCTTGGGCGCGGATTCGGGATCAAACTCAATGCCTTTTTCGGCCAAGACTTTGGTGAGAATTTCTTCGATGCCTTCATGACACGACGAACACCCGCCGCCGGCCTTGGTGTAGTTGGTGACGTCTTCAACGGACGACAGGTCATTGGCGCGGATGGTTTCTTCAATCATGACAGCGTCGATGGCGAAGCATTTGCAAATCAGTTCACCTTCTTCGTGATCGTCCTTCCATTCTTCGCCTTTATAATCGGCAATCGCCGCTTGCAGGGCTTCCCGTCCCATGACCGAGCAATGCATCTTTTCCGGCGGCAGACCTTCCAAAAAATCGGCGATGTCTTGGTTTGAGACTTTCAATGCTTCATCCAAAGTCTTGCCCTTGATGATTTCCGTGAGCGCCGAGCTGGACGCGATGGCGGACCCGCAGCCAAAGGTTTGGAACCCGGCGTCTTCGATGATTTCCGTGTCCGGGTTGACCTTCAGTTGCAACCGCAACGCATCGCCGCAGGAAATGGAACCGACGTCGCCGGTGGCGTTGGCCGCTGCCAATTCCCCTGCATTGCGCGGGTTAAAGAAGTGCTCTTTGACGGTATCGGAATAATCCCACATGGTTCAGGTCTCACTTTTTGGCGCACATTAAGCGCAGAAGGATTTGCCGCAGCCGCATGACGACTTGGCATTCGGGTTATCGAAGGTGAAGCCAGCGCCTTCAACGCTCTCGGTAAAATCAACGGTGACGCCTTCCAAGTATTGAAGGCTCGCCGGGCTGACGAACACCGACAGCGCGCCCGCTTCGACGACCACGTCGCCCAAGGGCGGAGTTTCTTCCAAACTCAGGGCATATTGATGGCCGGAACAGCCGCCGCTGTTCACTTCGATGCGCAGGCCCGCGATGGTTTTATCCGAACCGGCAATGACCTGGGCTAAGGCTTTTTGGGCATTTTCAGTTAGCTCTAACATGTTGGCTCCTATGATCTGAGTGGCGCTTGACGGCCTTCTTTTATCCATAAGAGAAGCAACGACCGTGCCAGATTATAAACGTCCTAAACTCAATGCCTTGCGGGCATCTGGCCTTGTCGTGAGTCTGACAATTGCACCACCGTGTGGGAGGCTTGCTGCGACAACGGCGCGCTTTTCACGATGGTGAGTTTTTTGTCGGTGTCGAACACCACGCGCGCCAACATCTCGGGGCTGGCGTACACCGTGCCTTGTTTGTCCACCAGCATGACGTCGCGAACGCCCATGGCTTTAGCGACTTCGACCCAATGCTCCGGCCCCGCAACAATCAACGCCGTTGCCGCCGCATCCGCCAGTGCGCCGTCGGTGTGAATGACGCTGGCCGAAACCGTGTGTTCTACCGGCATGCCTGTGCGCGGATCAATGATGTGGGCGTAGCGGATGCCTTCCGATTCCCGGAACCGTTCATAATTCCCCGACGTATAGAGATTTTCACCGCCCATCAGTTGCACCGACGCAATCACCCCCCAGTCACGCGGATCGCGAATGCCCACATTCCACAACCGCTCTCCCGCTTGGCCCAAGGTGTTGAGATCGCCGCCCGCGTTGACGATGGCATTGTTGATGCCCAGGCTTTTCAACTTGGCCACCGCCATATCCAACGCCACACCCTTCGCAAAACCGCCGAAATCAAATTGAACGGTGGGGTTGGTTGAACTGACAAGATCGTCCTCAATTTTAAGATCCGCCATGGACGGATGACGCGCCGCCAGGGCGTGAATTTTGTCAAAATCCGGTAATTTCCCAGTCGGCAATTCATCGGAATGAAAGCCCCAGATTTCGATCAGACCGCCAATGGCCGGGTTGAACAGCCCACCGCTTTTGGCTTCCAAGTCCCGCCCTTCCTTTAACAAAGGCAACACGAAGGGCGACACATGGCGACTTTCGCCATGCGCCAAGGCTGCGTTCAAAGCCACCAATTCTCCACCCGCCTTCCACGCATGCCAGTCTTTGTGCATGTGTTGAAAGTCGCGATCAATGTCCGCAACGGCCTGTTTGGCAACACCTTCATCCACACCGCGAATGATGAATTCCACCAAAGTGCCGAAGATATAGCGGGTTTCTTTGTATTCAGCCGGAGCCTTGGCGCATGACGCCAACGCCACCAAAATGACGAGAAGGATAAACGAGATGAGATGCTGACGTGAGGAAGTCATCTTGAAACTCCTTTTGCAAAACCGTTACTTTTTCCGTTCCCTGTCCCTCTGTTCCCCATGCAAAGCATGCGCCAACCCCAAAACGCAAAAAAGCCTGCAAATGCAGGCTTTCCCGAGATCCAGAACCTGTCAGGAACCTCACAATTTAGAATCAGAACCCATTTCCACACGACGCAATCGAACGCAATTATGGCAGGATAAATGATTGGCAATACAACAAACAGCAATGCTACAAAGGGTTACAATTAGGATCTTTCAGCCATGCAACACAGTTCAAACATTCAACAAACCTTGGATTCAGCCATTCAACACCACATGGCTGGGCAGCTGCCTCAGGCAAAAGGGCTGTATGAAGAGGTCTTGGCCAAGGCCCCCAATCAGCCCGATGCATTGCGCATGCTTGGCATTCTCGCCCGTCAGGTCGGGAAACTTGATATTTCGATTGAATTGATCGGCAAAGCCATCGCAGCAAGACCTGATTATGCTGATGCGCATTATGATTTAGGCGTCACTTTTCAGGGGTTAAATCGATATGACGACGCGGTTACATGCTATCAAAAAGCCATATCCATTCATCCAAACTATGTAGCTGCATATAACAACTTAGGATTTGTCTACCAGCAACAAGGCCGATTCGACGACGCTATTTCTCATTACAAAGAAGCCATTTCTTTTGACCCGTCTATTGCCGAACTTCACCTCAACCTTGGCCTTGTTCTGCGCGAGCAGGGAAAGCTAGACGACGCCATCAATTGCTACAGAAAAGCAATTTCGATCAATCCAAATATTGCAGAAGCCCACAATAGTCTTGGTGTTGCGTTAGAGAGTGAAGGCAATTTAGACGAGGCGGTTTCTTGTTTTCAAAAGGCACTTTCGATTGATCCGCAACATGGAATTGCTCACTACGGGTTGGGCAATCTTTATCGGAAACTCAAACGCAATCAAGATGCTGAAAACAGTTATCTCAGCGCACTCAAAATTTTGCCAAATTTTGAGAATGCGCAAATTGCATACAAATCATTAATCACGGGACAAGTGGCCCCCTGGCACTTCCCCATGATGAACGATGTGCCCCGAAACATCGCTTATGAGAACGCCATCAAGTCCACAATAAATTCTGATTCAATTGTTCTTGATATCGGCACCGGATCTGGACTGCTGGCAATGATGGCCGCCCGAAGCGGTGCGCGAAGCGTTGATGCCGCAGAGATGGTTCCCGCAATTGCTCACGCCGCGACAAATATCATTAAACGAAATGGTTTTGACCATATCATTAAGGTGCATAACGCTGTTTCAACGTCTCTTAAAGTTGGAACGGATATCCCCAAAAAAGCAAATGTATTGGTCACAGAAACCTTTGACGTCGGTTTGCTGGGAGAAAATGCTGTTGAAAGCATCAAGCATGCACGGGCTAATTTATTGACTGATGATGCGGTCATCATCCCGCAAAGCGCCCAAGTGTTTTGCGCCTTATTCGAAAGTATGGAAATTTACAAAAGAGGGAGAGTCGGAATCGTTTCTGGTTTTGATTTGTCGCCGTTTAACGACCTTGCACGACCTTATGATCAACTGTGTCTAAACGATTATGCATATGAGTTCATATCTGAAGAATTGGCAATATTCGATATTGACTTTATGGGGAAAGCCATCACACCCGACAAAAAAGAAATGGCGGTTCGCCCCCTTAAATCAGCCGTCTGCCATGGCGTGGCATTGTGGTTCCGCCTCCACCTTGACGGCACCCAAATATTTGATACTGCGGCTGACCAAAATGCTGACAATCATTGGGAGCAGGCTATATTTTATTTGGATGCCCCCATCACAGTATCATCTTCCCAGGACGTTCAACTCACCGTGAGCCATAACACCAAAATCATATCCGTATCATTAAGCGTGTAAGACCAACCCGTCAGGGTCTATTCCATAATACAGGCATACGCCCGGCGCAGCAGTTCCAGTTCGGTGGGAGACAGGTCGCGGGCTTCGGTGATGGCGATGAAGTTTGCGTGCGCTTTTTCAGACACTTCAAACGGCGGGTCCATCGACGTGAATTGCCCCAAGTAGACCCGCGACACGCCGTCCGGCGTATCAACAAAGGCGCTGAATTCGCTTTCCAGTTCGATCACCCCGGGGCTCAGGCCCAACCGCTTTGCGACTTGGCTCACCAACATGGCGGGGTGCGCGACCACCGCTGCGCCTTCGCCCTCCTCGCCATCGTCCAAAACTTGGGCGAGCTTGGGAAAGGGCTGAGGCGCCGCGATGCCGTCGGCAAACCGTAAAAAGCGAATGCGTGCGCTGGTGCGTTGTTTGTGCACCAAGATCAACCTTGCGGGAGCCGTCATGTGACCAAGCGTCCTACCAGATGTCCGCAGGCGCCATGAGACGCTCAACAACTTGGCCGCCCTTTAAGTGACTTTCAACAATTTCCGTCACGTCTTCGGGCTTCACTTTGATGTACATCACGCCTTCGGGATAGACCAAAACGCTGGGACCCGTGAAGCATGGACCGATACAGCTGGACGCCGACACTTTGTGCACGCCCCACAAATCGTGTTCCTGGAAGGCCGCCATAAAGGCTTCCATGACGTCGTTGGAATTGAATTGCGAACACGAACCGCGCGGGTGTCCGGCGGGACGAGATTGGGTGCAGACAAAAACGTGTTTATCGGGACGGGGCATACCGTCGCTCCTTTATTGTTATGGGTGCTAAAATATTCGGACCTTAAGGCATCGGCTGGGGGGAGTGGCTCATGCACGCCTTGGGGCACACCTTGATGCAAGCTTTGCAGCCGATGCAGTCCATGGGGTTTTTCAACGTCATAACCATGGCAGCATCATCGGAGAAGCCGTCATCGTCATCCCAATCTGCTTCAGCGTCGCCAAGATCCAGATCATCGCGATCAACCAAGTCAAACACGTCGTGCGAACAGCTTTTGAAACACCGACCACAGCCGATACATTTGCTTTGATCCAAAGTGGTGACGAATTCGGGGGTGAATTCCGTACCGCCCCGTGTGATGCCCGTGATGTTGCTCATGTCTCGTTTTCCTTAATTTCAGGGGTGTTGTGCGTTAAGCGCCCTCGGCAGCCTTCAGGGCCGCATTGGCCTCGGACCAGGCCTTGCAGGCGTCATAGGTGTCTTGGGATATTTTGGGAATGTCTTCAAAGGCGGCGGGCAAACGATCTTCGATCAAATCGTGCAATTCCATCGCCATTTCTGAAGCAATCCGTTTTGCTTTGCGTTCTGCTTTTTGCAGAGCCTTCAATTCATCGTCCGTCATGTTAAAATCCTCGATTACAAACCGGCAACTTCCGGGTATTTACCGACAATGTTCAACGCCACCGACAACAGTTTGTCGGCTTCGTCCTTCATCTTCGACAGGCTTTCAAAGCCAAAACGATGCACGTCGCGCAAGGTTTTATCCATCACCACCAACTTGCCCACCGTGATCAAAACACGGCCAAAGCCTTCGTGAGAAATGTGCATCAGCGGCACCGCCATCTTGCCGCATTCCTTTTCCGTCATCACGGCGATGGCGTTGTAAAAGGCTTTGACCCGGGCCAAGGTTTCTTCGTCGGGGTCGCCCACTATGGGAATGGCGCGTTTGCGGTCTTTGGTTAAAACCAACGGGTCCAGAACATCAATGTCCGTGGCTGTGTCATAAACGCCGTAGGAATCAATGGCGCGGATTTGACGGGTCATTTCCGTCACAAAATCGGACTTCAAAACAGGATCGGCCGCATCAATGACGAGGTCTTTGCTCATGAGTTTTTTCCTTCGTGTATATGCATTTGAGGCAAGCCGCCATGAACGGCGAGTGCCCGTGTTAAAATCAATCCAAGGCCCAACCCGACCAGCGCGCCCAGCGCTTGCAGGCCATCGCCAAAACCACTGAGCGACGTTGCGACGCTGCCCGCCACCAAACCCAATACAGGGGGCAAGTAGGCCATCAGCGCGGCCTTCACCAAACCATCGTGCGAGCAGCTCAACTGCACCGTTTCACCGGGCGTCGCCTCCACGCCGCCTTGCATTTCAAAGCGCAAACTTTGCGACACGCTCAAGCCCCCCAGCACCGACATCCCGCAGCCGCTTTCCTTGGAGCAGCTTTTGCACGCTGATCGACGCGGCACATCGACAAACAGTTGGCCGCCCGCCCCAGACACCACCCGTCCGCTGACGGTGGTGTTTTGAGGGTTTCCGGTGAGGGGAACCGTGCTGTGTGCGGGGCTATTCATTCCAACCTTCCGCCTCCATACCATCGAAGCGCTCACCGGTTTTTTCCCCTTGCAAAGCGCGCGCTATCCATGCCGTCGGGCCAGCACGCAATTGGGCTTGCAGTTCCGCGACCAATTGCGAAATGGGACTGCCCGGCTGAACCTTCATTGGCTGCACACCAATGCGCGCCAGCTTGGTAATGGCGGACCCGCCGATAGCTTGCACATAAACAGCGGCGCACGAGGACAGGGCTTGAATTTTGGCATCCAGCTTGTCTTCGTTGCCGTCTTGATCCAAGGCGCCGAATTCAACCGCGTCGGTCATGGTGGCATTTTCGGGATCAACCTCGTACATCACAAAAGACTTGGCCGATCCAAAATGCTGATCCACATGGCGCATGTCGGTCGAGGCAAAGGCAACTTTGATTCCATTGGGCATGGCGTTCTCCTTAGTGGCGCAGTCCAGAACCCGAAGATGTCGCGCGATGGACATGGTTCCCCTCTCCCTTCTCACCAGGCCCCTTGTCAGCAGGCCCTTTCTCAGCGGGCCGGTTCGCATAGATGGACGCATAGGGTTCCACTTCACCCTTGTGTGTGGACAACATCAGATTGGCCACATCAAACAAGGCATCCCGGGTGCCCGCGTATCCCATCCACGTTTTGCGAAATCCGCCCACGATATCAAACTGCGGAAAGCCTGCACGCAACACCGGCACCCCCAGAGCCTCTGCCGACTGCACACAGTGCGAATTGCCAATCACCAGTTCCGCACCCCCGTCGAAGGCCATTTTTTCCAGGTCTTCCAGATCGCCAATTTTAACGTTTTGAACGGGCAAGTCTTTCAACGACTTCGCCCCCGCAGGCGAAACGGCGACGACGACTTCGGCCCCCATGCCTTGGACAAAATCGATCATGGTTTTCAGCAAATCAGGGTCCGCCGCGATGGCAACGCGGGCTTGGCCGATCATGAAGTGGGCATCCAACATGGCGTCTTGCACCTGGGTGCGCTGGCGTTCCAACTTGGCAGGTACCGCTTGGCCGCTGATTTGGGACAGGACTAAGACAAAGGCATCCACCGCCTTTAACCCCAACAGATGGTCAAAGCGGTAATCTGGAACGCCGGTTATTTGACCTAAGCGATCCGCCGCCGGGCTCAAGGCCGCGCCGATGACGATGGTGGCCTTGGCCCCGCCCAAAGTGCGGATGACATCTACCGTCGCGCCCCCGGTGGTGAGCGGGGCAAAATCTTTGTCGCCCAAATGACCGTCTAAGCTGCCGGAAATATCGGGGATCACGACCGGGGTGAGACCAAACAGCTCTACCATGTCTTTGACCGCTTCGATGTCGCCCGGTGTTAAGTGTGCACCCGCCAAGATGTTGACACGAGACTCGTCCTTATCGTCCATGTGCACGGCAAGGGCCAAAATGAGTTCATCAACGGCTTTGGCGTATCCCGTTTCCAGACATCCAGTGAAATCGGGGGTGTCCACAGGCACGATCTCCGTGTCCGCAAATTCGGGATGCTGGGTGCGAAATTCACGGATTGCCAGACGCACGTCGGCGCCTTGGGTTTCCGAAAGCCCGGTGGACGGCAGACCGATCACGGCCGGTTTGGATTTTTTGCAAATCGCCGCCAAGCCATCGATCACATTGTCTTGCGACCCCATCACCGTGGAAACCTGATCCATGGCAGTCGTTTGCAAGGGGATCGGTTCGCGAAAGTGACGCACAAAAAAGACTTTGCCGAACGCCGTGCAGCCTTGGGAGCCGTGCAGCATGGGGATGGCGTTTTTAAGACCCAAAAACGCCAACGCCGCACCGATGGTTTGGCTGGATTTGAGCGGCTTGACCGAAAGGGCTTTGGCGCGTTTGATAAGCTCAGCCATAACTTAAACCTCCCCCTTTGTCGCCCAGGGTGCGGGGCTGCGCACCGCGTCCCACACCGGACTTTCCAACGACAGGGCCAGTTGGCGCGCCAGCTCGACCATGCCTGCGTATCCGGCATAGGCGAATTCGCGTTCTTGATTGATGTCCAAAAACGGCACGCGGGCTTTGAGGGCCGTGTACATGTTGCGCCCCCCGGCAATCAAGATGTCGGCCTTCAGGTTTGCCACCGTATCCAGCAGGGCGCGGGGATTGCCGTCTTCGATCATGACGGCGTCGGCCCCCATCAAGTCGCGAATGCGCGCTTTGTCTTCTTCGGTCGATTTTTTGGTGCCGGTAGCGACCACTTCAAGACCCAAATCCTGCAGTGCGGCAACCACGGACCAAGACTTCACGCCGCCAGTATAGAGCAACACGCGTTTGCCGCGGAGGCGATCTCGCCACGGCTCCAAGCGTTCGTTGAGACGTTTTTCTTCCCGCGCAATCAGCGCTTCGGTGCGCGCCGTCAAACTGGGGTCGTTGATGATTTCGGCAAATTTGCGCAGCGCGATGTTCATGTCCGAAGTGCCGTAAAAACTGCCTTCAAACCACGGCGTGTTGTATTTGTCTTGCAGCTTGCGCGCCACGTTGATCATGGCCTTGGAACAGACCATCATGTTGACTTCGGCGCGGTGAATGGTTTGCACGTCGCCAAAGCGGGTATCGCCCGACAAAGAACCCAGAATCCGCAGGCCCAATTCATCCAACAAAGGGGTCACATGCCACAGCTCACCCGCGATGTTGTATTCCCCAACCAAGGCAATGTCGTGGACTTGAACGCCTTCACGTTTCAGATGGTCTGAAACCGGATCCGGTTCGCGGGTGCCGATCACATACTTCACCATGGCTTCGCCGGCAATGCGGTTACCGAGGTTTTTGGTGCCGTAAAAACCGGCCGCATCAACAGGCACAACGGGCACACCCCAGCGTTCTTCCGCCTGTTTGCAGATCGCATCGACATCGTCGCCGATCAAGGCCGGAACGCAGGTGTTGTAGACAAACACCGCCGCCGGGCTGTAATCGGTGATGGCTTGTTTGATGGCATGGAACAGACGCTTTTCGCTGCGGCCCATGATCACGTCTTGTTCGGTCAAGTCGGTGGTCATGCCGACCCGCCAGAGCGTCGGCCCCGAAGACCGGGTGCCGCGATTGTCCCAACTGGACCCGGCACACGCAATGGGGCCATGAACGATGTGCGCGACGTCGGCGATGGGCAGCAGCGCAATTTGCGCGCCGTCAAACGAACACCCACCCGCCGCCGCACCCGGTGACGGACGCGCACAGCCGGACTTTTCTTTGTGATTGTGCCCGCACGCGGGTTCGTCGAGAAGTTCTGCGATGTCTTGTGGCTTCATGATGTTTATGCGGGTGGCCCCACGTCCTTCGCTGTTGTCACAGACTTGGTTGTCGCCTCAGGCCTCGCAACTCCTGTGCCAACATCTAAGCCCTTGATATTCTGACCTCTCGCGCCAAATGGCGTTGTCACAAACCCGACAATTTCGACATTTCACCTAAAATATATAGCTGTCCGCCATCCACTCTTTGAGCACGGCGATATCGCGCTCCGGCAAATAGTCATAAGGCCCGCTGACGTCTTCAAAGACCGCGTGAGCGACCCCTTTAAGGGCCTTTTCAACACCTGAAATCATACAAAAGTACCACGCCATCGGATAACCCGCCGTGCGGTCGAATTGGCTGATAAAGCGCGACAGTTCAACGCCGCGATCGGCAAAATTCGGCAACGGCGGCATACCGCTGCCAAAGGTGCTGAGTGGGGTCGCCTGCAAGCGCGTTTCACCAAACCGGTCTTTATAATCCGTCATGTGCAACACAAAATGACGGCAAAAATCTTTATCCTCGGTGCTGCACGCCGTCCAATTGTCAAAAAAGCGCAGGGTAAACAGGCTGTCTCCGTAGCTTCCCGACGTCATGCGGGCGTGAACGTCCGACATATCCCAGGCCTTGCGCAGGGTGTAAAACGCCGCATTCAACTGGGTCGGATCAACCCGGATGGGGTTTTCGGGATCGAGCAAATCTTCAATGGTGTCGGGGGCCTCTTCGGGATCGAACAATTCACGATCTGTGACTTCGCGCAGTTCATCAACTTCGACCTGCACAAAATCCCACGGGTGCGGCCCGGACTTTGCGGTCAGATAATGGGTGGTGCCACACATTCTGGTGGCCAACAGGCCGGCACGTTCATAACGCACGAACAAATCCATAAGATCGCCGTTGCTTTCGTCTTCAATCCACTGCTGCAAATGCTCCGCAATGCGGTTGCCATTGCTGTCCACCACACCACCAACCCGGTGCCAGCCTTTGCGCGACAAAACCAATCGCCACTCCAGGTCCGGAAACACATTTTCCAAGGCCTTCACCAACATGCCATGACCCGGTTTGGGATGGGCAGAGGCAACCGCACCATCCAGCAAGGACAGGCGATCCGATGGTAACTCAACGTTCATTCGCTCAGCTCCGCAATCAAAACACCCGTCGCGAAGTCTGGATCCGACGTGATCTTCATGCAGTGTTCGCTGCCATCGACGACATAAACGTTTGCCGTATCGCCTTCGCGCACGGGTTTTTCCAAACACAATTCATCTTCAAAACAATGCGTAAAGTGGATCGATGCCCACTGCTCACGCAGCTTGGGCACGACATCCGCGCTGCCGCCTTGCGCATTGACGAAGACCAGAATTTCATCAAGGACGCTGGGCGCAATCATGACGCATATTCCTCAGTCCTGTGTATCTTGGCGCGTTCTTCCGCCCCAAATCCCATGGCTTTCGCCAGCCATGGCGGCGGACTGTTGGCGATGACATCCTGCAACTGGGTCAGAACGTCGCGCGCTTTGCCGCCATTGGGTTGTTTGATCGGGTGGATGTCGGCGCGCACCACTTTGGCCGCAGCGGGGCCGCCAATGGACACGATGTAGAGAACCTGACAATCGCGAATCAAATCGGCGCGGTATTTATTTTTGTCTTCGGCCTCAACATCATCAGCCGTTGACCGCACGGCGATCAGGCGGATTTCACCGGCCGACATCTGATACACCAAAAAGCGCGAACACGATCCGAAGTGACCATCAAAATCTTCACCACCATTGGACGCCATCGCCACCCGGATCGATCCGGGCATGTCGCCGTCTTCATATGGGTCAAGGCTCGGCATTTCAAAGTCGTCCGGACCGGATTTTCCTTTGAGAATGGACAGCACGTTTTTCAGCGTCTCTTTGGTTTCGCCAAACAACTTGCCGCCATCGGCGGTGCGCAGCTTATCCATGCTGAGTCCGGTCATTTTCTTTTCCGTCAACGGAAGGGCTACCGCATCGCCAACGATGCCAAGCATTTCGGCAGGGGAAACGTTGTTTAAGGCTTTGGCCGCCAATCCAATGCGCAGGGCCATGTTGCGGGTGAGCTCATGTTCGCTCATGTCCTGACCTCCTGATCGAGAATTTCAAAGTGCGATGCGGCCACCCCAAGACTTGGGGTGGCCGCAAAACATTAATCGAGGAATACGATGCAATCGTCTTCCATACACACTTCAATGCACTGAGGCATTTCGTGTTCACCATCGCATTCGGTGCAGGTGTCGGTCTTCACGGTGTAAAGGCCTTTGTGCGGAACGATGGACTTGGTCGGGCATACCGGTTCGCAATCGCCACACGCGGTGCAAATACTGGCTTCAATTTGAACGGCCATGGAGAAATCTCCTTAAAAAGCATGAAACCCAGGACAAGACGCATAACCACAAGGGTTACCCGCGCTTAAACCTGAGCGTTGTTGGAAATGCCGGGGGCGGGCTGATGGGGTCTATGTACCACTTGGAACCGTCACCAATTTCAACTTCTCCACCCCATGTTTCCGGGGTGTCGGTTTCAACGGAAACGACAATGTCTTCCAAGTCTTTTTTGGCGACATAGAACAGCAGTTCGCCTTTTTCATTTTTACGGATCATGACGCTGGGCATCGGATACTCCTCTGTCTGTAGGTAAGGAAGGGCGACGGACGATGCCCGCCGCCCCAAGCCTTAGCGAACCAGATCGTAGTTGTAATCCGTGGTGCCCATGCCCCGCGTTTCTTCGTCGAGACGTTCCAGAACCGCGTTCACCAAGGTGGTGAGGATGTACATGGCGCCTTCATAGCCCATGGTCGTCATGCGGTGCAGGTGGTGACGATCGAAGATCGGGAAGCCGATGCGGATCAAGGGAACTTCGAACTCTTTACCCTTGTGCAAGGTGTCACGCTGGATGAACTTGCCGTAGCTGTTGCCGATCATGAAGTCCGGTTTGTTGGTGAACATCAAGGACCGGAAATGCCACAGATCTTTGCCCACATGGACTTCGCAGTTTGCGCCATATGGGCTCGCTGCCAAGATCGCTTCCATGGCTTTTTTCCAACGCTTGTTCGCGTGGTTGCACAGGATGTGGGTGGGCTCTGCGCCCAGTTCCAGCAAGAACGCCGTCATACCCATGACATAGTCCGCGTCGCCATAAAGACCGAACTTCTTGCCGTGCAGCCAGGTGTGGCTGTCGGTCATCATGTCGACCAAGCGACCGCGTTCTTTTTCAAGGCTGGCGGGAATGGCCTTACCGGTCAATTCGGCAACCTTCATCAAGAAACCATCGGTGCCTTTGAGGCCCATGGGGATGTCGATATCCGTACCCGGTTGGTTCCAGACATCTCTGACGTACTTTTTGGTTTTGACCAACTGCCACGGCTGCAACAACAGCGTATCGATGGCGTTCGGCGCGTCTTTCACTTCGTCTTGGGTCGTGCCGCCGTCATACATGCGGTATTGACCGTCAGCCGGCGTATCCAGCACTTCGCTGGGATCGCACAACAAGGTGGCGTCGACGCCCATCTCAGCCATCATGCGCTTCATCACACGATAGTTGCCAAGATACGTTTCAAAGCCGGGAACCAAGTTGATTTTACCATTGGAACCAACTTTTTTGTCGTCCATGTGGTTCAGCGTGAAGTAACGCATGATCCCTTCGAACATGTTGTCCCAGCCGGTGGTGTGCGAACCGACGAAGCTCGGCGTGTGCGCAAACGGTGTTGGGAATTCATCGGGAACGTGACCGGCTTTTTTGGCGTTGCCAATAAAGGCGTTCAAGTCGTCGCCGATAACTTCGGCCATGCACGTGGTCGAAACGGCAATCATTTCAGGCTTGTAAAGTGCTTTGGCATTTTCCAGGCCGTCATACATGTTCTTCTGACCGCCGAACACAGCTGCATCTTCGGTCATGGAATCTGATACGCAGGCAATGGGTTCTTTAAAGTGGCGGTTGAAGTAGGTGCGGAAGTAGGCAACGCAGCCTTGCGAGCCGTGCACATACGGCAGGGTCTTTGCAAAACCCAGTGAACACAACACCGAACCCAAAGGCTGACAGGCCTTGGCAGGGTTAATGGTGAGCGCTTCGCGGGCGAAGTTCAGTTCCTGATATTCTTGGGTCGTGGACCATTCGAACATCTCGTCAACTTTGGCTTCGCCGTGACGTTCTTCAAACATATCTTGCTTGTTTTGCAGGCTATCTTTGTAGTCCTGGTCACGAAACAAGGGGTAACTCGGTTTGATGTCTTCAACTACTTGCGACATTTTCTTTCCTCCTCCCGTGTCACTAATCTGTGAACAAACGGGTTAAAGGTGAACGATGACTGATCCTTCAAGTGTCTTCCCTGGGGATCAGCCGGGGGGTTATTCAGCAGCGATGGCCTCTGCCTTGCTGTCCTTGTGCCAAGGTGGCGTCAGGTTGTCCCAGCAGGGGTTGTTCAAGGTCATATCCATGTCACGGGCGAAGATGGCGAAGCCGTCATAGCCGTGATACGGGCCGGAGTAATCCCACGAGTGCATTTGGCGGAACGGAATACCCATCTTTTGGAAGATGTACTTTTCCTTGACGCCCGAACCGATCAAATCTGGCTTCACTTTTTTGACGAATTCTTCAAATTCGTAGCCGGTGACGTCATCATAAATCAGCGTTGCGTCGCCAACTTCTTTGATGGTGCGGTCATAATCGTCGTTGTGGCCAAATTCGTAGCCGGTACCGACAACTTCCATACCTAAGTCTTCGTAGGCGCCGATCACGTGGCGCGGACGCAGGCCGCCGATATAGAGCATGACTTTTTTGCCTTCCAAACGGGGACGATATTTATCGATCACAGCTTGGTATTCAGCTTTGTATTTGGCGATCACACGTTCAGCGCCTTCTTTGATCGAATCATCGAAGAACTCGGCGATCTTGCGCAGGCTCTCTTCAATTTTGGTTGGACCAAAGAAGTTATATTCCATCCACGGAATACCGTACTTTTCTTCCATGTGACGGGAGATGTAGTTCATGGAGCGATAGCAGTGCAGCAAGTTCAGCTTCACTTTCGGTGTCAGTTCCATTTCAGAAATGGAGCCATCACCGGACCACTGTGCCACAACGCGCAAGCCCATTTCTTCGAGCAAAATGCGCGAAGCCCAGGCATCACCACCGATGTTGTAATCGCCCAAAATGGCGACGTCATAATCGGTGGTCACGAAGGTGTCGTCGTTGTCACGTTTGTCCAAAGCCCAATCACGGACCGCATCGTTGGCGATGTGGTGGCCGAGAGACTGGGAAACGCCGCGAAAACCTTCGCAACGCACCGGAACGATGGTTTTGCCGGTTTCTTTGTTCTGCGCCTTGGCGACCGCTTCGATGTCATCACCGATCAGACCGATGGGGCATTCAGATTGGATGGTCGTGCCTTTGTTCAAGGGGAACAAGGTTTCGACTTCTTGCAACAGTTTGGCGAGCTTTTTATCGCCGCCGAACACGATGTCTTTTTCCTGGAAATCCGAGGTAAAGTTCATGGTGCCGTAGGTGTTGATACCGGTGGTGCCGACGTAGTAGTTACGACGACCGGCGCGGGAGTATTGACCGCAACCAACGGGACCGTGAGAAACGTGGATCATGTCCTTAATCGGACCCCACACAACACCCTTGGAACCAGCATACGCACAACCGCGAATGGTCATCGCACCCGGAACCGACTTACGGTTGGATTTGATGCATTTCTTGGATTGCTCAATCGTATGATCGTTGACCGTCAGATGTGCTTCACGGATTTTTTTTGCTTTTTCGGGGTAAACCTCAAGAACCTCTTCGATCAGGCTCTGGGTTTCCTCACGTGTCATATTCGACATGACGTTCTCCTCTCAGAGAGTTGGAAAGTGCCAGGGGTGGTGGGCCGACCCAACGAGACCGGCCCACCAAAAGTCCTTAAGCCGATGCGGCTGCGGCTGCGGCTTCGAGATCCGCTGCTTTCTGACCGACGATGCTTTCGTCTTCTTCGTCCATGATGCCAAATTCCATCAACAAGTCTTCCAACTCATCCATGGTGATCGGGGTTGGGATCACAAACATTTCGTTATTGATGATCTTCGTCGCCAGCGAGCGATATTCAGCGGCTTGCTTGGAGGTTGGATCGTATTCAATAACCGTCATGCGACGAATTTCTGCGCGCTGCACGAGGTTGTCACGCGGAACGAAGTGGATCATCTGCGTGCCCAGCTTGTCAGCCAGTGCCATGATCAGCTCATCTTCACGATCGGTTTCACGTGAGTTACAGATCAAGCCCGCGAGACGCACGCTACCGGAGTTTGCGTACTTCACGATGCCTTTGGCGATGTTGTTGGCAGCATACATCGCCATCATTTCGCCGGAACACACGATGTAGATTTCTTGGGCTTTGTTTTCACGGATCGGCATAGCGAACCCGCCACACACCACGTCGCCCAGAACGTCATAGAACACGAAGTCCAGGTCATCCGTGTAAGCGCCTTCTTCTTCCAAGAAGTTGATGGCGGTGATCACACCGCGACCAGCGCAACCAACGCCGGGCTCAGGTCCTCCGGATTCGACGCAAGCAATGTCGCCGTAACCAATCTTGAGCACGTCTTCGAGCTCCAAGTCTTCAACCGAACCTGCATCGGCAGCCATCTGCATGATGGTGTTTTGTGCTTTAGCGTGAAGGATCAGACGAGTCGAATCCGCTTTGGGATCGCAACCCACGATCATCACTTTTTTGCCAAGTTCTGCGATAGCAGCAACAAGATTCTGCGTGGTGGTGGATTTACCAATCCCCCCCTTACCGTAGATGGCGGCTTGACGAAGTGCCATGATGGTGTCTCCTTAAAGTTTCTCTGTCTGTGGCGCAGTGATACGCCGGTAATTTCGTCTGTCGGGCCTACATCAGCAAAAGGTGTGCCAATGCTGAATTTTCATAGTAACCAACTGATATATATGAAAATTATTATCTGAACCTGTTGGAGCTATATCTGACAAACAAGTCCAAGACTCGACAAAACCTTAATGATTGTATGGTTACTGACATGCCTCAAAGACCCTCCCCGACACCGCCTTCAGTTCAACCCGACACGACCCTTCCGGCCCAGGCCAGACTGCCCATCAATCGGTGCAATCTGCCTGCGGTGATCCTTGGCAGCCTGACGTTTCAAAGTCATCCTCAACACCTGGAAATCGATGGCGTGAGATCGTTTTACGCGGATCTTTTTCAAGCCCTGCACGTTTTGGACACGCCGCAACAGCGCGCCCAAAAATTCCAAGACTATATGACGGTGAAGTTTCGCTTGAGTGCGCCCGAAGATGCTGGCGCTGCACAAGGCCGGGGCCGCACTAAGGCGGATTACCGACAAATGCTGCGCGGTTGGTTTTTTGATGCAGACGGTCGGGAAGCCGCCGTTCTCAAAAGCTGGGTTGAATCACGCTTCGGTCTGCTCACCCGTTATCACAAAGGTGCCATTCATGACCGAGCGGAGCCGCACTTTGCCTTGTTCCTGCAAGACCGCGCCAGCGGACTGCACAACACCAATGCGCTGGAAACACAAATGGATGTGCTCCATGCCTTCTGCCAGTTTGAACTGGCCCAACGTTTTGCAGGCTTACCCCACCTCACCCTCTATAGGGGCGTCAATCGTCTTGATGCGTTTGAAGTGCTCTCCAAATCTGATCGCCATCATCAAGTGATGCTGTTCAACAACATCAATTCATTCACCGCCAACAGAGACACGGCGGGTGAATTCGGCGACCATATTCTGACGGTGCAGGTGCCTGTGAGCAAAATTGTGTTCTTTTCCGGATTGCTCGACGGCCTCCTAAAAGGCGAGGACGAATATATTGTGTTGGGCGGTGTCTATGCCGTCGAAACCTCCACTTACTAGACGCTCTCTGACAAATTGTCGCAAAGCCCTCATGTCCCGTAGGGCTTTGGCGTTGAGTTCGCACGCTTTCTAAACTGGTGCACTTTTTGCATAACACCTCTTAAATTTATAGATACCGACGAGAGGTCCCGACATGAGCCACGACACAAGCGTAGACGCAACCCTTCAAACGATCCTTGGTGAAATTGCGAACGGGGCGGCTGTGCCGTACTTAGGCCACGGCGTTTTGGCGTCCTGTCGCAATGTCGAAAGCGACGCGCCCATGCCCGCCGACAGCGACAGCATGATTTTGGCCATGAACAACGGCCGCCCAATGGCACCAAAGTTGATGTATGAATTTCCCCGCGCCGCCATGAACCTGGAACTGAAAAAAGGCCGCAGCTTCATCACCCGGTTTTTGACCGAACTGTACGGTGGACAAAGCTGGACCCGCGCTCCACTGCACGATTGGATTGCTCAGCACAAGCCCGGCTACGTCATCGACATCAATAGAGATACCCAGCTGCAAGACAGCTATGCCCACACGCCGCACATCCTCATTCGCGGCACGGCGCGCATCGGCGGCACCAATTTCCGCTATGAACTGCATGCGTATGACGGTGAAAAGTATACCGAGATTGCTCAAGAAGATGCGGACTTGAGCCTCCCGGTTTTGTTCAAACCCACCGGCAGCCCCGTGCCCAATCCCACCTACATTGCGTCGGATGCGGATTATGTGGATTACATCACCGAACTGATGGGCGGCTTTGGCATTCCCGCCTTTTTGAAAGAAAAGCGCAAAGGTTTGAAGTACGTCCTGCTGGGCATGCGCCTCAACCGCGATACCGAACGCATGGTCTTGTCGGACATCGTATACGCTGCCGCAAAACCCACGGGCTGGGCGTTGATCCCCGATGCCAACGACAAAGAAAAGCGCTTTTGCGACAAGCTTGGTTTGCAATGGGTGGACGCCGGTATCGATGATTTTCTGGCGGCATCCCCAATTTTAGAGGCTGCATCGTGAACGACCTGATTCTTTCTTCAGATTTGGAATCCAAACAGGAGGCCCTGCCCTTGTTGACCTGGTCGCAAGATCGGCTGGGATTGGGGGTGCCGGTCATGGATGGCTATCACCAAGAATTCCTGAGCATTTTGTCGGCGCTTCCGTCCATGCCCGACAGTGTGTTCCCGACCTTGTTCGCCGAACTGGTGCGCCATACCCGGGAACATTTTACCAATGAAGAAACGCTGATGCGCGAAACCGAATACGGGATGTTGCGCGAACACTTGGAAGAACACCGCCGGGTTCTCGGCGATTTGGAGGTCATGTTGGAACGTGCGCAACGTGGCCGCATGATGATGCCACGCGAATATGTGAAAAATGGCATGCCGGAATGGTTTGCCCTGCACCTGGCCACCATGGACAGTGCCTTGGCGGCTCATCTCAAAATCAAATTGGATTTTGGCTAACCTTCAGCTCCCGACCGCTGACCAGAGGGGAGAGTTGCAACAAAAGACGGGCCTGCGCGTCACACGCGTCTGCAACGTTTCTGTCCAACTTTGCCAACCAACGCGAGGGGATCGCATCAACGCCGTAGAGCGCACCCACCAGAAACCCCAAAATGGCGCCGGTCGTGTCGGCATCGCCGCCCCGGTTGACCACATCCAAAAGGGCGGCCTCAAAACTGTCTGTGCGGGCGAACGCCTGAAACACCGCACGCAAGGTATCGGGCAGAAATCCACTGGGATTTTCCTCGCGCTTTTTGGTGATGTCATAGGCTTTGTCGTATCGTCCTAAGCGATGAGCCAGGGCGACCATATCCTGATACGCGTTTGTGGGCGTGATCAAGGCCCGCTGAAGCATCTGCACCACCGTCATCATTCCAACATCTGCCAAGGGACAATTGTGCGTGATGTGCGCCTGCACCAACGCGGCGGCCTCAAGCGTTTTTGGGTCCGCGCCCAGCCCCGCTATGGCCAACGGCAAAACCCGCATCACCGCACCATTGCCACCGTCATAGTCATCGACGGGCCCCTGCACAGTGCCCGACGTGCGAAACCGCACGATACCACGACGCACCGTGCTGCCCACATCAATCGGTTTGCTTTTCAGCCAATCGTCAAAGGCCTTGGCAATGCTCACACCTTCTACGCCATCGGCGCGCAAGATGGCATCTCCAAGGGCAAGGCTCATTTGCGTATCATCGGTGACTTGTCCAGGGCGCAGGTTCAACCAACCGCCGCCGATCATGTCGCGATGTTCGCCGTATTGATGTTGAATTTCGCGTGGCGTCATAAATTCGACCGTCGCGCCCAAGGCATCGCCTACGGCCAAACCCAAATATGCACCGACAGCCCGAGACGTCAGGCCATCTTGTTCAAAGGCCTGAGGGTCAGCCTTCATCGCCAAAGCAGACATGGTAATCCGTACACACTTCACAAGAAGGCGCACGGCAAACGTAAATCCCCTCGGCGATACACAATTGTTTGTACAGAAATTTCTTCCATTTCATATTGCGGTCGTTGCGCAGTGCCAGTGTTGGGAAATTGCGCTCCATGAGCTGGGTAAGCTCGGCGCGACTAAACAGCCCTAAGTCTTCCCACAAATGATCGGACCCCAAACACCCGGTGCACACGATGTCGGCCATAAACCGCTCAGAGATATCGCGCCCGGCCCGGTGGCTCAGCAACAAGTGGCGCAATTCATCCCATTCCAAAGACCGGGTTTTCGGCAAACGCAATTTCGAACGCACCCCGGCGGGAAGTTTCACACGGGGGAAATGGCGACGCATCAATTTACGAAAATCACCCGCCGGCAATCCCATCCACCCCCCCAGGGCGCTTTTGCCCAGTCGGGCGTTGATCGCCATGGCGGCAAAGGCCGCATCGTTGCCGTGACCGCGAGATCGCGAAAGCATCTTGCTGCGCGGACGTTCTTTCAACTGAGTCATGCGGTTGAGCATCATAAAATCTCTACCTTGGTTTAACGGTCACATTACCCAATATTTGCGCCTGACACGCCAAGCGATCTTTGCGCCCAGCCAAGTTTTCGCGCAGAACACGGTCTTCCAAAACGGACGGTTCGGACAAGTTTTCCTGACCCGCAACGATTTCCATCATGCAATTTCCGCAATCGCATTCACGACAGCCATAGGTGATGCCAGACCCTGCTTTTTCTGAAACCTCGATCACACGCGTGCCCACCGGAACGATAACGGTTTGATTGATGTCGGCGAAGGTGATTTCTGCTTTGGCCATGGTTATGCTCTCACATGCTTAAGACTTAACGCGCCTGAATTTCCGCCATGGCCTGAGCCATTTTGAAAGGCGGTATGCCAGTTAGCGAGCCCAGAGGGTTGATCGCTTCCCCAGCCGCATTCAAAATAGCCCCTTCGATGGGACAGATTTCCGCGCACTGCGGGTCGGCATAATCACCGTCGCATTCGGTGCATTTGGTTCCGTCAATCAGGAAATGCTGCCCGCTTAGGGAAATGGCTTGGGACGGACACAAGGGTTCGCACGCGTAACAGTTCACGCAGCTTTCGATGATGCTTAACGCCATAACGTTTCTCCCTCAACTGGCCGCTTGAACGTGTAAGTCTTTGGCCGACCACCCTTGGTCCACCAAATCGCCATACATGCCCTTCACCGCATCTTCGATCAGGTCCATGGCATAGGCCCCGTTCGGCGTGATCCCGGCGGCTTCCAATTGCGA
The DNA here is from genome assembly GCF_001746755.1 of Magnetovibrio blakemorei. Taxonomy (GTDB): domain Bacteria; phylum Pseudomonadota; class Alphaproteobacteria; order Rhodospirillales; family Magnetovibrionaceae; genus Magnetovibrio; species Magnetovibrio blakemorei. The sequence continues at coordinate 73,028 of NZ_MCGG01000036.1, read as the reverse complement.
CCAGGGCTCGATGCCGACCTTGGCCGACACGACCGCAGAACAATCTGAAAGCGAGTCCAAAATGGCATCCAACACGGTGCCCTTTTCGGCCCCATCGGGACACACGTCCGGACCGACACAATAGGCATTTTCCACCTTGCGCGGGCCAATGAAGCGGATGCCTTCGGGGCTGGCTTCGTAGACCAAAAACTCTTTGGCATGGCCAAAATGTTCATTGATGACGCCGCCGCCTTTGGTGGTCACCGCGATGCGTGCGGGGGGCGTGCCAAGGGGAGCCAGCAAAGTTTCATGCCCATCGGCCAGTTCTTTTTCGGCGCGCAAGGCATCCCTGTGCGCTTCGATGCCCGCATGCACATTGGCGCGCTTGTTCATGGCCGCTTCGTAATCAATATCCATGGCTTCAATTTTGTCCAAGGTGAATTCTTGGCCACGGTCTTCGCCCAGCAACCCTACTGCATCGGCACGACACTGGCGGCAGTGACGCATCATGTTCATGTCGCCCGCGCATGCATCTTGCAGGTCCGACAATTCTTGTTTGGATGGACCGCGCTGGCCCATCACACCGTAGAACGTGCCGTGTTCGGCTTCGGCGATCAGGGGCATGACGTTGTGTAAAAAGGCGCCCTTGGCTTTCACAATACGGGACACTTCTTTTAAGTGTTCATCGTTCACGCCGGGGATCAGGACTGAGTTCACTTTGACCAAGATGCCCCGTTCGAGGAGCATTTCGAGGCCCTTCTGCTGGCGTTCGATGAGAATTTTGGCACCCTTCGCACCCTTGATGCGGCGATTGTTCCAAAACACCCACGGATAAATTTTGGCGCCGACTTCCGGGTCCACGCAATTGATGGTGATGGTCACATGGTCCACCTTCAACGCTTCAATCTCATCAACATGATCGGGCAACGCCAGACCGTTGGTGGACAGGCACAACTTGATGTCCGGGGCTTTGGCGTAAATTTCTCTGAACGTGGCAAAGGTACGTTCAGGGTTGGCCAAGGGATCGCCGGGACCGGCCACACCCAATACCGTCATTTGGGGAATTTCGCTGGCCACCGCCAAAACCTTTTTCGCCGCCTGATCGGGGCTCAACAGTTCCGACACCACGCCGGGACGGCTTTCGTTGGCGCAGTCGTATTTGCGGTTACAATAATGACATTGAATGTTGCAGGCCGGAGCAACGGCAACGTGCATACGAGCGTAGAAATGGTGCGCTTCTTCCGAATAGCAGGGGTGATTGTGAACCTTTTCCCGCACTGCGTCGGGCAAATGCCCCATGCCGTCTTCGCTGCTGCCACAGGTTCCAGAGCTACACCCGCCTTGGGGAGCCGCGTTATCTTGACCAAGGACTTTCAGTTCCATAATGCACCCTTTTTCTTCACCGGGGGGTCTGTATGTCAAACGTCTCAAAATCGTAAAAAATCTCTGCCGGAACCTTCGCAAGGTCTGTGCCAATTCATAATGCATTGATAATATTTGAAATACCCAGACGAATGCGGTGTTGGTTCTGACAATGCAGACTCGTTAATGTCGCATGTGCGACAATTTTTTAGGCGTGAGGGGATTTACACAGGAAACGTCACCGTGACCGTTGTGCCACGGCCCACATGGCTGTCCAAATTGAGGGAACCGCCATGCAATTCCACCAACTTTTTGGATATGGGCAGCCCCAGGCCGGTGCCTTCTACGACGTGATCCAGGCCGTGTTCGGCTTGACCATATTCACTGAGCACACGGGGAATGTCCTCGGCGTCGATGCCGACGCCTGTGTCTTTAACCGACACCGCCAGCACCCCCGGCGCACAGTCTTCGATGGACACCGTGACGGACCCCTGTTCTGGGGTGAACTTAATGGCATTGGACAACAAATTGAGAAAGACCTGTTTGATGCGTCGAGCGTCGCCGCGCATTGTGGCCTCGATCTCTTCATTGATCTTTGAGACCAGGTGCACCTGACCTTCTTGGGCGCGGTGACCAATGAGCACCAAACACTCCATCATGACGGCGCGGACATCGACATCGCCCATATCCAAATCAACGGAACCGGAATTGATTTTCGATAAATCCAAGATATCATTGATCAGGCCCAGCAAATGATCTCCCGAGCCTTTGATGATATCGACATACTCAACATATTGAGGCGGCGTGATGGGGCCATGAATTTTTGTCCGCATGGCATCCGCAAACCCAATAATGGCGTTAAGAGGCGTGCGAAGTTCATGGGACATGGAAGCCAAAAACAAGCTTTTGGCCTCGGTCGCTTTCTCCGCTTTTTTCAAAGCCTTTTTAAGGGACAATTCCGCCAAACGTCGACGCTCGATTTCAAGCAACAATTCGCTGGTGCGTTTTTGCACCCGGCTTTCCAATTCGTTTGTGAAGTCAACAACGTCCCGTTCAAGGTTTTTTCGGACCGTAATATTTTTCACAAAACCTTCGAAGTAAGCTTCACGCGCACCCGTTGCCGACACGACCCGCGCCGTTTCGGAAATCCAGATGATGCTGCCATCGCGTCGGTACACCTGGCTTTCAAAATTTTCGATCGAACCTGTATCCATCAAGGCATTGATAAAGATGTCTCGCTTGCCGTCTTCGACATACAATTGATGAGAAATATCTGTGAGCGTACCCAGCATATCATCGGCGCCGTCATACCCGTACATATGGGCCAAGGCCGGATTGATCAACAGGTAGCGCCCTTCCAGCGTGCTTTGAAAAATACCGATATTGGCATTTTCAAAGATGTCGCGGAACGCACCGCAGTTGTCATCTTTATCGGGCATTTTCTGCTTTGTTCTCGATGTGGCTTCAAGATAATTCATGATCAGATTTGTCGCACTTTGATGTTGAGCGTCTGAATGCGATAAGCGATTTGCCGGGGCGTCATGTTCAGCAATCGTGCGGCTTTGGCCTGAACCCATCCGGCCTCTTCCAAAGCGGCAATCACGCGTTCACGCTCATCCAAATTCGGGTCGTTTAAATCCACCGCCGAAGGGGCGGGGGCCATCGCTCCAGGTGATCCACTGGCGACCACAGGCGGTGCCAACATCTTATTCGACAATCCTGAAAGCGCGATCACATCGCGATCAATGATTCCCTTTTCGCCCATGATCGACGCGCGTTCGAGCATGTTTTCCAGCTCGCGCACGTTGCCCGGCCAATTGTGCCTGACCAAGATCCGCACCGCGCTGTCGGTAATGTCTAAGGGCCGTCCCTGATGTTTGGCAATTTTGTTGACCAAGAAGCGAGCCAGATCCGGAATGTCTTCAACGCGGTCGCGCAACGGTGGCATATTGATAGGCATCACGTTCAAGCGATAGTACAAGTCTTCGCGAAACGCACCGCTTTCCACTTCTTCTTCCAGGTCGCGATTGGTGGCGGCGATGACGCGCACATCAACCTTCAAGGTTTTGTTTCCGCCGACACGTTCAAACTCGCCTTCTTGCAAAACACGCAACAGCTTGGCCTGAAAGGCGGCAGAAATCTCGCCGATTTCATCCAAGAACAGGGTGCCGCCATGGGCCATTTCAAAGCGCCCTTTGCGCTGGGTGTTGGCACCGGTAAAAGCTCCTTTTTCGTGCCCAAACAGTTCCGATTCCAAAAGATTGTCCGGCAGCGCCGCGCAGTTGAGCTTGACCATCGGGCCATGGACGCGCGGGCTGTTGTAATGAATGGCGTTGGCCACCAGTTCCTTGCCCGTACCGGATTCACCGCGTAGCAAAACCGTTGTGTTCCATGCCGAAACCAAGCGCACTTGTTCAAACACCCGGCACATGGATTGCGACCGGCCCACGATATTGTCAAAACCGTGTTCGTGTTTGATCACCCGGCGCAAGGTGTCGCGCTCTTCTTTCAGCTCGCGCTTTTCATTTTCCAACTGCACCCAAAGGCGCACGGTCTGCGCAATCAGGTTGGCGATCATTTCCATAAAGCGCGCGCGACCGTTTAAATCTTCCAGCCCTAAGCTGGGCTGGGCCGCCAAAACGCCCAAGGGCTCGTCACCCGAAAATATCGGCACACCAATAAACGGCAGGGATGGATCATGCGCTCCGGCGCGGCCTAAGAATTTCGGTTCTTGGGCAATGTTGGGGACCACGACGGCGACACATGTTTCCATGATTTCGCCAACCACGCCTTCGCCGGGGCGATAGCTGATGGTGCCATCAGATACCACGCCCTTTTTGCTGGAAACCCGCAAATTCAAATTGCCGGTGTCTTCATCCAACAAGCTGATCATACCGTTTTGAAAACCGCCGACATCATGCAGCAATGTCAGAACCTGTTCCAAGGTATCGCGCAAGTTCAGGGAATGGCTGAGGATCTGGCTGACCTTATACAGCGTATCAATATCGACCTTGACGAGACCACATGAACAGACATGGTCATCTTCATCATTCGGGGCGTTTTGCGCTCTCTCGTTCATCAGGAGGTCCTTTTTTGCCCATGGCCCAAGCTGCCTGCGGCGAAGACGATTTCAACCCGACCGCCACCCGTCAAGGCATTGCCAATTTGAATGGAACCACCTTGATCGGTGATGATTTGGCGCGCCAACACCAAGCCCATGCCAGGGCGTGAGCGGGTTTTTTTCCACGCCGTAAAGAACGGCTCAAAGGCCTTATAAAGGATGTCATCATCAAAACCCTGACCGCTGTCGCGAATTTCCATCATTACGTCGCCGCCATCCGTGGCGCGGGTGCTGATGATCATTTCCCGCACGTCACCACCGTCTTTGATGGCCATAATCGCATTATCGACCAAATATTTTACAAGCGACCTGAGCGCATTGGCGCGACCCGGGACGTTGGGCAGAACGGATGCGGGATGCCACTCGACAACCACCCCTTCGCGCAGCAAACCATCGATGGAAACATCCATCACTTCGCGGATCAATTCGTTGACGTTGACGGGCACAATGGGTTCATCTGCCGTGCGCGGCATTGAGGCTTTAAGCCGTTCCAGCGCCGCTTCCCCGGCACTGATCACCTGATGGATGGGTTCAGACAAGCCGTGCGCCGCTTGGCCTTGGCGTTCCAACATGGACGCCGCAGCCCCCATCACGTTAAGCGGACCTTGCAACTGGAATATGGCACCGGAAATAACTTCGCGCATGCCTTGGGCCATTTGCTGTTCGGCCATCAAAGCCCGCACGGCGTTGGTGCGCGCTTGCTCATAGCGGCGGCGTTGATGGGTGATGTCATTGGCGACCAACAGCACCCCACACAATCCGTTGCTGTCAAAATATCCGGCGGCAGTCATGTCTTGTTCTTCGACTTTGGTGGCGGAACAGGCGAACCAGCGCCGATCTCCGGCCTCGGTCTGAATGCTCACTTCGACAGCGGCAAAGTCAAAACCCTTTTCGCACATGGATTTCAAGTCTTGACCAAAACTGTCTTTGAGGGCGGTGACAAACTGACCAGCAACTTCCATCCCGCCAAAATCGCGCTTCAAGTCGACGTAGGCCGGATTGCAAAAAACGATCTTTCCGGCCGTGTTGACCAGCACAATCACCACGGGGGCGGCCTCAATCACCGACGTGATCAAAGCGTCTTGATTTTTCACTTTGCGTTCGAGTTGGTGCAGACCGGTGACGTCTCGGTGCATGCCCATGTAATGCATGACGGAACCGTCATCGTCTAAAACCGGAACCACCGTCAAATCGGCCAAGTAGGAGCTGCCGTCTTTGCGACGATTGACCAAACGCCCTTCCCAGACCTGGCCTGAGGTGATGCTTTTCCATAGCTCTTGGTACACCGTAACGGGCGTCGATTTATCCGAAAGCAGAGATTCGTTTTTGCCGATCAATTCGTTTTGGCTGTAACCCGTCAAAGCTTCAAAAGCGGGATTAACATAGAGAATGTTCGCATGCTCGTCGGTGATAGAGGTTGCCACGGGCACATGCTCAACCGCCTTGCGAAAGACGCCCGGAACGATTTGGGGAGCCATTTGGGCGCTGCCTTGCGCGTTGCCACGACTCTCCAAACCGTCCTTGAACGGTTGTTCTTTGTGTTTGATATCGTCCATTTGCTTTGTCATTTGTCGGGTATGTCGCAAAGCGCGTGCCAAACGCCGGAAGTGAAGGTTTGCGCGCTTCTAAGCTATTGGACTGTGTAGGTTTTGCGACAACGTGCCCTTGAATACCCCTGGGTCTGTACAGAATGCGACAGAATTTAATCAGTCTAAAAAAGAGGCATGTGCGAAAAAACCGCCCAGTTTTGCGGCCTGTTAACGAGGCAATCCCAATACCCATAGAGTTGGTACGGTTGATGCATTTCACCGACCTAAAGACCATTCAATAACCCCAGTGGACCTACCCGCATGCAAGACTTATTGCTGCTTCTGATCGGAACCGCCCTCGTCAACAACGTGGTGTTGGTGAAATTTTTAGGGCTTTGCCCTTTTATGGGCGTGTCCAACAAGGTTGACACCGCGCTGGGCATGGGACTGGCCACGACGTTTGTGCTGACCTTGGCTTCGGTGGCCGGTTGGGGGCTGGAAACCTTTGTGTTGATCCCCCTAGACCTTGGTTTTTTGCGCATTCTCAGCTTCATCTTGGTCATCGCCGCCGTCGTGCAATTGACGGAAATGCTGATCAAAAAGACATCGCCGGGGCTATATCAGGTGCTCGGCATCTTTTTGCCGTTGATCACCACCAACTGCGCCGTGTTGGGCGTCGCCTTGTTGAACATTCAAGAACAGCATTCATTCCTCGAAAGCCTGTTGTACGGATTTGGCTCCGCCCTTGGCTTCACGTTGGTGATGGTGTTGTTCGCCGGGTTGCGCGAGCGCTTGGCTTTGGCCGATGTGCCGGGACCGTTTGTCGGAGCCCCCATCGCCTTCATCACCGCAGGCCTTTTGTCGCTGGCCTTCATGGGCTTTGCCGGATTGGGATGAGGTGAAACAGATATGATCAGCGCCATTTCCAGTTTAGCTCTGTTGGGCCTCGGTCTCGGCATTATGCTGGGCTATGCCGCCAAATATTTAAAAGTCGAAGCCGGGGCTTTGGTTCAAGAAATCGAAGCCATGTTGCCGGGCTCGCAATGTGGACAGTGCGGCTATCCGGGCTGCGGCCCAGCCGCCGAAGCCGTTGCCAATGCCAAAGCCGCCGTCACCTTATGCCCCCCCGGCGGACGTGCCTTGGCCCAGTCCTTAGCCGCCAAGTTGGGCGTCAGCGCCGATCTCAGCGATATGGAAGACCAAGTTCCCCAAGTCGCGTTTGTGAATGAACAGTTGTGCATCGGCTGCACCAAATGTTTCAAGCGCTGCCCCACCGACGCCTTGATTGGCGCCAACAGACAAATTCACGTGGTCATCAAAGACGCGTGTACCGGGTGTGGCAAATGTGTCGACATCTGCCCCACCGAAAGCATTCAAATGCGCGATGTTCCGTTGACGTTGGAAAATTGGTACTGGCCCAAACCCGATGCCTTGCAATTGGCATCATAAGGAGCCTGGACGACATGAAACTGTTTCGCATCCGTGGCGGCGTCCACCCCGAAGGGCGCAAGCGTCTAAGTGAAGACCAGCCCATCGAAGATTTGCCCTTGCCTGAACTGTTGCATGTTCCCCTGCAACAGCACATCGGTGCGCCAGCGGTGGCCATTGTGTCCAAGGGCGATCAAGTCAAAAAAGGCCAAGTGATCGCGACCGCGCAAGGCAACATCTCCGCCCCTGTTCATGCCCCCAGTTCCGGAACCGTGGTGGGTTTGGGCCGTTACGCCGCCCCTCATCCGTCCGGATTGCCGGGGCGCACCATCACCATCCGCACCGATGGCTTGGAAGAATGGACCGAGCTGTCCGAACCCATGGATGCGTTTATGGCTGATCCCAAAGACATCGCCAAGCGGGTGTCCGAATGCGGCGTTGTCGGCATGGGCGGCGCAACTTTCCCGTCTTCGGTGAAGTTGAACCTCGGCCAACGCTACGACCTGCACACCTTGATCATCAACGGCGCAGAGTGCGAACCCTACTTGACGTGCGATGACCGTTTGATGCGCGAATACGCCGACGACATCACCATGGGTGTACGCATCATGGCCCGCGCATTGAACGTCAAACGCGTCCTCATCGCCATCGAAGGCAACAAGCCCAGCGCCATCCGCGCCATGGGCCAAGCCGCAAATGCCTACGACGACGTCACCATAGTCGAAGTCCCTGCCCGCTATCCGATGGGGTCGGAAAAGCATTTAACCCAGACCTTGTTGGGTCTGGAAACGCCCGCGCGAGGCCTCACTGCAGACATCGGCGCGGTGGTGCACAACATCGCCACCGCCTTTGCCGTGTTTGAAGCCGTGACCAAAGGCATCCCCTTGATTTCGCGTATTGTCACCGTCAGTGGCGAAGCCATCACCAGACCGTCCAACCTGCGCGTGCTCACCGGCACCCCGGTTGCCAAATTGATCGAGCACGTTGGTGCGTATTCGAGCGAACCGGAACGGTTGTTGTTGGGCGGCCCGATGATGGGCCAGCCGTTGGCGGATTTAAAAGTGCCCTTGGTCAAAGGCACCAACGGCGTGCTGGCGCTGACGGGTTTGCAAGCGGCAACTCAGGTGACGACCACATCGTGCATCCGCTGCGCCAGTTGCGTGGATGCCTGCCCATGCGGTTTGGTGCCCTTGGAAATGGCCGCCGCCATCCGCAAAGAAGAAATGGAATTGGCAACCAAAAGCGGACTGATGGATTGCGTCGGCTGTGGCTCGTGCGCCTATGTGTGCCCGTCGAACATTCCTTTGGTGCAATATTTCAACTACGCCAAGGGCCGCATCACCGCTGTGCAGCGAACCGAACACAAACAAAAAGAAACCAAGCGCTTGGCCGATCAGCGCACCGAACGCATGGAGCGCCAAGCCGCCGCCAAACGCGAAGCGATGGAAAAACGCAAAGCGGAACAAGCGAAAAAGAAAGCCGCGCAACAAGCGGCCCGAAATCAAGAACAAGAAAAGGTCTCCGCATGAGCACACCTCCCCCCCTCATCGGCGGCCCGTTTCTCAAACAGAGCCCCAGCGTCAGCCACATTATGTTGGTGGTCATGCTGGCGTTGACGCCGGCAACGTTGTACGGCCTGTTTCAGTTCGGTTTGCCGGCCCTGTATTTGTTCCTCGTCACCATCGCCGCCTCTCTCTTGGCCGAGGCCATCTGGCTGAAATTGGCCGGACGCCCGGCGCTGCCCGCGCTCAGCGATGGTTCGGCTGTCCTAACGGGTTGGTTGCTGGCGCTGACCTTGCCGCCGTGGGCGCCGTGGTGGATCGGTGTCATCGGCGCGTTCATCGCCATCATCATCGGCAAGCAAGTTTTTGGCGGTTTGGGCCAGAACCTGTTCAACCCGGCCATGGTGGCACGGGTGGTGTTGCTGATTTCGTTCCCCTTCCAAATGACCTATTTCATTCATCCCGTGCCACTGTTTCAACAAGGTGCACCGGGACCGCTGGAAAGCTTAGCCGTAACCTTTGGCTACGGCTCTGGTCCCACCATCGACACGCTCAGCAGCGCCTCGGTGCTGGGCCATGTGAAGACCGAAATTGGTCGCGGCACCGTTTGGGCAGACGCCTTTTCCTCCACCTTCGACATGCACGGTCTGGTGTTTGGCGCGGTTCCAGGCAGCTTGGGCGAAACCTCTGCCCCGCTGTTGCTGTTGGGCGGTTTGTTGCTGTTGGCGGCACGCCTCATCACCTGGCATATTCCCTTGGTCATGATGGGTACGATTGCGGCCCTGGCGGCGGTGTTTAACGCCATCGATCCGCTGGTTTACCCCGACGCCTTAACCCATCTGCTGTCGGGCGCGACCGTCTTGGGGGCGTTTTTCATCGCCACAGATCTGGTCACCAGCCCCGTATCCGCCACCGGTAAAATCGTCTTCGGTGCAGGCTGCGGAGCATTGATCTATATCATCCGCACCTGGGGCGGATATCCCGAAGGTATGGCGTTTGCAGTGTTGTTGATGAACGCCGCCACGCCCCTGATTGACCGCTACACCAAACCGCGCGTGTATGGCCGCACCCGGCGGGGCACACCTTTGGTGCATGAGGAGGCTTCCAAATGAGCGACATCCGCGACGCCACAGCCTCTTCTGCCGACAGCCCCGCGAAGTTTGATAAGACCCCTTGGGTGTTGGCGCTGACGCTCACCATCTTCGCCACCGTCGCGGCGGGGCTTTTGACCATCGGCGACATCCAAACCCGCCCGGCCATCGCCCAGCGTCTGGCGGAAGACTTAAACGCCATTTTGTCCCAAGTGGTGCCGCCAGAGCTGCACGACAATGCGCTCAGCAAAGACGTTCTGATTCTTAAATCGGCAACCGGCAAACCCGTCACCGTCTACCGCGCCCGCAAAGGCGATGAGATCATCGGCTTCGCCTATTCTGTGACCGGACAAGGCGGCTACGCCGGCCCCGTTGAACTGGTCATGGGCGTCAACGCGCAGGGTCAAGTGTTGGGGGTGCGGGTGTTGTCCCATGCCGAAACGCCGGGCTTGGGCGACAAGATCGAGCTGCAAAAAAGTGATTGGATTCTCAGCTTCACCGGCCTGTCGTTTGCCAACTTGCCCCGCGGCAAATGGGCGGTGAAAAAAGACGGCGGCACCTTCGATCAATTCAGCGGCGCCACCATCACACCCCGCGCCGTCGTCAAAGCCGTCAAGGACGGTCTGGATTTTTTCGCCGCCAACCAGATCACTCTTTTTGCAAAAACGCTCCAGAGCACCTCGTCAGGAACAGGAGAATGATTGATGGCTGAAGATATCACCGCCGAAGATATCGTCGACGTTCCTGACGTCCAGGCCCCACCCCGCACGAACTACATGGCCCTCACCAAAGATGGGCTGTGGGACAACAACGTGGTGTTTTCCCAATTGCTGGCCCTGTGCCCATTGCTGGCGGTGACTGGAACGGCGACCAATGGTTTGGGCATGGGCTTAGCGAGCACAGCGGTTTTGATCGCCTCGGGTCTGTCCATTTCGCTGTTGCGCAATTTGATTCCGCCCGACGTGCGCATCCCCGCCTTTGTGTTGGTGATTGCGCTTATCGTCACCTTGGTCGACATGGCCATGAACGCCTGGGTTCATGAATTGCATAAAGTCCTGGGTCTGTTCATTCCGTTGATCGTCACCAACTGCGCCATTTTGGGACGCGCCGAAATTTTTGCTTCAAAGAAGCCCGTGGCCCCTTCCACCTATGACGGCTTCATCATGGGGGTTGGTTTTACCCTGGCCTTGGTGGCCTTGGGTGCGGTGCGTGAAGTTCTGGGGGCCGGCACTTTGTTTGCCGGGGCGTCTATTTTGTTGGGCGATGCCTTCAAATCCATCGAAATGAACATCCCCGCCTATGACGGCATGCTGTTGTTCGCGCTGCCCCCCGGCGGTTTTATGGTGCTGGGCTTTATGCTGGCGGGCAAGCGGGTGTTGGACAAAAAAATGGAAACGTGGCGCCAAGGCCGAGCCCTTCAATCCGATGCGCCCGCGTGTCATACGGTGTGATGAGCTTTTAAAAAAGGAAATAAAATCATGATCGTCGGTGTCGCCTACGCCAAAGCCGCGCAGCAGGTGTGGACCAATGTCGAAGTGCCCGAAGGGGCGACCATTCGCGATGCCATTGCCGCGTCCGGTATCCTCAACAAGTTTCCCGAAATCGATTTGGAAACACAAAAGGTCGGTATCTTTGGCAAACTCAGCGACATCGATTCAACGGTTGACGACGGCGACCGGGTTGAAATTTACCGTCCCATCACCGCCGATCCGGAAACTGTGGAGCGTCGCGATCAGTAACATGATGACCACCAGCACCAACCCCACCTTAGAAGACTATGTGCGCCTGTTTGCCGTCTATGGCGACGATATGGGGTCGGTCTATTTAGAACCAAACGACGCCCGCTATGAGCTGTTGTTCGAACAAGCCGCCCGCCTTTTGATCCAAAGATCTGAATTTAACGACAGTCTACCCGCCCCCTTTCGCATCACCGCCAAAAATTACGTGAACGGCGAAGAAAAAACCGTGCGCCACATGAGCTACCCCGAAAATCGCCACTTCATGTTGAGCGATCTGTACGACTTCGTCATGCTCAAAAAAGTGCATCACGACCGCCTGCAATCCCCTCCTCGCACACCAGCGCCCTGAAGCGGATAACACGTCCGTATTGAAATGTTATGGCAGGCGTGATTTCCCCATCCAGACTGTGCTACATTCACTTGCGAATGAGGCAAAATCACAAGGATGCACCGGAATGACCACCACCACCGTCAACACAAAACCGTTCCTTGGCCAGGTTCCCGGCACGTCTGGCCTGCGCAAGGCCGTGAGTGTATTTCAGCAGCCGCACTACGTGGAAAATTTCGTTCAGTCTATTTTTAATGCGGCGGGCGCTTCACACGGTCAGACGGCGGGTCAAACTTTGATTTTGGGCGGCGACGGACGGTTCTACAACAACCACGTCATCCAGGTGATCCTAAAAATGGCCGCCGCCAACGGCTTTGGCCGCGTCATGGTGGGGCAAAACGGCATTCTTTCAACCCCTGCAACATCGTGTGTAATCCGCAAACACAAGGCGATGGGCGGGATCATCCTGTCGGCCAGCCACAATCCTGGCGGCCCGGACGGAGATTTCGGAATTAAATTCAACACCGCCAACGGCGGTCCGGCCCCGGAAAAAATCACCGCCGACATTTACGCCCGCAGCTTGGCGATCAGCCATTACACCATTTTTGACTCAGGTCTTGATTCTGGCGATGTTGACGTGGCGCAACTTGGCCTCAAGCGCTTGGGCGACATGGACGTGGAGGTCATTGATCCCGTCGCAGATTACGCCGAGTTGATGGAAAGTCTGTTCGATTTCAACAAAATCTCGACCATGATCAAAAGCGGCAAACTGACCATCTGCTTCGATGCCATGCACGCGGTCAACGGCCCCTATGCCCAGGACATTCTGGTCAAGCGGTTGGGAGCGCATTCAGGCAGCCTGATCAACTGCGTCCCCCTGACCGATTTTGGTGGCGGCCACCCCGACCCGAACCTGGCCCATGCCCACCAATTGGTCGAAATCATGAACGGTCCAGACGCGCCCGAGTTTGGCGCAGCGTCGGATGGCGACGGGGATCGCAATATGATTTTGGGGCGCAATTTCTTTGTCACCCCCAGCGACAGCCTGGCGGTTTTGGCCGCCAATGCCAAATTGGTCCCCGGCTACAGCGCTGGGATCGCCGGGATCGCCCGCTCCATGCCGACCAGCATGGCGTGCGACCGGGTGGCCGACGACTTGGGCGTGGCGTGCTTTGAAACGCCAACCGGATGGAAATTCTTTGGCAACCTGATGGACAGCGACCAGGTCACGTTGTGCGGAGAAGAAAGTTTTGGCACCGGTTCCAACCATGTCCGCGAAAAGGACGGCCTGTGGGCGGTGCTCATGTGGCTCAACATTTTGGCCGTGCGCGAACAGTCCGTCGAAGACATCATGCGAGATCACTGGCGTCGCTTTGGACGCAATTATTATTCCCGTCATGACTATGAAGAAATCGACTTGGACGCGGCCAACGCCCTTGTGGAACATCTCCGCGGCCAAACGGCCACGCTTAAAGGACAAACCTTTGGAGCCTACCGGGTCGAAGCCGCCGATGATTTCAGCTACACCGATCCGGTTGATGGATCGGTGAGCGCCAAACAAGGTGTGCGGGTGTTGTTCGAAGGCGGTTCGCGCATCGTCTTTAGACTGTCGGGCACGGGCACCAAGGGGGCAACTTTGCGCGTCTATGTGGAACGCTTTGAAACAGATCCCAGCCACCACGATCAAGACACGCAAAAAACCCTTGCGGATCTGATCAAAATTGCCGAAGAGCTGGCACAAATTCACCACCGCACCGGCCGCGCCGCGCCCACGGTCATCACCTAAGCAAAATGACCGTGGCAGATCGCCTCTGCGAGAGCGGGCCTAACGGCGTTGCGCGGCTTCTTCTTCTGCCGCCAACTTTTCCAGCATTTCCGGCGTCACCAACGTGACGCCACCTTCCGAGCGATAAAAACGGCGCGCATCATCTGCGGCGTCTTTGCCGATCACCATGCCTTCCGGTATACGGCAGTTTTTGGCCATGACCACTTTGTTGATGTAGGCGCTTCGGCCAATATCGCATTCCGGCAAAATTACGGAATCTCTGACCGTCGCATACGAGTTTACGCGCACGTCGGTAAACAGCAAAGAGCGTTCCACAATACCACCAGACACGACACAGCCCGCTGACACCAAGGAATCAACCGCTGCACCCCGGCGTGAAGGGCTATCGAACACAAATTTTGCCGCCGGGCGCTGAACTTGATAGGTCCAGATGGGCCAATTGTTGTCGTAAAGATCCAATGACGGGATCACGTGGGTCAAATCGATATTGGCTTCCCAATACGCATCCAACGTCCCCACATCGCGCCAATACGATTCCGTCTGGGTGCCGCAAATTACACAACTGTCCGAGAACAGGTGCGCCATCAATTTACAGCGGCCAACCAGATAGGGAACAATATCTTTGCCAAAATCGTGTGAGGAGTCCGCTAATTGTTGATCGCGGCACAAATGCTCATAAAGGAAGTCCGCGTTAAACACATAGATGCCCATGCTCGCCAGCGACATATCCGAACGTCCGGGCATGGTGGGCGGGGTTTCCGGCTTTTCCACAAAACTGATGATGTTTCCATCGCCATCGATATCGACAACGCCAAAGCCCTTGGCCTCTTCAACCGGAACTTCGACACACGACACCGTTACATCCGCACCACTTTTGACGTGATGGGTGATCAGTCGGCTGTAGTCCTGTTTGTAGATATGATCGCCTGCCAGGACCAAAATATAGTCCGGCCGGTGTCCTTTGATGATATTGATGTTTTGATACACGGCATCAGCGGTGCCGCTATACCAGCTTTCGTCATCCGTTTGCTGCTGGGCGGGCCAAATTTCGATAAACTCATGAAGCTCGGCGCGAAGAAAGCCCCAGCCGTTCTGAATATGCTTGATCAGGGTGTGAGCCTTATATTGAGTCGCCACCCCAACCCGACGAATGCCTGAATTCATGCAATTTGAAAGGGGAAAATCAATAATACGAAACTTTCCGCCAAACGGGACAGCGGGCTTAGATTGACTTTCCGTCAACTGCATCAACCGTGAGCCGCGGCCCCCGGCAAGAATCAGAGCCATGGTTTTTTTAAGAGCTCTGTTGTAGTCAAAATTGTCGTCAACCAAGTAGAATCCCCCTACATTTTCATAAAACAGGCCTACCGCACACGCAGCTCGCCTTTCTGCCAACCGCGCGTTTTGCACCTTTGCATGTGCACTATCACACAACCATCTTAACTCATTTGCAGGCTGAATTGTAGGAATGAAAAAATATATCTTGGTTACAGAAAAGGCATAATCCGTTTTCCCAGATCAGCTCTAAAATATGGGCGAATACTTTGTTATCGAACGCGACGCTCCAACAGATAAATGCAGATCTCGCGGACCTACACTTTTGGGCATGCAAGCCAACATCGCCTTCAGCAAGCAACTTTTCCATTTGGAAATACCCATGGCACTGTATAGACTTTCCCCTGCACGAAGCAGTCTCCTCGTTTTGAGAGCCTGAGCAAGCTAGAGGATAGACTTACTTCCCATGAAAGTTCTTTTTGTTACCTCCGAAGCATTCCCATTGTTAAAAACGGGGGGACTGGGCGATGTCTCCGGCGCTCTGCCCGCCGCCTTGGCTGAGGCGGGTGAAGATGTTCATATGTTGCTCCCGGGCTATCCTCAAGCCCTTGAAAATGCTGATCATGTCGGTGTAACCATCGCTCTGGGAAATATCTTGGGGTTCGAAGACGTCAGCCTGATCGAAGCCCGTATGCCGGACAACGGGGTTCCCCTGTGGCTCATCAATTGCCCTCAACTTTATGACCGACCCGGCAACCCATATGTCCAAGACGGCAAAACGGACTGGCCCGACAACCATTTGCGGTTCGCTTTGCTGTCCTACGTCGCCGCCATACTCTCGGTACCCGATAACGCATGCGGTTGGACGGCGGACATTGTCCACACCAACGATTGGCAGGGAGGGCTGACCGCCGCGTATCTGCACTTCTGGGGGATACGCCAGCGCGCCCGCACCGTGTTCACCGTTCACAATCTTCAATATCTTGGGCTGTTCACGCCGGACGTTTTGCCTCAAGTGGGCCTTCCCGACGCTGCGTTTTCCATCGACGGTCTTGAATTCCACCATAAAGTCTCCTTCCTTAAAGCCGGACTCTATTACAGCGACGCCATCACCACGGTCAGCCCCACCTATGCAAAAGAAATCATGCTGCCTGAATTTGGCTGTGGTTTGGACGGTTTGCTGCGCCAGCGCGCCGATTCCGTGCACGGCATCTTGAACGGCATCGACGATGACATCTGGAATCCCAAAACGGACCCGCACATCCCCCACCATTTCTCCCTTGCGCGTCGCACCGGCAAAATTCAGAACAAAGCTGCCTTGCAGCATGAAATGGGACTGCCTGCCGATCTAGATGCCCCGCTGTTTTGCGTCGTCAGCCGCCTGACCGAACAAAAAGGCATTGAGCTGATCGCCAAGTCGGCAAGCGCGTTGCGCAAACTGGGCATCCAATTGGCCATTCTCGGCAGCGGTGATCACCATTTGGAAGAGCTACTCAGCGTTATCTCAGGCCTGGACTTGGGCATTAAGGTGAAGATCGGCTATGACGATGCGCTCGCCCACCGCATCATCGCGGGCAGTGACGTCTTGCTCATGCCCTCGCAATTTGAACCGTGCGGGTTGACTCAAATGTATGCCATGCGGTACGGCACACTGCCTCTGGTCTATAAAACAGGTGGGTTAGCCGATACGGTTGTCGATTGCGGCACGGCCGGAGATGGAACGGGTTTTGTCTTCGAAACAGCCAGCACCGATGCCCTGACGGCAACAGCAAAACGGGCCACCGATCTTTATCGCCACCCAAAATTATGGCAAAAAGCGCAGCGAAACGCGATGAGCCAAGACATGAGCTGGAAGCACGCCGCACCAGCCTACATGCGTCTATACAAAAATCTTGCGGCAACCTGAAACAGACAAATGAGCACTTAAATCATGGTCACATCCGAATCGGCGATCAACAAAGAGACAGAACTCTGCTTGCAAACAGATTTTCTCGACAACTTTCACAACGTCGAGTCCATGAAGGTTGCTCTTGTGCGCACCATGCTGCACTCCGTCGGCAAGGACCCCGAAGAAGCGACCAATCGCGACTGGTTTTACGCCATCGCCCATTTGCTGCGCGGCGTACTCAATCAACGTCACATTCAAACAACCCGCCACCATTACCGCAATGGCAACAAAAAGGTCTATTACCTGTCCATGGAATACCTGATGGGCCGCAGCCTGGAAAAGGTTTTGCTCGATTTGGGTGCCGAAGATTTGGTCTCAGGGGCCTTGAGCGAACTGGGGATTTCTCTACCTGAGGTTATCGAGTGTGAATTCGATGCGGCCTTGGGCAACGGCGGCTTGGGCCGTCTTGCCGCATGTTTCCTGGATTCCTTGGCCACCCACAATTACCCAGGGTTTGGTTATGGCATTCGCTATGAATACGGCATTTTCACACAAGACATCAAAGACGGTCGACAAGTCGAGCATCCGGAAAACTGGCTGCGTTACGGCAACCCATGGGAAGTCAAACGCCCCAACGTCCTTTACCCGATCCATTTTGGCGGTCGCATTGCATGTTTTAAAAATGCTCAAGGCTCTGAAGAATGCCACTGGGTCGACACCCAAGAAGTCATGGCGATGGCTTTTGACGTGCCCATTTCCGGTTTTGACACCAACACGGTGGGGAATTTGCGCCTGTGGTCTTCACGGGCCACCCGCGACTTCAATCTGCGTTTCTTTAACGAAGGCGATTATGAAGATGCCGTGCGGGAAAAGACCTCGTCGGAAAACATCTCCAAAGTCCTTTACCCCAACGACAAAACGCAGTTGGGCAAGGAACTGCGTCTCAAGCAGGAATACTTCTTCGTCAGCGCCTCGCTACAAGACATCATCGCGCGGCATCTGCGCTATCACAAATCCTTAGATGACCTGCCGGACCTCACGGCAATGCAGTTGAACGACACCCATCCCGCCCTGGCCGTACCGGAGCTCATGCGCCTTTTGATCGACGTACACGGCTATTCTTTCGAAGAAGCCTGGCAGATGTGTACGAAGACCTTCTCCTACACCAATCACACGCTTCTGGCCGAAGCGCTGGAAACGTGGCCGGTCAGTATGATGGCGGAAATTCTGCCGCGTCATCTGGAGCTGATCTACCTGATCAACGATGAATTTTTGCGCATAACCAGACACTCCTTCCCCGGTAACACCGCCATCTTGCATCGTGTGTCGCTCATTGATGATGAACGTCACTCTGTGCGCATGGCGCATCTGGCAATCGTGGGCAGCCACAAGGTCAATGGTGTTGCTGCCCTGCATACGCAGCTGTTGCGCTCCACCATGTTCTTTGATTTTGACCGCATCTATCCGGACAAATTTGTCAACGTAACCAACGGCATCACACCTCGGCGTTGGTTATTGCAGGCGAACCCGAAACTGGCTGCTCTGATCACGGAGCATATCGGGGACGGCTGGACTCACGACCTGTCTCTGCTGAGCCAGTTGGCGCCCAAGGCCGATGATCCCGCATTTCGCGAGCAGTTCATCGCCATCAAGCGCGCCAACAAACAGCGACTTGCAGACTGGTTACAGAAAAATTTCAACGTTACCGTGAACGTCGACAGCTTATTCGACATGCAAATCAAACGGGTTCACGAATACAAACGCCAGCTGCTCAACGTGCTCAATATCATCACCCTTTACAATCGCATTTGCAAAAATCCGGGCGGCAACCACACCCCCAGAACGTTCATTTTTGCCGGCAAAGCCGCTCCGGGCTATGACATCGCAAAGCTGATCATTAACCTGATCAACGATGTCGCAGAAACGGTCAACAACAACCCGTTGACCATGGACAAACTGAAGGTCGTGTTCGTCCCCAATTACAGCGTCTCGCAGGCGGAAATCCTTATCCCTGCATGTGATCTTTCTGAACAGATTTCAACGGCAGGCACCGAGGCATCGGGTACGGGCAATATGAAGTTTGCCTTGAACGGGGCACTCACCATCGGCACACTGGACGGCGCCAACATCGAAATTAAAGAAGAAGTTGGTGCAGATAACATTTTCATTTTTGGTATGAACACGGAAGAGGTCCAATCTCAACGCATGAGCGGTTACAACCCGTGGACCTATTACGACAATATTGAATGCCTGAAACTGTGCCTCGACATGATCGGTAACGGTTACTTTTCCAACGGGGATAAATCGCGCTATCGCCCTCTTATCGACAGCCTTTTGCATGGCGGCGACCACTACATGCTGCTGGGCGATTATGAATCCTACGTGACATGTCAGGAAAACGTGGCCAGAGCGCGGCGCGACACCCATGATTGGGCAAGGCGCACTATTTTGAATGTCGTGCACATGGGCAAGTTTTCAGCTGATCGCACCATTCACGAATACGCGAAAGAAATCTGGGGCATCAGGTCATTGTAATTCAGGCAGTGCCGCCACAATATGTTCCGAGAAGCCCCCAAGCGACAAGTTTGGGGGCTTTTTGGTATGGGAATTTAAGAACGCTCGGCCTCGACCAAGGCGGCTGCGGCAACTTGGTCCGGGCCACTCAGGCGGTCAATATCGATCTCAATGCGCCCCGACCAGTTGGGATACTGATCGACGGTCCCAGGAACATTGATTTGCCGCGTGGTGCCAATGATGTCTTCAAGGTTCACCATCATCAAAGCTGCCGGCGAACGGGCGAGGAAACGGTGAATGGCATTGATCAACGCTTTCACGTCCGCGCCATCCGGGGTCTGCGGAAAATCTTTCGCCAACAGCTGCTGATCAATCAGAGCCGCAACCAACAGTTCCCGATCACGCGCCCGCTGGGCTTGGCGAGCCTTGAGTTCCTCATCATTTGCGATCAAGCCGATGTCGGCCAGCATCAGCAAATCCTCACCGCTCCAATAGCCGGCCAAGGTTGGAAAGTCGTGGGAGGCCGCTGTTGTTAGAGACAGTTTTGGATAGGTTTCGGGGCGATAAAACAGGCCGTCCGCATAGCGCTGGAAATGCAGCAGACGATACGACAAGATGCCTTCGGCCTCCATCCGCTCGCGAAAACCCTCCGGCACGGTGCCCAGGTCTTCGCCGACGATTAAGCAGCGGTTGCGGTGACTTTCCAGGGCCAAAATGGCGAACAGGTCATTTTTCGGAAAGCGGATATAAGCGCCTTCACGCCCGTCTTTACCCCTGGGAATACAGAATATTTTCTGCATCCACATGATGTGATCCACACGAATGGCCCCCGCATGGCGCATATTGGCACGCAACATTTGGATATAAGGCGCATAACCCAATTCCCGCAGACGAAGGGGATTAAAGGGCGGCAGGCCCCAGTCTTGCCCCGCAGGAGCGATGGGGTCAGGCGGCGCGCCAATGTTGACGCCATCCATGTAAGCGTCGCCGTCTATCCACGCATCGGCACCATCGACGGTGACGCCAACGGCCATGTCACGATAGAGGCCAATGGCCATATCGTTGTCATCGCACCGTGCTGCGGCCAGAGCCAGTTGGCGATCCGCCTCCCACTGAAGATAGGCAAAAAAGCTCACCCGCGTCGCATGCTCAGCAGCAAAAGCCGCACACGCATCCGAGTTCGGATCTTTATATTCGAGCGGCCAGGCGTGAACCGGCGTTGCGGCAAAATGTTCTTGCACGGCTTCGAACAAGGCGTACTGCTGCAAGGGCCTTCCGCTCAACGCAACAAAAGCCTCAAAGGCCAAACGTCTGGGCGAGCCGCTGTTTGCGGGATGGGCCTTCTCAAAGCGCGCAAAGAGATGAGCCAGCGCCTCCGTCTTCAAGGCGGCAACTTCGCCGTACGCCACTTGATCGCCGGATTGAACCGCTTGAATGCGCGCTGAAAAATCCAGATCACCCGCAACATCCGGCCATTCCGGCACAGCGGTCACATCAATATACAAAGGGTTCAAAAACGTCCGGCTTGAAGGGGAATACGGGCTGGTGCGTTCGGTTTGGCACAGAAACAACGCATGGAGGGGCGATAAACCGACCGCCGATCCTCCCCATTTTGCAACTTCGTCACAAAACGCACCCAGATCCCCAAAATCCCCAATGCCCCAATCGTTGGCCCCGCGTAAAGCATAGAGTTGGCAGGCCACACCCCACACCCGCCGTCCGCCGACACCGTCTTTGGGCATCCAGTCTGGACGGTATCCCGATGGCGGCGCCACGACCAAGGTGCTCGATGCTTTAAGCGCGTCTGTTTTCACCCGCAAGGTGTGGTAGCCATAGGCCACATCATCCGGCATAGACAAACTTAAACGAAGATAGACATCGCCGTCGATGGTGCGGCGTTCGATGACGGGCAAGGCAGAGGCGAGGACAGAACCTTCAAACGTCTGCCCGTCTTCGCAATCTAGAAACCACGCCAAAGTCCCGTCTGCATCCCGTTCCCGGACGGTGACGGTCACGGCAGGCTGCGGGCACTGTTGACCAACACGCAGAGCCGTGATCGGTTCAAGACCTCTTCTCCACGGCCCCTCTTCGATTCGCGCAAGGCTGTCGGTGAGTTCTAAGTCTGTGTTGGCTGGGTAGCCTACGGCAGCAAGAATGGCACGCCGCGTATCATCACTGGTTTCGTGATGTTGGCCATTAACCTCCCAATAATCGAGTTCGATCCCGGCCAAGTCCGCAAGGCGATGAAGCTGATTGTGATCGACCATGATGCCCCCCTAGCCCTGTACGATCTGCTGGTCAGTGGCCATGGCTGAACTGGACAACATCACCAGGCTATGACCCTCTAACGTGAAGACGTCACCCGCCTTGACGATTTTGCTGGAAATGTCTTCGGTCACAGAAATTGTATTGAGAAGTATGTGCCAACGCTCCCCATAAGCGGGGGGGGGAAGATGAAACGGCACGGTATCGTGATGAGCATTCATCATCACCATCAAGCGTTCTCCACGGACACCCTTGTACGGACAGGCCATATGAAAACCTAAGCATTTTGCGTGGGGAATATACCAATCGTCATGGGTCATTTCATGACCGGCCGGCGACCACCACGTAATGTCTTTTATGGGTCCGCCATCAATTTCTTGACCCGTAAAATATTCGCTGCGGCGAAAGGCCGTGCACCCGGAACGGATGCGGATCATTTTTTTGACGAATTCAAGAAGCCCATCATCGGAAATGTTCTGCCAATCCGTCCAACTCACAGCGTTGTCTTGGCAGTACGCATTGTTGTTGCCCTTTTGCGTCCGCCCCATTTCATCGCCGCTCACCAACATCGGCACACCCTGGGACAAAAACAACGTGGCGATAAAGTTACGTTTCTGACGCTGGCGCAATTCATTAATGGCGGCCACATCGGTGGGACCTTCCACCCCGCAGTTCCAGCTGTAGTTTTCACTACAGCCGTCTCTGTTGTTCTCTTTATTATCTTCGTTATGTTTGTGTCCGTAACTGACCAAGTCTTCCAGCGTGAAGCCATCATGGGCGGTGATAAAATTGATGCTGGAACGGGGGTGTCGGCCGCGAGAGCCGAAAATATCATCGGACCCGGTAATCCGGTGCGCCAGTTCCATCATCGTATTTTCGCCGCCACGCCAGAACTCTCGCACGGTGTTGCGATAACGGTCGTTCCACTCTGACCAGCGGCGCGGGAAACCACCCAAATGATACCCGCCGATCCCCAAATCCCAAGGTTCTGCAATCAATTTTACATGCGCCAACACGGGATCTTGACCAATTGCGGCGAGAAAGCCTGAATGGGTATGAAAGACGCCATCGATCCGCGCCAAGCTGCACGTCAGATCGAAGCGGAAGCCATCCACCAGTCCGTATTCCACCCAGTAGCGCAAGGAATCCATAACCATCTGCAAAACGCGCGGATGGGAAATGTCGAGCGTATTGCCGCACCCGGTGTCGTTCACATAATGACGGCAATTGTTGTGAATCAGACGGTAGTAATTGGCATTGTCAATTCCGCGCAACGACAGGGTCGTGCCCAGGTGGCCGCCTTCGCCGGTATGGTTGTAAACAACGTCCAAAATGACTTCGATGCCCACCGCGTGAAAACGCTGGACCATGGCCCGAAACTCGCCCATGCCGCCGGTCACATCTATTTTACTCTTCAACCCCGACAAATAACGAGGTTCCGGGGCGAAGAAGGTGTATGGGCTGTAGCCCCAGTAATTGGTGAGGCCTTTGTCAACCAAATGCGTTTCATCGGTGAACGGGAAGGTTGGCAATAGCTCCACCGCACGCACGCCCAAGTCTTGCAGGTGGTTCAAAAACGCATCTGAAGTGAGGCCAGAAAATGTTCCCCGCAGCTTTTCTTTAACGCCAGGATTCAAACGGGTGGAGCCCACCACGTGCAATTCGTAGATGATGGTATCCGACCACGAGGTGTGCAGAGGCGGTTCCGTTTCGCTGGGCAAGGTGGGATCGGTGAGGATGCACTTGGGAATGTACGGGGCGTTATCGCGGTCATCAAACGACAGATCTTCCGCCAAGCTGGCGCGATTATAGCTATAGTGTGCGTCGTGATTGATGAGCTTGCCAAACAAGCCTCGCGCGTAGGGGTCAACCAGCAACTTGTTGGCGTTAAAACGGTGACCTTGTTCAGGTGCATAAGGGCCGTGAACCCGGTAACCGTACAAAAGTCCCGGCTTAACATCCGGCAAATATCCATGCCACACATAATCTGTGCGCACAGGCAGAACATGACGGGCAATTTCATGTTGTCCGGTTGGGTCAAACAGACACAGCTCAACCTTTTCGGCGTTTTCGGAAAACAGCGCGAAGTTCGCACCAGCGCCATCCCACGTAGCGCCCATCGGAAACGGCAGCCCTTGCTCAAGGGCACTCTTTTCGGGATGAATGATCACCACGCGTCAGTCCCCTTGGCCTAATTTCAGGTCTTCCCGGCGCAACACAATGACCGCCAAGGGGGGCAAGGTCAGCGCCAGCGAACAGGCTTGACCGTGTGCGCTCACGTCTTGGGTGTTCACCAAACCAGAGTTGCCGACATTGCTTCCGCCGTAATGCGATGAGTCGGAATTGAAAACCTCACGGTATGCCCCGGCGAAGGGCACACCCAGGCGATAGTCTTCGCGCACCATCGGCGTAAAGTTGCACACGACAAAAATGTCATCCACATCGTCCAAGCCGTGGCGGCGAAACGCGAGGATGGAGCGCCCGTAATCGTGACACTCAACCCACGAAAAGCCCTCAGGCTTGTTGTCGTGATGATGCAGCGACGGTTGATCGCGATAAAGATGATTTAGGTCACGCACCAAAGTCTGCACGCCGCGGTGACGTTTATCGCCGATCAAATGCCAATCCAAGCTGTCGTCGTGGTCCCATTCTCGGCCTTGAGCAAATTCACAGCCCATGAACAACAGCTTTTTACCGGGATGGGTATACATGAAGGCAAGATAGGCCCTCATATTGGCAAACTGTTGCCACACATCGCCCGGCATACGGCCCAACAAAGAGCCTTTACCATGGACCACTTCATCGTGCGAAATGGGCAAAACGAAGTTTTCTTGAAACGCATACAGCAACCCGAACGTCAGGTCGTCATGGTGAAATTTGCGGTAAATGGGGTCAAAGGCAATGTAATCCAGGGTGTCGTGCATCCACCCCATATTCCACTTAAAGCCAAAGCCGAGGCCGCCTACATACGTGGGGCGCGAGACCATCGGCCAAGCGGTCGATTCTTCGGCGATGGTGAAGGCACCCGGATAGAGACTGTAGACCTGCTCATTCATACGCTTCAAAAAGGCAATGGCTTCCAAGTTTTCATTGCCGCCGTATTTATTGGGCAGCCACTGTCCCTCTTCGCGGCTGTAATTCAGATACAGCATCGACGCCACCGCATCGACCCGCAGACCATCAATATGATAGGTCTCTAGCCAAAACAGGGCGTTGGCGATCAGATAGTTGGACACTTCCGTGCGGCCAAAATTATAGATCAACGTGCCCCAGTCTGCATGGCGCCCCAGTCTGGGGTCGGCATGTTCGTACAGATGCGTGCCGTCGAATTGTCCCAGACCGTGGGTGTCTTCGGGAAAATGACCGACCACCCAGTCCAAGATGACGCCGATACCGGCTTCGTGACAGCGATCGACGAACACCCGAAAATCGTTGGGCGGACCGAACCGACTGGTCGGCGCAAACAACCCAATCGGCTGATATCCCCAAGAGCCTTCAAAGGGGTATTCGCTGACCGGCAACAGTTCAATATGGGTGAACCCCATATCCTTTACGTAAGGCACCAATTCATCGGCCAGTTCCAGATAGCTCAAAGACCGCAACCCTTCTTCGGGATTGCGTCGCCACGAGCCGAGATGAACTTCGTAAATACTGATGGGGTCTTCGCAGCGGCCCGTCTCTGCGCGCTGCTTCATCCACGCATCGTCGGACCATGTATACCCATCCAGATCGTAGACGATTGACGCCGTGCCCGGGGCCTGTTCCATAAAGGCCGCATACGGATCGGCCTTAAGCGGCAAAAGGCGGCCGTCTTGGGCTTTGATCTCAAACTTATAGAGCGCACCAGCTCCCAGTCCCGGAATGAAGATTTCCCAAATGCCGCAGCTGGGATGGAGGCGCATCGAGTGGCAGCGGCCATCCCAATTGTTGAAAGACCCGACCACACTGACACGCCGCGCATTGGGAGCCCAAACGGCGAACAGCACACCGCTGACGCCATCGACCTCCACCACATGCGCACCGAGTTTATCAAAAGTCCGATAATGGGTGCCTTCCGACAGCAGATGGATATCCACCTCTCCCAAAACGGGGGCGAAGGCATAAGGGTCGTCAAGCACGTGAACGCTGTCGCCGGATGTCACCTTCAAGCGATAGGCAAAACGGACTTTGTGGCTTGCCAAGTGAACCGAAAACAGGCCTGCCGGATGGGTGCGCACCATCGGGGCGACAACGTCTCCCGTGACGGCATCGACAAGATCGACGCCCTGCGCATAGGGAAGAAACGCCCGCACGTCCACGCCCGACTTCCCCCCGCCATGCATGCCGAGATAGGAAAACGGATCGTAGTGGTCAGCGTTGACGATAGCCAAAGTGGCGCTATCGTATGGGCCTTGCTTCATCATAAAAACATCCGACGGGGAAAACAGATCACTCAAACACCAGCGCCCCTTAATACGTTGAGCAAATTAAAGAAAATATATACTAGAGCCAAACACAGTTGTTTACCACACCCGAAAGCATGGGCCACACCTGCCTGGGCCAAATTACAACGCTCGAAACCCGTGCACACCAAACAATCAAAAACACTCGCCATGGCAGAACTGTATGTGAGAGACAAACAATAATGCAGGTTGAATTTCTTTCAATTTACGATATAATGCACAGCTAGTACATTTTGGCTACATAGGCGCCGTTGACGCGCGCCTCGCAATGCAGTGTAACAAATCCGTAACACTTTGATTTGCAACATAAATATACTATACACTCTAAATTAAATCGAAGTATGCAGAGTCAGGTTCTTTCAGACTGTGGGGGCATGATATGCCGACAAAAGTTCAACTTGAAATAGAACACCGTGCCTATCACATATGGTTGGCCGAAGGTTGCCCGGACCAGCGGGACTTTGATCACTGGCTTCTGGTCGAACAGGAAATTTTGGCCCAAAAAGCCACCCAGAAAAGCCAAAAGAAGCAAGCCGTACCAAAGCGTAAAACGCCGAGCCCAAGGCGGGCCGTAAAAACGGCGTAATCAAAACCCAACATCTCCCATAAAGCTTCTTGGTTAAGCGTATGGGATTTTATGTGGTTGATCGTGCTTTTGCAAAACCCGTTCAGAATGGAGGAGGTTAACGTGGCGCTATTGGAGCACAATCAAGGTTACACATCTCAAAAAAGCCCGTGCGATGCGGGCGAAAAAAATGTGGTCAGCGCTGCCCACGTCTACCGCCTGTGGGATTACCAGTCTTTATTGGCCCACCGCGCCCAAAGGTCTGCGGGAACGGAACGGTTGCTTTTGCTGGATCAAGTGGATGAAGTGAAAAAGAACATTGCGCGCTATTGCGGAAAAAACCCGCGAGACTTCGACGAATTGAAAAAACTCATGGACAAAGACCGTTAGGCCGCCCGAGTGCTGCTTGGGTATGATCTGGGCGCCGCCCTTGGGTATGATCTGGGCGCCGCCCTTGAAAAGCTCCATTTGGAGCTGTTTTTTGCCCTCTCCACACCTTCCCAAACAAGTTCATCTTGCTCAAATGACATCATATGGGGGTTCAACCTAAAATGATGTTGAATTACCGGGGTGTTGAACCGCATAATCCAAAACAATCTCGCACGGCACACTTTCAACGCGACCAAAGAGGCGGTGTATTGACGACAATTTTTAGACGGCGATTTACGTCCCCCCCTTCCCTTTGCGCCTCCAGCAGTTATAAACCGTATTTAGGCACCTCGTACCGAGGCGCACTGCCCTGCACCACAAAATGGAGACTGTCATGACCGCCCTGATGCAATCATCGGCCTGGAACGTCTTGCAAACCCATCAAAAAGAAATTGCCGCCCTGCACATGCGCGATCTGTTCGCCCAAGAGCCGGACCGTTTTGAGTCGTTTTCCTTGCGCTGCGGAGAGATTTTTCTCGATTATTCCAAGAACCGCATCACCGCTCAAACCCTGCCCTTGCTGTTTGATCTGGCCCGCGCCGCAGACGTCGAAGGCTGGCGCGAACGCATGTTCACCGGCGAAAAAATCAACACCAGCGAGAACCGAGCCGTCCTGCATGTGGCGCTGCGCAACATGTCCAACCAACCGATCATGGTTGATGGCGTCGATGTTATGCCCCAGGTACAAGATGTGCTTGAGCGCGTCGGCGCGTTTAGCCACAACGTTCGCAACGGAACCTGGCGCGGCTTCAACGGCCAACGCATCACCGACATCGTCAACATCGGAATCGGGGGATCTAATTTAGGGCCGATGATGGTGTGTGAAGCCTTGTCACCCTATGTCTCGCCTGACCTTAAGATGCATTTTGTGTCCAACATCGATGGCACCCACATTGATGAAACGCTGGCCAAACTTTCACCGGAAACGGCGTTGTTCATCATCTCTTCAAAAACCTTCACCACCCAAGAAACCATGACCAATGCGGCTGCCGTCAGAGACTGGTTCCTGGCCGCGCCGCAGACCACAGAAGCCGCCATCGCCCATCACTTTGTGGCCGTTTCCACCAACGTAGAAGCCGCCATCGAATTCGGCATAACCGCCGATAACGTTTTTGAATCATGGGACTGGGTTGGCGGACGTTATTCGCTGTGGTCGGCAACCGGACTGCCCATTGCGCTGGCCGTCGGCATGGACCGATTTACCGAATTGTTGGCGGGTGCCCATGAAATGGACCAGCATTACCGCACCGCACCGCTGGAACAAAACATGCCGGTCATCTTGGCGATGCTGGGCGTGTGGTACATCAATTTTTTTGCCGCCGAAAGTCAGGCCATCCTGCCGTATGACCACCATCTGGAGCACTTCATCACCTACCTCCAGCAAACCGATATGGAAAGCAACGGCAAGTCGGTCGCCCGCGACGGAGCAAAAGTGGGCCATCTCACCGGTCCGATCATTTGGGGTATGCCCGGCTCAGATGGTCAGCACGCCTTTTTTCAGCACCTCCATCAAGGCACGTCTTTGGTGCCGATGGATTTTCTGGCCCCCATCAACCTGTTCAAGCCGACCGATCACCACCACCGCATTTTGCTCGCCAACTTCTTCGCCCAAACCGAGGCGTTGATGAAGGGCAAAACAGAGCAAGAGGCCCGTGCCGACCTCACCGCCGAAGGATTACGCGGCGAACGACTGGAAAGCTTGCTGCCCTATAAGATTTTTGCCGGCAACAAACCCAGCAACACCATCCTCTTTGACCAACTCGACCCCAAAAACCTTGGCGCACTGATTGCCCTTTACGAACACAAAATCTTCGTCCAGAGCAACATTTGGAACGTCAATTGTTTCGATCAATGGGGCGTGGAGCTGGGCAAAAAGCTGGCCGGAAACATCCTCCCGGAACTCGCCGACGACATCCCCGCCCGCGGCCACGATTGCTCCACCACCGGATTGATCGCGCACTACAAGGCCCGCCGACACGCCGGAGATTGAGGCGGAGATTAAAGCCGATTAATTGACACCTTCTCCCGTATACGTCCCGGCGCTGGCCTGACTGTTAAGCTGTGCGCGTTTCAGCAATGCAGCCTGGGCGGCGGGTTGGTTTTCGGCCTTGCCGCTCCACGCCTCTAAGGCGCTGGCTTGAAGCGCGCGCCCATAAGAAAAGCTGAGCTTCCACGGGTTGGGGCCAAACTTTGCATTCATGGCGTTCAAATTAACCGTCGCTTCCAGTTCTGTTTGGCCGCCCGACAAAAACGTAATCCCCGGCACCGCTGCGGGTACGCACCGGCGCAGGGTTGCCACGGTCCGCGCAGCAATGTCGTCCGCGCTGGTCTGGGTCGGACAGTCGGAACCGGCAATGACCATGTTGGGTTTTAAAATCATCCCTTCCAAAAGCACCCCATGCGCTTTCAAAGCCGTAAATACGGCGTCCAGGGCGGCTTCTGTGACGCGTTGACAGGTCTCGATATCATGGTCGCCGTCCATCAGAACTTCGGGCTCGACCACGGGCACCAAGCCGCCTTCCTGACAAATCCGCGCATATCGGGCCAAGCCTTGGGCGTTGGCGGCAAGTCCGGTCGGCGTGGGATAGCCGTCGCCAATGTGAATGACCGCGCGCCATTTCGCGAACCGCGCGCCCAGCGCGACATATTCATCCACCCGCGCGGCCAAGCCATCTAAACCTTCCGTTACGGTTTCCCCAGGAAATCCAGCCAGAGGCTTTGGCCCCTTGTCGACCTTGATACCGGGAACGATGCCTTGTGCCTTCAGCACGTCGACAATTTTGACGCCGTCTGCCGCCGATTGGCGCAGGGTTTCATCAAACAAAATTGCCCCGCCAATGTAATGCCCCAAGTCTTTGGCGCGGAGCAGATTGGCGCGGTAATCGCGGCGGTTTGCTTCCGTAGACTCAACGCCAATGGTGTCGAACCTCTTTTTGATGGTTCCACTGCTTTCATCAATCGCCAGCAAGCCTCTGTTATCTGAGACCATTTTTTGGGCAATCGCCCGCAATGTTTTCTCGTTCACCGAACTTCTCCTTTGTGTAAATTGAAAGTTCCAACACAAGCTTCAAATCCTTGTCGAGTGTACACCTTAACACTCGAAATGCAGAATCGTATGAACATGGATCACCCCCGCGCCCCCTATTCTCTTCCCCTCCAAACGCGTTTATGCTGGCCCAAGGCGAACCAAGGAAAAACGAAGCACACCTATGAACAGAGCCGAACGACGCCGCCAACAAAAACGGGCCCCCAAAGCCACCCCAAACACGCTGAACGGTGCCCTGGGCGTCACCTCGGACAAACTCGTCAAATCTTTGATTGAGCAATACCGGGCGATATCGATCGAGCCGCCAAGCGAGCAGACGTGCCAACTCACCACCACATACGTCGAGAGCAATCTTGAAGCGATCTATCGCGACCTCAAAATGCTGCGTGTAGAAACGGATGCCCATTTTAGAGCGCTGTGGGCGGACATGAAAAACAGCGCCACACCAACCGATGCCAACCTCTATTGGAAGCTGTCGCAGTACCCCGTGAACTGCTGCCTTGAAATCGTTTACTTCATGATGAACTTGATGATGAAAAAGCCTGTAAGCGACAGCGCCAAAGGGCTGTTGGCGCTACGCGAACTTCATAAAAAAGGCGGTACCTTCAAGGTTGTGTGGGGGGCGCTAAGGGGGCAATACTTCCAAAACGCCATCCAAGCCGGAAACCATTACATCGACGTCGCCAATGACACTGTCAACCCCAACAAGGACAATGTGGAGATCCTGCCCCTGCACCAATCGGGATTTAAAAACATCGACACCTTCCATGAATTTTCCGACATTGGGGAGCAGTATTGGAAATGTCGCATGGTGCCCAATGTGTTTTTTCCCAACCTTGCGCCGTTTTTGCCCATCGTGACCTTTTTTGACAATGGGGTGATCCGCTTCGACAGTCTGAACAACTGTATGTTTCCCATGAACTTGGAAAGCAATTTGCAGCTTGCCCAAGACTTCGTGTTTAACAATGATCGCCGCAAAGCAGACCTTGAGGCCCACTGGACCAAGTTGGATGAGGTCCTGGCGGGCAAAAAAAATCCCCCCGCCAACCACCTGCTTCATTTCAACACAAGCCGCGATGATCTGAAACTTATGGCCGCCTTCGACATCTGCACAAAGGCGCGTCCAAGCATGCTGGTGCAAAAAATCAAAGCCGTCATCAACACACAGCAAAGCATCTGGCGGCCCAAC
This sequence comes from Magnetovibrio blakemorei, assembly GCF_001746755.1. GTDB lineage: Bacteria > Pseudomonadota > Alphaproteobacteria > Rhodospirillales > Magnetovibrionaceae > Magnetovibrio > Magnetovibrio blakemorei. Next base: position 41,550 of record NZ_MCGG01000036.1, on the reverse strand, counting down.
GCGGGCTAGATCCGGTCCAAGCGCCAGTCGTCCGTGCCGATAAATAACCCACCTCCGATAAAGGTGGGGGGGGGGGGGGGGGTGGAGCCTTTCTGAACGAGCGCCCAATTTGCTGTTACATTTCTATGTTAACAACCGCCAATAATTTAACGAAAGCCGGGGTGGCGGTCAGGCCAAGATGTATGCCAGAATAGGTGTCATCAGGCCTCCTTGATACACACCTACTTTTGCGTAACATAAAGAGAATCGGAAACGAAATGTTCCAAATTCGAATTCACGGGCGCGGTGGTCAAGGTGTTGTGACGGCGACCGAGATGCTGTCCATCGCAGCCTTCATGGAAGGTAAGCACGCTCAGGCGTTTCCCAGTTTCGGGTCCGAGCGCATGGGCGCGCCGGTGGTGGCCTATTGTCGCTTTGACGACAAAGAAATCCGCCTGCGTGAACCCATTCAAGAACCCGATGCCCTGATCATTCAAGACACCACCTTGATGCATTCCGTCGATGTCTTTCAAGGCCTTAAGCCCGACGGATTCATCTTGATCAATTCGACACAAACGTTCGAAGAACTGGGCATTCATGATTTTGTCGCCAAATTCCCGGCCCATCATGTGTGTGCCGTCGGCGCCACCGAATTGGCCATGACTCACGTAAAACGACCCGTTCCCAATGCCGCGTTGCTGGGGGGCTTTGCCGCCATTTCCGGCCAGTTGCAAATGGATTCTGTTGCCCGCGCCATTTTGGAAAAGTTTCCCGGCCCTATTGGCGAAGCCAACGTGGCTGCTGCCGGGGCCGCTTTTGACATCGCTGCCAGAACTTAACAGGAGCACCTCATGCACCACCAAATCGAAGGCTCCGAAGCCGTCGCCAGAGCCGTTGCATTGTGCCGCCCTGAAGTGGTGTGCGCCTATCCCATCACGCCCCAGACCCACATCGTCGAAGGCGTGGGTGCGCTGGTCAAAAAAGGTCAACTGACAGACTGCGAATTCATCAACGTGGAATCCGAATTTGCTGCCCTGTCGGTCGCCATCGGCGCGTCTGCGGCGGGTGCACGCACCTATACCGCCACCGCCAGCCAAGGGCTTTTGTTCATGGCGGAAGCCGTCTACAACGCGGCTGGCCTGGGCCTGCCCATCGTCATGACCATCGGCAACCGGGCCATCGGTGCGCCCATCAACATCTGGAACGACCATTCCGACAGCATGTCGATGCGCGACGCGGGATGGATACAATTGTACGCAGAAACCAACCAAGAAGCGGTCGATTTACACATTCAGGCCTTTCGTCTGGCCGAAGAATTGAGCTGTCCCGTGATGGTGTGCATGGATGGTTTCATCCTCACCCACGCCTACGAGCGCATCGATCTGCCCTCCCAACAAGAGGTCGATGCCTTTTTGCCGCGGTTCGAACCGGTGCAGGTTCTCGACCCCGCCCACCCGTACTCCATCGGCGCCATGGTCGGCCCCGAGGCCTTCACCGAAGTGCGCTACTTGGCCCACGACAAACAAGTGCAGGCCCTTCAGCTCATCCCTGAAATCGGCCAAGTGTTCAGCGAAGTCTTTGGCCGCGCGTCCGGCGGTTTGATTCACGAATACAAATCTGATGGGGCCGAGACCATCGTCGTCGCTTTGGGATCTGTGAACGGCACCATCAAAGAAGTCATCGACGTCATGCGGGGCGATGGCCTGGCGATTGGCTCGGTCAGCATCTGCTCGTTCCGCCCGTTTCCGCTGGACGAATTGCGCGACGCGCTGAAGTCGGCCAAGCGGGTGGTGGTGATCGAAAAAAATCTGGCACCGGGGCTTGGTGGCGTGCTGGCGTCCAACGTGCGCATGGCACTGCGCGGCGCAACGGCAACCGTCTACACCGTCATTGCCGGCTTGGGTGGCAGGCCCATTTTGATGAACTCTCTGCACGATGTGTTTATCGCCGCCAGCGAAGATAAACTGACCGACGTGCAGTTCTTGGACTTAAACCAAGCTGTTGTAGACCTGGAACTGGAACGCGCCCGCACCACCCGCCATTCCGGGCCAACGGCCGAGTCCATTTTGCGTCAAAACGCCAAAGTTGGGGAATAGGATCATGACCGAGCACCCATCCCAATCCGTCAAATTCTATCAGACCGGCACCCACACCGTCGGCAACCGCTTGCTCGATGAAACCAAGCGCACGGTCCAAGCGAGCGTCGATCGCTCCAACGCCATCACATCGGGCCACCGTGCCTGTCAGGGCTGCGGCGAAGCCTTGGGCGCACGCTACGCCCTTGACTCCGCCATGCGCGCCACCGACGGACAGTTGGTTGCGGTCAATGCCACCGGGTGCCTGGAAGTGTTCACCACGCCGTACCCGGAAACATCGTGGCAGTTGCCGTGGCTGCATTCCCTGTTCGGCAATGCGCCTGCGGTTGCCACGGGCGTCGCCGCAGCCTTTCGCGTCAAGGGGCGCAAAGACGTTCGGGTCATCGCCCAAGGCGGCGACGGCAGCACCACCGACATCGGCTTTGGTTGCCTGTCGGGGATGTTCGAGCGCAACGACGATGTGCTCTATATCTGTTACGACAACGAAGCCTATATGAACACCGGCGTGCAACGCTCCAGCGCCACCCCACCGTTTGCCCGCACGGCGACCACCCAAGCCATCGGCGAGGCCCCCGGCAACGTTTTTGGCACCGGTAAAAACCTGCCGCTGATCGCCATGGCACACAACATTCCCTACGTTGCGACCGCATCGGTCGCCGATCTGCACGATTTGGAATACAAAGTCACCAAGGCCATGGGGATGCGCGGCGCGCGCTATATTCACATCTTGGTGCCGTGCCCGCTGGGCTGGGGCTCGGCGTCCGACGCCACCATCCAGGTCGCCCGTCTGGCGATTGAAAGCGGCCTGTTCCCCTTGTTTGAAGCTGAACACGGCGAAGTGACCCAAGTCAGCAAAATCCGCCGCCGGGTTATGGCTGAAGACTATCTCAAAGTGCAAAAGCGTTTTGCGCATCTGTTTCGCAAAGAGGGCAAAGACGTCGACAAGATCGCCGTCGTCCAGCGCATGGCCGACCACAACATCAAACGCTTCGGCCTGATGGATGAGGAGACGGCACAATGAGCAATACCGATCCAAAGCTGCCCTATGCCATCACCTTGGACCCCGGCACCAGTCTGGCCAATCACACCGGTTCATGGCGCACCTTCATGCCGGTCTATCGCGATGCTTTGCCGCCGTGCAACAACGCCTGTCCGGCGGGCGAAAACATCCAAGGCTGGCTGTACCATGCCGAAGAAGGCAACTACCAAGCGGCCTGGAATGTTTTGGTGCAAGACAATCCCATGCCCGCCATCATGGGCCGCGTGTGTTATCACCCCTGCGAAAGTGCCTGCAATCGCAAAGACCTGGACGAAGCCGTGGCGGTTCATGCGGTGGAACGCTTTTTGGGCGACGAGGCCCTGAAGCAAGGCTGGATGCCTGAAGCCACCCATGCGGACACCGGCAAACGGGTGCTGGTGGTGGGCGCGGGGCCGAGCGGCCTGTCGGCGGCCTATCATCTGCGCCGTCTGGGTCACGCCGTCACCATTCGCGAAGCCGGACCCATGGCCGGCGGCATGATGCGGTTTGGCATTCCCAAGTATCGCCTGCCGCGCGACATCTTGGATGGCGAAATTGCCCGCATCGTCAACTTCGGCGTCACCCTTGAGCTCAATCAAAAGGTCGAAGACATCCCCGCCGCCTTTGAAAGCGAAGGCTTCGACGCGGTCTTTATCGCTGTGGGTGCGCACTTGGCCAAACGCATCGACATCCCGGCCCACGCGGCGGGGCGTATATTGGACGCCGCCAGCGTGCTGCACGATATGGAAACATCCCCTGAGCCCCTGCAATTGGGTCGCCGGGTTATCGTCTACGGCGGCGGCAACACCGCCATGGATGTGGCGCGCACCGCCAAGCGCCTAGGCGCGGAAGAGGCGATGATCGTTTATCGCCGCTCCCGCACCGAAATGCCCGCCCACGATTTTGAGGCCACCGAGGCCGAGCAAGAAGGCGTGCTGATCCACTGGCTGCGAACCATCAAACACATCGACGAAACCACCTTCACGGTGGAAAAAATGGAAATCGATGCCAACGGCCGCCCGCAAGCCACCGGCGAATTTGAAACCTTGGAAGCCGATACCTTAATCATGGCCTTGGGCCAAGACGTCGATACGTCATTTTTACAATCGGTCCCCGGTGTCAAAATTGCCCGCGACGGTGTGGTCGATGTCGATGAACACATGATGACAGGCTATACTGGCCTGTTCGCAGGCGGCGACATGGTGCCATCGGAACGCACCGTGACCGTTGCCGTGGGTCATGGCAAAAAAGCAGCGCATCACATTGATGCCTGGCTTAAAGGGCAGACCTATGTCAAACCCGCCAAGCACCCGCTGGCCGCATTCGACAAGCTTAACACCTGGTATTACGACGACGCGCCGCAATTGGTTCAGCCGCAATTGGACATCATCCGCCGTCAGACCAGCTTTGACGAAGTGATCGGCGATTTGGATGAAAGCACGGCGCTGTTCGAAGCTCGGCGCTGTTTGTCGTGTGGAAATTGCTTTGAATGCGACAACTGCTACGGCGTCTGTCCCGACAATGCCGTGAAGAAGCTCGGACCCGGCAAGCGTTTTGAATTTTTATACGATTTCTGCAAAGGATGCGGACTGTGCGCCGCAGAATGTCCGTGTGGGGCAATCGATATGATTCCCGAAGCGAGCTGAAAAGTCCGCAAAGGCGCACTGCCCCACACGTTGTTCACATCCGCCGTCGAAACGGTTATTCCAACGGGCGTTGACCGCTCAGCGCCACCCGTTCGTGGAGCACACGCGCTTCCAGTTGCATTTCGGGAATGGAGAATTTGATCACGTCATCAATGCTGACGATGCCGCACATCTCGCCTTGGTTATCAACCACGGGAACGTGAAGAAAATGGAAATGCCACATAATGTGCAAAACATCGCGCAAGGACTGATCCAGTGTGCACGTTTTGACCGGGCTGCGCATGATGGCCGAAACCGGCTGGTTCAAGTACGCAAATTCGTCACCTTTCGGTGCCTCGCCCCAATGTTCGGATAAATTATAGACGATATCGCGGACCGCAACAATTCCCTCGGGTTGTTTGCCATCAGGGCTGACGATGACACAGCCAATTTTTTCAACGCGCATCCGATGGGATGCGGTGAGGATGGTGGTGTCATGGGTGACGGTGACCAGCGGGCTGTTGTCCTGCTTGAGAATGTCAGAAATTTTCATCATCAAATCGTCCTTTGTGCTGTCAAACGAGGGTCTTAATTGGCCGTTAGGTCCTAGATTGAACTCTACAACCAATGGCATTCAATTGCACGTTAAGACACATAAAATTTGTGCGCACCTTGCAATCGAAATGAAGACCATTTCACCCCACAAACATAACGGAGCGGTGTTTAGGGCCAGGACCTAAAGCTTCTGAATGGTTTTAAAGGTTTTTGTATGCAGCGCAAATGCGCCTTCCATACGCTCCGACCACATCCGATGCTCCTCGTGGTCTCCACCTATGCTTGATAAATCAATTTCCAACGCTTCCAAAAGCAAAGAGGCGATTTCGTGCCTGTTTTCTTCACAAGCGATTTGATGGGCGTCGATGATTTTATCACTGAGACGTCGGCTTTTCATGTGCGATCTCCCCGGTTCAAGCCATCGTGTGGAAATTAGGATTCTGACCCCTGAAGCATACCCTGCTCCGGCGTGGCGCATAACCCCTTCTATCGTGCCAAATAAACAAAAACCTCCTCGTTTGGGATGGCGCGGGGTCTTTTTCTGGCCGTGCAGGTCCCATCATTTCCATTCACGGCACGCGCCATTGGCGTCATAAGGGCCACCGGGTTTATCGATAAGGGCGTGCTGCGCGTTAACGTCTTTGTTAAAAGACGCGACAACGCCTTGAACGGTTTTTTGTAAAATTCTTTTTGCCGCGTCCTGCCCAGATTCCATGCTTGCGGTTTGGCGCGGGTTAAAATGGTTTGCGGCTTTTTCCAGCGCGTATTTTAAAATCTGGGCGTATTTGCGCACCCCTTCGCGGTTGACGCGCACATGTTCCATTTCATGGCGCAAAACCGTCTTGTACTGACAGCTCCCCCGCGCATACTCCTTGGGCAGTTGCACCTCGAGCTTGGCATGTCCAAAGCTGGCGTCAATGCGGTCCACACTGATGCAGGTGATGGTCCCAATGCCTTGCCCGCGAAAGCGCATGTTCATGGATGTTCCCACCTCGCTCTGGGTGAGGCCAAGAACCATACTGCCGCGCTTGAGCAGCCCATGCGCCTGGGCTTTTGAATTGATCTGTTTGAGATTGGAAGACACCACCACCTTCGGGGCCGGGTCAAGCAAACGCACATTTACGCTCACCCGTTCGGGAATAGGGCAAACATCGGCGCGGGCCGAGGTCGCAACCCAGGACAAGGCGACAACCAAGCAAGCGGCTCCAACCCAGCCAAAGCGTCCAGCACTGCTTTTCATATCTCATAGATAGTCATGAACCGCGCCAAAGGGAAGCCCGCAATCCAGCGATTGAAGCTCTATACGGTCCAGTTTATGCTCCTGCGATTGTCATGGTCGAAAGGAGTCCCGCGCGATGCCCGTCACATTGGTTTATATCTCCGTAAAACCGGAGTGCATTGACGACTTCATCTCCGCGTCCAAGACCAACCACAGCCAATCGGTGAAGGAGCCTGGAAATCATCGCTTTGACTTGTTACAAAATGAAGCGGACCCCAGCCAATTTGTGTTTTACGAATGGTACAAAAGCGACGCGGATATCGCGGCCCACAAACAAACGGACCAATATCTGAATTGGCGCAAGACGGTTGACCCGATGATGGCGGTCCCCAGGCGTGGTGTGCGCCATATCGGCCTCTGCCCGGAGCTTAACGCATGAACGATCCATTCTCCATTCAGCCGTTTTCCATTGCCCGTTTGCCCAAGATTATGTTCGGCCCAGGCACCTTGGCTAACCTGCCCACAGAAATTCTCCGCTTTGGCTCTAAGGCCTTAATCATCACCGGGGCACGCTCCTTTGTCGCGTCTCCATCGTGGGTGCACCTGCAACAGCTTTTGCACGACCTCGGCATCACCCCGACGCTCTTGAGTGTCGAAGGCGAACCATCACCCGCGTGGGTCGATGATGCCGTCACCAAGCACAAAGGGGGCGGTTTTGATGTGGTTGTGGGCATTGGCGGCGGCAGTGCCTTGGATGGTGCCAAGGCCATTGCCGGTTTGCTGGGCCCCGCCAATTCGGTCATGGACCACTTGGAAGGCGTCGGGCCGGAGCTTCCCTATCAGGGGCCGGCGACACCCTTAATCTGCGTGCCCACCACGGCGGGCACGGGGTCGGAAGCCACCAAAAACGCGGTGCTGTCCCGCCACGGTGTGGATGGTTTCAAAAAATCCTTTCGCGACGACACCCTGGTTGCCACCACCGCCATCATTGATCCGGACTTACTCGTCACGTGCCCCCAATCGATCATCGCCGCCAACGGCATGGATGCCTTCACCCAGCTTTTGGAAAGCCTGACGTCGATACGCTCCAACGCCATGACCGCGGCGTTGGCGTGGTCGGGGCTTGAACGCTTTGTCCTGGGCTTTTGGGACATGTGGCTGTTGGCGGGCGAAGACAGCCCCCGCGCAACTGAGGCCCGCACTCACATGGCCTATGCCTCGCTGATGTCAGGCATCTGTCTGGCGCAAACGGGGCTGGGGTCTGTGCATGGTTTGGCCCAGCCCCTGGGATCGCTGTTCCCCATTCCCCACGGCGTCGTGTGCGGCACCTTGGTTGGGGAAGCCACCGATATCAATATTCAGGCGCTGATTCAACGCACGCCCTCCAGCCCGGCCTTGAGTGTTTATGCCCGTGCAGGCGCGCTGGTTCTGACGCAAAACCTCCATGGCAACGCCGCCCTGGACGGATTGGTGCGTACGTTGCATGATTGGACCGACCGCCTAGACCTTCCACGTTTGTCAAACTTTGGCGTAACCCCGGGCGATATCCCCCGCATCGTCGCTTCATCCCGCGGCTCATCGATGCAAACCAATCCGGTGACACTGACGGATGAGGAAATTGGCATGGTGGTGGAACGACGTCTCTGACGCCCTATATAAACATAATGACCGAGCTTGTTTTTGCCCCCCAACTCACGCCCAAAACGATGCTCTCCATGGGCGTCTTCGGCGGCGGGTATTTTGACGAAGATCACCCGCCTGACGATTTACCGCCTGATTGGTTCGCAGACGCCCAGCTTTCGACCAACGGCTTTGATCCGTCTTGCAACTATTTTGGTGTGGCCGCCGGGCAATCTCGGGCGGTGTGGTTGGAAAAAGGCTGGATCACGCCCGAAGATCCACTGGGGTGGTTTCAATGGTATTGCCGCTACACCCTTGGCCGACGCCTCGTGAATGTAGATGCCTATCAAATCAAACGCTGGAAAGCGTTTGGCGCACGCCATGTTCCCCAAGTTAAAAAGAACTGTGAACCAAGCGATGTGTTCTGTCGTCCGCGCCAACGCCAAGCATTGTTGCAGTGGGCCTATGATCCTCTGATTTAGGGCTTAAGATCGACGCTGCCGCCTTCAACGGCACCGCTGAAATGTTCGGGTTCCGGCGGTTCCAACGTTCCATCAAACATCAAGCGCACTGGACCTTTCACGTGAATGTCGCGTTGCGGGTAGGGGAAAGCGACGTTGTTTTGGGCAAACAGCTCGTGAATACGCAAATAAATTTCACTTTTGATGTTGGACACGCCCTTTTCTGCATCTTCGATCCACACCCGTAATTCCAAGTCTAAAGAGTTGTCGCCATAACCTTTGAGCAAACACCTGGGCGCGGGGTTTTTCAAAATGCGTGAGAACTCACCACCTGCTTGTTCCGCCAGCTTGATCGCCAAGTGCACATCGGAATCGTAAGAAATGCCGATGGGCAAGCGCTGGCGCACCAAGCGGTCGGAGTGGGACCAATTTTCCACCGGCGTGGAGATCAGAACCTCATTGGGGATCAAGTGTTCGATGCCGTCACGCGTGACCACCGAAACGTAGCGCGCCCCGATGGAATTGATCCAGCCGTAAGTGCCGCCAATGGACACCACATCACCGGGCTTCACGGATCGATCCATCAGCAAGATCACGCCCGACAAGAGGTTGCTGACGACCTTTTGCAGACCGATACCAACGCCGAGACCCAAGGCACCCGAAAACACATGCAACGCAGTGAGGTCGATGCCCACCATATTGATGCCCACCAAGATCGCCAAGGTGACGAACATCACCCGTGAAAGTTTGCCGAACAAAACTTTTTGCGACGGGGTAAACTGAGAAATCCTTTTCAGGCGCCCTTCCACCATGCGTGCGGCCCAATTGGCCATCCACAGCAACACCACCATCACGACGATGGCCTTAGCCACCACCAGCAAGGACAAACGGAAGCTACCCAAGTTGACCGCCAAGCGGTCCATAATCTCCAACGTTGGGTCCAACAGTCCGACGATATCCAATGCTGTCACAGACCATACGAACACGGCGACGGCCCGCGACCACCACGGATCGGCGATGAAATTCAACAGCAAACGGATCACAACCCAGGCGGTCAACAAACTGGTGGCAAAGGCCGTAATGCCCGCAGGCCAGCCCAATTTCAGCGCGACCAAATGCTCGACCCCGGCCAACGCCAACCACGCCACCGGCAACAGCAATGGTTTAATGATTAGGCCCGTCTGATAGCGATACTTAGAAGCCCATTCCGCCGCGAGAATTTTATCCAACACGGTGGTCGCTGGGCGCGCTGCCATGCGCGCCACATAATACAACAACACCACCAGTGCCACTTGAATCAGGTTGGGAATCACCAGCACATGGGTGTGGACAAAGGCCAAAAGCCCGTCCACGAAGGCATTGAGTTGTTCGACATCGAACTCGAAGGATCTGTCCACGGTGCGACCCCTAAAATTTACACGCTTTAAGAGCCTATGATGCCATTGGGCAGATGTCCATGCCCAGTTCCCTGACGAAGGCCCTGTTAGGCCAACGGGTTAAAACCCATTGTGGTTCCGTTTTGTGCGTTGCACAATGCACAGCCCCTCCCCAACCGAGCCACATCATGAACCTCTCTACAAACCCAAATCCAAAACCATCCGCCTTCCCGTCCCCGCGATCTGCACTATGGGGGGGCTTTCGTGAAGCTGCAGGGGTGCCCATGTTGGTGATGGGAGCCAGTTTCGTCGGCTTCGGCTCGATGTTGCATGCGCTGAACTGGTCGGTGTGGGAAGCGCTGTATTCAAGTTTATCCACCTGGGCCTTGCCCGGACAAATCGCCATGGCGGACATGGCCTACAGCGGAGCCCCCTTGATGGCCATTGTGTTGTCGGTGGCCTTCATCAATGCCCGCCTGTTGCCATTGGCCGCATCGTTGTTGCCGCACATTCGCCAACCCGGCGTTCAAGAGTGGAAATACTACACCGTATCCATGTTGGTAGCCGCGACCAGTTGGGTCGGCACCATGCGCCGCCTGCCGGATTTGGCCCCGGATCAGCGTTTGTCATATCTGACCGGATACGGATTGCTGCTGTATGGCAGTTCTCTCATCGCCACGGTGATCGGATTTTATCTGTCGGGCCAAGTGCCACAACACATCACCTTGGCGCTGGTGTTTCTCAATCCGCTGTATTTTATGCTGCTGTTTTTGTTCGATCTGCACAATCGCTCCAAAGTGATGGCGTTGGTGTTCGGTGCCATCTTGGGACCAATGCTGTTTCTCATCGCGCCGGATTGGAGCTTGATCATCACCGGCCTGGCAGGCGGAACGGCCGCGTGGGCTTTGGGCCAAACGAAATGGGGGAAAAAGGGGCTGAACCGTGATTGAAAACGCCGTTTACAGCCCTGTGCTGGTGATCACATTAGCTGCGCTGGCAACCTATGCATCGCGGCTGTTGGGGGCTTTTTTATCGGGTCGCCTCACCACCGCCTCGCCCATCGTCGATTGGATCACCTGTGTGACCTATGCCTTGCTGGCGGGTTTGGTGGTGCGCATGATTTGGATGCCCATCGGCACCTTAGCGCAAACACCGGACTGGTGGCGCTTTGCGGCTGCGGCCAGTGGATTGATCGTGTTTATGATAAGCCGGAAAAATGTTGGTCTCGGCGTTTTGGCAGGGAGCCTCGTGCTGATGGGTCTCAGCTGGTCAGCCTAAGGCACGGACTTAACACAACCGTTCCGATGGAAAACTCACCGTAACCAAGGTGCCCTCACCCAGTTCGCTTTCAATTAGTATCGTGCCGCCGTGGGCCTCAACCAATCCTTTGGCCAACGGCAGGCCCAGTCCGGTTCCTTCGATTTTGCGTGCGCGCGACTCATGGGTGCGCTCAAACGGTTGCAAAACCTGCTCAATTTGATCCTTGGGAATGCCGATACCCTGGTCCGCCACCGTAACCAGCATGTTGCCGATGGGGTTCAAGGTCGCGCCGACCGTGACACGCCCCCCTTCGGGTGAATACTTCACCGCATTGGAAACCAGATTGGTGACAATTTGTTCAATCATGGTGTGATCGGCCCGCATTGGGGGGAGAGAAGGAGCCACATTGAAGCAAAATTTAATTTTATCATTCCGAAATGCGCCTTGAACAAGCTCCACAACGTCACTGATGACCTCCCCCATATTGACTCGGCCGTCTTTCACTTCAAGGCGATCGGCTTCAATTTTAGAGAGGTCCAATACCGTACCGATCAAACCGTGGAGGTATTGGCCCGACTTGTGGATATCTTGAACGTATTCAAGTTGCTTCGCCGCCAACTCACCACTGATGCCGTTGAGCATCAATTCCGAAAATCCGATGACCGCGTTCAACGGTGTGCGCAATTCATGGCTCAGATTGGCGATAAAGCTGGACTTGGAGCGCGTGGCGAATTCAGCCAGATCCCGCGCCTCACGAATTTCGCGTTCCGAAACCACACGCTGGTGCGCATACTTAACGGCGCGCAAAAGCACTCTGCGATAAGTTTCGTCCTTAACCAAAAAATCCTGCGCGCCGTGCTTCAACGCCGCCAAGCCCACTTTTTCGTCTGAATTTGAGGTCAGAACAACGATTCCGGTGCCCTTGGATACCGCATACACGGAATCAACCGTCTCCAAACCCGAAGAATCCGGCAACGTCAGGTCTAGCAAAATCAAATCAAAATCAGCTGCGCTCAGCTGTGTTTTTGCTTCTTCGACAGTCTGCGCCACCGTGAGCTCGTAGTGCTCATGGGGATCTTCATCGAGAAGGCTTCTCACCATAAGCACTGAGGTGCGACTGTCTTCAACCAACAGTATCTTCATACATCCCCCAGATGATAAAGCGACGCCCGCCCAGAGCTTAGCAGTATTCGCGTATAGAACAAGGCTTTCGCTTCACTTTTACCACGCGCAGGCACTTGAAATCAGACATTTACCCTTTTTTTAACCCTTCGACGTCATGCTGAAGGCATTCGAGCGAATCGAAAGTTTCTGGACACAGCATGGCACAAGTATTCGGCATTCTCGGTTTTTCCCTGTCGCTGTTGGCGGTGTACTTCGCCAGCGAAGTGATGCGGCGAACGGCGCATCGCATAGCCGAGTTGGATGCCGCGCTGTTCAAGGCCAACACCCGCATTCAAAAAATGGAAAGTGGCATCTATCACGTTGAAAAATTAGCTGCCGAAATCCGCCACCAACGCAAACGTCAGGCGGAAACCATCACCGCGTTGGCCAACAAAGGCGATTTACAACGCGCAACCCATGCAGAAGGTTCGGGAGATCGTTTTACGCCGTCGACGCATGCCCAGACGCCCCCAACCCAAACGGTCCCACAAACAGGGCGCAAAGCGGGTTAGGATTAACCGCGCTTTTTCAGCACCAGCGTCAACCACCCGTTGCGCACGTAGCGTCGTTTCAGCACTAGGCCCTGGGCCAAATACGGCCCCAGCACAAAGCGCTCATCACGCACAATCAAACCTGACAGCACCGCGTAACCTTTGGGCGACAAACGTCTGGCCAAATCCGGGGCAATCGCCGTCAAGGGCCGCGCCAAAATATTGGCGACAATCAAATCAAAGCGCGCGAACTCAGAAATCGGTTTAAAGCCGGCCCCGACGCGAAAATCCAACAGGTTGGCAACCCCGTTCAAAACCGCATTTTCACCCGCCACCCGCACAGCCGTCGGGTCAATATCGGTGCCCAACACGGGCAGCTTCCACAACTTTGCCATGGCGATGGCCAAAATACCCGACCCGGTGCCGACATCCAGCGGGGCCCGAAAACGATGGCGGCGACCTAAATCTTCGATGGCTTGCAGACACCCCGACGTGGTGGCATGGGTGCCGGTGCCAAACGCAGCGCCGGGATCGATACGCATGGGAATGCGCCCCGGCAAAGGCCGCTCATCCACATGGCTGGCGTAGATAAAAAAGCGCCCGGCATCAATGGGCGGAAAAGCTTTCAAGTTTTCTTCCACCCAATTGCGCGGGGCCAACTCTTCGATGTGCACTTCAGGGGCTTTCATACCCAAGCTGTCCGCCAAGGCCTGCAAGGGTGCCAATATGGTGGGGGCGTCGGGCGCAGAGGTGGTGAAGCCTTCCACCCGCTGAAGACCGCGCGGCTCATCCACCGTCCACATCAAAGATTCCACAAGCGGTTCGAGCACTTGCTCAAACGCATCCACGTGGGCGTCCGCAATTTCAAAAGAAATGGACCAGATTTTAGATGTATCGTTCATGGCTCAGGTATGGAAGAGGCGGAGGTCCGCGTCAATGCAAATTAAGATGCCCCCGCGCACCCCTCACACTTTTTCGACAAAGCTGACCATTACTTTTTTCATTCCGGCCTTTTCGAACTTGATGTCGAGCTTGTCGCCGTCCAGTCCTTGAATGCTGCCATAGCCGAATTTCTGGTGAAAAATACGTTGTCCCACTTCCAGACCACCCGAGGACACCCGCGCCGGAGCAAACACCAAATCATCTTGAGGCTTTCTGTTTTGGGCGCGTTTCCAGCCTGCTCCATAGCCCTCAGAGGCTTTGCCCGAAACCTTGCCAAAAACGGCCTGATCTTCGGCAAAACCGCCCCGGCTCAAGCCCAATTCACCTGCCCGTTCAATGTGCCCGGCGGGCAATTCATCCACAAAACGCGACGGCAGCGACGATTGCCACTGGCCGTAGATGCGCCGATTGGCGGCAAACGTCACGGTGGCGCATTTGCGCGCCCGGGTCAGTCCGACATAAGCCAGGCGGCGCTCTTCTTCCAAACCGTTGGTACCGGTTTCGTCCAAGGCGCGCTGATGGGGGAACAGACCTTCTTCCCAACCGGGCAGGTACACGGTGTCGAACTCCAACCCCTTCGCGCCATGCAACGTCATCAAGGTGACTTTGTCGGTGCCCTTATTTTGTTCGTTTTCCATGACCAAGGAAATGTGCTCCAAAAAGCTGGTCAGGGTGTCAAAGGCGCTAAGCCCCACCACAAGCTCTTTGAGGTTTTCGATGCGTCCCGGCGCGTCAATGGATTTGTCGAGCTTCCACATTTCAGTGTAGCCCGATTCGTCGAGCACAATGTCCATCAGCTCTGCGGGGGAATGGTCGTGGGCCTCAACCCGCCAGCGATCAAATTCGTTCAGCAAGTCGGTGAACAGCTTTTTCGGCCTAGATTTCAATTCATCCGTGGTGGTCAGTTCGCGAATGGCCAAGCTCAATGAAATGCCCCGTGCGCGAGCATGCATGTGCACCGTCTGCATGGAGGCATCGCCCAGACCGCGCTTGGGCACATTGGCGATGCGTTGAAACGCCAAGTCGTCATCGGGTTGCGCGATCACACGCAGGTACGCCACCGCGTCGCGAATTTCTTGGCGCTCATAAAAACGCAAACCGCCGATCACTTGATAAGCGATCCCCAACGTGATCAAACGTTCTTCAAATTCACGCGTTTGTGCTGATGTGCGTACCAAAACCGCCATGGTCGCCAGGCTTTCGCCACGCATTTGACGGGCTTCCATGTCGTCAACGATCCAGCGCGCTTCTTCCGTGGAATCCCAAACGCCGTGCACGCGCACCTTTTCGCCTTCGTTCAAGTCCGTCCACAAAGTCTTGCCCAAGCGGCCTTCGTTGTTGGCGATCAGACCCGACGCCGCGCCCAAGATGTGCGGGGTGGAACGATAATTGCGCTCCAAGCGCACCACCTTTGCGCCGGGGAAATCTTTTTCAAAGCGCAAGATGTTGCCGACTTCCGCACCCCGCCACGAATAGATCGATTGATCGTCATCGCCCACGCAGCAAATGTTTTGATGGCCCTGGGCCAGCAACCGCAGCCATAAATATTGCGCCACGTTGGTATCTTGGTATTCGTCCACCAAAACATAGCGAAAACGCCGCTGATAAGATTTCAAAATGTCCGGCTGGCTTTGAAACAAGTCCACGCACAGCATCAACAAATCGCCAAAATCGGCCGCATTTTGCCGCAGCAGCTCACTTTGGTAGTCTTTGTAAACGTCGATAGCAGTGCCGTCCAACGCCTCGACCGCTTCCCCTTGGGAGACTTTTTCGGGCCCCAAGGAGCGGTCTTTCCAGCGCTGGATCACGGCGGAAAAGGTGCGCGGCGGAAAGCGTTTGGTGTCGATGTCGCGGGCCGCCAAAATCTGCTTGATCAAGCGCACCTGATCGTCGGTATCCAAAATGGTAAAGTTGGGTTTGAGCCCCACCGCTTCGGCGTGACGGCGCAATATGCGCGCGGCCAGGGCGTGAAAGGTGCCCACCCACCAGCCTTCGACCGGCGTGCCCAACATGTGGCCGACCCGCTCTTGCATTTCGCGTGCGGCTTTGTTGGTGAAAGTGACCGCTAAAATTTCACCGGGACGGGCGCGCCCTTGCAACAAGATGTGCGCCAAGCGGGTGGTCAGCACGCGGGTCTTGCCCGTGCCTGCACCCGCCAGAACCAACACCGGGCCTTCGGTGGCTTCAACCGCCTCGCGTTGGCTTTCGTTCAGACCATCCAGATAAACGGCTGGACGCTCCGCCGGCGTCGTGGGGCGAGGGTCTTCGGATGGGTCTGTGAGTTCAAATGGATCGTTCATAAGCCCGTTTATAGCACGCGCTCCAACGACGAAAAGTTAAACGTCGCGTTCTTCGTAGCGACTGAGCAAAAGCGCGCGATTATAAGCCGCCATGACGTGCTTTTCTTCAATGACACCCAGAAATTTACAATTTTCAGAGTTGTCCACCACCGCAATCAGACTTTCTCCCGAATCGCGCATGGTCAACAAAGCCGTTTCCAAGTGATCATTGCACAACAGCATGGGCGGATTGCGCCGCATCACGTCGGCGGCATTAACCAGGAAATCCAATTCCGAATCAAACGCGGCTTCCGTCAAATCCGCCAAGGTGACGGTGCCCACCAGCCCCCCATGATCATCGACCACAAACAATTCTCCCGTCGATGATTCTTGCAAACACACCCGCAAAGACGCCAACGGCAGATTGCGATTGAGCAATTCGGCGTTTTCTTCCATCACATCACACACCCGACTGGCGCGCAGCAGACCACTTTCAAAACCGCCCTTCAAATCCAAGCCCCGGCGTTCCAATTGCAGGGCAAAAAAACTGGTTTTGGAAACGTTTCGGGTGATGGCGGTGGAAATGACAACCGCCAGCAACAGCCCCATGGTCAGCGCGTAGTCGCCGGTCATTTCAAACACAATCAAGGTGGTGGAGATCGGCGCCCCCAACGTGGCGGCGGCCACAGCCCCCATCCCAATCAAGGTGTAACCGCCTGTGCCGGTGTTCAGTTCCGGCATGAACGAGGTCACGACAATGCCAAATGCACCGCCCAACATGGCACCGACCACCAAGGAGGGCGAAAAGATTCCGCCCCCAAAACCGAAACCAAGACTTATGCCCGTGGCGATGATTTTGCCCACCAGAACCGCCACCAACAGCCCCAGCGCAAGGCTGTCGCCAAGCGCATCATCGGTGATGCCGTAACCGACACCCAGCACTTGGGGTAGAACCAAGGCCATCACCCCGATCATAAAGCCACCGATGGCCGGAAGCCCCCACGGGGGAACGGGCAAAGTTTTGGACAAATCCTGGGCCGTGAAAATGGTTCTCAACAACAAACTTGCCGTCAACCCCGCCAGCACACCCAAAAGGATGAAGGCGGGAAATTCGAAATACGACAAGATCTCGTGGGGGGGGAGCACAAAAGCCGGATAGTCCCCATAATAGGCCCTCGACACCACCGTTCCGGTCACGGACGCAATCACCACCGGGGCAAAAGCCTTCAGGGCATAATGCCCGATCACCACTTCATTGGCGAACAGCGCGCCTGCAATCGGGGCGTTGAACGACCCCGCCACCGCCGCCGCCACGCCGCACCCCAAAAGCGTGCGCGAAAGAGACCGGCTCAAGTCCAGTTGTTTGGCAACCCACCCGGCAAATGACGCGCCCAAATGCACCGCAGGGCCTTCCCGCCCCACCGACGCCCCACAGCCGATGGACAACGCATTGATAAAAGCCGCGCGCAGACCCGTCGTCAACGACATCCGCCCACCCTTTAACGCACTGGCTTCAATCACGTCCGCAACACCATGAGGGCGCTGGTCCCGGAGACCGTAATGGATCAAAACGCCAACCACCAAGCCCCCCAACGTGGGGACCGCCAACAGGTGCCACCAGGGGAGCCCGGCGGCGACATCGTATAACCGTTCCCCGATCGCGCCGTAAAAAGTCGCCTGAAAAAACAAAATGCCTTCGCGAAAGGCAATCACCAGCGCCCCCGTCACAATGCCAATGATCACCGACAGCATCGCCAACATCAGTTGATCATTGCGAAAATACTGTCGGGCGGCCTGAAACAGCCGAGAGGATGAATACAACGGGCGCAACATGGATAGCCCCCCCCTGGCGTCCGGGAAACGCCGCGTGCACGTGGGTCACGTCCTTGAAACAAAAGGACGATCAGCTCCACCGACTTATGTAAGAGTCTAGGGCCGTCGAAACCTAAGATTAGGCCCTAGTCGAAACTCAGCGCTTCACTGACCAAAGTTTCTTGGCTGACCACACAATTGCGGCCGTTGCCTTTGGCTTTATATAAAGCCTGGTCCGCACGCTTGATAAAATCCGATAGCGGTTCGCCAAAGTTGAACGATGACGCCCCAATCGAAACTGTAATCCGGCCGAGATCTTGATTGGTTGCTCGGTTAACCAATTTTTTGGTCGAAATCCGCTCACGAATGTTTTCCGCCACATGGATCGCGCCGGAAAGATCGGTCGCGGGCAAAATCACCGCAAATTCTTCACCGCCGTAGCGAGCCGGAATATCAACGCCCTTAACCGCTTTGGTCATGGTCACAGCCATCAATTTCAGCACTTCATCGCCCGTTTGGTGGCCGTAGGTGTCGTTGAATTTCTTAAAGTGATCGATATCGAGCATCAAAAGGCTTAAGCCTTCACCTGCTTCCATGGCATCGCGGGCTTGACGGCGCAGCTCCATATCAAACAATTTGCGATTGGCGATGCCGGTTAAAGCATCCGTTAGAGCCTCACGGCGCATATCTTCCAAATCGTCGCGCAACTGGCCGATTTCATCGGTTGATGTGGCCAGCTGGCTTTCCAGAGCTTCGTTGATTTCTTCCATTTTGCGGGTATCGGCAAGCAATTTGGTCACGGCATATTTCAGGCCGTCGACATCCTTCGCCCCCAAAATATCATCTTCGGCGGATTCCAGGGTTTTGCCGTAATCAGCAGCGCCCAGACCCGCATCGCCGACATAGCCCAGAATGCGCTGCAATTCGCCTTCAATGCGCGCCGTCGTTTCCTGCAAGGTTAGATCTTCGATTTCGGTGGTGAAAAACTTCACGTACAAATCTGAACAAACGGCTTCGGAAAACTCTTGTTTATTGTCCTTGAGAATGGCGATCATGCGCGTCAAATCCGGCTCGCGTCCAGAAACATGCGTGTACCAAACCAAAAAATTATTCGGTGTCGTCGGAACGCCATTGTGGACCATCAGCTCCATCGCATTTCGCGCATAGGCCAGGGCTTGATCAAAGGAGTCGTGCAAGATATTCGTGTTCCTGTTTGGAGTGTATTCTTTTTTGTAACACTTTTCGATGATACCTCGAACTGAAAAAACTCCAAGAAAGAAATGCCCCCAGTGTATGCAATTAAAGTCTTTTTCGCAAAAACCAAGCCCTCAACACTGGCAAGACGGCGTGAGAGCGTGTAAAAGCAGGACGCGCCATGCATTCGTGCTGATATTCTAAGCTTGGGGACATTTTCGGACCGCCATGACAGATCACACCAAAACCGCCCCCATCTATGAAATCGCCGTTGTCGTGCCCGTGCACAACGAAAGCGAAAACATCCGCCCCTTGATCGAAGAAATTTCCGCCGCGCTGAACGGCGTGGCCCATTATGAAATCGTCTACGTCAATGACGGATCCACCGACGATACCGCCGAGCAATTGAATATCTTAGCAGCCGAACAACCGCGCCTCAGCATTTACAAGCACGCCACAGCCTGCGGGCAAAGCGCCGCCGTGGCGACGGGGGTAAAGCACGCCCGCGCAACCTTCATCGCGACTTTGGATGGCGACGGACAAAACAACCCCGCCGACATCCCCGCATTGTTCACCCGGCTCAAGCAAGCCCCCGATGCGGACCTGTTGCTGGTCGCGGGCTGGCGGGCAAAACGCAAAGACACAGCGTGGAAGCGCTTTCAGTCCAAGTTGGCCAACGGCGTGCGGCAAAAGCTGCTGGGCGACAACACCCCTGATACCGGCTGCGGCCTCAAAGTTTTCACCCGCACCGCGTTTCTCGACATGCCCCGGTTTGACCACATGCACCGTTATCTGCCCGCCCTCATGATCCGCAGAGGCGGCGAAGTGGTGTCGGTCGAAGTCAATCACCGCCACCGTGAACGCGGCACCTCCAAATACGGCATGTGGGATCGTTTGTCGGTCGCCGTGCGCGATGTTTTGGGGGTCATGTGGTTGACGGCACGGGGATCAAAACCCAAGGTCAGTTTGGTGCGTGAAGCACGTCCTGAGTAATACCGTTTGAGAATAGGCACACCATGAGCAAAAGCCTGAATCCCAGCCTGATCTTGCGGGGCGTCGCCGTAATGGCGACGTTGGTGGCGGCGCTTTATGTATGGCAAACCTACGACTTGGGCAACGTGCTGACCAACGACTGGATCGACAGCCACATTAAGGGCCAAGGGATCGCGGGTGAGGTGCTGTTCATCGGCCTGGCCGCGCTGGCCACCGGGGTCGGGCTGCCGCGTCAAGTGGTCAGCGGACTGGCCGGATACGCCTTTGGCTTGACGCTTGGCACCGGGTTGGCGCTTCTGGGTACGGTGCTTGGCTGCATCGGCTCCTTTTATTATGCCCGCCTGCTCGCCCGTGCGCCGTTGCAAAAGAAATTTTCCACCCGCGTGCGCAGCCTTGACGATTTTTTGCACGATCACACCTTTTCCATGACCTTGCTGGTCCGCATGTTGCCCATCGGCAGCAACGTCGCGACGAATTTGGCGGCGGGCGTGTCCAGCGTCCGCGCGGTCCCGTATTTTAACGGCTCGGCCTTGGGCTATTTTCCGCAAACCCTGATTTTTGCCCTGCTGGGCAGTGGTGTGTCCGTCGACCCGGCGTTGCGCATCAGTTTAAGCGTTGTTTTGTTTGTCGCCTCAGGCCTTTTGGGGGTGTATCTTTACCGCCACTTTCGCCATGGCAAATCGCTGGACACGCACATTGATGAAGAGCTGGGCGCCGACGACGAACCGCTCAATCCCAACCCCCAAAAGACGAGTGCACCTTGAAACCCTTCGCCCCAAAGTTCGACGCCCTGCTGACGGTCCTGATTTGGGGAGCCCTGGTTGCGGCTGCCATCCTTTGGCGGCCCTTGCTGCCCATTGATGAAACCCGCTACATCACCGTCGCCTGGGAAATGTGGCAAAGCGGCAATTTTTGGGTGCCGACGCTGAACGGTGAACTTTATAGCCACAAACCGCCATTTTATTTTTGGTTGATGAATATAGGCTGGGCGGTGTTTGGCGTTTCTGAAACCTGGGCACGCTTGGTGGCCCCGCTGTTTGGCTTGGCAACGCTAGCGCTCACCGCCAAGTTGGCCCATGCGCTGTGGCCCGAGACCTCTGAGACCCTCCGCGCCAAGCGCGCCGCCATGGCTCCGCTGATGTTGCTGAGCGGACTGTATTGGACGATTTTTTCGACCATGACCATGTTCGACTTGATCGTCACGTTTGCCGCTCTGGTGGCGATTTTGGGCACCGTCAAGGCCTGGACGGGTTTTGCGACTGGCAACGGCTTTTGGGCAGGTGTCCTCTTGGCAGGCGTCGGCATCGGCATCGGCGGTCTGGCCAAAGGTCCGGCGATTTTGGTGCACACCCTGCCCTTGGCGCTGGCAGCCCCACTTTGGGGACCGGTTTTCATCGAACGGCAAACGCATGCCCTGATGAAACCCAGCTGGGGCAAATGGTACGGCGGCGTTCTGGCATCGGTTCTGTTGGGGGTCGCCATCACCCTGGCCTGGGCCATTCCAGCGGCCTGGATCGGCGGCGAAGAATACCGCAACGCCATATTCATCAAGCAAAGCGCGGACCGTATGGTCAAATCGTTTGCCCACCGCAGGCCTTTTTACTGGTTTGCCTTGGTGGTGCCCTTGATGGTGTTGCCATGGACCGTGTGGCCAAGGCTGTGGCAAGGCGGACGTTCGATTGAAGGGCATCAAACCGGGCTGCGCGAGTTTTGGGCCGGCAGGGTATGGACCAATGGCGGGATGCGGATTTTGCTGATCTGGTCCGGGGCCTCATTCCTCATTTTTTCCGCCATCAGCGGCAAACAGCCCCACTACCTGTTGCCCATTTTCCCGGCGTTGGCTTTGTTCGCCGCCTATCTTCTCAGCCCCAAAAACGCCCCCATTCAAACGCCCAGCCGAGGCCACCGCGTGCCGGTGATGGCGCTGGGGGTTCTGGGGCTGATTTTGCTGACAGGCCTGGTGGCGGCGGAGCAGATTGTGCCGTTGCTGGGCAAACCGGTGCCCGATTGGGCTGACGCCGCCGAGCCTTTGTGGCTGGTTCCGATTATCCTTTTGGCTTTCATCAGCGCGGCTTTTAAAACCTCGGGGACTGAGGCCGAAGTGCGCCTGATCACGTCTCTCACCGCGGCCCTCATTGTCATGCTGCATCTGACAGCCGCTCCGGCATTTTCCAAGGCCTATGACTTAGAACCCGCCGCCCAACGCATTAAGGTTTGGCAAGACCAGGGTCGCAACGTGGCCTACGTCGGCAAATATCACGGCGAATTTCAATTTCTGGGCCGCCTCACGCAGCCGGTCGTGAGCCTGGAAACGATGGAAGAGGGCCGCACCTGGGCCCAAGCCAACCCAGGTGGCGTCGTCGTCGCCACCCTAAGTGAGAACGAAATTCCATCCAGCCCCCTGCCGATTGCCCGGCAACCGTATCGTGGCAAGGTGTTGGTGATGTGGGAAGCGTCTGGTTTTTAAGTCGCCAAACGCCGCGAAACCCCGCTTTCTCTGAAATTTCATAAATATTTATCTGCGCCACAGTTGACAGACCCCCCCTAGCCCCCTTAAATCCTTGGCACTCAGTTGGGGGGAGTGCTAACAACGGCGCTTGCTTAACCCGCAACATTCAATTTCTCAAGAATTTCTGGAGGATTCAGAAATGAAGTTCAGGCCACTTCACGACCGCGTGCTGGTTCGTCGTCTCACATCAGAAGCGAAAACCGCCGGCGGCATCATCATCCCCGAAACCGCACAGGAAAAGCCTTCTGAAGGCATCATCGTTGCTGTCGGCACCGGCGCACGCCGCGACGACGGCACCATCGTGCCCATGGAAGTCAAAGCCGGCGACTGCGTTCTGTTCGGCAAATGGGGCGGCACCGAAGTCAAAATCGACGGCGAAGACCTGCTCATCATGAAAGAGAGCGACATCCTCGGCGTGGTTGACGGTTCTGCCAAAGGCAAAAAGAAATAAGCCAAGCGGCTGTTTCTTTTCTCCACACTCATTGCTTTAAGCCAATCCAAACGTAAGGAAATTCAACATGGCTGCTAAAGACGTAAAATTCGGCACAGATGCCCGCCAGCGTATGCTCGCTGGTGTAGACTTGCTGGCGAACGCCGTCAAAGTGACGCTGGGCCCCAAAGGCCGCAACGTGGTTATCGACAAGTCCTTCGGCGCTCCGCGCATCACCAAGGACGGTGTCACCGTCGCCAAAGAAATCGAACTTTCTGACAAGTTCGAAAACATGGGCGCGCAGATGGTCAAAGAAGTCGCATCGCGCACCAACGACGAAGCCGGTGACGGCACCACCACCGCAACCGTTCTGGCTCAGGCTATCGTTCGCGAAGGCTGCAAGGCCGTCGCTGCGGGCATGAACCCGATGGATCTGAAGCGCGGCATCGATATGGCCGTAGAAGCCGTCATCAAAGACGTGCAAAAGCGCTCCAAAAAGGTCAAGACCTCTGCTGAAGTTGCACAGGTCGGCACCATTTCCGCCAACGGCGAAGCCGAAATCGGCGCCATGATCGCTCAGGCGATGGAACGCGTCGGCAACGAAGGCGTCATCACGGTTGAAGAAGCCAAAGGCCTCAGCACCGAACTCGACGTTGTCGAAGGCATGCAGTTCGACCGCGGTTACACTTCGCCCTATTTTGTCACCAATGCCGACAAAATGACCTGCGAAATGGAAAACCCCTACATCCTCATCCACGAAAGCAAGCTGACCAGCCTGCAGGCGATGTTGCCGGTTCTGGAAGCCGTTGTGCAGTCCTCGCGCCCGCTGCTGATCATTGCAGAAGACATCGAAGGCGAAGCCTTGGCGACCTTGGTGGTCAACAAGCTGCGCGGCGGCCTCAAGGTTGCTGCGGTGAAAGCTCCGGGTTTCGGCGAACGTCGCAAAGCCATGATGGAAGATATCGCCATCCTGACCAACGGCACCGTGGTTTCCGAAGATTTGGGCATCAAGCTCGAAAACGTCACCTTGGACATGCTGGGCACGTGTAAACGCGTTTCCATCACCAAAGAAGAAACCACCATCGTCGACGGCGCTGGCGCAAAGAAAGCCATCCAGGCCCGTTGCAACCAGATCCGTGCTCAAGTCGAAGAAACCTCTTCCGACTACGACAAGGAAAAACTGCAAGAGCGTCTCGCCAAATTGGCCGGCGGCGTTGCTGTTATCCACGTTGGCGGCAGCTCTGAAATCGAAGTCAAAGAACGCAAAGACCGCGTTGACGATGCCCTGCACGCGACCCGCGCTGCCGTTGAAGAAGGCATCGTCCCCGGTGGCGGCACGGCGCTTTTGTACGCGTCCAAAGCCTTGGTTAAACTGGAAGGTGAGAACCCCGACCAGAGCGTTGGCATCGACATCGTCCGTCGCGCAATTTTGACCCCGGTCCGTCAGATCGCTCAGAACGCGGGTGCCGATGGCGCCGTGATCTCCGGCAAGCTGATGGAATCCAAAGACACCAACTGGGGCTACAATGCTCAAACTGGCGTTTTTGAAGACCTGGTCAAAGCTGGCATCATCGACCCGACCAAGGTCGTGCGCACCGCTTTGCAAGACGCTGCATCCGTTGCAGGTCTGCTGATCACCACCGAAGCCATGATCGCTGACAAGCCCGAACCGGCTGGTGCTGGCGGCGGCATGGGTGGCGACATGGGCGGCATGGGCGGCGGCATGGGCGGCATGGGTGGCGGCATGGGCTTCTAAGCTCACGCTTCCAAGACCTGAGCCCCTTAAGCGTTCAGCTCAAGGCTCAAAACAAAAACCCCCGCACTTCGGTGCGGGGGTTTTTTGTTCGTTGAGGCAACGTATTACAAGTACCAGTCATATTCGCGCTTGGATATGTAATCGCGGAAACTGGTGACTTCGGCGATTTTGGTAAGCTGATAGATGTCGCAATACCACTCGCCAAAATAATCGCGCAAAATAGCCCCCTCACTAAACGCCGTGAGGCTGTCTTCGATGGTGCGCGGGAAATCTACGTCAGGCTCAACACCGCCATTTCCTGAGGTGGCCTCGCCGGGATCAATTTCATGGACGATACCATAATGCAGGGATGCCAAAACCGCAGCCAGCGCCAAATAAGGATTGGCGTCGGCGCCCGCGACCCGATGTTCGATACGCCGCGCGCTGCCTTCACTTAACGGAATGCGGAACGCCAAAGACCGATTGTTGACCCCCCAGGTTTTGCCCATAGGGACATAGATGTTGGACTGGTAGCGACGGTAGGCGTTGATGCACGGGGCAAACACCGCCATGGATTCAAACAACCCCGCCTGCATGCCGCCGATGGCATGCCGCAGGATCATGTTTGCGTGCGGATCATCCCCGTTGGCGAAAAGATTGATGCCGTCTTTGTCGCAAACACTCACATGCATGTGCAAACCGTTGCCCGCCTGATCCAAAAACGGCTTGGCCATAAAGGTCGCGCGAAAGCCGTGCTCAAGCGCCACATTGCGCACCACCCGGCACAACAGGGCAGCATGATCCGCCGCCGAAACGGCGGGAGAGGAATGCTTCAAGTTCACCTCAAACTGCCCGGCGGCGTATTCGGCGCTGGCGGTGTATGCCGGTATGCCTTGAGCATGACAGGTTTTTTCGATATCGCTGAGCACGGCCGAATAGTCTTCCAGTTCTTCCATGCCATAAACTTGGGTGGAAATTTCCCGTTCGCCCGTGGCGGGCGAAATCGGCGCTTGCGGGCGACCATCCGGGGTGCGCTGAGGATCGATGAGATAAAACTCCAGTTCCATCGCGCACACGGTGTACAAACCATCTGCGTTCAAACGAGCTTCCACACGGCGCAAAATATTGCGCGCTTCCAGAAATTCTTTGCCGCCGTTGGTGCCGTCAAAAGAAACGATGCACTGCGCCGTCGGCTCATGCGCCCACGGCACCGGCACCAAGGTTCCCGGCACCGCGTACATCACACCGTCCGGATCGCCATCGCTAAAACCAACCCCGCCCGCGTCCGAGGTGTTGCCCGTCACATCCACGATCATGGCCGAATACGGCATCAACATGCCTTTTTCAAACAGATGGGGGATTTCCGTGCGCGGATAGCGCTTGCCGCGCAAGATGCCGTTGATATCAAGGAACAACGCATCCAAATGCTCGATCCGGGGGAACTTTGTCAAAAAGGCTTCCGCTTCTTTGCGTAAGACCTCAGGGTTGGGCCGGTCCAGGCAGGTGGCGGTCATAAAATCATCTCCATTTGTACGCTTCGACATGTGTCCCTCAAAGAGTTCAAGGGATTGCCGAGGCGAGTAATTCATCATTTTTGCGTTGGCTTTCGCGACGCTTATGCAGCACCGACGCCAACAGGACACCGGTCGCGATGATGCCGATCAAGATGGTCGACACAGCATTGATTTCAGGCGTTACACCAAAACGCACCATAGAATAAATTTTCATCGGCAACGTGGTCGCACCAGGCCCCGTGGTGAAGCTGGCAATCACCAAGTCATCCAACGAAAGCGTAAAGGACAACAACCAGCCCGACAAGACGCCGGGCAGAATAATCGGCAAGGTGATGACAAAAAAGGTTTTTAACGGCGGACAGCCCAAATCCATCGCGGCTTCTTCGATGGAACGGTCAAACGCGTTGAGCCGCGCTTGGATCACAACGGCCACATAGCACATGGCGAAGGTGGTGTGGGCCAAGGTGATGGTCCATAGGCCCCGATCCAACGAGATGGCGACAAACATCAACAGCAATGATAGCCCGGTGATGACTTCCGGCATCACCAACGGCGCGTAAATCATCCCGTTGAACAACGTGCGTCCGCGAAAACGACCGAACCGCACCATGGAAAATCCAGCCATGGTGCCGAATATAGTCGCCAATGTTGAGGATAAAAACGCCACCTTCAAAGTCACCATGGCAGCATTCATGATGCCTTCATTTTGGAACAACTGGCCGTACCACTTTGTGGAAAATCCAGCCCATACGGTGACCAGTCGAGATTCATTAAAGCTGTAGATCACCAGCAATATGATCGGCACGTACAAAAAGGCAAACCCGACAATGAGCGAAACCTTGTTGAACCAACTCCACGATTTGATCATGTGCCCCCCTATTCCCCCAGCTGAGAACGGTTGGATTGGAAGCGTTGGAACCACACGATCGGCACCACCAGCAACAGCAACAAGATTACGGCTGCGGCGGACGCCAGCGGCCAATCTCTGTTGTTGAAAAATTCAGACCACAAGGTTTTGCCGATCATCAAGGTACTTGATCCGCCCAAAAGATCAGGGATCACGAATTCCCCCACTGCCGGAATAAACACCAAGAAACAGCCCGCAATGATGCCCGGGCGTGACAGCGGAAACGTCACCTTCCAAAACGCTTTGTGCGGCGGGCAACCCAAATCCGCAGCCGCTTCCAACAGTGAATGATCCATTTTTTCCAAACTGGAATAGAGCGGTAAAATCATAAACGGCAGATAGGAATAAACGATGCCAATGTAGACCGCGATGTTGGTGTGCAAGATCACCAACGGTTCATCAATCACGCCGGTCCACAGCAAAAACATATTGAGAAACCCTTCGGTTTTCAAAATACCGATCCAGGCATAAACGCGGATCAGAAAAGACGTCCAAAAGGGCAAAATAACCAACATCAAAAGCGGCAATCGCCAAGACTTAGGCGCGCGCGCCATGCCATAAGCAATCGGGTACCCCACCAGCAGCGTCAGCACAGTCGAGACCACCGCGATCCGCAAGCTGCTCAGATACGCATGCATATAGAGATCGTCGTGAAACAAACGCTGATAGTTCGCCATATGCAAATTGAGCTGAACGTATAGACCATCGATCATTTCAAACAGTGGCGCATACGGCGGGATGGCAATACGGATTTCGGAGAAACTGATTTTAACGACAATCAGAAACGGGGCCAAAAACAAAAGCACCAGCCACAGATACGGAACCATCACCGTCAGAGAGCGGCCTTGCAGGCCCCATCGATAACACCGAGACGCCGCCCAGCGATACGGTGGGCACTCGCAAATCATGCTCACCAAACCGCCCGATACGAGGGGCAAACCTTTGTGTTTTTTCTTCATCGGGTCGGGTGATGTCATAGCCACCCCGCTCAGCTCATCAACACGACAGAGGCGTTCGGCGCCCATGACACGTAAACGGAATCTTCCCACGTGATGGTGTGTTCCGTTTCCCGGTAGCGATTGGTCATGGCCACCGTCACCATGCGCTTATCTTGCAAGCGCACATGATAGACCGACAACTTGCCCAAATAGCCGATGTCCCAGACTTCCCCCTTCAAGACATTTTCCGTCATGTTTTTGGGCGGGTTCAACGAGACGATCATCTTTTCCGGGCGCACAGCAACCCACACGGTTTCGCCCAGCGCGGCTTCAACGCTGCGTCCGGTGCGCACCGGAACGTCGCTGGCATTGATGAGGATTTGCGCGCTGTCGGCCTGAACGTCGGCGACACGGCCTTCAAAAATATTCACGTCACCGATGAAGTCGGCAACCTTGCGCGAATTTGGAAATTCATAGATCTCCGCGGGTGGTGCGACTTGCGCCACGGTGCCGCTGTCCATCACGGCGATCCGCGACGAGACGGTCATGGCCTCTTCTTGGTCGTGGGTGACGATGACGAAGGTGATGCCGAGTTTTTCTTGAATGTTCATCAACTCGAATTGTGTTTCTTCGCGCAGTTTTTTATCCAGCGCGCCAAGGGGCTCATCCAACAAAAGCATCTTCGGATTTTTCGCCAAGGACCGCGCCAACGCGACCCGTTGACGCTGGCCGCCAGACAGCTGTTCGGGTTTGCGCTTGGCAAACGCATTCAGCTTCACCAAATTGATCATGCGCTCGACTTGGTCCGCAATCTCTGCCTTGGGCAGGTGGTCTTGTTTCAAGCCAAAGGCGATGTTTTGTTCGACCGTCATATGCGGGAACAGCGCATAAGATTGGAACATCATATTCACGGGCCGTTTGTGCGGCGGCACCTTTGACATGTCTTCGCCGTCAATAATGATGCGCCCAGAGGTGGGGATTTCAAAGCCCGCCAGCATGCGCAAGAGCGTGGTCTTGCCGCACCCGCTGGGGCCGAGCAGTGCATAAAATTCACGCTCAAATATATTCAGAGAGATGTTGTCGATGGCGACGAAATTACCAAATTTTTTGGTAACGTTCTCAATCCGCACAAAGGGTTCTTTGTCCGCTTCATTCCACGGCGCAAACACCGTGTGCTCTTGAGAATTGGCTTCGATCATGGCGCTTGGCACCTTTTGATGTGGGCTGAAAAACCGCCCCACCATAAGGTGGGACGGCTGATTTCTCAGAACTTATTGACCACTTTTCACCCGCGTCCAGATGCGCGTCAAAACGCGCTGAACATCCGAGCTATAGGGTGTGATGATAAACAGCTTCTTCAACGCTTCGGGAGTCGGATAAATCGCCGGATCACCGATCACGTCAGGGGTCAGAAACTCCTGCGAGGCTTTGTTGCCATTGGCGTAGAAAACATAGTTTGACGCCTTCGCCATCACCTCGGCGCGCATGATGTAGTTGATAAACGTATGCGCATTGTCGGGGTGCTTGGCATCTGCCGGAATGGCCATCATGTCAAACCACATTTGTGCACCGCCATCGGGCGTCACATAAGCGACCTCGACACCGTTTTTGGCTTCGGCAGCGCGATCACGGGCTTGCAAGATGTCGCCCGACCAACCGACCGCGACGCACGCATCGCCATTGGCCAGGGCGTCGATGTATTCTGAAGAATGGAATTTGCGGATAAACGGTCTGATCGCCATCAACACGGCTTCGGCTTTTTCGATCACGGCCGGGTCTTTGCTGTCTGGGTTTTCCCCGATGTAATTCAGCGCGGCGGGAATCATTTCATCGGACGTGTCCAACATATAGATACCGCAATCGGCAAACTTGGCAGCGACTTCTGGGTTGAAGACCAAGTCCCACGAATTCACCGGTGCATCCGCCATGCGCTCAGCCACTTGCTTGGTGTTGTAGCCAATGCCCGTGGTGCCCCACATGTAATCGACAGCGTACTGGTTGCCTGGATCCCAAATCGAGGTGCGATCCAAAACCATATCCCAAAGATTGCCCCAGTTCGTTAGCTTTGATCGGTCCAGCTTCTGGAACACACCGGCATTGATTTGCCGCGCCAAGAAGGTGCCCGACGGCACCACCACGTCGTAACCCGACGAACCAGCCAACAATTTGGTTTCCAACACATCATTGGAATCAAAAACGTCATAGACCACTTTGATGCCGGTCTCAGTCGTAAAATCGGTGAGAATCTGTTCATCGATATAGTCCGACCAGTTATAGACGTTTACAACTTTTTCTTCTGGCTTATCGCCACACGCGCCTAAGGCCAACCCGGCCACGGCCAAAAGTGCTGCACTTAACTTTTTCATCAATTAGCTCCCACAAATCATAAGAAACTCAAGTACACAGGCCTTACATGAAGCCAAGATCTTTTGCCGTCATATCGAGGCACATGTGGGCTTTTTCCATCAGTTCATCAACTTCTGTTTTGGTGATCACCAACGGCGGCGCCAATAGCATCGCATCCCCAGTCGCACGCATGATGATATTATTCTCAAAGCAATGATTACGACAGATCATACCCACTTCGCCAACTTTTTCGAAGCCTTTGCGCGTTTCTTTATCTTTGACCAATTCCATCGCCGCAATCAAGCCGCGACCACGCACTTGGCCGACCAGCGGATGATCCACAAATTCTTGTAAACGCCCCTGAAAATAAGGCCCGATATCGGTTTTGACCCGCTCGACAATACCTTCGTCGCGCAAAATGGTGATGTTGGCGTGAGCCACGGCGGTCGACACCGGATGGCCCGAATAGGTGTAACCATGATTAAAATCACCGCTGTCTTTCAAAACTTCGACGATGCGATCATGCACCATGACCCCGGAAATGGGGATATAGCCCGACGACATGCCCTTGGCCATGGTCATCAAATCGGGCTCAAAACCAAAGGATTGGCAACCAAACCATTCCCCGGTGCGGCCAAATCCACAGATCACTTCGTCAGATACCAGCAACACGTCGTATTTGCGACAAATGCGCTGAATTTCCGGCCAGTATGTGTCGGGCGGCACGATCACGCCCCCCGCCCCTTGAATGGGTTCGCCGATAAACGCCGCCACATTGTCGGCGCCCAGTTCCAGAATTTTGTCTTCCAGTTTGCGCGCAGCCACCAAGCCGTAAGCGTCTGGGCTTAAATCGCCGCCATTGAAGTACCAATGGGGCTGCTCGATATGCTCAAATCCGGCCAGGGGCAACGGGCCTTGTTTGTGCATATAGCCCATTCCGCCCAAGCTGGCCCCGGCAAGGGTACTGCCGTGATAGGCGTTGTTCCGGGCGATGAAGGTCTTTTTGCTGGGCTGGCCCTTGGTGTCCCAATAGCGCCATACCAAACGCACCACGGTGTCGTTGGATTCGGAACCCGAGTTGCCGTAAAAAACGTTGTTAAAACCTGCAGGCGTCACTTCTGATAACAGCGTCGCCAAAGCCGTGGCAGGCATGGTCGTGGTTTGAAAGAAGGTGTTGTAGAAGGCCAATTCGTTCATCTGCTTGGCCGCCACATCGCTCAGTTCTTTGCGGCCATAACCCAAATTGACGCACCATAGCCCCGACATGCCGTCGATGAGTTTTTCGCCCTCAGAATCCCAGATATACACGCCCTCGCCCCGGGTGATGACGCGCACCCCCTTTTTGCTCAGCTGGGCAATATCCGTAAAGGGATGCAGGTGGTGGTCGCGATCTTCTTGCTGCCATTCGAGGGTGCTGTTCAGAGCATTGGACATTGAATTATCCTTTTTTGGGGGAGACACACGTCAGATCAAACGTTCAACAACAGATGTTCGCGTTCCCACGAACTGATCACTTGATCATAAGTCACCAATTCTTCCCGCTTAACGATGCAGAACAAATCGACGAACCGATCGCCCAGGATCTTGCGCACCGACGCGTTCTGTTCAAAGCGCTTCAAGGCGTCGGACAAATGCGTCGGCAGGTTTTTGGGAAGAATATAGGCGTTGCCGAGTTCCGGTGCCGTCGGCGTCAAGTTTTCGATCATGCCCAAATAGCCACACGCCAGGGTCGCCGCAATCGCCAGATAAGGATTAACGTCCGCACCCGGCAGCCGATTTTCGACCCGCCGAGACGCCGGGTCGGAACGCGGAATGCGCAATCCACAACTGCGGTTGTCCAGCCCCCAATGGGTGTTGATGGGGGCCTCTTCATAGGCAAAACGGCGGTAAGAATTCACGTTCGGCGCAAACAAGGGCATCATCACAGGGGCGTAGGTTTGCATGCCGGCCACACATGACATAAACAAGGGCGTATCGCCGTCCCCGTCATCGCTGAATACGTTTTTACCTGTCTCCAGGTCGTAAAGACTTTGGTGAATATGCAAGGCGCTGCCCGCTTCTCTTTGCATGGGTTTGGCCATAAAGGTGGCGTAAACGCCGTGATTTATGGCGGTTTGACGCAAAGTGCGCTTGAACAAAAAGACCTGATCGGCCAAATCGAGGGAGTCGCCGTGGAGGAAATTCACCTCCATCTGCGCGGCACCGCCTTCGTGATTGAGGGTATCGATGTCGATGCGTTCGGCCTCGCAATAATCGTAGACGTCTTCAAAGACTTCATCAAATTCGTTGGCGGCATCGATGCCGAAAGCTTGACGGCCCGTTTCCGGACGGCCGGACCGACCAATGGGCGGTTCCAACGGATAATCGGGATCGATGTTTTTCTTCACCAGATACATCTCGACCTCGGGCGCGATCACTGGCTTCCAGCCTTTGTCTTCGTAAAGGGCCAGCACCTCGCGCAGCACTTGGCGCGATGAAATGTCCACAGGCGTGCCATCGGTGTAGACGCAATCGCAGATCACCTGCGCGGTCGGTTCCGTATACCAAGGCACCGGGCGTATGGTGCTGGGGTCGGGGCGCATCACCACATCTTTATCGACCACCGACACCAAATCGAAGGTTTCGGGAAAGTCGCCCGTAACGGTCTGGGTGAACATGCTTTCCGGCATACGATGGGTATCGGTCTGAATGCCCTTGAGAAATTTTTCAGACGGCAAGATTTTCCCGCGCGGAATGCCCGAAATATCGGGGATCAGGCATTCAACTTCGGTGATCCGGTGCTCAATGCACCAGGCATCGATATCGATAATTTTATCTGAATGTGTCATCGCTCATTTCTTTTCTCAGCGCGCCCCCGGCAAGCTTCGCCGAAACGCTCAAACAATGCACGTGCAAATGCGTTTTCCATGACTTTCCATTCGGGATGCCACTGCACGCCCAGGGCAAACGCCTTGGCCCCTTTGACGCAAAACGCTTCGATCAGACCATCCGGCGCTGTGGCCTCAACGTCAAGGCCCGGTGCCAGTTGCGCCACGCCTTGGCCATGCAGTGAATTGACGCTCACGCGCGATGCCCCGGCGATACCGTGCAACAGGCCGCCTTCAACCAACTCAACCTCATGGGCGGGCCCAAAATAGACGTCGGGGGTCTGCGTGCGGTCTTCGCGGTGGTCGATCTTGCCTGCTACGACATGGACTTTTTGATGCAAGGTGCCGCCAAAGGCGACGTTCATTTCTTGAAATCCCCGGCAAATGGCAAACACCGGCACACCCTCTTGGACCGCCTGACGGATCAACGGTATAATCGTGGCGTCGCGCTGGGGATCGTGCAAGGTCCCGGCTTCGCTGGGCTCACCGCCAAAATGATGGGGTTCAACGTTGGAAACGCTGCCGGTCAGATAGAGACCGTCACACACCTTCAAAACGTCTTCGGCATGGGTGGAGGAACCGAGCGAAGGTAAAATAATGGGCGTCACGCCTGCGGCTTCTGCCAACGCGTTGACATACTTTATGCCGACCGCATAGTTCGCATAGCCGTCGACATCTTTAATGCACGAAGAAACTGCAACAATGGGCACGGAGCGCATGATTGTCTTTTCACCTCAATGAAAACAAAGCCATAACGGCAAAACGTTTGATATATGCAACACTACCATGCCCACAAACGACCAACAAGGCACGAATAGAACCTTTATAAATTACGCCTGGCATTGTAAATTACCCGCTGTTGCAATTGATTATGCCCTGCTAGCAGGCAAAATCTGAAATAACGCCACAGACCTTTCCCTATTCACGCCATTAAAATATAATGGACAATATCCGTCGCACACAAAACCCCAACAAGGCCATCGACGCACCCCTTTTGCCCTAAAACGTTTTAGAGTGAGCCCATGAGCACGATACACAACACCCGTCATGCGGACTCGTATTATGCAGCCTCCGCCAACCCGTCACCCCAGCGCGCACCTTTAAAAGGCGACGTCCTGTGTGACGTGTGCGTGATCGGCGCGGGCATCACCGGGTCTATGGCAGCATTACATTTGGCGCAACAAGGATTCAAGGTGGTTGTGTTAGAAAGCCATCAAGTCGGTTGGGGCGCGTCAGGGCGCAGCGGCGGACAAGCCATCATCGGTTACAACAAGACGGTGCGCGAAATAGCGTCTCTGGTGGGACCTGACGATGCCAAGAGACTTTGGGAGCTGGGCCTGCAAGCCAAAAATTTGCTGGCCGAAACAGTTGCCACCCATGCCATTTCGTGCGATCTGAAATGGGGCCATTTGATGATGGCCATCAAACCCCGCCAGCTGCACGAATTGCAAACGCTCAAGGATGAACTGGAAAACGATTGCACTTATCCAGGCCTAAAGATGCTGGATCAGAGTGAGGCCCGCGCGCGGGTGGGCAGCGACAAATACATCGGTGCGCTCAGTGATCCGGGCAGCGGCCATCTGCACCCGCTCAATTATACATTGGGCTTGGCGGCAGCAGCGGAGCGCGCGGGAGCCGTCATCTATGAACACACCCCCGCCACCCACATAGCGGAAGCCACCGCCCCCGTCATCACCACCGCCCAGGGATCGGTCAAGTGCGCCCATGTGATTTTGTGCGCCAACGCCTACCTGGAAAAGCTGGAACCGCAACTTGCCCGCAAAATCATTCCCGTGGGCACCTTTATGGTCGCGACGGAACCGTTGGACGGCGCTTTGGCCAAAAGCCTCATTCGCGACGACGATGGCGTGGTCGACATCAACTTCGTGCTCAACTATTGGCGACTGTCCGCCGATAAACGCATGTTGTTTGGCGGACGGGTCAGCTATTCCGGCTTGGTCCCGTTCGATTTGAAACAAACCATGGGGGCCACCATGAACAAGGTTTATCCCCAACTGGCGGGGACCCGCATCGATTATGCGTGGGGCGGCAACGTCGCCATCACCGTCAATCGTTTGCCGCACTTTGGCCGCGTGGGCAAAAACATCTTTTTCGCCCACGGCTTTTCCGGGCATGGGATTTTGCTTACCGGACTGGCGGGGAAACTCATGGCTGAAGCCGTTCAAGGCACAGCCGAGCGGTTTGACGTTTTCACCCGCATTCCCCACATGTCGTTTCCCGGCGGGGTGCTGATGCGCAAACCGGCCCTGGTTTTGGCCATGGCGTATTTCAAGCTGAGGGATTTGCTGTAACCCTTTATCAGCCACCAAATTGCCGTATACTGAGGTTTGCAATCTGAGGACAAAATCATTATGTCGGACCAAAATCACGGCGACCAAGCCTTTCGCAAAGACGATCTGTATGGCCGCTGGCCGGAAATGACCTATGGCGGCGCGGTGAGCTTTTTACGCCGCAAATACACCGAAAACCTGAGCGGCGTCGACGTCGCGGTCAGCGGCATTCCTTACGACTGCGCCACCACCTATCGCTCCGGAGCCCGGTTGGGACCGCGCGCCATTCGCCAAGCGTCCGTACAATTGGCGGAACTTTCCGCCTTTCCGTTTGGATTTGATCCGTTTGACCATTTGGCCGTGGTGGACGTCGGCGATTGTTTTGTCGACGCGCAGTATCCAAACCAAGTTGTTGATGCCATCGAAGCGCACATCACGCGTATTTTAGACGCCAACGTCTTACCGCTCAGCTTTGGCGGCGATCACTTCGTCAGCTATCCCATCTTGCGCGCCGTGGCCGCCAAGCACGGTCCGATCGCGCTGGTCCATTTCGATGCCCATCCCGACACCTGGGAAGATGACGGCAAACGTTTTGATCACGGCTCCATGTTTCTGCGCGCCAAAAACGAGGGCCTGTTGAAGGTTGAACACTCCATCCAGGTCGGCATCCGCACCCACAACGATTCAGATCACGGCTTTGACATTCTCACCTCGCCTTGGGTTCACCGCAACGGCGTGGACGCCACAATCGAAGCAATATTAGAGCGGGTGGGCGATACCAAGGCCTATTTGACCTTTGACATCGACTGCCTGGACCCGGCCTTCGCCCCCGGCACCGGCACGCCCGTGCCGGGCGGGCTGACGTCGGCACAAGCGTTGGAGATTGTGCGGGGCTTGGGCGCGCTCAATTTGGTCGGCATGGACGTGGTCGAAGTTGCCCCGGCTTATGACGTATCTGAATTGACAGCCATCAATGCCGCCACGATTGCGCACGATTTATTGTGCCTTCTGGCCGAAAAAAAGGGCGCCGTGCGCAAACCTCTCGGCCGCTAACACCCCAAAGCATACGCCCAAAAGGAATTGATCAAGCCCATGCAAAGTCTGCTGCCATTAGGCCTCGCCTTCATCATGTTTGCCATCGGATTGGGCCTGACGCTGCACGATTTCACGCGGGTGTTTCGCGCGCCCCGCGCCATTTTGGTGGGACTGATCAATCAAATCGTCCTGTTGCCTGTGATCGCCCTGGTCGTTCTGATCGGCTACAACGGACGCCCCGAATTTGCTTTGGGTTTGATGATTTTGGCGGCGGCACCGGGGGGCATCACGTCGAACTTGCTGACCACCTTGGCGGGTGGCAGCGCCGCGCTGTCGGTGTCCATGACCGCCATCGCCAGCTTGGCCAGCGTCGTCACCGTACCCATCATCTTAGGTTTGGCGCAAACCCATATCTTGGGCCTGACCCCCGACGCCGCAACCACCATTCAGATGCCATTTGGACGCATCATCGCCTCGATTCTCGTGGTCACCAGTTTACCGATTGTGCTGGGCATGGCGTTGCAATCCAAGCGGCCCAACTGGGCCAATTGGGCGCGTCCCAAAGCCCGCCAATTGGCCACCATCATCTTTGCCCTGATCGTCGCCAGTGCATTTGTCGGCCAGATGGACAACATCCTCACCTATTTCACCGAAATCGGCCCACGCTTGGTGATGCTCAATGTGGCGACCATGACGTTGGGGGTTGTTTCCGCTTTGGTCCTCGGGTTGGGACGTGCCGATTCCATTGCGATTATGTTGGAGTGCGGATTGCAAAATGCCGCTTTGGCCATCTTCATCGCCGTATCGGTACTGGGCAACCCGATCTTGGTGGTTCCAGCCATCACCTACGCTTTGATCATGAACATCACCGCAGCCGCCGTGATTGTGTGGTCACGCCGCGCCGCCTATCCAGCCATCGCCAAATAAAAACACGTGGGTCCGTCACAGGTGTGTCAGCTGCGCGGAAGATTGGATGAAACAGCTTCGGTTGGGGAATGCCGATTGAGAAACGGTGTAAAATTCCGTTATTTTGCTGTGGCAAATGCGACCGTTAGGGCTTGGTCTTCCTCGGACGTGATGACATGTTCCAACAGCGGCAAAAAGCCCATCTCTTCTTTTTGAATATGGAAAACTTCGCGTTCCGCCAACTCCATGCCCATGTCGTAAACCGATGCCCAGATCTCGGACGTTATGCCACCTGCCAACAGGGCTTCGATTACTTCGGTCAGCTTTTCCGCCAACGGACGGATCGTGTCGTGTTCACTGCGCAAGATGGACAGCATCGGCATATCTCCCATTTGTTCGAGGCGGACAAATAAATTTTCTTCCTCGAAACGGAAGTGGCTGGAGATTTCCGTTTGCATAATGGAAACCAGCCCGTTCAACAGGTTGGTAAGTTCGGGTGAGAGTTCGTTCGGTGCCGTGTTACGACCGATCTTGCTCAGTGCTTCCTCCAAATCTTCAAGCATACGAACCGTTGCCATATGATCACTGTGCAGGGTCTTACAGATGTCGAGGGAATACTCCATCCAATGTTCTCCTTTTTTTGTTTATTTTGATTGTTCTTCTTTGCCGTACAGCGTCATAACCGTTTCACTGACGCCCAGGGCAAACCATAAGAAGGCAACAGCCCCCACCACACCAAAGCCGCCGCCCAGCAGAACCAACACGTCCAGCTCCAAAAGAATGCCGAGCGATACCAAAACCAAGGCGGCGCCATGACACAGCGCATGCAGTTTCAGCGTGATATTTTGATGCCCCATTTCCGACATGCGCGGGGCGGGACGGCCAATTTTGTGGGCATGCATCGTCGCCAAAAATGGCAAAATGCGTTGTAAAATCCCCGTAAGGAAGGTGAGCAACCAACCGAAAATGAGGATAAAACCAAACAGGTGCAATAAGTTGAAATCTAGCGGTACGATTGCGGCCAACCCACCGATGACGATCGATGCGATCAACAATCCCCAACTGGCGCGAACCATCACGAACGACAAGCCGAGACGGCGTTTCATCCCCGTGCGCAGCGCCTTAAGCAACAGATGCAGATAAATACCTGCCCCTATGAGGCCCAGGACAGCCGCCACGATCATGGCGGCGGTGTTGCCAGACAGGACTCCGCCGATGGCCAGTATGAGTCCTGCCAAATTTACGCCCAAGGACACGCCCGCAAGCTTTGGGTTGGGTGTTGGCGATAAAACGAACATCGGCACCAGCACGTAACTGAAGCCCATGACCAAAATCCCCATGAAGCCATACCCGCCGAGCAAGCCATGGCTAAGCGCCAACTTGGCATGCTCGGGCAATAGGCCAACACCCAAAAAGCCCGTATTGAAATCAACGATCAAGGACAACCCCGCAACGACAAGCAAAGTCATACTGATCAAGGCGACCCAGCCATGGCGCACCGTCGCTTGCAGGGACTTGGACTGCCAAAACACGGTGCCAACGGTCACGCCGAACAAAGCCAACCCAGCAACCGCCAGCACGCCGCCCAGCAACATCACTGGCGTGTTGCCAATAAACATGGCGGAGACCAACAGCCCTGTTCCCGGAATGTACAGCCAAGACGACAACCGACAGAGCAAAAGCGATTTCAGGACAACGCCGGTGGCCACACTCAACAACTGATATGAGGCGCCCATAGCGGTCATCGCCAAAACCCCCAAAGTCAGCGCATGCAGCGCAGCCAAAACAACGCCATAACCGCCGAAAAAAGCCGAAACGTCCGCATGCCCATACGTCAGCAACCCCCACGCCACAATCTGGAACATGCTGGCCGCGACGAAAAACCGCAACGGTATCCCGTACGGGATCAAGCGGCTCTGCGCGCCAGCCAGGATCGCACCGGGAAAAGCTTCCGGCTGAAAATTGGGAAGTTCGGGGCCTTGATCGCTCACCGCGTTACATCCGGTTTCAACTCGATCATCACAACGGCCTCACCCGACGCATTATTTTGTTCTTCATTCATGAGTCGGCCAGACCAGCCCCGCTCTTCCAGTTCCTGATAGAGAAAGATGGGGTCGCGTTCCAAGTGGACAATGATCGGATAATCCGCACCGCCGTCGATTTCCGACAGGACTTTGATCATGGGTTCCGGCGGCGCAAGCCCTCGTAAATCAAGGTGCACAACATCATTGTCCCGCCATCGTTTCACCATGTGCCGCACCCGATTGATCCGAATAATGTGGTCATTATCTAAGTATTGGAGACGGCGTCATTGATAGGGATCAAGCTGATCGTGTGGATATTCCCGCAGCGCGTAACAGGGAATGGGCAAGTTCAAAATTGGGAGAAACAGGACACGTATGTCGTAGGCTATGCCGTTTCAGAACCTTTACGGCTCTTCTACGGTGTATTCATACGGTGGCAAGCAGACTTCTCGGCCACCATGATCGACCAACCGCGTCCCAGTGTTTTTGAGGTAGCTTTCGGTGAATAAAATGGCATTTGCCAAGGCTTCTTCATGATCACCGCCAATAATCTTCAAATCTCGGCTTCTAATGTACGGGCAGCGAACCAAGCAAAAATGCCCGAGCTCCTCAATCCCCCCACGAAAAATAGAAAGTGAAAATGGCACCCGTTCGCCCTCGCCATTAATGGCGAGGGCATCAAGTTTGAAGATGGGGTCGGTCAGTTGTTCCATGTATCCAGCGGTGGCCATTGATCACGCGGCTTGCCCGCCAAGCAGGCGGAGTATCGTTCACTCGCCGTTGCACGGCAGCGCGCTCCAGCTTGTTTCCCACGGCGTTTCAAAATCTCATTGCACGACGGAATGGATTTCTCATTCAATAAAGCTACGAAACAAATCTCGCCGTTTCAAGTTGGTTTACTCTGACAATCCCGGTGAGTGAACTCAAAGCAGAGAGAAAAAGGATCGCTGGACTCGTATGTCACAGGCTACGCTGTTTCAAAACCTTTACGGCTCTTCTGCAGCGTATTCATACGGCGGCAAGCACACTTCCTCTCCGTCCTCATTGATCAGAAATTCACCCCCGTGTTGAGATATGTTTCGGTGAATAAAAGGGCTCCCGCAAGAGCACCGGCATCGTCAACGCCAAAAATCTTCAAGTCCCGGTTCCGAATGTGCGAGCATCTTACCCAACAGTAGTGACAGATATCCTTTTCTTCGATCCCTCCATAAAATATGGAAAGAGAAAATGGTGCCTTTTTGCCATCCCCGTTTACGACGATGGCATCAAGTTTGAAGATGGGGTCGGTCAGTTGTTCCATGTATCCAGCGGCGGAAGGTCAACTTGCTGCTCATTTTCGTTTATGAGTTGCGTGTTCGAATGTTTTAAAAAGTTTTTTATGAATTCAAGTGAATCTTTGAGTGACTCCGATTTACCTATATTAATAATCTTCAGGTC
Source organism: Magnetovibrio blakemorei (assembly GCF_001746755.1). Classification (GTDB taxonomy): domain Bacteria; phylum Pseudomonadota; class Alphaproteobacteria; order Rhodospirillales; family Magnetovibrionaceae; genus Magnetovibrio; species Magnetovibrio blakemorei. The sequence goes on along the minus strand of NZ_MCGG01000036.1, from coordinate 527 downwards.
ATAATCCCGGATATAAGGACATCGCACCCAACAATAATAGTTTGTCCCCTCCTTGCCCCCGTCATAAATGGATAGGGTAAAAGGTGCGCGATCACCATCGCCGTTTACGGCCATGGCTTTAATGGCGTACTCAGATTTTCCTAGTTGTTCCATGTGTCTAATGGCGGCCATTGAGCACGAGGTTTACCAGCAATACAAGCTGCGTAGCGCTCATTTGCTGAAGAAAAGCACCTTTGAGCTGCCGCCTCACCTCTTCGTTCTTTGATTGCATTGCACGTCGGCACGTCGACATTATAGAGCTGATAATCGCAGTTGTCATCCTGAGGCGTATCGCCCTTTAGCGGGAGAGCCATGCCCAAAAGCCCGGCGGCTCCGGCTGCCCATCCTGAAATTTCTGCCGCAAACCAGGGGAGCGCCAGCGCTGCCGCTGGCGCGGCTGCCAATTGCACACCATTTTTCTTGTTCCCCTTGTTTTGGGACTCGGAAAACAAATCCGGTTTTACCGATTTTAATTGAAGAAAGCCGTT
>NZ_MCGG01000035.1 GCF_001746755.1 Magnetovibrio blakemorei | reverse complement strand
TCGCAAGAAGCCCAAGGGCAAAGCGATGCCCGAAGCCACGCGTAAAGCCAACGCCAAGAAATCATCGATCCGTGCCCATGTGGAGCACGTCTTCGCCCACCAGAAAAACCGTTTCGGTCTGTTCATCCGCACCATCGGCATCAAGCGGGCAGAGGCCAAACTGACCCTCGCCAACCTCGCTTACAACATGGACCGCCTGATCTTCCATGAACGCCGCGCCGCCATGGGATGAGTCCGCCCAAAGCGCGGAAACTCACAGCAAAACAGCCCGATCAACGTGATCGGAGAACCAAAACCTCGAGCAATATCTGCCAAAATCGGATATCCGAGCCCAAAGCGCTAAAATTCTTGGGTTAATGCGGGTGTCCAGCTTGTGGAAATACAAGATCGCCAAGTTGCGATTCACGCTACATAATTCGGCTGCCGAACGGGCCGATGCACCGGCCACGAAATGCCGAATCAGGTCTTGTTGAATACTTGCAGGAAGCCTGCTTTTCCGCCTTTTTCTAACCATCTGACATTCATAAAGAAAATTCCTTATCTATGTCAGCCCCTTATTATTCATTATTGCCTCAGGCACTGGAACATGGTTTTTTCCATTAGGTGTCAAAAACTCTCCAATGCGAAGGCCCCATTCTTCTTTGCTTAGAGAAATTGCGTCAAAAAAGGGTATGTATGTTTTTATGCTATCTGTTGTAATTAAACGGGGAATTGCCTGATCTCTAATTTCTGTTGGTTTATGATAAGGATAAGGCCATAACATCACTAAATAAAAAATGAAGTGGAACACAGCGGCCTCTCTACACTGTTCTTCATCGATACGTGGAATAACGTCAATATCAGCAAGTCTTTTGACGTTTTGTAAAAACGCTTCGATACTATCACTGTCAACAGTGAAGCCGCGTCTGCCGTAATAGACTGTCGATCCTACGACAGCGACTTTACCTAATATTGCCATTTCAACACCTGTTGTAGACGCAAATACAATTCCGAAGTGACATGCCTCTATTAAATTATATGTATTTGTGCTTTGACTTCCAGGTATGACCGTTAGCCGTTCATGGCCTATATATTCAGCTAATATATGCTCACTACGTTCTTTTGCTCGAAGACCATCGGCTTCACCTGGATGGGCTCTTACGACCACATGAATATCTGTATTCTCCAATAAATATTGGACCGTGCTTATGAGCCAATCTTTCATGCTGGGGAATAAACCGAGGAGAAAAGAATAACCTGCATCATATGGAACGTTCGTGCAAAGTAAGACAAATTTACGCCCATCCCCTACGCCAGCCTCATCTAGCCCTTCCTTGAGTGCTTGATCAGGTGATTTTTGGAGAGACCAGCCCCAATTGTCCGTAGCACCACGTTTTCTTTCATTAAGAAGATCCTTCGCGCGTTTGACGGCAAATGAGCGAAATATTTCCGCATTGTATCCAAGCTTTTCACGCTGTTTCCAAACATCGTTAATATCTTCAAATGCGAGGAAGTGGTCACCATGATTTATGACCCTCTTGCATCTAAAATCAAATTTCTCAAACGTATTTACAGGAATATTCAATTCTCTCGCAGCTTGACAGAAATGGGCTGTTTCAAATGTTGTTCCATTCCCCACCAAAACGAGATCAAATTCTTTCGTGTTTTGCGACAAATATGTTCGTGCCAAGGCATGAGCGTAACGTGCCTGAGTTTGGTAGTAATTCCATATTTTTTCTATTTCGGGGTCGTTTCTGTCTACCGTTTCACACCGAATGCACATGATCGTATCGCTCAACACCTGATCATAAAGCATCTTTTCATCAATGAAATATTCATTCACCGAGATATCGGATAAGTCGACACACTTAATTTTACCATCACTCAACTTTTCAATATTTTTGAAAACGGCTTTGAGATACGGTTTGGCGCTTGGGTGATCAATGATCGGCTCTTTAATGGGACTTTGCAGTTTGGGCAGATAGCCGAATGTAATTTTGTGCCCCCGCCACGCAAGAAAAATTGCAAGCATCAAATCATGCGTGATCTGTGTCCTATAGGCACTGAATATAAATATTCGTTTGGAGTTTGGTCGCGGACCAATAGGGCGTGCGCTCAACGCTTTTAGCCAAAAAGGTAAATGCGCACCAAGTGACCACTTATCATTTGGAGTCAAATGTTGAATGATTGGTGCAAACAGGCGGATCAATTGGAAAAAAAATGGGCCAGGATGTCTATGTGCAAAATAACGGTCTGGAAGCCATTCAATAGATTGACGAATTAGCCGGATGATGCGTTGTTGAAAATTCATAAATGAGAACCTAGGCCTTGGTCAAGAAAATGTTTTAATTTTACGGATACTGCATAGCTTGAGGAGGATTCATGCTGCCATGTTCCAATGTTCGTTCGCTCGCAATTTATTGCATCAATGTTATTGGTATAAAAATTCACGATGTCTTTGTGCAACTGTGGGCCAGAAGAGTCACACAAGATCTTGAGTCCCCCGCATTCCCTTGGCATTGGGGACATAGTAATAGAAATTAGAGCAAGGGCGCGTTCTCGTTGTTCATTGGTTACGGCAGGCAAATTGTGCGCCGCTTTAAGGAGTTCGGCATAATTGTCTCGAGAAGTTGCCTGATGCACAAATCCCCATTCTTCATAAGAATTATGATCAGCAGCAATTACGGGAACTCCGTGCGCAGCAGCTTCCATCCCTACTGTACCATGTACTGTCACAACAACGTCAGCAGCTGTCAAAACCATGAGGGAGTCAGTTGTGTGCGGAGTAACATGAACATGAGGCGGTAAATCACCGCACATTTCTTTAAGAGTAACCCCACCATACCATGTCTCTGTCGGGTGGGGTTTTAACAGCCAGTCCATATCGTCACTCTTACTTATGATATCAATGGTGAATTTTATCCAGTCCTGGAAATCTGTGAAATTCTTCATTGCATATGTGTGTGGAAAATCGAACCACACATGCGAATATATTACCCCAAGCTTTCGCCCGGGCTTTATATTTAGAGCTTTTAGGGATTCTTTTTTTGAAGACGCTCGAGTCTCGGGGTGAAAGGCATATTGTGCATTGATATCGGAGCTCAAACCTGATTCACGCTGTGTTAGGTATTGACGACCATTCTCAACTAATTTTTTGTGAACGGGAATTGGTAAATTCAAAAACTCATCAAACGACAGTATTTCTATTGGCGTTGAATATTCATCCGTATTTTTAAAAAGGCGAATTCTGATTCCATCGCAGTATCCGGTTAAATGATAACTCGGTTTGTTTTCAGTAAGCGCTCTCCAGAACAATGTGGCATATTCACTTTTCCAAGGATGGCTTAAAACAACTTGTGTAATATTTTCACTATTAAAAAGCGCATCATATATAGCGCAGTAGGACAAAAATTCGGCAAGACATTGTGCCCAAAGAGGAGAGTTAAGGGGAGGGTGCGGATGTTTTGCAATTTTTAGAACAGTGTCATAGAAAGTATAAGCTGGCACCCCGTAAGGGAGAGTTAAATTCAGTAGGTCCCAATGAGAATTAACGGATTCCAGCATCTCTTGCGCTTTGCCTGCGAAAGTGCTCGGGCAATATAATGGGTTTTCATCAATCATCACGAATTGCGAAAATCCAAGTGTCTTAAGTACTTCAATTGTCCGATCACCGGAAGTGCGCACGATACCGATTAGCTTCATGGAAGCTATATTGGGTTGCGCTTCCAAAAAGAGGCGTAATCTGAAAAAATGGTTTGGGTTATCCCACAGTCCGTCTGCAACAATAGCCAATTGTGAGTCGCTTGAAGAAACCGGTCCGAGAATATGGTAGAGATCTAAAACGCGTTTGCGTTGTTGATTTTCGTTTAGGTTCCGAATTGTTCGAAGGGCCACCCGTTTCCAGGCTTGTCCGCTAAAAAGCTTAAGGATTGGGCTGGTCATTCTTCGCAGACACTAGGAGAAATCAAATCAAAGCTCAAGCGCGTGCCACGGTTAATGGGTTTAGTGGCGCGACGCCCAAGAACTTCCGGCAGAAGTTTTGGCGCAAGGCCATAACCGGGCCGAATGGACTTGACGTTAGTGTTGTTGAAAAGGTCTCCTTCGCACATGTCCTCAACAACATATAGAGACCTGCGGAAAGGCGCGTTTACCTGTTCGCTAGGTTTGCGATGATATCCAGCAACCCCTAAAGCTTTCCAGGATTTCAAACAATCTTGTGTCAATGTGGTTAGTTCGTCTTGCTCGAGAGAGAAAGCGGCATCAGGGCCTCCATCTGCACGTGAAAGTGTGAAATGTTTTTCTATAACGCAAGCTCCCAACGCAACGGCTGCAACTGACACTGCCGTACCTAAGGTGTGATCGGAAAGTCCAACGTGTGTTTCGAAACGACTTCTCATGTCAGGGATTGTGCGAAGGTTACTATCTTCGCAAGGCGATGGATAACCACTAATACAATGAAGAAGGATAAGATCTTTGCATCCTGCTTCTTTTGCCGCAAATACAGCGGCCTCAATTTCCTTTTCGTCGGCCATGCCTGTGGAGATAATAAGGGGCTTTCCCATAGACGCGGTCTTTTTAATGAGCGGTAAATCGACAATCTCGAATGAGGCAATTTTGTAGGCTGGGGCACCGAGTGTTTCTAGAAAATCGACAGATATTGTATCAAACGGACTGCTGAAAATGGTGATTCCAATTTCTTTGCCCTTTGCAAAAAGTTCTTCGTGCCACTCCCATGGTGTATGCGCTTCTTCATACAATTCATACAGGGTGCGACCATTCCATGCCCCTTCATGGATCATAAAGTCATTCGAATCATGATTAATCGTAATTGTATCTGCAGTATAAGTCTGAAGTTTGATTGCATCTGCACCAGACTTTTTTGCTGCCACAATCAAGGCTAAAGCACGATTGATGTCACCATTGTGATTGCCAGACATTTCGGCAATCACGTAAGGCGGATGCTCATCTCCGATAGGGCGTCCATCAATAAAAATTGTGTGGTTATTTTTTATCATCACTAGTGGTTAACGCCTAACATAAGATCTGCTTATAGAAACTCATTTTGCAGATAAGTTGTGTGATATTCATATCATCCTTGGCAATTGTGCCACGCACAAAAAAAAGAATGTTAAGATGCTGCTAGTACAATATTCGCATTAAGATGTTCACTTCACACCGAATTCTGCATCGTTGTAACAAGAATGTATAGGTATCTCTAAAAATATCCAGTTTTGCTATATATATATCTAATATAGTTGTTTTATTTCAACAGGCCCAAACTTCTAAACTTCTACTTTAAAAGGTGCCCTTATGTGCTGAACTTTAGATTCAGGTGGCTTGGTTACATGGGCTCGCTCAAATAATGTGTTTCATCTATAGGGACATATCCGGCATTGAGAAATAGCGTGCGTGAGGCCTTATTTTCAATGTGGACTTCTGCTATAATTTGGCTAGATGGGTGTAATGCACGGCCCAAAGAAAGAGCCGCCGAAGCAATGCCGAGGCCTTGATACTTATCATCAATTAGAATTGAAATTTCGTATTTGTTGGCTTCGTTAAGTTTGTCAAACCGCAGTATGCCAACGGATATTCCTGCGTGCATAATCAATAGTATCATGCGCCGAGGGTTTGATAACGATGCCTCAACCCATGAGACATGTTCATCATAGGTGGGGGAGAGGGGCTGACGAGAGTGTTTTCGTAAGTTCGGATTTGATTGCCAACGGTACATTAAATCGGTGTCTGCAAGCATCGCCAGCTTTAGCGAAACGGCTTTCCCATCCGCAGCTATGACTTGGGGTAAAATTGATAACAGAACATGATGATGTCCCAAGCCATCACAGACGGATGCGGCACATTGTGACATATGTTGAAAGTCCGAGACGCTAACAGTTAGATTTTGGATCGCATTTGAAATGTCGATCGCAGAAACCATGTCATGAAAACCAACGATAATAGCTGCACCAGCTTGTTCAAGCTGATGCGCGACCATTTTTTGATTGTCTGCGGTGATTATCAACAATGACGGTAAACCAAGGCAACAGCGTTCCCAAGAGGAAGTTCCAGCAGCACCGATTGCAAGGTCTGCCTTTGCCATTAGTGTGGCCATATCATCCACATTTTTCAAAATGCGAATATTTCCTGCTTTATTATCCGCTTGGAGTGGAGGCCCTCCGGGGCCAATTACGACATCAATGCTGATATTGGGATTCCAGAGAGCAATGCCCTGCAGCACTTTATTCGTTACATTTTGCGGATCGCTTGCCCCCATACTTACCAATATACGGTTTATAGACGTACGTTCTGAACGGGAGCTCAGGGCGTGCTTGCGCATATTGAAAAATTGCGATCGTAAAAGGGCGTAGTGCGAACCCAATAAAAGGGTACAATGATCAGGAACCAGAGACATGTAGTCGGATTTATTGCGGCCTAATGTTTGATCTAAAAGAAAATCACAATCATGGAGACGGTTCGCTAGGTCATCTAATACAAGAATTCTATCAGCCCAGATTCTCATCCCTGTTTCGAAAGAGATATCTTTTTGATAGTGATCAACGACCAGTATAGAACACCCCTGAGGCCAGTGGTGGGTGATCGCGTCTTGTTCGTTTGAGCCGAAGTCGTCAAGGATAAGGATTTCATGAGCGGATTCCGCGAGGTTGGACATCATTTCCACAGTCTGTGCGGAGCAAGCAATTGCACAGTTCCATCCTGCTCGAGTAAATGCAGCAGCTAAAGAGAGGCAACGAATAACGTGGCCGCCACCCAATTGGGGGCTTGCATCGACTCTGAAAACGGCAAAAGAAATGATTTTAGCCCTTTTTAAAAAGCCACCAAGTGAGATTGTCGAGACCTGTGGCTTTTTTCCAAAAGAAACCATAATCCATTAGTATGAGATCTGTATGGCGGTTCAGCCAGAAGTCACCATAATCACGTTTAAACAACAGCCCATCTTGACCACGATAGCTAATAGCTTCTTCTTTATCAGAGTAGTACTCACAACACATAATGTATTTTGATGAGACACGGTGGATCTCATCGCAGGCCTGCCCTAGGTTTTCAGGTGCAATATGGATCATTACGCCGCTCGTAAAAGCGAGATCGAAGGTATTGTCAGCAAAAGGAAGTGCGTCGGCTGTCGCGTCATGCACATCTTCGTTTGTTAAAACCCCATCATTGATCAATTGTTGACGTGCAGTAGGGTTTGGCTCAACAGCGGTCAACTTCGCAGCGCTGATGGTACGAAGCGCACGCATATTGAGACCTAGGTTTGCACCTACTTCAAGAATATTTGAGGGCTCGTCACCAATTAATGGTTTTAAGATGCGTGTCCACATCCTAATTCTAGGGTGTAAAGAAGCATTATCAGCTACGTTCCGCTTGGTGTATTCATCACCAAACGAACCACGCCAAGCATCTAGTTGCTTATTGGCATTCATATTTCGGCTCTCCTTAGCAAGGCGCTCACACAATCAGGCGTTCCTGCTCGCCTTTTCAGCATTAATCTGAGCAATTTCGGGATGTTTTTCCAGTACGGATAGAATTGCTTGATATCCTAACTTTGCTCTATCAGTTGAGGATTTCGCAAACAGTGCGCGAAAAAACTGGAGATCTTCCAGATAATCTAGGGTCCACCTTAAGCCTGCGAGGCTGACTTCAGGTCCGGCAAGAACTTTCCTACGCATATCGGGGCAGCTGCGCATCCAAGGCGTAACGTGTTCACGATCGTAGGGTTCATGAGCTTCTTTGAAGGCGCGACTGAGCGCCTGGAAGGAAAAAACCTCACAATCAAGTCCGTGGGGCCATACAGGGGGCATGTTGTTGCACGCATAATCAACATTGTTGTCATGAATGATATCGATCACACGTGCGTTAATCTCTGGGTCAGTAACAGGGCAGTCTGAAGTCACGCGCATAATGACGTCAGCATGAACATCTTTTGCGGCTTTCATAAAGCGCCCTAGGACATCGAGTTCAGAGCCACGAACCACTATGGCGCCTGCACGTATAGCTTCATGGGCCACGCCATCTGAATCCTGTGTTTCGGGAATTGCACAACAGACTTGATTAATGCCACGGGTCGCGCGGCACCTTTCAATGACATGAGAAAGAACGGTTTGGCCTTCAATATTCTCTAGCACTTTACCTGGTAATCGCGATGATCCGTATCTCGCCTGAATGATTGCAACGGTTTTCATTTGAATGACCTTCGGGTAGGGATTCCCAACGACTGAAGGTAATCCTTAGCTTCCAATGGCGTTTGTTCGGTGAAGTGAAAAATGCTTGCCGCTGCAAGAGCCGAGGCGCCTGCATCCAAGGCGTCTTTCATATGTTTGTAATTTCCAGCACCACCCGATGCAATAACAGGAATGCTGACCGAAGAGGCAATGTTTTTGATTAAGTCAATGTCGTAGCCATCCATTGTGCCGTCCCGATCAATTGAGCAGATCAAGATTTCGCCAGCGCCCGTGTTCTCAGCTTGTCTTGCAAGTTCTATCGGTGTGTGTCCAGTTGGGCGGGAGCCTGATTCTACATAGGCTTCATAATTACCGGGACTGGTTTTGCGGGCATCAATAGACACCACAACAGATTGGCTACCAAAAGTGTTTGCAATGTCACTGATAAGTCCAGGGACATCAACAGTAGCACTATTCACAACCACCCTATCGGCCCCAACCTTTAACAATTGGTGGACGTCTTCAATGCTTCTTATCCCACCCCCTACTGCCAAGGGCATAAAACACTCATCCGCTAGATCATCAATAAGGCTGAAGTCTGGTAAACGCTTGTCCTTCGTGGCCGAAATATCGAGAAACACCAACTCATCAACTTCACGATAATTGTATACTTTTACGGCTTGCATAGCGGTGCCTACACGACGTGAAGAATCGAAAGATACCCCCTTAACAAGGGTTGTGTCTTTGTAAAGGAGTGTTGGCATAATCCGAGTTTTGAGCATCTGCAGTTAAATTTTCAAGAAGTTGTTAAGCAGACGAAAGCCAGCCTTCTGGCTTTTTTCAGGGTGAAATTGAACCCCCATGATATTGTCTTTGGCAATGGCAGAAACAAAGTCACCACAATACGGGGTGTGGCTAATCGGCAAAGTTACATCGCCGCAATCCACATGATAACTATGAACAAAATAAAAATCAGTGCCGGCAGGTATGCCTTCGAAAAGAGGAACATTATCTGAGGGAAAAATTTCATTCCAGCCAACATGGGGTATACGTTCTGTCGGAGAGCTCGTCTGGAGTTTTTTAACCTTGGCGTCTACCCATGCTAAACCTGAAACACCGGCATCCTCTTCACTGCTTTGGGTAACCAATTGCATGCCGAGGCAGATGCCCATGAAGGGTACGCCATCAGTGACAACCATTTCTTGAAGTTGATCGGCCAGGCCTGTTTCGCGAAGGTTTTGCATCGCTTTCCCAAAAGAACCTACGCCAGGCAATACGATCCTTGTGGCGTTCTGCAACTCGGCTGGAGTTGAGGTGACGAATGGATTGGCGCCGCATTCTTGGAGCACACGAAAAATGGAGTCCAGGTTAGACAGGCCGTTGTTGACAATGGCGACACGGGTCATTCGTTATCGTAATTTATCTTTATAAGGTTGCCGCCAGCATCCTTAATAAGTGAGCCGTCGTTGGTGGTGCGGAACAGCTTCTTGTTGGTGAAGCGGTCGCAAATTTTGTCGAATTCATCCAAGCTCATATTGATATCTCGAAGAATCTCTTCAAGAGGCTTACCTAGACATGTCCATGGGTACGCACCATCATGCAAGCGAGTCAGGGATAACGCATCAGAACGGGTCAAACGCCCTCGCCGAATATGATTGTTGGCGATATCCGTCGCACGCCCAAATCCAAATTTTAGAAATTTGAAATAGTCGTGAATACCTGTTTGGTGGTTATCTAAATTTTCGTAATTTGCAATTGAACCCTCGACGCACGTTGGGAATGTTTTGAACCCATGACATTGGGCGTATAATGCATTTGTGAAGCCATCCCACGGGAAAAAGTAGCCTAGGAAAACGCCAGTTACCCCAACACTTTGTAGTTCATCATCAGATGGGTATCTGTAAGAAAGGAGGTGGTGTTGCTCAATTCCATTCTGGCCGACTAGGTCGGAAACCCTAAAACCAATTAGACCACCAAATTCTTCCAGCCAGCGTCTGTTGAGCGTATCGCTTTGTCCAGACGCAGCAGGGCCGCCATATTCATTTTGAGGGTTTTCCCCCCAAACAATCAGTGGGACTTTGTGTTGAACTGCGGCTCGCACAGGGAGCGTAAAAATAGCGACGTGTTCAGGCCATGAAATATCACCAAGTTCACGTAGACAAGTCGCATTAATCTTACGTCTAATTTTTGGATTTTGTGTTATTTCTTGGTAGTCAACACCCAACGATTTGATGTTTTCAATATTTTCTCGGCCAATGTCGGAGAGAGAATCTGTTGTTGCTGTGACACATAGAGGATTTAGGCCAAGTTCAAGCAAGCGGATGACTTGAAACGTGCTATCTTTTCCACCGCTAACGGGGACGATGCAGTCGTAGTTACTGCCGTTTTTGGATTTGTATTTATCTGTAATATTCAAAAAATCTTTGCGACGCTGTTCCCAGTCAACTTGTCCTCTATTTTCAAATGACTGGCAAGCGCTACAGATCCCTTGGTCATTAAAATGAAGGTCTGGTTTAGTATTTGGATAAAGACATTTATTGCAGTAAGTTATCATCGTGAATCCGTAAACATTAATTTAATATTATAGACGTTAGTGAATTAACGACATGAGCTACATCGTCATTTAACATTGTGGGGTATAAAGGTAAGGACAAGCATGTGTCATAATATTGGTTTGCACCTGTAAAGTCGAGGTTACCATAGCGCTTTTCATAATATGGCTGTCTGTGTACGGGTAGATAGTGAACCTGGCTCCCAATGCCATGTTCTGCCAACAGTCTCATTACTTCAGAACGCTCGATTCCAAGAGTTTGAAAATCTATATGCACGACATAAAGGTGCCAACTTGACTCGCCGTTTTGATTCCGTGCTAAAGGCCTAACATTAGGGAATAAGGGTTTTAGAAGGGTGTCGTAACATTCAACGAGTTCTCTGCGACGGGCGACAAATATCTTTAGTTTTTTTAACTTGGCTAGAACCTAAGGCACACTGAATATCAGTGGCTCGGTAGTTAAATCCAAGCTGGTGCATCTCGTAATACCAAGGGTTCGGCTGCCCAGTTTTATCAAAGGCGAATTCACGATTCTCAAACGAGTCTACATCACGGTCCATTCCATGATTGCGTGCAAGGCGGAGGCGTGAATTTAGATCTTCTCTATTTGTGGTTACAACCCCACCTTCTCCCATAGTGACAGTTTTCACTGGGTGTAATGAGAACACAGTCATGTCGCTTAAGGAACAATCTCCCACGCGGAGGACTTTGCCATTTGCGCCTTTGTACGTTCCTCCAATGGCATGGCAAGCATCTTCAACAACAGCTAGGTTATTAGATTCTACAATGCTTTTAATGGAAGCTAAGTCGACGCACTGTCCATTTAGATGGACAGGAAATACGGCCTTGATTGGCATGCCTTTATTTGTATCAAGACATGACTGAAGAGTGTTTGCTGTTAGCAGACCCGTATGCGGATCTACATCTGCGAACACCACTTCTGCGCCAGTGTATCGCACTGCATTAGCTGTTGCCAGAAATGTAGTTGTGGGTACGATAACGGCGTCATTAGAACCTAAATTTAAAGCGAGAGCAGCAAGATGCAATCCGGCCGTTCCGCTTGAGCAGGCAACAGCGTGCGACGCACGAGTAACCTCTTTAAAATCAGATTCAAATTTAGAAACTGCTGGGCCACACGTAAGCCATTCGCTTTTCAGCACATCTACGACACATTGAATGTCGTCGTCGTCAATGCACTGTTTTCCGTATGGGAGAAATGGAGAGGCGAGATTCATCACGAACGTGACTTTGCCAACAAGCTCTTGATTTCTTCTATAGATAAAATATGTGAATTATTGTTGCTGGCATAGTTAAAATCATCATCTACCATTGATGAACCTTCAAATTTATGAATGTCAGGTTTCCAGAAAGATAAGGCTGGTGTGATGATGTAGCGGTCTTTAATTGATATTGTATTTCTAGCGTCGTCAGCAGTGATCATCACTTCGTGAAGCTTCTCGCCTGGACGAATGCCAATGATTTTAGTTGGGATGTTAGGTGCGATGGCCTTTGCGATACTCAGCATGTCCGTGCTTGGGATTTTGGGGACAAATATTTCACCACCATGCATTAGTGCCAAAGACGACAGCACAAAATTAATGCCCTGCTCGATGGTAACCCAAAACCGAGTCATGCGTGGATCGGTAATGGGTAAGAATTTTGCCCCTTGATCACGAAGTTTCTCAAAAAATGGAACAACGCTACCACGGGAACCCATTACATTTCCGTAGCGCACAACTGAAAAGCTTGGGGCCTTAGCCGCACTGAGAAAATTTGCAGCAATGAATATTTTATCTGATGCAAGTTTACTCGCACCGTACAAATTCAGAGGGCTTGCGGCCTTGTCCGTGGACAATGCAATCACTTTTTGTACACCACAATTAAGCGCGGCTTTGACTAAGTTCTCAGCACCAATAACATTGGTCTTGATGCATTCAAACGGATTGTACTCTGCCGCCGGCACGTGCTTCATTGCGGCGGCATGAATCACAATATGAACATCGCGCATGGCCATTTCCAAACGGTCTTGGTCGCGAACATCACCTATAAAAAATCGAAGGTTTTCATGCTCCTGTTCAGAATATTCTTGCGCCATTTCAAATTGCTTGAGTTCATCACGTGAGAAGATGATTAGGCGATTGGGGCGGAAGTTATCCAAAACGGCGCGGACAAAATATTTACCGAACGAGCCTGTGCCTCCTGTAATCAGTATGTTTTTTCCGTTAAGGTCAGGCCACGGGGTGTTGAACTTGGAAATATGATCGCTCATGCTGGAAACTCTTGTTTTAATTTGGCAGTGAAATTAAACAATCTTTAGTTTGTGAGGCAAATGCTTGCAATGTACGGGAGTGACCTAGCGCCAAGATATAGGCAAGCTACCGCAGGCTGGGTGGGAATAGTGATGCTGTCCCTATCAAGCCTATACGAATTTATTGTTCACATTCTGAACGCTTGGGTCAAGGCTTTTGTGTGCTTCAATAAAGGATATCTGAATTCTGGTTGTTTTACGGTTGTGTGATCCACATCTGCAAGTGAGACAGGCATAGAAGACGACGTTGGCTTCGGCTTATATTTGGCGATAAAACTGAGGTGATTCTTCATCGGGCAGTTTAACTTGTAATCCCCCCTTTTTAGGGGCCGTTAGAAGTAGAACGGGTTAGGCGACCATGGTTTTTTCCATGGTCATCTTTTGTATTGGTGTTATGCCACCGATGGCCATATTGGATCGTTCGTTGTTGTATGTCCACTGCCACTTGGTCGCGGCATCTTGAACCTCCTCAATCGTTGCAAAGATGTACTGGTTCAGCCAGTCATATCGGACAGTGCCATTAAACTGTTCAGCATATGCATTTTGTTGTGGCTTGCCAAGCTGGATAAACTGCAGGCTAATGCCTCGTCTTTTAGTCCAGGCGGCCAACAAAGAACTGACATATTCGGGGGCATTGTCGCACCGAAGTGTACGGGGGGGTCCCCGCCATTCGATGATTTGCTCAAGGGCACGAATGACACGGACCGCAGGCAGCGAGAAGTCGACCTCGATGCCCAGCCCTTCGCGATTGTAATCGTCAATCACATTGAAGGCGCGAAAGCTCCGGCTATCACCAAGTTGATCATGCATAAAATCCATCGACCAAATTTCATTAATGGCATCAGGCACCGCCAAAGGTTCCGGTTTATCCCGATACAGGCGTTTCTTCGGCTGAATCTTCAGGTTCAATTCAACTCCTGTAGACCCGTTTATGGTTCCAGCCAATGCCCTTCACGTCGCGCAGATATAGAAAGCACAGCATAAACCCAGTTGCCATGGCTTCCTTGATTACATCGTTTTGAAGTTGGACCTCGGCATACATCTTCTTCAGACGGCCATGCTCAGCCTCCAACTCTTTTATCGCGATATCAATGAGGCATCCATGCCACCGTATTTGGCGCGCCATTTATAAAAACTGGCGCTGCTCATGCCGTGCTCACGGTAAGGCT
>NZ_MCGG01000034.1 GCF_001746755.1 Magnetovibrio blakemorei | reverse complement strand
ACGGCTTATCGCGATGTCCCATCATCGGATGATTTCGGGTTTTTCCCGCGCGAATAAGGGCCGGTTCCGTCCTCGCGCATACCTTCTGCCGTCTTGCGCCGCCGGGGTCTCTGGCGCGTCATGGTGATGCCTTTGCGAGGATTATTCTGGCCGACGATGTCCCAATAGGACGCTGGCGCATGCTTTGCGGCGATACCAAGGATCGTTTCAAAGGACACATGACGATAATATCTACGGTTGTAGCGAAAGACGAATTCGTTGAGGTAGACATCAATGTGCTCGCGGCGAAAACCATGATAAGTGCCGAGGCCCCAACGTTTGAGAAGGGCGAAGACTCGGTGAATCCATTGCAGCGGAATGTGCGCCGCCATGTTGCCAATGACACGTGGATCGTGCCGGTAGCCCTCCAGTCCAGGAATTGAAGCGTGACCATCGGAGATTAAGGTAGATCCGGGGGCAATATTGGTAGCAATGAAAGCGTGGATGTTCGGCTTCTCGTTGCTGGGGATGACCGCCAGACGGCAGCGCCCCGACAGGGTGTCGAGGTACTTCGACCCACGAGGCTTGGGTTTCTGTGCCTTTCCGCTGGTTCTATCACGAATCTCGACGGCTTCGATGATCAGGATTTTGCCGGTCTTGAGTGGGCTCCGGGGTGCGTCGTTGTCGTGGAACGGTATCTCGGTCTGATCAATCTCGACGACACCATCCAACAAATCTCGGCTTGGATCAATCATCGAACGCCGCAGTTTTTGTTCCAGCAACCATGCCGAACTGTAGGCGATCCCCATCTGCGCCGCCAACTGTCGGGCCGAAATCCCGTTCGAATGCGTTGCCATAAGATGGGCCGCCCAGAACCAGACCCGCAACGCCAGTTTAGTCCGGTGCATAATCGTGCCTGCAGTCACCGACGTATGGCCACGGCATTCCTTGCACGCGTAGGTGTATGCCAGACTGGTCAGAAGAAAAGCATCTTTGCTGCCGCATTTGGGGCAGACAAACCCGTCCGGCCATCGCCGATCCCGTATCAGACAGTAACAGCTCCTGTCGTCAGGGAACCGTTCCTGGAAATCAAGAAGGGTGAGTTGCTTCGCCATCGGTACGAATCATACCGTGCCAATGGTGAGATTTCAATGACTGATGGGACATCGCGATAAGCCATTATCGAAATCCCATTCTCAAACCTTACAAAGCGCCCCCCATGTTGTCCTGCCAGCGTGCTTACCCCCCTCTAGATGTCTAACTGATGCCTCTAAACACCCGGCCCCTTGCGCGGTTATTGTCCCGCCTGACGGCCCAGGATGATTCGCACACATTAATCAAAGCACTGCGGGATGCCCTGAACTGTCCGTTGTGGTGTGGAAGTTCTAGCCGTCCGCAGATCGAGCCTGACGAGGTACTCCGGTCTGATCACGTATGGCGTTAGTCCGAAAAAAACCGGAGCCTTACCGTCAAGCTCAAATTTTTGGCTAAGCAACACCAATTGGTGCCGCAAATGGGTGAACCGGAATTGACCAGCGAAAAAGACCGCCTCTAGTGATGCTCTCGACCAAAAAAAGTCTTTATATCATGGCCAAGAATTTTGAAATTCCCATCTATCATTTTGGCCTGGAGTTTTCCGTCATGGATAAGTAAAAGTACACTTTTACGGTTGGTTCCCAAAAGCTTGGCGGCTTCGATGCTGGTGTAGAGCTTGTTATTGTTGATTTCGTGGGGGAAGAAAAACTGATGAATCTTCAACCCGCCAAAAACCAAAATCCCGACATCACGCGCCAAAGCCGATGCCGTGCGAATGCCCCCCACTATGGCGGCTGCGTTTGTCATTTTAACCTTCCTTGCCAGATGCTTGTATCGTCAACGTTTGTGCAGGCGACAATTTTGATCCGCTTAAATAATTGAGAACGTTTTGCCCGATGATCCGGTAATTGTTGCCGACCAGCCTGGCGTTGATCTCACCACAACGGATCAGCCTCACCACCTCAAGCCGTTCGACTTTGAGGAACTTTGCAATATCCGCAGTCGAATAAATGGTGTTGGGTTCAAGTTTCTTTTTGAGGGGAAACGTCCCCATCAAAACGACGCCAGCCAAGATATCCGCCAGCTCTGCAAGAATGGTGATTATTGGTCGAATAACCGCCACCCCCGTTCGTCCCACTGTTTCAAATACCGCCATCTCTACCCCGCGTTATATTTCCCTAGTTCATTCTACCCCATTGACGAACAAAACAAAACACAACAATTTAAGTAGTTCGCCCTGAAAAACTCTCAACATATTGATAAATAATGATTCCCTTGGGATTCTAAATATAGGAAAATGCCAGAAAGCAGTCCCGTAACGCTCATTTTCTGGTAGATTCTCATGAAGCCTAAAAAACCCCGCCGCCGTGATGCCGATCTGTTTCGCGAACGTCTGGACGCCATCATCGACATGAAGCATCACTTGATCCGGTTGGCCGGGATGATGCCCTGGTCTTCGTTTGATGAGGCCTTCGGCAAGCACTACAAACCGCTGGGCCGTCCGGCTAAATCGACGCGATTGATGGTCGGTCTGCATTATTTGAAGCACATGCATGATCTGTCGGACGAAGAAGCGGTAGAGCGCTGGGTCGAGAACCCCTACTGGCAATATTTCTGCGGATTTGAGTTCTTTCAACATCATCTTCCCATTGATCCCAGCACCATGACGCGCTGGCGCAAACGGGTTGGCCCAGAGGGCATGGAAAAGGTTTTGGCGGCCACCGTTGGCGTGGCGGTCGAGACCGGGGCGGTGA
>NZ_MCGG01000033.1 GCF_001746755.1 Magnetovibrio blakemorei | reverse complement strand
GATCGGCAAAGACGTAAGGCGAGTTCGGATGCGTGCGAATGAACAAGCCAGAACCTTCGGTTTCGGTCTTGTAGCAAATCTTCCATGCATTGTCCGGATGACCTTTGGGATCGTTGCCCCAAACGGTGATCTTGCCTTCGCCCAAGTGGACGGTGCCGCCCACAGGACCGCATTTCGGATCGACCCAGTTTGCGCCCGGTCCCGGGTGCGGCTTGGTGCCGGTTTCGATAGAAGCCACAAATTTCCGTGTTTCGGAATCCATGATTTCCATGCGGTTAGACGCATTCGCAGCGATTTGGAAATACCGCTGTGTCGGGTCAAAGAAGCCATCGTGCAGGAACTTGTGAGAGTTGATCTGTTCGATGCGCAGGTTGTCGAGATCGGAATAATCGACCTGCCACAGCTGCCCCAGTTCCTTGACGGCGACGATCCACGTCGGTGCATTCGGTGTGTTGTACACCGCAGCAACGCGCGCTTCGTTGACGTATTCGCCATCTACGTTGACGCCACGGGTTGAAACCACTTTCAGAGGCTCCATGGTGACAGCGTCAAGAATGACGAAATGCGGCGGCCAGTAACCGCCACCGATGACGTATTTGTCTTTCCACTTACCATAGTGGGAAACAGCAACGTCACGGGCATCAGATGCGACTTGTGTTTCGGCGACCACCTGAGGCGGATCCATCCACAAATCGATTTTGGTCATCTTGCCGTCACGGCCCTGGGTGTACCAGAAGCGTCCGTCAGATGATTCTTTAGCGACGTGAACCGCGTAGCCGGTGTTAACCTTGGTCACGATTTCTTTGGTGTCGCCGTCAATGATGCCCATTTTGCCAGCATCACGCAAAATAACGACAAAGAAGTTTTGCCAATTGCGTCCGTGCATGGGTTTTGTCGGATAGTCTTTGGGCTCGATATACACTTTCCAGCGCTTTTTCATTTCTGCCAAAGACATTTCCGCAGGCGGAGGAACATCCATTTGGATGTACGTTGCCAACTTTGTGATCTCTTCTTTGCTGAAGGTATCGTCAAAGTTGTTCATGCCGCCTTCGGTGCCCAGAGTGATAATTTTCTCCAGACGTTCTTGGCCCAGCTTCTGTGTGCTTTTGGGCTCAAGATTTTTACCCGTCGCACCTTTGCGCAACGCGCCGTGACAACCAGCACAGCGCTGGAAGTAAAGGACTTTTGCTTCTTCGAATTCCTTTTCGGAGAGTGTCGGCCCTGCGGCCATGGCTCCCCCCCGAACCCAACAGGAATGCTCCTGCCGCCAAACTAATGGCTGAAAGGGACAATGCCAACTTCATTGATCTACCCCTGTCCAATTTGGAACGGCCCACAATACCAACGCCCCAAAATGAGTTTCCCTCCGAATCGTGATCTTTGATTGTTTACATTCACGAAACGCAACGCTCGGATAATTCCTTGCGCTGAGGGTATTATCGGGGGCAATACGGAGGAGGGGCCTTGACGAGTGTCAAATGCACATTAAAAAAAGGGATATGAAGGGTTTTGGGGGGCGGAGCGGATAAAAGAGCGTTCACACGACTTTATATATAGGGCTATAAATCATGAGGCTTCATTTTGTGCAGAGGTGATTGACGGGCGTCAATAACCCTTTTGTGAACATGTGTCATATTTTTATGAGGCGCACTTCTTGGGTGCGAAGGGTTGGGAAACGTTAGATACGTTGTCAGGACGGAGCACAAGACCGTGGGCAAAACGAAGAGCTGTGTCTATTTGGTGGGCGCTGGGCCAGGTGATCCTGAGCTGTTGACGCGCAAGGCGTATCGGGTTTTGGAACAAGCTGACGCCGTGGTCTATGACCGCTTGGTGTCTTCTGAAATCGTCGATATCGTGCCACCGGGGTGTACGCGTATATTTGTCGGCAAGGCGTCCGGCAATCATATTCTCCCCCAAGATCAAATCAATGAATTGCTGGCCAAATTGGCGCGCACCAACCGCACAGTGGTGCGCCTAAAGGGCGGTGATCCCTATATTTTTGGACGCGGCAGCGAAGAAGCCATGCATTTGGCGCGTCACAATGTGTGTTTTGAAATCATTCCCGGCATAACCGCAGCGGCGGGCATCAGCGCCGCAACCGGGATTCCGCTCACCCACCGCGGCATTGCCACGGGTTTGCGCTTCGTGACCGGTCATGGCAAAGGCGACGATGATCTGGATTTGGACTGGCGTTCGTTGGCGGACCCATCAACCACATTGGTGATTTATATGGGCCTGGCCAAGCTGCCGGAACTCAGCCGTCGTTTGATTGCGGCGGGTTTGTCGCCAGACACCCCCGCTGCGGCGATTGCCAATGGCACCACGGCACAGCAACGCCAATGTCTTTCGACCTTGGAAAATCTTCCCTATGCCCTGGGTGACCTGGATTTTACACCGCCTGTGTTGTGTCTTATCGGTCGCGTGGTCTCGTTGGCGCATGAGCTGAATTGGCAGGGATTGTCTTATGAAACACTGGGACTTGAAAGTCTGGACGCCAAAGCCCGTGCTTAAGCTGGGGGCTTTTTATGCCGTCTTGGCCTTGGTGACGGGTTCGGTCGCTGCGGCGGCTGTGGCGAAAGACATTTCACCGGAACGCAAAAACGAGCTGCGGTACGTCTTGGAACAAGACTGCGGGTCTTGCCATGGCTTGACCCTGAAGGGCGGGCTAGGATCGCCGTTGTTGGCGGGCAAGCTTACTGATCGCGATGCGACGGATTTGGCTTCAATTATTTTAGACGGTGTGCCGGGAACGCCGATGCCGCCGTGGCGTCCGCTGATCCAGCCACATGAAGCGTTGTGGTTAGCGCAAATTTTGAAATCGGGAGATCTTGGTCAATGAAGGTGTGGGCAACTTCAACAAGATGGTCGTTAGGCATGAAAATGAGCTTAACGGCTGGTTTGGTCATGGGTGCGCTTGTTGCATTCAGCGCCTCTCATCATGCAGCGGCGGATGAATTGCGCGGCACGGGCGATATGGGCTTGGTGGTGGAACGCGCCACTGGGTCCCTTTTGGTGGTGGAAAACACCACCCGTACACAGTTGGCGCGGGTCGAAGGCCTGGGTGATCTCAGCCATGCCTCCATCGTTTACAGCCGCGATGCGCGCTATGGATATGTCTTTGGCCGCGATGGCGGGCTGACCAAGGTCGATTTGCTGACGGCGAAGATTGACGCCCGGGTTATCCAGGCGGGCAATGCCATTGGCGGCGCCATTTCTCAAGACGGTCGCTTGGTCGCGGTGTCGAATTATGAGCCGGGCGGGGTCAAGGTGTTTGATGCGAAAACCTTGAAGTTGGTGGCGGATATTCCCACGGGCTCCAAAACGGTGGGTTTGGTCGATGCGCCAGGAAACCGTTTTGTCTTTTCATTGTATGACGAGGGCGCGATTTGGGTCGCCGATATGAGCGATCCGCATACGCCCAAAATCACCAAGTTTGAAAATGTCGGCACGCAACCCTACGACGGCCTCATTTCGCCGGATGGCCGCTATTACATTGCGGGGCTGTTTGGCGAAGACGGCATGGTGATGTTGGATTTGTGGAATATTGATAAAGGCCCGGTACGCATTCTTGACGGTTATGGACGCGGCGAAGAAAAACTGCCCGTTTATAAAATGCCGCATTTGGAAGGCTGGGCCATGGCCAACGGCATGGCGTTTGTCCCGGCCATTGGTCACCACGAAGTTTTGGTCGTCGACACCACAACCTGGAAAGAAGTGGCACGCATTCCCAGCCACGGTCAGCCGGTGTTTGTCATGGCGCAGCCCGACGGTCGCCAGGTGTGGGTCAACTTTGCCTATCCATTGAACGACACCATTCAAGTGATCGACACACAAACGCAAAAGATCATCAAAACTTTGACGCCGGGAAAAGGCGTTTTGCATATGGAATTCACCCCGCGTGGTGAAGATGTGTGGATGAGCGTGCGTGATTTGGATCTGATCAAGGTGTTCGACACGGCAACGTTTGAACAATTGGCAGAACTTCCTGGCCTAAAGCCCAGTGGTATCTTTTTCACCTGGCGCTCTGGGCGCATCGGTCTTTAAACGTTTGTCGGCGGTCTCGTAGATAAGGCCAAGGGAAACCATTCAATGGACGATATAGATAAAGCCTTGCTCAACGATTTCCAGCGTGACTTTCCGTTGGTGGCGCGTCCTTATGCCGAAATCGGTGCGTGTCTGTCCATGTCCGAAGACGAAGTGATTGAGGCTTATGCCAACTTGGCGGAGCAAAAATACATCAGCCGCATCGGCGCGGTCATTGCCCCCAACCAAGTCGGTGCCAGCACCTTGGCGGCAATGCGCGTGCCCGAAGACCGTTTGGCAGAGGTCGCAGAATTTGTGACGTCGTTCAGCCAAGTCAATCACAATTACGAACGCGAACACGATATCAATTTGTGGTTTGTGGTCGCTGCGGATGATGTCTTGGAAGTGGGCGAAGTGCTGAGCCGGATTGAGGCGGAAACCGACCTTGAAGTTTTGAACCTGCCCATCATTGAAGACTATCATTTGGATCTTGGTTTTAAGTTGGAATGGGCATGATCGAAATCAGCATCGAAGACCGGACCTTGATTGAACTGATTTGCGACGGCTTGCCGTTGGCTGCCCGGCCCTATCAGGTTTTGGGCAGTCGCATCGGCATGGCGGAGACGGAAGTGATTGAACGGCTGCGGAACTTGATTGATGGCGGTGTGATACGGCGTTTTGGCGTGGTCGTACAGCATCGTCGGTTGGGCTATACCGCCAATGGCATGTCGGTTTGGAATGTACCCGACGAGCGGGTTCGCGAAGTGGGTGAGCAGATGGGCCAGTTTGAATATGTGACCTTGTGCTACCAGCGTCCGCGCCACGCTCCGTCGTGGCCGTATAACCTGTTTGCCATGGTTCACGGCGCGGCCAAGGATAAGGTTCTCGAGCAAGTGCAAACCATCGCGGAAACGCTAGAGCTGACACATGTTGAGCGCGACGTGCTGTTTAGTCGTCGTCAGTTCAAACAATGCGGCGCGCGTTATGGCTGCAAGGGAAAGGTTGACAATGAACCGTGCAAAACCGCTTGAGCTCGATTCCTTGGATCGGGCCATCATCAACGCGTTGCAAGGTGGATTTCCCATTTCCGCACACCCTTACGCGGATGTTGCCAAAGACTTAGGGCTAGAAGAACAAGACTTAATCGATCGCTTGCGTCGGTTGTTGGACGATGGCGCGCTCAGCCGTTTCGGCCCCATGTACCACGCCGAACGTTTGGGCGGAGGATTGACCCTGGCCGCCATGAAACTCCCCGATGAGGCGTTTGAACGGGTCAACGCTATCGTCAACGGCTTTGAAGAAGTCGCGCACAACTATGCGCGTGATCATGAACTCAACATGTGGTTTGTGCTCGCCACTGAAACACCTGAGCGCATCGCCGAAGTCATAAATGAAATCGAAACCGCCACCGGGCACACGGTTTACAACATGCCCAAGTCGCATGAATTCTACGTTGGCTTGAGGTTGGAATTATGAGCGCTTCAAATGCCATCGATGAATTCGACCGCGCCATCATTCGCGCCACCCAGGCGGGACTGCCGTTGACCCACGCCCCGTATGAAACGGTGGGTCAAGAGGTTGGGTTGACGCAACAAGAGGTCATGGCGCGTATGGCGCGCATGCTTGATGACGGCATCATTCGCCGCATTGGCGCGGTGCCCAATCACTATGCGTTGGGGTTTCTCGGCAACGGCATGACCGTGTGGGATGTGGACGATGAGGCGGCACAGGACTTAGGTGTCGTTATTGGCAACTTGGATTTTGTCAGCCACGCCTATTTGCGGCCACGTCACAGGCCCCATTGGCCCTATAACCTGTTCGCGATGGCGCATGGCCGGGACCGAAGTGAAGTCGCAAGCAAAGCCGAAATCATTCGCACGCTGCTGGGGGAACATTGCCGGAGTGGCGAAATTCTGTATTCCACGCGCATCTTGAAAAAAACCGGTTTACGGTTGGTGGGCTGAAAGAGGGCATCATGTTTCGCATTACAAAGTTTTTGCACGAAATCGATTCACCGACTCCGGTCGGCCTGCATCGCAATCCGCCCGGTCCGGTGGTGATTTGGAACCTGACCCGACGCTGCAATCTGACCTGCAAACATTGTTATGCATTGGCGGTGGACAAACATTTCCCCGGTGAATTGACGACGGATGAGACGTTCCACGTTTTGGATGAGCTTAAAGCCTTTCGGGTGCCTGCCGTCATCTTGTCGGGTGGAGAGCCCTTGTTGCGCGACGACATTCACCAGATCGGCGCACGGGCGAAAGCAATGGGGTTTTACACGGCGCTGTCGACCAACGGCACCTTGATCGGCCCCGATGACATTCAAGAGATTGAAGATATTGGTTATGACTACATTGGAATTTCCATCGATGGCCTGCGCGAAACCCATGATCGTTTTCGCCGCCTGGATGGGGCCTTCGATGCTTCCATGAAGGCGATCCGCTTGTGCGTCGAACGTGGCCTCAAAGTCGGTTTGCGCTTCACCATGACCCAAGACAACGTTGATGAGCTGGATGGGGTCATGGATCTGTTGGACGCGGAAGGAGTCGAGCGGTTTTACTTTTCCCATCTCAACTACGCCGGACGGGGCAATCACAACCGCCGCGATGATGCCTTTTTCGCCATGACCCGCACGGCCATGACAAAATTGTTTGAACGCTGCTGGGGGTATATCCAAGCCGGACAAACCAAAGAATTCGTCTCCGGCAACAACGATGCCGACGGCGTGTTTATGTTGAAATGGATTGAACAGAATTTCCCCGAACACGCCCAACACATGCATGACAAGTTGGTGCAGTGGGGCGGCAATGCATCGGGCGTCAACGTCGCCAACATCGACAACATCGGCGATGTGCATCCCGACACCATGTGGTGGCATCACACCTTGGGCAATGTCCGAGTGCGCCCGTTCGGCGATATTTGGAGCGACACATCCGATCCTTTGATGGCGGGGCTGAAAGCATTTCCGCGCTCTGTCAAAGGGCGCTGCGCGGTTTGCGCACACTTTGATATTTGCGGCGGCAACACCCGCGTGCGAGCCGAACAAATTACCGGCGATCCGTGGGCGGAAGATCCCGGCTGCTATCTGGACGACGCGGAACTGGGCATTGATCCGGGCACGGTCGACCGGGTTGCCTTGACCTCATACTCTAAAATCAAAACTGTGGAGCCAGCGCTATGATCAAGACGATGTGGGCTGTTTGTGCCTTGAGTATCATCGCTGCGGGAGCGGCTTTGGCCGACGACACCGCAAGCTTGTACAAGCAGCATTGCTCTGAGTGTCACGGGGTGACGCGGTTGGGTGGTATGGGCCCTGCGCTGTTGCCGGAAAATTTAGGCCGATTGCGCAAAAAGGAAGCGTTGGAAGTGATCCGTACGGGCCGGGCGGCCACGCAAATGGCGGGTTTCGCCGAAGTGCTGAACACGGATCAAATTGCCGCCTTGGCGGACTATATCTATCAGCCCCCCGCAGAGACTCCCACCTGGACAATGGCGGACATTGAAGCCAGTCACGAAATTCTCATGCCGCTATCTGACTTGCCGGACAAGCCGCTGCACAGTTCCGATCCACTGAATTTGTTTGCCGTCGTTGAAGCGGGCGATCATCACGTCACCATCTTGGATGGCGATGCGTTTTTGCCGCTGTGGCGGTTCCCATCAAGGTTCGCCTTGCATGGCGGAGCCAAGTATTCCCCCGACGGGCGGTTCATGTATCTGGGCTCTCGCGATGGCTGGGTCAGCAAATACGATTTGCACAGTTTTAACATCGTTGCGGAAATTCGTGCCGGCATCAACATGCGCAACATTGCGGTCTCGGGCGACGGGCGCTATGTGATGGCGGCGAATTACTTACCCCATACGTTGGTGTTGTTGAATGCTTCGGACTTAAGCCCGATCAAGACAATCGACGTGGTGTCCAAGGATGGAAAGTCTTCACGGGTAAGCGCGGTTTACACCGCTCCGCCGCGCAACAGTTTTATCGCGGCCTTGAAGGACATTCCTGAAATTTGGGAAATTGATTATTCGGATAATCCTCGCCCGGTCGCGCGTGGGGTCGTGCACAGTTGGACACCGGGCCATGAGGAAGGCGAGTTCGACTTCGGACCATTCCCGGTGCGCAAAGTCGTGCTTAAAGATTATCTCGACGATTTCTTTTTTGATCAAACCTACGAACATGTGGTCGGCGCGGCTCGAGACGGGAAATCTGGCCAAGTGGTGAATTTGGACGCGGGCCGCAAAATTGCCGATATCGATCTGGCGGGTATGCCCCATCTGGGTTCGGGCATTACCTTTGACTACAAGGGCCACGCGGTTCTGGCAACGCCACACCTCAAAGGCGGGGTGGTGAGTGTCATCGATATGCAAACCTGGAAGACCATCAAAAAAATCGAAACCTTAGGTCCGGGATTTTTCATGCGCAGCCATGACAACACGCCCTATGCCTGGGTCGACGTGTTTTCCGGTCCCGACAAAGACGCTTTGCACGTGATCGACAAACGAACCCTGGAAATCGTCAAAACCATCCGTCCGCAACCGGGCACCACGGCGGCTCATGTGGAATTCGACCGATACGGCAAACACGCCTTGATCAGCGTGTGGGATATGGATGGTGCCTTGGTTGTTTATGATGCTAAAACGCTGAAAGAGGTTAAACGCTTGCCGATGAAAAAACCCGTGGGCAAATATAACGTTTACAACAAAATCACCTATGAAGCGGGCACCAGTCACTGACGAAGCTGTGCGGAGGGATGACGGAGATAAGACCCTACTGGTCTTGATCTGTTGTCGTGAACTGCAATTGGTACAAGTTCGCGTAGATGCCGCCTTTGTCCAGAAGCTCACTGTGGGTGCCTTGTTCCGCAACGCGTCCCCGGTCCAAAACATAAATCAGGTCCGCGTCCACCACGGTGGACAGGCGGTGGGCGATTACCAAGGTGGTGCGGTCTTTCATCAATGTGCTGAGCGCCGCTTGGACGTAGCGTTCAGATTCCGTGTCCAGCGCCGAGGTCGCTTCGTCGAGCAACAAAATAGGTGCATTCTTCAACATGGCGCGGGCGATGGCCAAGCGTTGCCGCTGACCGCCTGACAAACGCACGCCGTGTTCGCCGACCATGGTGTCATATCCATCGGGCAGCGCTTCGATGAAATCATGGGCAGCGGCGTTGCGCGCCGCATCCTTGATTTCGTCAAAGCTGGCGGCCTCGCGACCATAGGCGATGTTGTTGCGCACCGTGTCGTCGAACAGCATCACGTCTTGGCTGACCAGAGCGATGGCACCGCGTAGCGACTTGAACGTCACGTCGCGCACGTCCTGGCCGTCGATGAGTAACGACCCGGCCGTGATGTCGTAAAAGCGCGGTGCCAGATTCATCACCGTCGATTTGCCCGCACCCGATGATCCCACCAGTGCCACCATTTTACCCGCAGGTACGGTGATGGAAACGTTATCCAGCGCGACTTCAAGATCGCCATGCACGCCTTCGGCCTTGGGATAGGTGAAGGAAACATGGTCAAATTTGATTTCGCCGCGGGTGACCTTCAACTCCGTTGCATTTTCACGCTCGGTGATGCGATTGGGGTAGTCCAAGGCTTCAAAAGTGCGCTGTGCGCCCGCCATGCCTTCTTGAAGGGTCGCGTTCACGTTGGCCAAGCGCTTCAGCGGTTCATAAGCCAACAGCAAGGCGGTGATGAAGGAAAAGAACCCGCCCGGATCGGTGGCGTTTTCAATCACCCGGTAGCCGCCATAGATGATCACCGTGGTGACGGCGACACCGCCCAGAGTTTCCATGATCGGGCTGGACAGCGCGCGGGTGCGCAATTGCTTGAAGGCCAGGGTGTAGATTTTGTTGACCAAAGTCGCGATGCGATTGCGCTCGTAATCTTCCATGCCGTAGGCTTTGACCACGCGGATGCCTTGAAAGGTCTGTTCCAAGGTGGTGGTGAACAAGCCCATTTCGACCTGGGTGTTGATGGTCACTTTGCGCATGCGCCGGCCAAGCTTGGCGATGGGAATAATGGAGATGGGGAAGACGAAAAAGGCGATGAAGGCCAGCTCCCAATCCTGGATGAACATCACCCCAACCAGTCCCACCAGTGACAATACATCCTTGCCAAAAACGGTGATGCCATGGGTGACGGCTACGCGCATGGAGCCCACATCAATGGTGTAGCGCGACAACAAAGATCCGGTTGAATTGTCGTGAAAGTAGCCAAGCTCCAAGCTGGTCATGTGCTGGTACAAACGGTTTTGCATGTCGGCGACGATCTTCAGTCCGACGTGCGCCATCAGCGTCGATTGGGTATAGTTGGACACGCCCTTGATGGCAAATGTGGCCAATACAGCGGCGCCGATCAGCCACAACATTTGGCGATCGCGGGCGATGAAAATTTCGTTGACCACCGGCTTCATCAACCACGCGCTGAGCGCCGTCGCCCCTGCCATCAAGGCCATGAACAAGACCGCCAACAAAAGCTTGCCAAGGTAGCCACGAATGGCTTCACGCCACAGGCGAGCCATCAAGGTGTGCGTGGGGATATAGGTCATCAGTTTGGGATCACAAATAGGGGTCAATGAATGATAAAGGCGTGAGGCACCTTATCACGGCAAAGACGGCTGAACAACGCCCGCAATGCCTTCATTTGCAAGGGGATAGAGGCGTTCTGTCGGCTGAAATGACGACCTTGAGCGGCGCGGGTCAGTGTTATAAAGCCAGCACAATGAGGTTTGAACAAAATATACGCACTCATTTCCCCGGGTGGGGAGGCACCCGCGCGAGGGCATTGAGACCTGAGGCGACGATCTGCATCGGTCGGGACAACGGGGCGCGGGGAAGAAGTCGTTCGAGAACCTTTAGGGCCGGGGTGAAAAGGGGCACCGGAAACTGTTTGAAATGGCCGATGATGTAGCCGAGGCTGAGGACCTTCTGTCCAGGGCTTAAGGTGATATCTTGAAAACCGCAGTCTTTGAGAAGTTGACATATGGTTTGACGGTTAAAATAGAACAGGTGTTCGCGTTTGAACTCGACCCAGTAGCGTCCCATGAGGCGTGCGGATAGGCTGTCGAGGCTCGGCACCGCGATGAAAACGACTCCACTTGGTTTTAACAAGGTGCGCACGTACTGCATAAACGACTTTGGATTGCGCACATGTTCGATCACATCGGCCAGCACGATGATGTCGAACTGCCCGGCCTTAAAATCTGCCTCTTCAAGCATCCCGGCACGTGCGCGGTCTTCGCCAAGGGCCGCATTGGCCGTGGCGACGGCATCGGTGGAAACATCAATGCCTTGGACGTCGAAACCGGCAGCGTGGGCCTCAAGCAGAAAGTTTCCCAGGCCGCAGCCAACTTCCAACATGTGAGGGTGGGTGTCTGCGGCAACGCGCGCGCCAATGTAGGCGCTGATTTCCGCCAGTTGCAATTGTGCGGTGCCGCGTTTGAGGGCGTTGCCCTGTTCGAGGAGAGAATCTTCATCGGAGCCGATGAAATACGTTTCGCCGTAAATGGCCGCTAAGGTTTCATCGTCGGGCTGGGGGTTGAGCATGACCAGACCACATCGGCCACAGCGCACGACCGGCGTGCTTTGAAAAGCGAACCAAAATCGCAAGTTCTTGTGCTGGCACTGGGGACAAGATGACAGGTTCAAAACGCTATGCTCGCTTCACTGGGGCCATATAGGGGGGCCGTAAGGGGGGCAAAATACAATCTGCGGGAAATCCTAACCGATTTTTTATCGCATGTTGACACCTTCATCGCTATCCCTATTACTGGAAATGAGAGGATGAAGGACTGTCATGAGTGCCCGCGCGGAAAAAATTTCGAAGACCATAAACGACTTGGCGGTCCAAATGCCCAGGAGGTTTATGATCCTTCTCGCCTTATGTTTTGTGGCAACGCTCGCGGCCGCCGGAGTGGCGGCGGTGGCGTTGTTGTCCGGTCCCATTGGGGTTGAGCTGCAAAAGCCCTTTTTGTCCACGCCCGTGTCGCGGCTGGTGGCCTTGCAAATCGCCGCATCCTTAGCCCTTATTCTTTTTGGCGGATTTTTGACCCTGTTGGTGAACTGGCAGGGGGCGCCAAAGGGGCTTCATGCGGTGTGCGGTGCCGGGTGGTGGCGGCATGTCGCCCGCTCGTTGCGTTGCCAAAATGCGCCTCAGCGCCCGGCGTTATTTTGGGCCGGGGTGGGGTTGGTTGCGTTGCTGGTCAATGTGGCGATGCTGGTGGATTTGCCCGTTATGGCTTTCATTGAGCCCGATACTTTGGGCTACCTCAAGCCCAGTGCGGTGCGTTCCGGCGGTTACATGCTGATCATCAAGGCGGTGGTGGCCGTCAGTGGCGATCTGAAATGGATTGTGCCGGTGCAGCTCAATGCCATGTTGGCGTCGTTTGCGGTGCTGGGGTGGACGGCGCGCGGGGTGTTGCGCAGTCAGGCTGCGGGGGGCATCGTTGCGCTCGCGCCGATGCTGAGCTCTGGCTTGTTGATCCTTGCTCCCACCGTGATGACGGAGGCCTTTTTCGTCGTTTTCCTATGTCTGCACTTGGCGGCCGTTTTGAGCGTCATTCAGCGACTGACTTGGTTCAATATAAGTATGGTTGGTTTGACGTTGGCGCTCATGATCGTTGTGCGGCCCAACGGCATTTCATTTTTGGCGGGCGTTCCCTTGTTGCTGTTCTTTTTCAAAGACCGTTGGCGCATGGTTTTAACGGGAACGCTTGGCCCCGTTTTGTTGGTCGTATTGGCGCAAGGCATGGCGCATCAGCACACATTTGGTTTTTTTGGTTTGCATAAATTTGGAGGCATTTCCTTAGCGGGTGCGGCGGCACCGCTGATCCGGGGTGATATGCCCAGCGCCTATCCGGATCTGGCCCAAGACTTGGAAGGCCGTTTCAAAGGCTATTACGTGGACTTTCCGCCCTTTGAAGAGCGCGATTATCCTTTTGAAATGGCGCATGTGGCCTCCTTAACGGCGGTGGGGGCGATTTTTAAGCAAATCCTCCCCGCCATACGCGCCAAACTCAATTTACCGGAGCCCCAAGTTGTGGCCTTGGAATATGATCCACGCCTCAACGCCATCTCTGGGTCTTTAGGGCTGTCGGCGATCCAAAATGATCCCTGGGGCTTTTTCAAAATTGTCACCAGCAATTACATTGCCAACTGGCACATCACATTGCCGGTTCGGGTTCCGATGGCGATTTATTATCCGCGCAGTCTGGATATTGCCCAGGGCGTTGTGGAACAAGACCCCCAATTGCTTTCCCAGGTCATGGACCCAGGCGCGTACCAAGACCCTGCACGGGCGGAAGAGATCAAGAAGGTCGGGGGTGCCGGCATTCGCCCCATCGAATGGCCGCGCCTTGTCATTGGCGTGTTCCAGTTGGCCTTGGCGTATCTGGCGTTTTTTCTGTCCATGGGCGGTTTGTTGGCCATCTTCAAACGCAAGGCCGCCGCAGATCGGATGTATCGGGCTTTGGCGTATAGCGCGTTGGTGCTTCAGGCGGGCTATGGCCTCATCAGCATCGGAAACGCATCGTTCGTGCGCTACACGGTGGCGTTTGATCCTCTGGTCATCTTACTTTTGACCATCGGTGCGGTGATGGGGCTGCGCGCCATTTTTGCCGATCAAGGTGCGGAAAGTACGCCGTCGTAAGCGGTGCAAATGGCCGTAAAGGCGTCTTCGACACGGGTTCTTTCCTGACAGATGGGCGAAGGATGCCAGCATTTCAGGTGCTTGCTTTGTTCAATGTTGATGCATGGGGAACAGCTTAAACTTTGGTGAAAGACCAAATGCCCATCTCCAACGGGACCATAAAGGACAGGCGTTTCCGGTCCGAAAAAACCGACAATGGGCGCGCCCACAGCCGCCGCAACGTGCAGCGGACCGGAATCATTGCTGATCACCAGCAGGCTTTCCCGGCAAATTTGCGCCATGGATTCCAAGTTCAATTGGCCTGCCGTATTGAGCGCTTTTGCCCCTTGGGCTATGGCGTCATCGACGATGCCTTGCACATAGTCTTTTTCCCCAGGCGCGCCGATGAAGATGCAACTGACATCGTATTTCGAACTGAGCCGTGCGGCCAATTGGGCAAAACGGTCCGGCAACCAACGGCGCTCATAGGCCAATTCGCCCGCGTTTGCATTGATGACAATAAATCGAGGCTTGTTTCCCCTAAGGTGTTCTAAAACGGCGCGGGCATCTTTTAACAGCTCGGGATGTACAGAAATGGATGGAACCAAGGCGTCGGTCGTTTCTGTTTGGCCAAAGGGCTCCAACAAGCTGAAGAAATTTTTGGTTACATGCCAGTAGGCATTAAACGGCACACGGTGCGAAGGGATGTCTCCGCGATAGACCCCCCGAGAATGAAAGCCGATGCGCATCGGTGCCCACGATGCCAGCGATACAACAGCCGAGGCGCGGGTGTAAAACTCCATATCAATGAGGACGTCATAGCCGCCCTGAAAAGTCTTGATCAAACAGGCGCTAAAGGCGGCAATCGCAGAAAAGATGTTACCGCCAAGATTCAGGAAATGGACTTGATCCAGTTCTTTCATCATCGCTGTAATTTCGCGGTTGCTCGATAATGTCAGCAAATGAATTTCTGCGTTGGGGAACCGCGCGCGGGCAGCGCGCAAAAAAGGGGTGGCGAGAACCAGGCTGCCGATGCCAAAAAACTTAATCACCAGAAGCTTTTGCACCTGATCGGGGGTTGGGTCTTTGGGGCGCGGGATGAATTTGGCTGGTAAGTGCAACAGGGCACAAACTATACTGCCAAAAATCTTCTCAATGTGCTGAAGCGAGGCAAGGCTCACGCCTTTTCGCTTATGAGGCTGATCTGATGAATGCGACACGCTCGGTACTGCTCCTGAACCCACCGGGGCAGAACATCTACATCCGGGATTACTATTGTAGCAAACTCTCGCGTACGGGCTATACCTTCCCGCCGATTGATTTGCTGCATATGGGCGCGGTGTTTAATGCCCATGACTGGACCACTCAGGCCGTCGATGCCATCGTCCAGGAATTGGGCGTTGAAGAGACCCTGGCAATAGTCGAGCGCTCATCAACTGACGTCATTTTTATCCTCGTCGGTGCGGTCAGCGTGGACGAAGACGCGGCGTTTCTGAGGGAACTTCGCCTTCGCGCCCCCAAGACTGTGCTGATCGGCAGCGGCGATGTGTTGCGCGAGCATGGCAAAAAATGGGTTGAAACAGGCCTTTTGGACGCAGTGACGCTGGATTTCTGCTCGCCATCGTCCGTGCGCTACGCCCAGGGCGAGACGGCGGATCTGGAAGACCTGATCTATAAAACGAAAGAGGGCGTGATTGAGGGGCAGGTCAGTTCCGGAAAGGCGATGAGCGTCGGCTTGCCGCCCCATGAATTGTTCAAGCCCTTTCCGTATCGCTTTCCCTTCGCCTATCGCCGCCCCTTCGCCAGCCTGCTCACCGATTACGGTTGCCCCTATCGCTGTTCGTTTTGCGTGATGGCCAGCCTGCACTATCACACCCGACCGTTGGATGAAATTGCCGCCGAATTGGCTCACCTGCAGGCTTTGGGCGTGCGTGAATTTGCCTTGTGGGACCAGACGTTCGCCGTCAACCGTGCTCGGGGCTTGGAATTTCTCGATCTTTTGCCCGAAGGGGCTGACGGGTTCGGTTGGACCTGTTTCACCCGTCCCGACTGCGTTGATGCGGAGCTGGCAAACGCCATGGCGGCCAAGGGCTGTCACACCGTGATTATGGGTGTGGAAACGGCCAAGGCGGAATCGCTTGAAGCCATTCAAAAGGATTTTTCCACGACCGACATGAAAACGGCGTTCACCGTGTGCCGTCGGGCCGGCATGGAAACCGCGGCGACGGTCATTGTCGGATTGCCCGGGGAAAGCATTGCCGACATTGAGGCGACCATGGATTTTGTTTGCGACTTGGACCCGGATTATCTCTCTGTCCATACCGCCATCCCCCGTGCCGGGACCAAGTTGCGCCGTCAGATGGTGGCCCAGGGGCTGGTGTCGGCAGACTTGGCGAATATGGACCAAAGCGGTGAATCGGGCGTCATTTCCAGCGACACCCTGGACCCCAAAACGATCATGGCGATGCGCAAGCGCTTTAACCGGCGCTTTTACCTGCGGCCCAAATTCCTCGTGAGAACCGTGTGGAACAACCTCAAAAATCCGGCGCGGCTGATTGAGCATGTGCGTCAGGGGCTGACGTTGTTGAGCAATAACCGGGGGTGATGCTGTTGTCTCAACGATATCGCGATCCCTAGACGTATTGCGTGACAGCTCCTTTATCTGCTGCAGATTTGACATTGATGTGCTCCCCAATGCATTCTCAGGGTGGTATGGTAAGTGTCAAATTATATTTTCACCTGATCCAAATGGTTCAAATATGACTGATTTTGGGTATACCATAAAAATAGTTTGGCGCCACTTTAGCCGTTAATAATTTGATATATAATATAGATATCATTAATTACTCAAATTATAAGCGGTAAAAATATAAAGAATTATCATCATGAAAACTTCTCTTCACCATCCTCATGTTATCAGCCCGCGAAAACAAGCAGTACATGAGTTATCTGAGAAAAATGTCTCAAATCGCGATCTGTGGATAAAAAAGAACGCTTTTTTTTATCATGAAGACCATCAATACTTTCGCTTTTTGGTTTCTGAAAAACAAAGAGTTCTCGAGTTGGGCTGTGGCAACGGAGATTTACTTGCCTCTCTCGATCCTGCATATGGCATGGGTATTGACTACAGCCAAAGCATGATCGATAGCGCCAAGAATAGACATCCAAATCTTACGTTTTTTGTTGGTGATATTGAAAATCTAGATGTACTGAAGCAAATTCAAGGACCGTTCGACGCGATCATTTTGGATGATACCATTGGCGATTTGGAAGATGTTGTTCACACTTTCCTTAGCTTGCATGCTCATTGCACACAGGATACGCGGATTGTTGTTGCATACCATTCTCCCCTATGGCGTCCAGTACTACGACTAGCTGAAAAATTTGGCTTGCGGATGCCAACTGTAGAGAAAAATTGGTTGACCTTAGGGGACATCAGAACTCTGCTGAATTTGGCAGATTTCGAAATTATTCGAAGTGAATGGCGACAGATCATGCCATTAAAACTTTCCGGTATTGGCAGATTTCTAAATCGGTATGTCGCCACAATGCCCATTATTCGTACGCTATGTCTTCGCAATTATGTGATTGCCCGCTCTCTAAAGCAGCCCTCACCAAATTATACTAGCTGTTCTATTGTCATTCCTGCGCGCAATGAAAAAGGCAATATAGAAAATGCGCTCTTACGTTTGCCGGAATTTTGCAAAAGTACAGAATATATTTTTGTCGAAGGGAATAGCTCGGATGGTACGTTGGAAGAAATGTATCGGGTTCAAAAAGCCTATCCTGAAAAAGATATTAAAGTCATGGTGCAAGATGGAATTGGCAAGGGTGATGCCGTCCGCAAGGGATTTGCACATGCTACAGGAGAAGTTCTGATAATTTTAGATGCAGACTTGACCACTCCACCCGAACAAATCCCACTGTTCTTCGAGACTATAGCGTCGGGCAAAGGGGAGTTTATCAACGGAACGCGTCTCATATATCCAAGGGAAGATGAAGCTATGCGATTCCTTAACAACATAGCCAATCACATTTTCCCGCGAATTTTCACATGGCTTCTCAATCAGCACTTTACTGACACCTTGTGTGGTACAAAGGTAATCAGCAAAAATCACTATGAAAAAATCGTCTCAAATAGAGCTTATTTTGGCGATTTTGATCCGTTCGGTGATTTCGACCTCATTTTTGGAGCATCTAAGCTTAATCTGAAAGTGGTTGAAGTCCCTGTGCGCTACGCCAGCCGTACTTATGGCGAAACGCAAATTTCACGTTTCACCCACGGATGGCTTCTGCTTAAGATGATTGTATTTGCATTTAGAAGACTTAAGGCTTTTTAACACATGGTCCATGGCCTCACAAACGAACTAGAAAAACGTCATGCAATATGGATAAAAAAGCCTGTCTTGAGAGTTGTTTATAGCGATATTTACGCCCGCATCATCTCACAATGTGCTCAGGGAAAACAAATCCTTGAGGTGGGCGGAGGGACTGGAATTGGAAAAATATTTCTGCCCAATGCCGTAACATTGGATATTGTTTCCAGCCCTT
Source organism: Magnetovibrio blakemorei (assembly GCF_001746755.1). Taxonomy (GTDB): domain Bacteria; phylum Pseudomonadota; class Alphaproteobacteria; order Rhodospirillales; family Magnetovibrionaceae; genus Magnetovibrio; species Magnetovibrio blakemorei. The sequence continues at coordinate 3,481 of NZ_MCGG01000033.1, read as the reverse complement.
GGACAGATGTTGTTGGGGATTGTCATTTATTGCCTTTTCCTGACGAAAGTCTGGATATTATCGTTATGGTGGACGTCTGGCATCACCTGCAATATCCCATCGATTTTCTGAATGAAGCCGCTAGGACCTTAAGAAAGGGTGGGCGAATTGTCATGGCAGAACCAGCGATTACTCCCTTCAGTGCATTTTTTTATAAATGGCTTCACTATGAGCCTTTGGAACTGAACGTTGATCCTTTCATTAGATATGTTGATAATCCGAATAGAAATCCATTGTTCGATTCTAACCAAGCAATCCCGACACTTCTTATGGGCCGCTACCGGCATAGATTAGAACAAGAAATTGAGCAGTTAAGTATCATTAAGAATGAACACTTTAGTTTATGGGCTTATCCCCTTTCTGGGGGGTACCGCAGTTGGTCGCTGGTGCCGAGTGTTTTGGTTCGGCCTTTATTGAAATTGGAGAGGCTGTTGGAGCCGTTTGTAGGGCAATTAATTGGATTTAGGCTTCTTGCTGTATTCGAAAAAAATAAATACGATTGACATATTATTTGCGGATACGGAATATTATTTATGATAATCCAGTATTACCATGTAAATGTGCTTAACAATAAAATACGATATATCTCTGCGGGGTTATGAAGATGTACCAAATCACGATCTGGAAAAAAGAAGGTCGGTATTTCGGCGAGATACCAGAACTGAACCTACTCGCTAGTGATGATGACCCAACTGCACTGGTCAAATGCCTTGAAGAAGCTGAGGTAAAGCTTTCGGAATCCTATCAACAAGCGGGACGCCAACTCGCGGCCTCACAGCTCTCCCACAAAGAAAATCGTCACGCCTTTAAGGCTCCTCTTGCGTTCTTTGCGGTTAAGACCAGTATTGTCGCCATTGCCGCATCTATCGTCATAGTTATCGCAATCGACACCCTTTCCGATCACGTAAGAAACGGTTTTTTTGATGGTGCCCTTGGCCCATTTCATCTGATCACTAAGATTGGCACACGCTTAGAAAGCATGTCACCTCAAGTTAAAGAGAAGAACCTCAAAGACTTGGAAAGAGTAGTTCAAGAATTAAAGCCTTATATGGAGCGTATGCGCCCCTTAGTTATTTCAGACAGTTGCAAGAAGTAAGAAAAATAGTTTAATCAAAAAGAAGACAGGCTTTTTTAGAACCGACAGCTTGTCAGATGGAAAGTTCAATGCATCTGTCGACGCGAAGAAAAATACAATTAGCCATAGCCTTACAGCAGCCTGTTATATGGTTTATGAAAATGTTAAGACGGGGGCCTTTGGTTAAATGTTCACGGGGGGGGGTGAACTGGGAATTAGACCTCCGCGAAGGGATAGATTTTTCTATATTTCTGCTGGGGTGTTTTGAACCTTCGACATCCAAAGCATTGGCGATACTTGTTCAAAGTGGTTATTACGTCATTGATATCGGGGCAAATGTTGGCGCGCATACTCTACCATTAGCGTCTTTGGTCGGCGAGCAAGGCAAGGTTATTGCATTTGAGCCAACCCGGTACGCATATTCTAAATTAGAAAAGAATGTCTTTTTGAATCCACTTCTAAAAGAGCGAATTTCTGTCCATCAATACATGCTGGCCGATCATATGAGAGCTCATCTAGAAGAAGCCATTTTTAGCAGTTGGCCTCTTAAAATGGAAGCCGGACTACACTCTATTCATGGAGGACGTGAAATGTCGACAGCGGGCGCTGATGTTTCAACTTTGGATTATTTCTTTCAAAAAAACAACGTACCGCGTCTTGACCTCATTAAAATGGATGTGGATGGTCATGAATGTACGGTCATCAAAGGAAGCCAAAATACGCTCCAAAAATACATGCCCACGATCGTTATGGAATTTGCTCCTTATACTTTGAGAGAAAGAGGAGAATCACCATCCGAGTTATTAGATCTTTTGAAACCCTACGGGTATTTATTATTTGATGAAAAAACGGGTGTGCAGTTACCCTGGTCATTTGAAGAATTGTCAGCTTTGGTTCCAAAGGGCGGAAGCCGGAATATTATTGCGGCGATATCCTCACCATTTGCGGGTAAAGAATAAAAATGACTTTTCACACCTTCTCCAATCTCACTGGGGCTTATGATGACAGAAGTGTAAGTAAGCGTTTCTGGTTATTGGTTGTGCTCCTCGCCACAATCTCGGCATTAGTTCATTTTTATGCTGCATCGTGGTTTGATATTAGCCGTCAACACGATCCATCCAAGCATTTTTCAGTGCTCACCGGGGTTGTGAATTTTGAGGCATTCCCCTCATATAATGGCCCGTACTATTACATACTTGTGGCATTCGTTTCTGCCCCATTTGCGGCTCTCTACCGCATGCATCTAATTAGCGAGCTCACCTTTGTGACGCTGAGTGTTGCGTGGAGCGGTTTTGTTTTTCAAGTGGTGTATATTATAGGCAATTTTATGTTTGCTCGGGTGCTGCGTTTTAGCGTGTCAGAGCAATTTTTCTTTGTGGCGTTTTGTATTTTGTTACCCCCGGTACAGCGCTCATTTTCTATGCTTCGACCTGAGAACTTTATTCTTACGTTGACACCTTTCGCCTGTGTCCTTCTGATCACTTGGTGGCGGGCCATACAAAGTGGTGTACCAACTCTGCGCTATCCTGCCCAATACCTTACTTTGGGTATATTAAGCTTGATTGCAGTCCAGAAAGTCAGCGGTTTGCTCCTGGCAGGCGCGTTATGGTTTTTTCTTTTTCTTTGTTCTCGAGGTTCCCTATATTTTAGAGTTCGACAGTTGCTGCATCCGACCCTTATTTTGGTGGCAATGATTTTGTCTCTTTTGACCATTGATAAACTTGCATCAGGTGTATCAATTTTCGAGCATCCTGCGAACGAGCAAGAAGATTATCTGCATACACCCAGTATTTCAGTATTTACATCCGTTAGTATCGTCAATGCTTGGGAAAAACCTCTACGGAATAATCAAGCTGGATCCATGATCAATATTTTACTTATTGATATGTTTGCTGATTATTGGCAGTACGGGATTCTCCAAAGTCATGGCCAATCTGCACAATGGGATATGTTTCGGGCACGCACTGGAATTACGGTGTCCATCGTTTTCTTCTGCATTTATTTTTTGTCACTTATAATTCTGTATAGCTCAATCGTTCGCACGCCCCAGTGCAGTAATATTCTGCGTGAAAGAGCTCTATTATCCACTCTTTTTTTCTTGGGAATTGCGGTTCTGGTCATAGCGGGGAGGACGTATTACATGCCAACGAAATTCGATACCATAAAATGGGAATACATTATCATGTTCATCCCTTTTTTGATGGTTCCCCCCGTAAACATGCTGTCGAAATGCAATAACACTTTAAAGCGTTGGATCGTTATTCCAGCACTATGTGCTGTTCTTTGCTTTGCAGTATTACAGAGTGTGTGGATTAGCCCAGATTTGGCGTTTACTGGATAGTCAGCCACTTACATTTACAGTGTTGG
>NZ_MCGG01000032.1 GCF_001746755.1 Magnetovibrio blakemorei | reverse complement strand
ACTTTTACGCCACCCAAACCGGACTGTTGGACGGCCTGATTTTGCGTGCCGAAGCGCAAGACACAGGTGTGGGATGCCTGTTGACCGGCAAAGCCATCAAAATAATGGGTGATAAATTACCCGCAGCCTTGCGCCCGAAGCCGGGTCAAACAACGGGCACCCCGGAAGGCTGCTCCGTGATGATGGTGAAAAACATCAAAGCGCAGTTGGGCATCATCGCCGACATCCAGAAAGCCATGGGCGGCCTGAATGCAGATGCGGTGAAGAGCGTTCAAGACATCACCATGCAAGCCATCCGCGCCGTGTTGACGGTGGAAATGCTCAAGAAAAAAGGGGAATAGGCCATGACAGTCAATGTTGAACAGGTGCTGGAAGCGGTGACCGCTGCCGGAAAAGAGGTGTTCGCGGACAACTGGGGAACCATTTCGACCTATGCGGAAACCGAGTTCAAAAAAATGTCCCAGCAGATGGTGGACATTGCAGCAAACGTGGCCAAGCATGAAATTGACGCGAGCCAAGGTTACAGCGCCGAAGTTGGAAAAATGCTCATGGATATGCAGCGTCTGTCCACGATCAGTGTGTTGATCGCCATGTCGGCCATGACCATGGTTGCCGCCCAACAAGCGCTCAATGCCATGCTCGAAATCGTCAAAAACACCTTGGGCGGGGTGATCGGGTCGATTTTGTAGGCAACGCATTGACAACACCATTCCCCACACCATAATGTAATCGAGTGTTTACTTATGGCGAGACGGAATGACCCATGCGCTCCGGTGAAGCGACCAAAGAAAAAATCAAACGTGCGGCGCTTGAGCTGTTTGTGCAAAAAGGCGTGGACGCGGGCGGTATGCGCGACATCGCCACCGCGTCAAACATCACCGAAGGTGCAATTTATCGTCATTTCAAAGGCAAAGACGATCTGATCTGGCAATTGTTCGCCGATAATTTCAGCGGCTTCGCCACCACGCTTAACGATTTGCAAAATGAACAAAACACCTTGGCGGGCAAGATCGACGCCATGGTGCGGGGCTTTTGCCGGTTCTATGATGACGACGAAACCTTGTTTCGGTTTTTGCTGTTGGTCCAACACGGCCAACTGGCCAAAGTGTCTGAGGACATGCAAAACCCCATCGACATAGTCCAAGGCGTCCTTCAAGGGGGCATCGAGGCGGGAGAAATTGGTGGAGCTTCTGCACAAGAAGCAACCGCGTGGCTGTTTGGCATTGTCTTGCAAACGGCAACCTTTCACATTTATGGCCGATTGAGCGGCCCCATGACGAAACGTGCCGACGCCTTGAGCCAGGCGTGCTTGGCGGTTTTGGCCTTGCCAGCTGATCGTTAAGCCTCACCGCCGCAAACCGTTCCAAAAAGTTCATTCTCTCTTAACAGCAGGGGCTACATATTGAAGGAATCATGAGAAAAAAAGCCGCCAACGACGCCTCATTTTTACACACCACGGAACGCCCCAAACGCTGGAAACGCATTGCCTATTGGGTTTTGGTGGGCAGTGTGTGGGGGGTGATCGTGCTGGGGTTGGGCGCGGTGTACATCGCGTGGGATTTGCCCAATGTCGATGAAGCCATTGCCGCCACCCGCAAACCAAACGTCCGGGTGGTGACCCGGGACGGGGTGGAATTGGCCCGGCGCGGCGATAAATTTGGTCAAGCGGTGCGTTTGAACGAACTGCCGCCCGAACTGGCCCACGCGGTGTTGGCCACCGAAGACCGGCGCTTTTACGATCACATGGGCATTGACCCCATCGGCATCGCGCGCGCCATGTGGGTGAACGTGCGCGCCGGGGGGATACGTCAAGGGGGGTCGACCCTGACCCAACAGGCGGCGAAGAATTTGTTTTTGACAACCCAGCGCACGCTCAAACGCAAGCTGCAAGAAGTTGTGTTGGCGCTGTGGCTGGAAGCCAAGTTCTCCAAAGATCAAATCCTCACCATCTATCTCAACCGAGTCTATTTTGGCCAAGGGGCCTACGGCGTGGATGCGGCGGCGCGGACTTATTTTAAGGTCTCGGCCCGTGATATGACACCTTATGAAGCGGCGCTGTTGGCGGGCATGCTGAAAGGGCCCAACAAATACAATCCCATGCTCAATCCCGATTTGGCGCGCGATCGCACCGAAGTGGTCCTCAGCAATATGGTTGCGGCAGGATATTTAAGTGCAGCCGATCGCGCCACCATCAAACCGCCCGCCCAGTGGTGGCGCTACACCAGCAAAAAATATGAACCGTTAGGCCTGCATTACGCCGATTGGGTATTGGATCAGCTCACCGATTACATCACGCTGGATCAAGATGTGACGGTGATTGTGACGTTGAATGCCCGCATGCAACGCAGCGCGGAACGCCTGGTCGAAAAGGTTATGCAAAAGAGTGGCCCCGCCGCCAAACGCGGCGTGTCGGAAGTTGCCCTGGTGGCGTTGGCCCCCGACGGCGCGGTGCTCGCTATGGTCGGTGGCACGGATTATAAAGTGAGCAAGTTTAACCGCGCCGTGCAAGCCAAGCGGCAACCGGGTTCCGCCTTTAAGCCGGTGGTGTATTTGGCCGGATTGGAAGCGGGGCTGAGTCCCAACTCGGTGCTCAAAGACGCGCCCATCACCGTTGATGGCTGGTCGCCGGAAAACTTCAAAAAAGAATATCTTGGCTCCATCACCTTAAGCGATGCATTGGCGCGTTCCATCAACACGGTGGCGGTTGAAGTGTCGGAAAAAGCCGGGCGCCTACACGTTCAGGACACGGCGCGGAAGTTGGGCATTACCGCACCGCTCACCGATGAAGCCTCGTTGGCGTTGGGAGTGAGCGAAGTGAGCTTGCTGGAAATGACGGCGGCATACGGTCCGTTCGCCACCGGCGGACTAGGCGTGTGGCCTTATGCCATTTCAGAAATTCAAGACACCCAGGGGCGTCCGCTTTATGTGCGCTCTGGCGGCGGGCCGGGTCGGGTTATTCCTGGAAGTTACGCCGGGGCTATGAACAGCATGCTGTCTAAAGTTATGCTTGATGAACACGGCACTGGAAAAGCCGCCCGCTTGGACCGTCCCGCTGCAGGCAAAACCGGGACCTCGCAAGACTATCGGGATGCCTGGTTTATTGGTTATACCCCTGACCTTATAGCCGGAGTATGGATGGGCAACGACAATGGCGACGCGATGAAAACCGTCACCGGGGGATCGTATCCGGCGCGGCTGTGGCGCGATTTTGTCACCGCGGCGCTGGTCAACACGGTGGCCAAAGACCTGCCGACGGGTGCGGTCCAGGAAGACGCAACGTCCGGGGGCGGCGCAGCAGACAATGCCTTCGAAAAATTCGTCAAAGGTGTGTTTAAATCAATCTTTGGAAACTGATGGATCGCTTTGGTCTGTCGCGGCGGCGTGTTTGACAATCTGTCGTGAGAACAGCCATGCAAACGTTCCTGTGGTGCAAATGACAGCCATCATCGGCATCTGGGTGCCGTCGAACAGAACCCCCACCATCAAACCCATAAAGGCGGACAAAGCCATTTGGGTAAAGCCCAACAAGGCTGAAGCGGTCCCGGCCATGTGCGGAAACGGGCCAATCGCGCCGGCCATGGAATTGGGCATGATGAAGCCGACTGAAAAAGCATAAAAGAAAATCGGCGCGACGACGCTGGGGATGGTGGAGGGGGCAATGGCGGCGATCAACACACCCGCCACGCCGGCGATCAATCCGATCCGCCCGCCGATGCCGATGAGCCGCTCGAAGGTCATGAATTTTAACAACCGCGCTGCGGCCTGCGCGCCAAACATATAGCCCATCACAACCACACCGAAGGCGAAGCCAAAGGTTTCAGGGGTCATGGAAAAGTGGGTGATGAGGACAAAACTTGAGCCGGAAATAAACGCAAACAATCCGGCAAAACTGAATGCATTGGCCAGGGCAAAGCGCTGAAAAGACGAGTTTTTGAGCAGCGCCCAATAGTTTGAGATCATACGCTGAGGTGACAGCGCCGAGGGGTTGGCGTGACGGATGGTTTCGGGCAAACGCAAAACCGTGAGGCCAAGCAAAACGATGCCAATGATCACCAAAGCGATAAAATTGGTTTGCCAGCCAAACCGCGTGGTCAGCTGACCGCCGATCAAGGGCGCGACCAGGGGGGCGGTGGCCATGGCCGTGCCCATATGCGCCAGTAAGCGCGCGGCGTCTTTGGTGTCGTGAATGTCGCGCACAACTGCGCGTCCGACCGCGGCACCTGCACACGCGCCAATGGCCTGGACAAACCGCGCAACGATCAACACGGTAATCGAACCGGCCATGGCGCAGGCCACGGACGCGACGGTGAACAGGAAAAGTCCGCCAATCAACACGGGCCTGCGACCGAAGCGGTCAGACAGTGGACCCAAAATCAACTGTGCACAGGCAAAGCCAACCAAATAAACACTCAACGTCAATTGTACCTGGGCCGTTGAGGCGTCGAAATAATCCGCCAGCGCGGGCATGGCGGGCAGGTACATGTCTGTGGAAATGGGCGCAATCGCCACCAACGCCGTTAACAGCGCGGCCAAAGCAAACGAATGGGGCGAAAGACGCATGGGGAAGTCCTGTGGGGGTTCGGGAATAAAAGCGGCGCTATTTTCCCATGCGTTCAATGGTGCGGGTGGTGCTGTGTCCATCGACCAATTCAGCCAACACGACGCGCCCGCCGTACCCTTGGACAATGTCCGCTCCGACCACCGTTTCAACCGTGTAGTCCGCACCTTTGACCAACACGTCGGGACGCAGGGTCTGGATCAATTCGATGGGGGTCTCGGCACTGAACAACACAATCAGATCGATGGCACTTAAAGCCCCCAACACGGCGGCGCGGGCGGCTTCCGATTGCACCGGACGGGTGGGACCTTTGAGGGTCTTCACGGAACTGTCGGAATTCAAACCCACGATCAGGCGATCACACGCTTTTCGGGCCTGACTGAGCAACGAGATGTGACCGGGGTGCAGCAAATCGAAACAGCCGTTGGTGAAGCCGACGCTCAACCCCTGCGTTTGCCAGTCGCGGACTTGGGCGGCGGCCCGTTCCAGTTCGGTGAGTTTCGCTTCGGCCAGATCTAAATCTTGATGGTGCAGGGCGCGGGACAATTCCGGGGCGCTGACCGTCGCGGTGCCGGATTTTGCCACCACAATGCCCGCCGCAATGTTGGCCAAGTAAGCCGCGGTCAAAGAGTCTGCACCACTGGCCAACGCCAAGGCCAAGGTCGCCACCACCGTGTCGCCTGCACCTGAAACGTCGAACACTTCACGCGCCTGGGCCTTTAGATGGTGGGGCTCTTGGCCGCGGAGAACCAACGTCATGCCCTCGGCACTGCGGGTCGCCAGCACGCCGCCGACGCCACACGTGTCCATCAAATGGGTGCACGCAGCAATCACTTGCTCATCGGTGTGGGCGGGCAAACCGGTGGCGTCCATCAGTTCCTTTTTGTTGGGCGTGATGATGTCGGCACCTCGGTAACGGCTGTAATCGGTGCCTTTGGGGTCGATGATGACGGTGGTGGCGGTGGCGTGGGCATATTCGATCACGCCGCGCACGATGGTGTCGGACAGTACACCTTTGCCGTAATCGGACAAAATGATCGCACCCAAAGTGCCAGAGGGGTGGGTGAGGCGTTCTAAAATCTGTACCTCAAGGCTGGCGGGCAAGGCCTGCGTGCTTTCCACATCGGCGCGCATCATTTGCTGATGGGCGCCGACAAAGCGTGTTTTTATCGTCGAGCGGCGATCTGTATCGGTGAGCAAATGGGCATTAATGGTGGTCAAGTCCGCCATAATATCAGCGATTTCGCGGCCCGGCGCATCGTCGCCAATAACGCCGATAAAGGTGCCACCGCCGCCGAGCGCGGCCAGGTTGTTGGCAACGTTTCCGGCCCCACCCAACATGGCGGTTTCGCGTTCAATGCGCAGCACCGGAATGGGGGCTTCGGGAGAAATGCGTTCGACCGCACCCCACACGTAACGGTCCAACATGATGTCGCCGATGCACAGCACTTCAGCGCCGCAGAGACGCGCGATCACGTCGCTTAAGTTAACCAGATTGGGTTTGGCTTCAGATGTTGGCGAGCTCATGGGATCTCCAGGCGCAAAAGAGCAAATCTCAGTCTCTTGTAGCGCGTTCATGCGCGAACGCCAAGACGATGAAACAGAAGTCAAAAAAGTATGAAAAAATCAAACGCTGAGATCAAGCTGCAACACGCTCACGAAGGTCTGCTTCCATTGTCCGTAACGCAACGCGCTAGACAGGAAAATAGAAACAGCCATGACGATAATCGAACAAACCTACAAGTCATTAAAATTGTTGCAGCCATAGATTGCATTTATAAGGGTTTTGATGTAATGAAATTATGATGAGGTCATAGGGGGTGTCGATTTCGTTTTTGCCGCGTGTTTTGGACACGGCGCTGCGTTGCGTGTGCATTTGGCCTGCGCTGTAGCTGTCAGCTTGTGTTTGGGGGGAGGGGGAAATGGCTACCAATTCAAATATTCCACCATCTGGTCATCGACTTGACTCTGGTCGAAGTCGTGAAATGGGGCGCGATATAGGTCTTGAGGCGGAAGCCCATGCAACTTCCACGCATCGCAACTTGCGCCAGTTGTTCCATAAGACCGAACGCGCCATTGCGGACAATGCCTTTCAACAAGCTGCCGCACATTTAGGTGAATTGATTGATGCCGCACGGGGGCATTTTCGCACCACCGAAGAGATTGCCTTTCATGCGGGCATGACGGAAGAAACGGCCGGTTGGCCGATGCATAACGCGTTGCTGGATCGGGCGCGGATTTTACAGGCGCGCTGTCAAAATGATCAAAAGGGCACCTGCATTTCGATGATCCGCAATGAATTGGTGGTGTTGCTGTCCGATATGGTGGAATACGACATCCGTTTCGCCAATGAAGTCGAAATCGCGCGTACGTGCACGAACGAGCAAGAAGCCTAGGTGACACGCGGTCCTTAAAGGCGGCCCAAACGTGCCCCCTTAGGCTGAAATCAATGTTTCAAAATAAGTGATGGTGCGCACCAATCCGTCGTCCAGGGACGTGGCGGGCTGCCAGTCCAGCTTGTCGTGCGCCAAGCTGATATCGGGGCAGCGTTGCAAGGGGTCGTCCGTGGGCAGGTTTTTATAAATGATCTCCGACTTCGACCCGGTCAGCGCAATAATTTTTTGCGCCAAGGCCTTGATGGTGAATTCATGAGGGTTGCCCAGGTTTATCGGTCCGGTGACGCCACCCGGCGCGGCCATGAGACGCAAAACCCCATCAATCAAATCATCCACATAACAAAAGGATCGGGTTTGTTGGCCGTCGCCGTAAATGGTGATGGGTTCGCCTTGCAAGGCCTGCATGATGAAGTTGGAGACCACCCGCCCGTCGTCGGGTTGCATGCGCGGTCCATAGGTGTTGAAGATACGCGCCACCCGAATGTCGAGCCCATATTGACGGTGGTAATCAAAAAACAACGTTTCCGCACACCGCTTGCCTTCGTCGTAACACGCCCGTGGACCGATGGGGTTGACGTTGCCCAAATAGTTTTCAGTTTGCGGATGAACTTCCGGGTCGCCATAAACTTCGGACGTCGAGGCCTGGAAGATGCGCGCCTTAACGCGCTTGGCCAGCCCCAACATGTTGATGGCCCCGTGTACAGAGGTCTTGGTGGTCTGCACCGAGTCTTGTTGATAGTGGATGGGCGATGCCGGACAGGCCAAGTTGTAAATTTCATCGACCTCGACATACAGCGGGAAGGTCACGTCGTGGCGCATCAATTCAAAGCGCGGATTGCCGATCAGGTGCACGATGTTGTCACGCGGCCCGGTGAAAAAATTATCCACGCACAAAACGTCGTGACCTTGGTTCAACAGGCGTTCACACAGGTGCGAGCCCAAAAACCCGGCTCCGCCGGTGACGAGAATGCGTTTGCGTTGAAAAATAGGCATCAATATCCGTTCCTTGTGCTGCAAGCGCCATCATGGCCGAAAAGGCCAAGGCAGTGCAATCATCTCGTTGAAAGCCAGCGTAAATATTGGAACCGGAAAACCTTAGAGTGGGCTAAGTTGACAAAAACCGCTGTTGGCGGCCTTCCAAAACCAACGCTGTCAAGGTTCCCGACACCCAGGCGCGGGTATCGACGGAGATACGGTTTTTTAAAATATGCGGAACATCCGAAGGGGTGTGACCGTGCACAATGATCGCCCCAAAACTCGCTGAGCTGCGTAAAAACGGTGCGCGAATCCACATCACGTCATCGGCGCTTTGCTCGGCCAGCGGAACGCCGGGGCGCAACCCGGCATGGGCGAAGACATAATCGCCTTCCCGGTGGGTCAAGCGCAGGGCGCATAAAAATCGCCGATGGGGAGTGGGGATCAAGCTCAGAGCCTGTTCCTGGAGCGCCTCTTCGGGCGTGTCATCTACCCTCGCGTCTTGGACGCCATAACTGGCCAAGGTATCGCGGCCACCGCTTTTAAGCCACAGTTTGCCCGCATCTTCACCGCGCAAAAACTGCTCCATCATATGGTCGTGATTGCCTTTGAGAAAATGACGTTCAAAGGTGCTGAACACCGGGTGGGTTGCCAATGTGCTCAGCAGCTCCAACACCTCGGCGCTGTCGGGTCCGCGATCAACATAATCGCCCAAAGTGACCAGCACACATTTGTGGCACGTAGTTGCGGCGTCGGCGGCAATGGTTTTCAAAAGTCGGCGCAGCAAATCCGCACGCCCATGGACATCGCCGATGGCATAGACGCGGGTGTTTGCGGGCACGCTTGGACGTAAAACGCCTGCGGTCGAGGGTGAAACGCTGTTCATATACCCTTACATGTTGATTTTTAGGCCAAAAAACAAGAAAAACTGTGCCGCCAACGGTATTTTAAGTCATAGCCTATTAACCTCTTAGTCATACCATGTCAAAATCCGTTTTTTAGGGAGGCCCACGTTAAAGTATGGCGGATTTTTCTGCGGGATACACGGAAGGACAAGATCAAAACGCACCCAGCCAAGAAAAACGGCTGTTGGATGTGCTTGGCCGCATGCGCAACAACATGGCGGGGGTTTACGCTGTGCATTTGCATCTGTCCGACCTGCGTCCCAGTCACCGTCAACCGCATTTTTTGCGCATGGTGTCCAGATCCCTGGACAGCCTGGCTGCGACGCAAGATATTCAGGTTTTTAATTTCACCAATTCAGACGTGGCGCTGATTTGTCGCAACACCCCCGTTGACGAAGTGGACGACGCGGTGTTCCGGGTCCGCGCCATGTTCAACGAAGACCCGCTGACCCTGTCGGAAGACGGTTCCACGGAAGACCGTTTTTCGTCGTGGTACGATTTAAGCCAGCCCACCGACATCAAAGATTTTATGGAAGCCGTGACCGAAGCGTTGAAGCATCGCGAAGAGGTTAAAAACCAGGCCTCTGAGAGTATGACAACGGGACGGGCCTCCAAGGTCATGTCGGGGACACCGCTGACCCCCGATATGTTGCAAGGGATCACGCAAAAATTGCTGGAGGTGCGGGTCGGGGATTTGGTCCACCGCCAACCCGCCGTGGTGGTGACCGCCGGGCGCAAACAAGAACTGGCGTTTCGCGAGCATTTCATCTCGATGGAAGATTTGCGCCAGCGCATCGCGCCGGAGGTGAATATCTTTTCCAGCAATTGGCTGTTTCAGTTTCTTTCGCAAACCATCGATGCGCGGGTTCTTGAAGTCCTCTCCAGGCTTGATTTCACCGATATGGATGCGCCGATCAGCGTCAATTTGAACCTGTCGACGATCATGTCGCGACCGTTTCAGAACTTTCACGCCCTGGTCGGTGACCAAACCAAAAACGTGATCATCGAAATTCAAATTATCGATGTGTTTTCGGATATGAGCGCCTATGCCTTTGCCCGTGACTGGTTGCAGTCCCAGGGCTATTCGGTGCTCATTGACGGCCTCAACCCCTTGACCCTGTGCTTTTTCGATCCGTCATCGCTGGCGGCGGATTATATCAAAATCACCTGGGGACCAGAGGTGAGCGGCGGTGTCGGTACAGAACAAACCAAGCAAATCCGCGAAGTGGTCGCTAACTTGCCGGATGGCGGTGTGGTGCTGTCGCGTGTTGACAGTGAAGAGGGCGTCAGTTGGGGACTGGATCTGGGTATTCGCTGTTTCCAGGGGCACTTTATCGATAAAGTTGTTGCGGCTATGGCAAGCAAGGGAATCATCTGATGGCGGTGCGATCCACATCGACGCCGACACACATGCATCGGCGCACACAAGAACAGTTGTTGCTGGAATATTTGCGTCGATTGGAAAATCGTCGTGAAGGGCGCAAGGCTGTGCGGATCAACATTTCCTCTCTGATGCCGGGCAACCGCCGAGAGCACCACATTCGCGCCGCCACCAACAGCTTTGAAGCCCTGGTCAGCGATTTGATGGGGCAATTGTTTGAGCTGAAAAACTTGGACATCTTTTTTATCTACAAAGCAGAAGCCCACACCCGCGTCGAGGACACGGTGCAAAAGGTCAAGTTTCTGTTTTCCGATGATCCTTTGTTTGACGAAAAAGGCCGCTCCGAAGACGAGTTCGTGTCTTGGTACGATGTCGAGACCGGCTATGACGAGCTGATCAAAATGGTCCGCGATATGAGCGAGGACGGGCGCACCGAAAAACGTCCGGTGACCCGCTCCAACGTGCGCGCGTCCTTGAAGGCCCGGCAAGATCACGGCGATCCGCTGTCGCCGGAAGTGTTGTCGCGTGCGGTCAAAGCCTTGCAGCGGACCGATTTGACCTCATTGGTGCGGCGTCAGTTTATCTGCGGCGTGACCAAAAAGCTGGTGCCGGAACCGATTTTTTCCGAAATTTATATCTCCATCATGGATTTGCGCGAAACCATGATGCCGGGCATCAACCTGACGTCCAATCGCTGGCTGTTTCAGTACCTAACCGAAAGTTTGGACAAGCGGGTGTTGTCGTTGTTGTCGAAGACGGATCGCTTTTCCATCACCGGCGACATCAGCTTTAACGTCAACGTGTCGACTTTGATGTCGCCTGAATTTATGGCTTTTGATGATGGTATTTCGGCGGCTCGTCGGGGTTCGATGGTGTTGGAGCTGCAAAAAATTGATATTTTTGCCGACTTGGGCGCCTTTTTGTTTGCCCGCGAATTTTGCCAAGAAAAGGGCTATCGCATCTGTTTGGACGGCTTGACCTATCAAAACATGTCGATGATCAACAGGGAACGTTTAGGCGTGGATTACGTCAAGGTGATGTGGAATCCCGAACTGGTCGATGGCGGCGCACAGATGCGCAAGAACTTGCGCGATCTGGTTCAAGAGGCGGGACGTTCACGGGTGATTTTGGCGCGCTGCGACAACCGGGAAGCGGTCGATTTTGGCGGCTCGGTCGGGATCACCATGTTTCAAGGCCACTACATTGAACACTTGATCGCCGAAGACGACCGCCGTCGCCAACTGTTGAAGATCAAGCATCGTATCGAACGTGACACCACATGACCGAGTCCCCAGATCCGGCGGCAATTGTTCTCACCGACGTTTGTAAATCCTTCGCCGGAGTGAAGGCTGTAAACGGCATTTCGTTTCGCGTTGAAGCCGGCCAGACGGTGGCGCTGTTGGGCGGCAATGGGGCGGGCAAAACCACCACCATTTCGATGCTTTTGGGCCTGCTCAGTCCGACCAAGGGCGAGATCCGGGTGCTGGGCGCACGCATGCCCGACGAACGGCACACAGTGCTGGGGTTGATGAATTTTTCAAGCCCCTACGTGGATTTGCCCAAACGCTTGAAGGTGTGGGAAAACTTGACGGTATACGCCCATTTGTACGGTGTTCGCGACGTCAAAGGGCGCATCAAGGAATTGGCCGATGACTTGGAACTCGAGCGTTTTCTCAAGCGCCCGTTCGGCGATTTGTCGGCCGGACAAAAAACCCGTGTCGCCTTGGCCAAGTCGTTGTTGAATGCGCCAAAATTGTTGCTGATGGATGAGCCCACGGCCTCGCTGGACCCCGATACCGGCGATTGGGTGCGCAGTTATTTGGAACGTTACCGCGAACGCACCGGGGCGACGATTTTGCTGGCTTCGCACAACATGGGCGAAGTCGAACGATTGGCCGACAACGTGTTGATGATGCGCGGCGGTAAAATTGTCGATCAGGGTTCGCCCAAAGACTTAATCAAACGCCATGGCCACGATACGTTGGAACAGGTGTTCCTCGACATCGCCCGGGCTCCGCACTTTTTGGAAGGGGAGCAAGGCCTTGAGAAATGACCAAGAGCAGGCCGTCTGCACACCGCAACCGAGCTTTTCTGTGCGGCGCATTTTTGCCTTGATGCTGCGCCATTTGTACGTGCTGCGCCGGTCTTGGCCGCGGTTGCTGGAACTGATGTACTGGCCGTTGGTGCAGATGATTTTGTGGGGCTTTGTAACCAAGTTTTTTTTGGGCCACAGCGACTGGGTGGCGCAAGCGGCGGGGGTTCTGATTTCGGCGGTGCTGCTCTGGGACGTGTTGTTTCGCGCCAACTTGGGCGTGTCGCTGCCGTTTATCGAAGAAATGTGGTCGCGCAATTTGGCCCAGCTGTTTATCAGTCCGTTGCGCGATGTGGAACTGATTGTGGCCCTGGTGATGATGAGCTTGGTGCGCACCCTGATTTCCGTCACTCCGGCGGCGTTTTTGGCGCTGCCCTTTTTTGACGTGTGGGTGTTTCAATTGGGCGTGCCGTTGCTGGCGTTTTTTGCCAATTTGTTGATTTTCGGCTCGGTCATCGGTATTGGCGTGGCGGCGTTGATCTTGCGCTTTGGCCTTGGCGCGGAAAGCTTGTGTTGGTTGGGGATCTTTTTATTGGCCCCGGTCAGCGCCATTTATTACCCGGTTAGCGCCCTGCCCGGTTGGTTGCAGACGATCGCCTTGATGCTGCCCAGCGCGCACACCTTTGAGGGCATGCGGGGCGTGTTGTTCGATGGTGTATTTTCATGGTCGCATTTTTGGTGGGCGGCCGGATTGAACGGAGTTATGCTGGCTGCGGCGTCCCTGTTTTTCCTGCACATGATGAAACAAGCCCGCATCAAAGGCTTGCTGATGCAGCAAGGCGAATAGCATTTAAAGTGCTGACTATGTTTCCAGGTTTTCATCTGAGACGATGCGCAACGGCAAGATATCGCTGTCGGCGGTGATGACGGCTGACGGGTCGGCACGCAAACAGGCGCCGCCATAACGTGCCGCGACGGAAAAGGTACAAATCTGCACGTTGAGGCCACTTAGGCGCGGCAACGGGAAAAGTTCCTGATAGACCCGCTGCTGGTCGTCGAATTGGCCATCGGTTTGGCTGATCAGATGGTTCACGTCATCGACAATGCGAATGTTTTCGCCGCACCGCCCGACGATGGGTTTGACCACATAGCCTTTGTGTTTGAGCTCATCGCTGAGCGTATAAAGGGTGTTGAGAAGATAGGGGTGATTGGGGAAGATTGACCACAAGATCGGCAACATCGCTTTGTTGCTGGGGATCAACGTCCACAGCGGTTCAAACACCATCACATCGGGGCGCAACAGAACATCGACCAGGCGCGGCGGGGTGGTGGCACGGTCGATGGTTTTGCCAAGGCGCAGATTTTCATCGTCTTCGGATATTTGATCGCGAATTTGATCAAGGGCGGTTTCCCATGCCCAGGTTTTCCACACCCATTTGATTTCTTCTCCGTCGGCATCAATGATCTGACCACCCACGCCCCAACGCAGGCTGCTGACACCGGTGACGAGCTTGCAGGTGAGACCCGCCGCCTCCATGGCGCTTTTCATAAACTGGGCGTGGTAAATTTCTTCCGGGTCGGTATCGTGCAGAATGTGCAACGTGGCATCAACGCCACTGCCGGCCCAGGCGTCTTTAAGTTGGGAAAACAGCTTTTCACCACAATCACGGCCTTCGGTGACGCCAAAGTGATCGGCCCACAAGCCCTGGACTTTGCCCGCTTCCATATAACAAGACGAAGAATCGCAGTTGTATTCAAAGACCTTCAGGCCGCGCTCGGACAGGGAAAAGTCAAATCGTCCGGCGATCATTTGATTGCGGCGGTTGTCCCACGATTGGCGAATCCGCCCCACCAGCGCCGGGGGCAGATTGAACGCGGCCAACAGGGCGTCGTCTTGCAGCACCCGATCGGTGGCGTGCATAAACATAGCGTGCAATTCATTCGTGGCACGTTTGATTTCATTGCGGGCCGTTTCGCTGATGCGAAAGTAAGCATAGGGGTCACTGGCTGCGCTTGACATCCGGTGGCCGCCCATCATCGTGATGTAGGCGGCTTCGTCCGGGTTGGCCGGATTGAGCCACGGCTTAGCGGCTTGGCCCAAGTTGGCGATGGCTCGGCGGTGGATGTTAAACAGGCCCCGATCAGGTTCGGGTA
Source organism: Magnetovibrio blakemorei (assembly GCF_001746755.1). GTDB lineage: Bacteria > Pseudomonadota > Alphaproteobacteria > Rhodospirillales > Magnetovibrionaceae > Magnetovibrio > Magnetovibrio blakemorei. Next base: position 4,327 of record NZ_MCGG01000032.1, on the reverse strand, counting down.
TGGTTTCGGCAAAGGTGGCGTCTGCGGTTTGAATAACCCAGCCTAGGATGCCGGAATTTTCAAAAGTGCAGTCGATCCAATAGCGACCCTCATCATCGGTCCGGGCGCTCAATGCGCGGGAATAGTTTATGCCGTCCGGCCAAACCTTATCTTCCACATTTTGCTCGATGCAGTGCACCCGGTCCGCGAATACTTCGGTGACCACGGCGACATGGCCGGTGACGTTAAATTCACCGCCTTCGTTCCAGATCAAAAGGCACCCCGGTTCGGGCGGTCGTTTGGCCCCATTGGGAAAGGATTGCAGCGGCAGCTTGGAGCCATCGGCAACCACCGTTACGTCGCGCAGGCGAAAAATATCGTAAGCCATGGCAACGTCTTCAAACACGTAGCCCTTGTTGATGTAAAGCCAACGCCGCGCCAATTCGACGCATTGCCACTTGTAGCCCATATAGACGTCGTCGATCATGCTGCGAAACGCATGACGGTTGGGCAAGTCGGCGGTGTCGTAGTCCGAAGAATAGACTTCGACCCGGCCCGGACCCAAGCCCAGTACACGGCCAAAGGGGGCTTTATGATGTTTGTCGAGAGACGCCATGATGCGCGGAGATCCTGATGTGTTGAAGTCCCTAAAGTGGGGCGTGGCGGGCAGCCGTTCAAGGGCGATGCATGGGTCTTGGTGGGTGGGGCACGCGCATCATATCATCACCAGCATACGTTCCTATGTGGATTTGGCCTATGTGGATTTGGCCTATGTGGATTTGGCCTGTATGGATTTGGTCTGTGCTGATTTGTCTTGTTAATCGCCCAAACGAAAAGCTATGATTACTGTAGTCCAAATTAAGTATGACCGTCGTTGTTTTCCCGATGCTGCCAGACATCGCCAAACAGACATCGCCTAGCAAATGTCACCTCGCAAGTGGTGTTTATGGGCGTTGTTAAACAGGCCATAAGAGCGCGAAGGGAACTTGCGATGTCAGCGGCACAATACGAAAATATCCGCGTGGTTTTGGCGGAACCTTCCTCACATTTACGCTCGGAAATCGTCGCCTTGATGCACGAGCGCGGCTTTAGGAATGTGAGCGCCACCGGCAATTTGGCAGGGGTTTTGAACGCCGTTAAGAGTGGCGAAGTTGATCTGTTGATCGGCGACACCAAGCTGCCCGAAGGTGATTTGTCGGACGTAATTCATCAAATCCGTCATGGCAAAATGGGTCACAATCCGTTCATCGTCGCGATCACGTTGCTCAGTTCATCCGATACGACGTTGGTGCACAAGGTGATGGAATCGGGCACGGACCAAATTATCGTGAAGCCGTTCAACACCGAAGAAATCGTCGGCCATATCGAAAATTTGACCCATGCGCGCAAGGCGTTTGTTGTGACCACGGACTATATCGGCCCCAATCGCCGCCGCCAGGCTCGTCCGGGTACGCAGGAAATTCCCTTGATTGCCGTGCCCAATCCGTTGCGAAGCCGGATGACCGGGCAAATTTCAGAGCATTCTTTAAAACGCTCCATCGGTGCGGCGCAAAAAATCATCAACGAACAAAAAGTCATCCGCCATGCTTATCAAATTGGCTGGTTGATGAATCAGATTGGCGGAACGGATGAAGATGCCAGCGTTAATATTCCTTATGAAGAACTGAACAAGCATTTGCAGCGGCTACACTTTGTGGCGACAGACATCGCGCTGCGCATTCGCCAAACGCATTATGCGCATGTGGCGGGTCTGTGCATGACGATGCAAAATATGGCGGATAAAATCATGAAATATGGATTTGACGCCGGGGACATTCGCATGATCAAGCAGTTGTCCAGGGTCATCCAAAGCGCTTTTGACGAAAAACGTGCGGATGTGGACGAGTATCGTCGCAACTCAGAACGGGAAGCGAATCAAAACAGCAAAGCGGGCAAAAAAGCCAAGCGGGTTTAGTTCTCGGCTGATTTGGTGCTGACGCTGGCCTCAGCAAAGGTTGCCATGTCGTTGTGGCACGCCACGGCTGCTTTTAAAAGCGCCACCGCCAACACTGCACCGGTGCATTCGCCCAAGCGCATATTTTGGTCTTGCAAGGCGACTTTTCCGAGTTTTTCCAACAAAATTTTGTGGCCCGGTTCCTGACTGACGTGACCGACCTTGCAGTGGTCCAGGGCGCGTTTGTTGAGGCTGGGCAGAACAGCAGCGGCGGTGGTTGAAACAAAACCGTCGAGCATCACCGGAACTTTTTTCAACCGTGCGCCAATAATGGCCCCCGTAATCGCCGCCATTTCGCGACCGCCCAAACAGCGCATCACGTCCAAGCCGTCATGCATGTGGCCTTTGTAAAGTTTAACGCCAATGCCAATCACTTCGGCTTTGCGGCCAATGCCGGGTTTATCCAATCCGGTGCCCGGTCCGCACCACTGCAACGAACTGCCGCCGAACAGCGCCAGGCAAATCGCCGCCGATGCCGTGGTGTTGCCGATGCCCATCTCGCCCAAGCACGCCACGTCCGACGTTTCATCAACCACGTTCATGCCAAAAGCAATGGCGGCGGCGCATTCGGTGTCGGTCATGGCGGGGTTTTCGGTGAAATCCTGGGTGGGGTTGTCGAGATCCATTTGTTCGACGCACAAATTCACGCCCAAGGCTTTGCACATCTGGTTGATGGCGGCCCCGCCGCGTTCAAAATTGGCCACCATTTGCTTGGTGACGTCTTGGGGAAACGCCGACACGCCCTGGGCCACAACACCGTGGTTGCCAGCAAACACATGGGCGGTGGGGTTCTTCATCCGCGGCGGATAGCGGCCCTGCCATGTCGCGGTCCAGGCGGCCAGTTGTTCCAATCGACCTAACGAGCCAGCGGGCTTGGTCAATTGCGGCTCACGCATCTTTGCGGCCCCTGCGGCCTCCAGATCGGGACCGGGCAATTCGGTCAAAATCTGGCGGACATCGTCAAGGGTGTTGATGGTGGGCATTTTATTCATGGAACAGACTCGCGATTGGGTCACAAAGACCTTAAGATTTGAAAGTTGTTGTCCATATATACACTGACCTTAACCTTCATGCCTAAAACAAAAAGGGTGTCCCGTGAGCCAAAAAGAGTCTCCATTGTCTCTAGATCCCGCCCACCAAAGTCGGCCAGTCCTGTCCGCATTGCGGCGCTGGATGGACCGTTTCACCTTAGCATGGCTGTTTCTCACCCGTGTGCCGCTGCCAAAATGGTGGAATGCACCGCTGCCGATCGAAGAGATCGAGGGTGAGCCGGATGATAAAGCCAAGGGTATGATTCCGTTGGCGGACACGGTGCGGACTTGGCCGTTGGTCGGGCTTTTCATCGGTGCGCTCACAGGCTTGGCGCTGTGGGCGGGGGCAAAACTGGGCTTGCATCCCATCGCGGCGGGGTTTGTCGCTTTGATGGTCGGCGCCGTGCTCACCGGGGCTTTGCATGAAGACGGCCTAGCCGACGTGGCGGACGGTTTTGGCGGCGGGGCGAGTAAGGCGAAAAAACTTGCCATCATGAAAGACAGCCATATTGGCACCTATGGGGTGTTGGCATTGCTTTTGGTGACTGGTTTCAAAGCCACCTGCTTGGGCGGCTTCAATGGTCCCGGTTTGGCGGCAGGGGCGCTGGTGGGCGCGCATGTGTTGTCGCGCGCGATGATGCCTTTGCTGATGGCCTTTTTGCCCCCAGCGCGCAGCAGCGGTTTAGGCAGGGGTGCGGGTGCACCCAGTCGCGACGATGCGGTGGTGAGCGCCATCATCGGCGTGTTGTTGGGGTTGTTGGTGCTGGGGCTTGAGCCCGGCGCATTGGCCGCTGTGCTGGCGCTATCGGGGGCGGCATTTGTGGCTTGGCTGGCGCACCGTCAAATCGGCGGCTATACGGGCGACGTGCTGGGGGCGGCCCAACAGGTGGCGGAAGCCTTGATTCTGGCAGGCATGGCCGGCGCTTTTCGCACCGTGTTTTATATATGAGCTCCGCCAATGACATGATCGTCACCCGCTGGTGGCTGGTGCGTCACGCCCCGGTGGTGAACGCGCACTTAGGCGCGTTATCGGGTCAAGCGGACGTTGGGGCAGATGTTTCTGACGGTGTTGCGTTTGCCGCTATAGCCGCAAAACTGCCACCGCGTGCTCAGTGGATCGTGACCCCGCTAAGCCGTACACGACAAACGGCGCAAGCGCTTTGGGCCGCCGGCGCCCATCATGATGGGGATCCATTGGTCGAGCCCGCCTTTATGGAGCAAGCCTTTGGCGCGTGGACCGGGCTGACTTGGGCGGAGATTGGCGCCCGCGAAGACGCTCAGGCTTTCTGGGATGCTCCCGCCACTCAGGCCCCACCGCCGAGTT
>NZ_MCGG01000031.1 GCF_001746755.1 Magnetovibrio blakemorei | reverse complement strand
CTCCGCCGTTGACAGCAGATGCACGTTACGGGGAACACAAAAGTTACATCTTATTGAAAAACAACGATTCTTGTTTTTCTCCAGATGCATTTTAAGGTTCGCCCTTCAAAATAAATAACGCCTCATTCCTGAGAATGAGGCGTTATTAGTAGGCAAAATGTAGGTGCGTCTCGCTTTTTGCTTTCGAGTCTCACTTTTTGCGTTCACCTACAGGGGAATGGTGGGCCCGGCAGGACCAGCTCAATCAATATATATCAAAGTGTTAGAATAAAGTTTGGGCAAAATACCACTCATAAGAAATCAATAGGTTACATGACGGTTTCCCAAACCTTGGCTGGAGATCAGTCATGAGTTTGGATGCGACTATTTGGGCCTGGCAACAAGAAAAAATTTCTTCCAGCGAAAAGCTGGTGCTTCTTTCTATGGCAGATCGTGCCAACGAAAATCACATTTGCTGGCCATCTGTAACTAGGCTGTCAAAAGATACTTGCTTGCACCGCGAGACAATAATGAAGGCAGTTGAAAATCTGTCTAAAGCTGGAAAAATAGAGGTAATAAAAAAAGGCGGAAGGAATAATAGATATCTTTTAATTGGTGTGAAATGCAGTCACGAACGTGCCTATCTTTCTGACCAGTCCAGAAAACCAGACCAGTCGGAAAAATCATACCAGGACCAGTCGGAAAAATCATACCAGAACCAGTCTGAAAATCCGGACTCTAACCTTTCAAAAAATCTTTCAAAAAAACCTTCCACCTCCTCAACGGGAGGTCGGAGGCTTTTTTCTGATTCTATTTTTCTAAAAGCTGAAAAGAGATGGCCTGAGTACGATATTGATTCTTGCTATCAACAATGGTCAGCGTGGACAAAAGAAGAAACTAAAAAAAATGGAACAGTAATTAAAAACCTCGGTGCAGCTTTTTTAGGTTGGATGCAGACCGACGCGAAAGACAATCCACCCTCCCCCCCCACCGCCAGCAAAATTGCAGAAAATTGATAAAATAATTTTAGACACACTGCAAACTGCCTTTCAAAAACAAGCTGAGGTTTCAAATTTTGACTTGAACCGCAATTTAATGAGTCTGGGAATTTTCACTTACATTAAGCAAACCAGTAATTATGCAGTGCTGACTTTTCTGGCTAAGTCAGAGACTGCAAAAACAGAATCTGAAGCATTTTTCAGAACAGTTCCGATAGAAACTTTTATTAATTTGCAAATCAAGAAATTCGAATTTTTTACTCCTAACAACTTTGAAAATTTTTCTCTCATCCATTCGTTTGATGAGTACTTCAGCTTGCTCATTAAGGCCGATCAACTTTTAATCAAAAAGGACATTTAAAATGATGACTATAAATGAAATGATTCAGACAGCTCGTGACTGGGATGGTACGAACGTGAGCGACATCTTCAATGTTGTTCGCGTGGCATTGGGAGCGGCAAATGATGAAGCTTCTGAGCAATATATCGACTTGCGAGACATTGATTGGTTTGATCAGTTTCGAAACGTTTTGAATGATGCGGGGCATCCGGATTTGTGGCCCGAGGACTTGTCAAATTGTTTCAAGTTTCTGACCATCGACGAGACTGGAAGGGCGATCTGCTGTGATCACCACTTCTCCCCACGCTCGCTGGCAATAACCCTCCTTTCGGATGAAGAAGAGGGGGGTGAGTGATGATGATCCCCGCTTGGCCAGACGCTTCTCCGCTTACGCAAATATGCCCAACCAAGATGGGCCCGCAGCAGATGATGATTTTGACTCAGATATTTGGCGGAATTTTCGGATCTGCGGGCTCCATAATCAACGCTGCTCATAATGGGTAGATTAGTCCCTACAATCACAGTGGCGTGGACCCTGTTGCCATAAGCCAATTGTTAAAAAGGAGTCTTAAAATGGCCAAAATAATAGCAGTAAACGAGATTAGGTTGGACGATAAAACAATTGATTTGTCGAGAGGATTTCCTGCCTTTTTTAGAGCATGGATCGTTGCAAATGATATCAAAACATTGACATGCGGCGACAGACAAAAAGCTGAACAGGAATACGCCAATCTTTGTGAGTTTAGTAAGCGAGGCTGGTGCGGAATAGAAGCGAACCGCTCGGCGAAAAAAATTGAATTTGACCGATGAAAAAAACAGCGAGCCTGAGAGCTAAAGTAACACGGCTTGATCAGAATTATTAGTATGTGTGGGCCCAATTAACAGTCGGTTGACTGTTAGTTGGGCCCACATACTACTCAAAAAAAGCTTATATGATGTCAAAACAAACAAGAGTCTACAAAAACCAGCGTATACGGCGTCTCTTTGATGACGACGAAAAAGTTCGTATGGGCCGCTTGGTTGATGACGGTTTTGACCGACTCATTTCTGGTCGCTGGGGCCCGACCGGTGTACGTACTTTTCACGTCGATTTTAGGTCAACTAAAGGCCTAGGAAGCTCCCCTCCTGCCATCGATTATGCTATTGGTGAGGGCGAGTATGCCAATCGGGATGACTTGGAATTTATCACAGAAGAAAATGATCTTGTTCGCACGGTTGCCGAAAAAATTGAGGTAACGGCACGAATAAAAAATGGGCCCACTGCGGAACGTTCATTGCTAAAACACGTGGTGGAATTACCCGCTAATTTTGAAGCTGAGCAAAGGGCCGAATCTTTAGAAAAAATGGTTGATTACTGGTTGCAAAAAGGGCATCCCGCAGGTGGCGCTGTTCACTATCCACACGGCGGCCAGCCACACGTCCATTTGATCATTGCGGCACGCCCAATAGTACTAAAAGAAGATGGGAGTTTTGAGATTGATAGATCGCCTGAACGGCGGCCTCTCGTGGGTAAAGCCGGAGTCCAAGCCGAGCGCAAAGCTGTCGCCAAAATCATCAACGAAGTGAATGGCGGTGAAATATTTCATCATGGAAAATTAGCTGACACTGGCATTAAGCGAAAACCAAAAAAGCGAGTTTCAATTCGCGCTTATAAGGCGGGGCAGTTTGAGCGCGACTTGGAAATCGTTGCAGATCAATATCAAGAGCATGAACGAGCAAGAGAAGAGGCCAGAATCAAGCGGGAAGAAAAATGCCGCTTGAAAAGGTTAAGGGCCTTAAAAAAAGCTGAGCAGTTGAGAAATGAGGGTTTCACCGTTCTGACGAAAACAGAAGCCAGACATCGGGATGCAATTGCGAAGAAAAAGCTTGACCGGGCGCAGCGTGGTGCCGCCCGTCTCGTTGATGATGAATCTGCAACCGCAAAACAGATCTCATTTTTGGTCGATCTGGCGCAGAAAACTGCACAACGCAAAGTTCTAAACAAAATAATTGATGAAATGGGAGACAACATTTTGACGAAAGGTTGGGTTGGTAAAACGATTCGGCTACTTCAAGAAAACCGTGAAAATGAAATTAGACACCCTGGACGCCAAAATCCGATCAACTTTGACTAGCGTTATGCAAAATGTAATCTGCATATGGCTTCCAGCGAACCGATTTCTGGTTATTCATCCTGTTGTATTTACGATCCATTCGGCGAATCTGGGGGCACGATGTCCTTCAGTAAGCCCGGTGTATCCACGACGAAAATTCATTGAAGAAATAGCATCAATCTATGGCTGAAAATATATACATTCTACCGCTTTTGTGTTGTTTATGGTGTCCGTGATACCTGAAAGGGACGGATATGGACGCAGACGTATACAGGACGTCGCTCGACGCCATTACGGAAAACGGCGATCAGGCATATGCCCACGCCACGGAATTGGCGGAAATCATGGAGCGGTTGGGGCATTCCGAGTATCATCGCCGGTGGCTTGAAATCGGCGACGCGATTCTCGAGTTCCAGCTCCAGAAGGCGTCGTGAGGAATAAGAATGATACCTGATTACCAGACCTTGATGCTGCCCGTATTACAAGAAGCCGCCGACGGTGAGGTCAGCACGCGCGATGTCATCGAAACGCTTTCAGAGAAATATGCCCTTTCCGACGAAGAGCGCGAACAACTGCTGCCCAGCGGCAAGCAGAGAACATTCGACAATCGCGTGAACTGGGCCAAGGGATATCTCAAACAAGCGGGCTTGGTGCGCTATACGAAGCGCGGATTTTATGTCGTGACAGACGAAGGCCAGAAGGTTTTGGCCCAAAATCCCGATAGGATCGACAACAAGTTTCTCAAGCAGTTTGACGCGTTTCTGGAATTTCAAAGCCGCAAAGGCCCGCAATCTGCCGAAAATCAGGATGAAAGTCTAGATGAGGTCCAGGACGACGCGACGCCAGACGAAATTTTGAGAGCCGCACATGCCAAGATCAATGCTTCCTTGGCCTCCGACCTGCTCGATCGCATTCGGGGAGCCTCGCCGCAATTTTTTGAACATCTGATCATCGAACTACTCCTGGCCATGGGCTATGGGGGGACCTCCGAAGACGCTGCACGCGCCCTGGGGCAATCGGGGGATAATGGCGTTGACGGCGTTGTCGACCAGGATCCTCTTGGGGTTGACCAAATTTACGTTCAGGCGAAGCGCTACGCTGAGGGAAACAATGTCGGTGCCGGCGATATCCGCGATTTTTTCGGGGCACTGAACCTTAAAAAGGCGCAAAAGGGCCTGTTCTTTACGACGTCGGGCTTCAGCCCTTCGGCGAAGCAGACAGCCAAGGACCTCGGCATGCGAATCGTGTTAATTGATGGTCAGCATCTCACAAAGTTGATGATCCGCTACAGCATTGGCTGCCGGAATGAAGAGACGTTGCACCTAAAAAGGCTCGATGAAGAATTTTTTGAATAATCATTTTCGTTTGAAACCCGGCCAATACGGCTGGTTCCACGAAGATTTAAAAGTGCATAGAGGGGTAAATTCTTGAACGCCGTCGAGATCGAAGAAGCCATATCCCAACTGGCCGAACAGCCGTTCGACCCGGCTGGCTTCCCGTTCGCCTTCTTGGAGGCCTTTGGCAACAAGGAAACGACGCTCAAGAAGCTGCGCGCGGGCGCTTCCAACAAATCCGATGTGGGCGGCGTGCTGCAAACCAGTAACATCCACATCAAGGTGTGCGCCGAGGGCCAAGTCACTCAAACCCTCTCCGCCCTGAAAGCAAGCCCGGCCTCGACAAAGGCCAAAGCGAAATTCATCCTGGCGACCGACGGCGTCGCGTTGGAAGCGGAGGATATGGCCTCTGGCGAAACCATCGCCTGCGATTATCCGGATTTTCCCAACCACTTCGGTTTTTTCCTGTCTCTGGCGGGTATTTCAACCGTCCAACAAATCCGTGAAAACGCGTTCGACATCCGCGCGACCGGGCGGCTCAACCGGCTGTATGTCGAACTGCTCAAAACCAATCCCGATTGGGGGACAACTGAACGCCGCCCCGATATGAACCACTTCATGGCGCGGCTGATCTTCTGTTTCTTCGCCGAGGATACGGACATCTTCAACGGTACGGGCCTGTTCACCGCCACCATCGATCAGATGAGCGAACGCGATGCCGCCAACACGCATGAAGTGATCGGCGAAATCTTTCGCGCCATGAATACGTCCATCAAAGACCGTGCAAGCGCCAAACTGCCGCGCTGGGCCGATGGGTTCCCTTACGTGAACGGCGGGCTCTTTTCCGGCAGCACGGACGTGCCGCGTTTTACCAAAATCGCGCGCTCCTACCTCATCCACATCGGCCACCTCGATTGGCAACAGATCAATCCCGACATTTTCGGCTCCATGATCCAGGCCGTGGCGGATGATGAAGAACGCGGCGCGCTCGGCATGCACTACACCTCCGTGCCAAATATCTTAAAAGTGCTCAACCCGCTGTTCCTGGATGATCTGCGCGAGAAACTAGAAGAGGCTGGGGACAGCCCGCAGAAACTTCTGAACTTGCGCAAGCGCATGGCGAAAATCAGGGTGTTCGATCCAGCCTGCGGCTCGGGCAACTTCCTGGTCATCGCCTACAAAGCAATGCGCGAAATCGAGGCCGAGATCAACAAGCGGCGCAATGAGCCGGACCGACGTACCGACATCCCGCTCACCAACTTCCGGGGGATCGAACTGCGCGACTTCCCGGCAGAAATCGCGCGCTTGGCGCTGATCATCGCCGAGTTCCAGTGCGATATGCTCTATCGCGGACAGAAAGAAGCCCTGGCCGAATTCCTGCCGCTGGATGCCCAGAACTGGATCACCTGCGGCAATGCGCTCCGGCTCGATTGGTTGAGCATCTGCCCATCCACGGGGACGGGTGTGAAACATCACGCCGACGACCTGTTTCACACGCCGCTTGATCAGGCGCAGATCGATTTCGAGAATGAAGGCGGCGAGACCTACATTTGCGGGAACCCACCTTATTTAGGCTCCACATGGCAATCAACCGAGCAGAAAGAAGACCTTGGGCGGATTTTCGACGGGCGCACCAAAAGCTGGAAGTCGCTCGATTATGTCGCGGGTTGGTTTATGAAGGCCGTGGATTTTGGAATGCATACCGAGAGCAGTGCCGCCTTTGTGTCCACGAACTCGATCTGCCAGGGCCAGCAAGTGCCGATCCTCTGGCCGCTCATCTTCAAGACCGGTCATGAGATCGCCTTCGCCCACACCAGTTTCAAATGGGCGAACTTGGCGAGCCATAACGCGGGCGTCACGGTGGCGATCATTGGGATATCAAATCATGCCGGAAAGATGCGACAACTGTTTTCAATTGCCGATGATGGTGGACTAATCGCAAAGGAGGCGGAAAACATTAATGCCTATCTTGTTGCTGTGCAGAATGTTTCTGTGGTCAAAGCGGTGCAACCGGTAAGCGAGACACCAGAAATGCTGCGGGGCAACATGCCTTATGATGGGGGAAACTTGCTGTTATCGGCCGATGACGTTAAATCTTTAGGCCTATCATCTGCACAACATGATCGATTTATCCGGCGGATATACGGGTCCGCTGAATTTATCCGCGGGCTGGAACGGTATTGTCTTTGGATCGAGGATGAACATCTCGAAGAGGCCATGCAGATTGCCCCCATCCGAAAGCGCATCGAGGGTGTGCGCGATATGCGTCTCGCCAGTAGAGATAAAAGCGCAAATGAAATGGCTGCACGGGCGCATCAAATGCGTGAAATGCACATCGGTGCACATCAAACAATCGCCATGCCCTGTGTCTCTTCTGAAAATCGAGGCTTCTTGCCTGTTGGGTTACTCGATAACCGCTCAACTGTAACCAACCTCGCCTTCGCCCTCTACGACGCCCCCTTGTGGAATATGGCACTGATCGCGTCGCGCTTGCATCTGGTGTGGATCGCGACGGTCTGCGGAAAGCTGAAAACCGATTTCCGCTATTCCAATACCCTCGGCTGGAACACCTTTCCCGTTCCCACGCTCACCGAAAAGAACAAGGCCGACCTGACCCGCTGCGCTGAGGATATCCTTCTGGCGCGCGAGGCGCATTTCCCTGCCACCATCGCCGATCTTTATGACCCCAAGAACATGCCCGCCGACCTGCGCGCGGCCCATGATCGCAACGACGAAGTGCTGGAACGCATCTACATCGGCCGCCGCTTCAAGAACGACACCGAGCGGCTGGAAAAGCTGTTCGAGATGTATACCAAGATGACGGCGAAGAAGGGGGCTGCATGAGCGAAGCGTTATTCGGTCTCCTTGGAGTTATTGTCGGGTCGTTTATCCCGTGGATCAAAGAAGCGCTATCTGCAAGGCGCTCAAGAGCCGAGCACGCCACCTACCTAGCTGTTCGGGTGATTTGTATTCTCGATGAATACATCGAGAAGTGTATTGAGGTTGTTCATGATGACGGCACTGTTATGGGGCTGGCATCACATCGAGATAAAGATGGAAGCGAGCACTATCACCCTGTTGTGCCGCTTCCCGAGGACCCTAAATTCCCTGCCGATGTTGATTGGAAAAGCATCGACAGCGCACTGATGTATCGTATTTTAACGCTCCCAAACAGCGTTCGTAATACGGACAGCCATATTCAGTGGGCAAGTGATGAAGAGGCGTGGCCTCCATACTACGAAGAAGTATATGAAGCGCGCCAGAAGGGCTACGCCAAACTCGGTTTGGAAGCCATCGCCATAATCGACCATTTGCGAGCGACCTATAATCTTCCAGAGAAAACACACGCTACGCAAAATGCTGATTGGACTCCTAAAACAGTTTTGGAAGGGAAACTCAAGAAGCTCGAAGAGCAAAAGCCTGCTGTATTTTCACCGCCTGAAAACATAGTATCCAGTAGCGGGAAGAGGGGGCAGCATGAGTAGCCTGACGGATATTGAGAAGCGTTATCTTGAAAAGCTGTTCGGTATGCAAAGCGGCTATGTTCTGGATTATTCGGACGCTACTTTTGGCGAGTTTTTCAATCGTCATAAGATCGATATTCACGGCTCGAAATATCAGACCTATGGCACGTCCAAAGCCAAAAAGGTGCGGGCTTTCTGGGAGCGTGAGTCGGATGTCTTGGTCAGTAAGGTCCTGTCGGAGATGCTCGATTCATATGAGGCCGATTGCGATCTGAATAATCGGGAACTTGATGTGCCCCTTCTTGAAAAGTCGCGAGGCATTGTTGCACGGCTTTCCGGGAAGCCTGTATCTAGGAAACCGCCTCAGACTGCCGACGATTTTCTCGGACGAGAATTCCATATCCCAAACGTCCAGAAATTACCGATTGAATCGCAGGCCGTACTAATCGTTGAAAACCGGCTTGCCGAAGCGCGGACTGCATTGGGGGCTGGCGCGTATCTATCTGTCATCTTTCTGTGCGGCAGTGTGCTCGAAGCCGTATTGCTTGGGGCGGCTCAAAAGGAACCTTCGCGCTTTAATCGAGCGTCGAGCAGCCCGAAAGCTGCTGACGGCGGCGTAAAGCGCTTTCACGAATGGAGTCTCGCTCAGTTCATAGATGTTTCCTGTGAAGTCGGCCTACTTAAACCCGATGTGAAGAAGTTCAGCCACGGGCTCCGGGATTTTCGCAATTACATTCATCCATACGAGCAAATGGCATCCGGGTTCACACCCGATGAGCATACTGCGAAAGTCTGTTTTCAGGTACTTAAGGCGGCGCTTGCTAGCGTTGCGGGGGAGCGATGATGATTATGGATTTAGTTGGCGAAATGCAGAAACAAGACAACAAATCGACACGGCGGGATATGGCATGAGCGAGATCATCCTCTATACGACCGAGGATGGACGGACGCACCTCAACCTGCGCGTCGATGCCGAGACGGTGTGGCTGTCTCAACTCGAAATTGCCGAATTATTCCAAACCACTAAGCAAAATGTTTCCCTTCACGCCAAAAACATTTTCGAGGATGGGGAGTTGAGCCAGGAGGCAACTGTCAAGGATTCCTTGACAGTTCAAAGTGAGGGAAAAAGGCAGGTACAGCGCCGTATTCAGCACTATAACCTTGACCTGATTCTCGCTATTGGATACCGCGTCCGTTCCCCGCGCGGCAGCCAATTTCGCCAATGGGCCAGCGCGCATCTGAAGGAATTTTTAATCAAAGGCTTCGTGATGGACGACGAACGCCTCAAAAATCCTGGCGCTTGGGACTATTTTGATGAGTTGCTGGCGCGCATCCGCGATATTCGTGCCTCGGAAAAGCGTTTCTATCAAAAGGTAAGAGACCTTTTTTCGCTCAGTTCGGACTACCGCGTGCGGGAGGAAGAAACGAACCTTTTCTTTGCTGAAGTGCAAAACAAACTGCTCTACGCCACCACGGGACATACCGCCGCCGAGTTGATCGTAAACCGGGCTGACCCGGAAAAGCCTAATATGGCCCTGACCAATTGGCGGGGATCAAGGGTACGCAAGCAAGATGTCATCATCGCCAAAAACTATTTGAATGCCGATGAAATCGACACCCTCAATCGCCTGGTTGTTATTTTCCTGGAACAGGCTGAATTGCGCGTAAAACAACATCAGGACCTGACACTGGACTATTGGCGGGGCAATGTGGGCAAAATGCTGGAATTTAATGACCAGCCGGTGTTAGAGGGGGCTGGTTCCGTCAGCCGGAACCAGATGGAACGTATCGCCTTTGATCATTATGAGACTTTCGACCGGGAGCGCCGCGCCGACGAGGCCCGTGTGGCGGATGCCGTGGATCTCGGAGAAATCGAACGGCTCGAACATAAACTTAAAGGTAAGGAAGACGATCAATGAGCCAATCCGTACCCTCCGTCTCCGTCAATTACGCCTGCACAGGCAGTTCGACCAAGTCGAACGAATTTGGCATGCGCCCCATGCAGGAACGCGCCTATGAAAAGCGTGGCGAGCAGTATCTGTTGATCAAATCGCCACCCGCATCGGGCAAGAGCCGGGCGCTGATGTTCATTGCCCTCGACAAACTGCACAATCAGGGCCTGAAACAAGCGATCATCGTGGTGCCGGAAAAATCCATCGGCGCAAGTTTCCATGACGAGCCCCTGAGCAAGTACGGGTTTTGGGCCGATTGGTCCGTCGTGCCGAAATGGAACCTGTGCAACGCGCCGGGCGAAGACGGCGGCAAGGTCAATTCTGTCAAAGCGTTCCTCGATAGCAACGACCAAGTGCTGGTCTGCACCCACGCCACCTTCCGCTTCGCCGTGGATAAGTTTGGTATCGAGCCGTTCGATGATCGGCTGATCGCGGTCGACGAGTTCCATCACGTCTCGGCCAGCCCGGATAACAAGCTGGGCCTTCATCTGGGCCAATTCATCGCGCGCGACAAAGTGCACCTTGTCGCCATGACCGGCTCTTACTTCCGCGGCGATGCGGAAGCCGTGCTGGCTCCGCACGATGAAGCTAAGTTCGATACCGTCACTTACACCTACTATGAGCAACTCAACGGCTATGAGTATCTAAAGCGTCTGGACATCGGCTATTATTTCTATGCGGGCGCGTATTCCGATGAAATTTTGAGCGTTCTGAACCCCGCAGAAAAAACCATCATCCATATCCCCAACGTCAATTCCCGCGAAAGCACTAAGGACAAGATCAAGGAGGTCGATCACATCCTCCACGAATTGGGCGAGTGGCAGGGCACCGATGAGGCGACCGGCTTCCAATTGGTCAAAACACCGGAAGGCCGTGTGCTGCGCATTGCCGACCTGGTTGAAGACGACCCGTCCAAACGTGACCGTGTGTCTGCCGCGCTCAAAGATTCGACGCAAAAAAACAATCGCGATCACATAGACATCATCATCGCACTGGGCATGGCGAAGGAGGGGTTCGACTGGATTTGGTGCGAACATGCGCTGACCGTCGGCTATCGCTCCAGCCTGACGGAAATCGTGCAGATCATCGGTCGCGCCACCCGCGATGCACCGGGCAAGACCCACTCGCGCTTCACCAACCTGATCGCGGAACCGGATGCGTCCGAACAGGCGGTGACGGAAGCCGTCAACGATACCCTGAAAGCCATCGCCGCCAGCTTGCTGATGGAACAGGTTCTAGCCCCGCGCTTCAACTTTACACCCAAGAATAACAACAGCGGCCCTGTAGAAGGCTTCGATTATGGCGAAGGCGGGTACGATCCGGCCAAATGCAACATCGGCTTCAACGAAGAAGGCGGGCAGTTTCAGATTGAGATTAAGGGCCTCACTGAGCCCAAGAGCAAGGAAGCGGCCCGTATCTGCCAGGAAGATTTGAACGAGGTTATTGCATCCTTCGTTCAGGATAAAACGACCATCGAACGCGGATTGTTCGACGAAGAGCTGGTGCCAGAGGAACTGACCCAGCTACGCATGGGAAAGATCATTAAGGACAAATACCCGGAGCTCGATGACGAGGATCAGGAGGCCGTCCGTCAACACGCCGTCGCCGCCTTAAACATCACCCAGGAAGCCAAGAAGGCTGCCCTCGGCGGCTTGGATGACGGCGATGGTGAGGCAAGCACCAACACAGCGTTGATTCAGGGCGTGCGCAAGTTCGCCATGGATGTGCGTGAACTCGACATCGATCTGATCGACCGCATCAATCCGTTTGGCGAGGCCTATGCCATCCTCGCCAAGGCCATGAGTGAGGACAGCCTCAAGCAGGTTGCCGCCGTTATCGCAGCAAAGCGCGTAAATCTGACGCCAGAGGAAGCCCGCGACCTCGCTAAACGGGCGCTCAAATTCAAACAAGAGCGCGGACACTTACCGTCGATCACCTCGCCCGACCCATGGGAAAAACGTATGGCCGAGGGGGTGGCGTTCCTTGCCCGCATGAAAGCCGAGGCGGCGAATGGCCAATAAGTTCACCGAAGAAGATGACGCCCTGCTCGAAGAGCTTGGCGTCGAGGTTGAAGGCAAGAAGGTTGCAAGCCGCACACCCCGCGAGGAACGCATCATCGCGGGCTTTGAAGAAATCCAGCGTTTCGTCGACGAACAGGGCCGTATGCCTGAGCATGGCGAAGAGCGGGATATCTTCGAGCGACTGTACGCCACGCGTCTCGATCAAATCCGTCGGCAAGAGGAATGCCGCACCGTCCTGGCTGAATTTGACCGGCAAGGGCTTGTGGACTTGTCCTTTGTCGAAACCGAGGCAGTCGTGGATGACATGGATGATGAGGCTTTACTTGCCGAGCTTGGTGTCGAGGTTGATACGCCGAACGAGATCACGAAGCTGAACCATGTCCGGTCCAGCGCGGACAAACGTGCGGCCGAGGAAATTGCTAATCGTGAAAAATGTGAAGACTTCGACAAGTTCAAGCCGCTGCTGGACAAAGTGAAGAAGGATCTTGCTGCCGGCGTTCGTCAGACTCGCCCCTTTCAGACGATGGCTGAAATCAAGCAGGGTGAGTTTTTTATCGTTGGTGGACAGATTGCCTATGTCGCGGAAATGGGTGAGGAGTTCATCACCGAGTACGATCGACGAGACAGCCGCCTTCGGGTCATTTATGACAATGGAACGGAAAGCGATGTGCTGCTCCGCTCTCTTCAACGTGCCTTACATCGGGATGGAACGGGGCGGCGTATCACGGAACCAAGCGCAGGCCCACTTTTCTCTGATGTTTCGGCCGATGACGACCTGGCCAGTGGAACCGTTTACGTTCTTCGCAGCAAATCGGACTTGCCTTACGTCCAAGAAAACCGAGACATACTTCACAAAATCGGTGTGACGGGGGGCAGTGTCGAGAAACGGATTGCCAACGCAAAGTTGGATTCTACGTTTCTCATGGCAGATGTTGAAATCGTAGCCACATATGAACTTTTCAATATCAATCGGACCAAGCTTGAAAACCTCATCCACCGGGTGTTCGAACCAGCTCGCCTTGAAATAGAGATCAAAGACCGTTTCGGACGGCCCGTCGTTCCCCGTGAATGGTTTCTTGTGCCGCTATTCGTGATCGACGATGCGGTCGAGAAGATCAAAGACGGTACGATCGGTGACTTTATCTACGACCCCGAACAGGCCACGTTACGGCCGCGATAGCCTTCACAAGGTTACCGCTTTTACTGGATTGGCGGAACAAGGCTCAGGCGCTCGGAGCCGTGGAGAGTGCCATCAAAGACGTGCTAAATGATGTGAGCTTGTCTGAAAAAAGTAGACCGCACCATGCTCTTTAGGCTGCCAGTTTTTCATACCTCACGGGGCTAATATTTCCCAGTTAGGAGCCTTGGGGTCGACCTTTTCACGGTTTCGAGTTGTCCTCAACGTTTTCTCAGCAGCCAGGGTTTCAGGCGATTTGCGCCCTCGATATTTGCTCGGTAATTCGTCGATGATAAGGTCATCTGGGGAAGGCATTGGCGGCGGTGCGTGAGGTCTATCAAGGTCGAAAATACAGCGCGAAATATTGATTTCTGGTAGCTCATTTACCGGACCAAACGCCATCTCCATCGGAAACCATTTATTGGCCTCATCAATTTCATCCGGCGTCAACTTTCCCGCAAGCAAACGTGCCAGATATTCAGGGTGTTTGGGCAACGGAAACAGCCAGTCGCGTTCAGTTGCTTTTGTCATCCGCTCCATCCTTTTTTCTCATCGATTTGTGTATATCGGGAAGTGAGCATATTCACTCAATTGTCTACTTGTCTAAGGTCTGCTAAGATGCTTACGGCGATGGCCGGGGTAGGATGTAGACCGACTCACATCGTCACCCCTCGCAGACAAGATGCCCCAAACGGGGACCTTCTTAGTTTGCCTTTAGGTCAACGCAGCGGAGCGGTGTCACTCGCTCTCGAGAGGGTCTTTCAGCAGCGATTTTTGCGCCGAAATTGTAGTATTTCTGCCTCGTTCGCCGGACGGGATTCCACCAAAATTGCGTTGATGGGCTCGGGTTTTCGAAACGGATTTCCGTTACGGCCCATGAAGGTGAGCGGTAATAGTCGCGCCTGGCGACGTATAAATGGAGGGCAATCAATCATCGGGTTGTCTGTCATTTTTTTGAGCCCTTTTGCATCAATACGCCACCCCGTCGTCTAAAAAACATATCCAATCTATCACCTCAATGGATCGCCTTAAAAAGCCTATACCCGAATAGCCTTAATCTCTCACCCCCACCAACTCTTCGAGCGCCTTACGCACGACCTTTAAGGTGCGCTTCCACCGCAGCGGTATATCCATTACAGCCGCACTCGGAGCCGCCTTGGACGGAACCGCGAGCAACTTGCCCCCCATGAGTTTAGGAAGGCATGTTCTTGTTTTCACTTTTTTTTCAGTCGTCTAACTGCCTCATCATAAAAGATACCTTCTTGAAAAATCGTGTGGAGTACCTCTTCCAATGAACCAGATTTAGCAGGAGCCTCGAGTTTGTAGAGTATGCGGTCAAATTCATTGATAGATGGGTTTGTAATATTAAAACTTGCAGCATCATCTATAAAAACATCTTTAAAACGTTCGGATACTCTAGGGTCTGTTGCTAGTTGAAAAGGAGGCATAAAACTGTCCCAACCCTTTTCAACCACTAGAGAAGCCCGAACATTTCCATCAGTAATGAACGCGAATTCAGCAACTCTTTCTCGAAATAGTTCATTACCTCCCCAAGGAGGAACAAACTCTCGCAGTTCAGGTTCGACAACCCGAATGTGAGTTGCCTTGAACCCATCTGGGAAATACAAAAACAGTGCGTCATCGGTCTCGGGGCTCATCTGATAAATGCGCCAAACATGCACATAATCTTCAGCTGGCTTTAAATCTGGAAGTCCTATTTCCTTCAAGACGCCATCTATTTTCTCTTGAGAAACAGTAGGGCGGCCTTTTAACCATGAGCTTAAGTTACTTGCATTTAAGCCAGTACGTTTAGCAACGCTTCTTATTCCCCCATTAAGCTTAATTGCGCCACTCAGCTTATCTCTTAAACCTTGGTCCATTATCAAACCCATTCAATATTCAAAGACAGCACTGTATTAACACACTGAGTATGGTTATGCAATTAGCGTGTTGACGAGAAAGCTTCTTCATGCTCATATTAACACGCCGCACAAGATCTCGTGCGCGGCGTTATGATAGGCTAATTGCCATTGATTCAATCGTTGAAGAGGTAAATCCTCATGAAAATTCTTAAACATAATCCTAGAGGTCTACAGCTTTCTGATGCCGCCATTTACGTGGGTTGTGGACCTACAAAATTTCGAACAATGGTGAGAGACGGGCGAATGCCACGACCTCGTCTGATTGGAAACCGTCAAGTTTTTGACACACAGGAGCTCGACGAAAAATTTGAAGAGTTACCTCGGCTCGAAGCCACCAATGATGACCGTAATGATTGGGACGATTAGACATGACATCGGTGCGCATCAAATATGTTGAACGCTTCAAAGATCGCCATGGAAAGGTACGCTTGTACTATCGTCTTGGAAAAGGGCCGCGCACCCCACTAAGGGGCCCTGAAGGTTCTCCTGAATTTTGGGAAGACTATCATGACGCTGCCAATGGGATCATTAAGTCACAACCAATTTATCAAAGAGCACCTTCCGGAAGCATGCGTTGGTTGGTTGAACAGTACTTCAAATGCTCTGCTTTTAAGGAGATTAGCCTAGGCTACCAAAAAACCCGTAGGGGAATTCTTGATCGTTTTTGTGAAGAACACGGCTCTAAACGATACAACCAACTCCAAGCAAAGCATGTTCGAAAAATTCTTGATTCCATGACTGATCGGCCTGGAGCTGCAAACAATATGCTCAAGGCGTTACGGCAAGTGTTCAAATACGCCGTGCATTACGACCTTCTTGAGAAGAACCCCATTGAGAATGTTGAGAAACTGAAAAGCAGAAACAAGCATGGTTTCCATGCCTGGACGATGGACGAAATTAAGCAGTTTCAAGAACGACATCCTATTGGCACGAAAGCGCATCTTGCGCTCTCACTCATGCTTTTCACGGGACAGCGTCGTTCTGACATCGTCAAAATGGGGCGTCAGTATATGAAGAATGGTTGGATATCCGTCTACCAGCAAAAAACAGAAAAAGCATTGATGCTTCCTATTCTGGATGAACTCCAGCGGGTGATTAATGCATCGCCAACGGGTGACATGAACTTCCTCGTGACCGAATATAATCGCCCATTCACGTCCAATGGCTTTGGCAATTGGTTTCGAGATCGTTGTAACGAAGCGGGCCTTCCCCATTGCTCCGCACATGGACTGCGAAAGGCTGCAGCGGCACGTCTCGCGGAAATGGGATGTAGCGTTCATGAAATCATGGCCATCACAGGCCATGACAGCATATCTGAGGTCACGAGATATACCCGGGGCGTGAATCAGCAGAAACTTGCTAATAGCGTCCGTAAGCGAATTGATGGACAAAAATAGAACAATTTACCCAAACCTATTCTTTTGGTTTGGGCATTTTAGGAAAAAATACAATGAATACAACGCCTAAAAAAGAGAATGGTGGGCCCGGCAGGACTCGAACCTGCAACCAGACCGTTATGAGCGGTCGGCTCTAACCAATTGAGCTACAGGCCCACACGAGGTGGTACGTGCGTTTTGCGCCTGTAGCTTATAGCAAGGGTTAGCGGGTCGCGAAAGCTTTGCGTGTGGGATTTTTTTATACGTTTTATTGTTTCGTATTTCGATACAGTCTATTCGATTTTCAGTCACTAGTGTCAATGGAGCATGCCAAATAGAGTCAGGGTGTCGCCCATGAAGAGCAACGACGCCCATTCGGACCCCACGAACGCCCATTCGGACCCCACGAAAAGTGATGTGAGCCAGACATGCACACCGACGCCTCCCCAAAGGCTAACCCACAAAGCTCCCCGGCCACACCTCCCGCTGGGACACCATCGGCCAAACCATTGACCATACCGTCAGACTCCGTACTCAATCCGGCACAAACCCCAACACCAACCCAATCTCAGGATCAGGATAAAGCACCTCCTTCTACATATAACATTTGGCGCAACACTAATAGCAGCTGAGGATATACAGCCATCTTATTTCATTGGCTTTCAGCACTTGCCATTTTTGTTTTGTTCCCCTTAGGGCTGTGGATGACCGGACTCACCTATTACGATTCCTGGTATAAGCTCGCCCCGGATCTGCACAAATCCATTGGCATATCGCTGTTTGGCGTTTTATTGGTACGGGTTGCTTGGCGGTTTTGGGACCCGACACCTGCCCCTGTTCCCGGTCACAAAAGGTGGGAGCGAAACGCCGCGCATGCTGCCCATTTGGTCTTATACATCCTTATTTTTGCCGTCATGTTCAGCGGCTATCTGATTTCCACCGCCGATGGCCGGGCCATTTCTGTGTTTGGACTGTTCGACGTTCCCGCCACCATCACGACCATCGCCAAACAAGAAGACGTGGCGGGCACCCTCCATTTTTGGCTGGCCATAACCCTGATCGGCACCGTTGTCGTTCATGGGGCGGCAGCTTTGAAGCACCACTATTGGGACCGAGACAACACGCTCATCCGCATGTTGGGTCGGCGCTGAATTGGTTTTAAACAACATAAAGGACTTAAATTGATGAAACGATTATCGCTCACCGCCGCCCTTGTCGCCCTTGCCATTGGCTATTCCGCCCCCCTGCAGGCCGCCGATTACACCATCGACACCAAAGGGGCACATGCCTCCATCACCTTCCAAATTCAGCATTTGGGATACAGCTGGCTGAAGGGTCGCTTCAACACATTTGGTGGCGCGTTCTCTTATGACGCGGCCAAGCCCCAAGACGCACACGTCAGCGTCACCATCGACACGTCCAGCGTCGACACCAATCACGCCGAGCGCGACAAACACCTGCGCAGCGCCGACTTCCTGGAAACCGATAAATTCCCCGAAGCCACATTCGTCAGCACCAAAATCTCCGTTACCGATGGCAACAAAGCCAAAATCAGCGGCGACTTCACCTTGCACGGCGTCACCAAAGCCATCGTCATCGACGCGGTTCTGGTCGGCGAAGGCAAAGACCCATGGGGCGGCTATCGGGCCGGGTTTGAAGGCAAAACCGTCATTGCGCTCAAAGACTTCAACGTCAAAATGGACTTAGGTCCGGCATCACGCGAAGTGGAAATTTTCCTCAGCGTCGAAGGCGTTCGCCAATAACACCAGGGCCGCAGGCGGTTCAAAACAAAAAGGCCGGAGCTTAATGCTCCGGCCTTTTTGTTTCAATATGCAGTGCGCGCTTAATAATCCAAGAAGCTGCGCAGTTTGCGCGAGCGACTGGGGTGTTTGAGTTTGCGCAACGCCTTGGCTTCGATTTGACGGATGCGTTCGCGGGTGACCGAGAACTGCTGACCGACTTCTTCCAAGGTGTGATCGGTGTTCATGCCGATGCCGAAGCGCATGCGCAGCACGCGTTCTTCGCGGGGCGTGAGCGAAGCCAAAACCCGCGTGGTGGTTTCGCGCAGGTTGCCGTTGATGGCGGCATCCAGCGGCTGAACCGCGTTTTTGTCTTCGATGAAATCGCCCAGATGCGAATCTTCTTCGTCGCCGATGGGCGTTTCCAAGGAGATCGGTTCCTTGGCGATTTTCAACACTTTGCGGACTTTTTCCAGCGGCATGCTCAAGCGCACGGCCAGTTCTTCCGGGGTCGGTTCGCGGCCGATTTCATGCAACATCTGACGGCTTGTGCGCACCAGTTTGTTGATGGTTTCGATCATGTGCACGGGAATACGAATGGTGCGCGCCTGATCCGCGATGGAGCGCGTGATCGCCTGCCTGATCCACCACGTGGCATAGGTGGAGAACTTATAACCGCGACGATATTCAAACTTATCAACGGCCTTCATCAGGCCGATGTTGCCTTCCTGAATGAGATCGAGGAATTGCAGGCCGCGGTTGGTGTATTTTTTGGCGATGGAAATCACGAGGCGCAAGTTGGCCTCAATCATTTCTTTTTTCGCCTTCGCGGCTTCACGTTCACCTTTTTGCACGGTGGAGACGATGCGCTTGAATTCCGTCACCGGCAGGCCCGCTTCTTCGGCCAATTCACCGATGGAGCCGCGAATGATCTCGATCTCGTCAATGTGCTTGGAGGTAAACTTTTCCCAGCCCTTGCCCGGCAGCTTTGAAACGGCCGTCAGCCAACGCGGGTCCAATTCATGGCCCCGATACTGTTCGATGAAGTCTTCGCGCTTGACCCGGCACTTGGTGGCCAGACGCAGCAACTTGCCTTCCAAACTCATCATCGAGCGGTTCAAGTCATAGAGCTGATCCACCAACTGTTCGATGCGCGCATTGTTCAAATGCACGTTGTCCATCAGGTCGATCAATTCCTTGCGGAGTTTTTCGTAGCGCTTTTCCTGAACCGCCTTGAATTCTTCGCCGCCCTGCATCGCGTCCATGCGCTTAACCTGCAGGCGGCTCATTTTTTTGTAGGTTTTGGCGATTTCTTCGAAGGTTTCCACCACAACCGGAGTCAGCTTGGCTTCCATGGCCGCCAAAGAAAGATTGTTTTCCGCGTCATCGTCTTCGTCGTCGTCGCGGTTATCCCCCTCAGTTTTTTCGCCCTCGGCCTCATCATCTTCTTCGTCGTCGCCTTCTGCTTTTGGCGCAGGTTCGGGCTTAGCGGGCGCAGCGGCTTCCGCAACGACAGGGGCCGCAACAACAGCAGCAGCAGCGCCGTCTACACCCTCAGCTTCGCTGTGCTCACCGTTTTCGCCGTTGGTAGCGGCTGCATTCGGGCCGCCTCCATAGGTCGCGTCCAAATCAATGATATCGCGCAACAAAATTTGTTCGGCAATCAAGGCATCGTGCCACGCCACAATGGCGCGGATGGTCAGCGGGCTTTCACAAATCCCGCCGATCATCATTTCACGACCGGCTTCAATGCGCTTGGCAATGGCGATTTCGCCTTCGCGCGACAACAGCTCAACCGAGCCCATTTCGCGCAAGTACATGCGAACCGGATCGTCGGTTCGCCCAACATCGCTATCTGATACATTGCCAGCGACGGCTTTTTCTTCATCGTCGTCGTCGTCGTCGCCGTCTTCTTTTTCCGCTTTGGCGGGACCGTCGCCGGCGTCATCGCTGTCATCGCCTTCGATAACGTTGATGCCCATTTCCGACAACTGGCTCATGGTATCTTCGATTTGTTCGGAAGACACCTGGTCGGGGGGCAAAGCCTCATTCAGCTCGTCATAGGTGACGTAGCCGCGCTCTTTGCCGAGCTTGACCATTTTTTTGACATTGGCGCCAAGGCTGTCCAGCAAGGGACTGTCTTGTGTTTCGCCATCTGTGGGTTCGGTCTTTTGAGCGTTTTTGTTAGATGCCATGTGACGTGTTCGTTCTTTCCCAAGTCCAGCACAGTGTCATCAGGACACTGCGCGGAGAAGTTCTACCACCTGTGCCGGGACTTACCAACACCGAAAGCCCCACGGTGAAGGGGCTATTTGGCGTTCCGTTCTGCGGCCAAGAACTTTTGTAAGTTTAACGCACGTAACCGCTCATTGGCTTCCGGCGTCATTTCTGCGGCGAGCTGCCGCTGGGCATCTTCAAGTTCGGCCTGCAGGTCACGCCTACAATAAAATTCGTACGTCTCGTTCCAGCCTTCTAGGGCGCTTAACATATCTTCATCGGGTCGGGCGAAGTAGGCATGCGCGAAAACCCGTGGGCTCAACAGTGAGTCCAGAATTGTCGCATATCCACTGTCCCTGAGGTGGCGTTGAAGATGTTCCCTGTCAAGGTCCGTTTCGAGACTGCTGTCCTCTCCGGATTGTTCAGACCCGGTTTGTCCAGCCAGTGTCTTTAGAGCTTCCTGACGAAGGTTGTCAAGCGTAAGCGTCGTAAAAGCAAGGCTTCCCAGCCGTTCACCGACCTCTTCGAACAGCTCTGGATGGCAAATGAGGGTCGCCAAAAGGATCTCTTCACGCGCCTCAGCCAGGTTCACGCGCACCGATTTGACCGCGTGTTGCTTGGCCTCGCCGCTAAACACAGGGGCGCGCTCAGACTTAAAGGCACGTTTGGCGCCCGGTTTCCAGTCGCTTTTCCCGGCTCCACCGCCGCTACTGCCGCGATTTTCCCGGCCCAACTGCCACACCCGGTCTTTGAAGCTGGATTGAAAGTGGCTGCGCACGGTGGCGTCTTCGATGCGGCGCACATGGTCATCCAGGCGTTTTTGCAGCGCGGCGCGGCCTTCCGGGGTGTCGGTGGGGCCAGCTTGACTTTCCAGGTCCCACAAAATTTGGCTGAGCGGTTTGGCAGCGGTGAGAATTTCTTGAAACGCCACCGGGCCTTTGCTCTGCACCAAGCTGTCGGGGTCTTCACCCGGCGGCAAGGTGGCAAAACGCAACCCGACCCCGGCCTTAATCAACGCCAAGGTCCGTTCCGCCGCCCGTGCGGCTGCGCGCTGTCCGGCATTGTCGCCGTCAAAGCACAGCACCGGGTCGGGGGTGATTTTCCACAGCTCTAAAATTTGTTCCGGCGTCAACGCGGTGCCCAACGGTGCCACCGCGCCTTCAAATCCGGCCTGGAACAAGGCGATGACGTCCATATAGCCTTCCGTGACGATCAAGGTTTGTCCGGCGCGCGCCGCCACTTGGGCGCTATCCATGGCGTACAGAAGGCTGCCTTTGTGAAAAAGATCGGTTTCGGGGCTGTTTAAATATTTCGCAACGCCTTTATCTGATCCCAATATACGCCCGCCAAACGCCACCACCCGGCCGCGCCGATCCAAAATCGGGAACATCACGCGACCACGGAACCGATCATAGGTCGAACCGTCATCGCGTTTGACCAGCATACCCGCACCGATCAGTTCCGATTCTTTGATGCCCAGCGCGCCCATCGCCGCTTTCAGCTCATCGCGTCGATCCGGCGCAAAGCCCAAGCGAAAGCGCTTGATGGTTTGCTCTGACAAGCCGCGGCGACGCAGGTAATCAAGCGCTTGTGCCCCTTCGGGACGGCGCAAGGCCTTTTCATAGTGTGCACACGCGGCCTCGACCACGTCATAGAGGGATTTTTTGCGTTCCGCACGCTGGCGTTCTTCGGGGCTGTCCTGGGGCACCTGCATGCCCGCCTCGCCCGCCAGCTTTTCCACCGCCTCGCGAAAGCCCAGGCCTTCGGTCTCCATCACAAAGTCAAAGGCAGATCCGTGCGCACCGCAGCCGAAGCAGTGGTAAAAGCCCTTGTCTTCGTTGACCGTAAAAGACGGCGTTTTTTCTTTGTGGAAGGGGCACAGGCCCGAGTGTTCATGGCCTTTTTTGGTCAAGCGCGTGCGGCGCCCGACAATATCGGCAAGACCGATACGTTCGCGCAGTTCATCTAAAAACCGAGCAGAAATCGCCATAAACATCCCCCAGAAACGCCTGAGGCCTAATTCAAGTCTGAAACTGCGCCATCATGCCAGAAATCGGCAGAAAGCGGTTCAATACTTATTATATAAGGCTCACAGCTTTTCCACACCACTGTCCCCAGGCTTTTACACAGGGGTCAAGGAATGTTCAAAAGCGTTTAACTGGCGTTCAACTGGGCCTTCACCTGGCCGCTGGCTTTGGCAAAATCCATCGAACCCGCGTGACGTTCTTTTAAGACCGCCATCACCCGGCCCATGTCCTTCATGGACTGCGCCCCCAGTTCCTTCATCACGGCTTGAATGGCGGCGGCGGCGGCATCATCGTCCATTTGTTCGGGCAGGAAGCTTTCGATCACGTCGATTTCTTTGGCTTCGCGCTCGGCCAATTCCGGGCGGCCGCCTTTTTCGTACATTTCGATGCTGTCGCGGCGCTGCTTGATCATCGATTGCAGCATGCCGAGGATTTCATCGTCGGAAATGCCGTCCATGTTGCCCTTGGAGCGGGCCGCGATGTCGCGGTCCTTCAAGGCGGCTTGCATCAGACGGGTGGCAGCTAAGCCAATTTCGTCTTTTGCCTTCATGGCGGTTTTCATGGATTCTTTAATTCGGTCTCTGAGCATTTTGGGCCTCTTCGCTTGAATCACCACCCCCCAATGGGACGATTCTGCGGAAAGGCGAGAGGTTAACCGAAAACACAAATAAAGGCAAATCCTCAAATCTTTCCAAGACATTGAAAACAAACACTATTTTTATAAAACTGAGTCTTGACGTCGGGCCTTGTTTCCCTTAAACACTCCCAAATCGCCGTTTGTGAGACGTTGCGCGCCCGCAGTCTTGCAGACTGGCCTTCAACCTCCTGTAGGATTGTCGCCCATGGCCGACCTCATTTCGAACGCCCCCGCCGAGACGGAGGGGACGATTCTTTCTGCGCCTTCGGATCAAACCCCTGATCACACCTTTGACGCCGATCACATGAACCACACCCGCCCGGCGGGCTGCAATGCCGCCTTGGTGCTGGCCGACGGCCAAGTGTTTTGGGGCTCGGGCGCCGGAGCTTACGGCGTTGCCATGGGGGAAGTGTGCTTCAACACCGGCCTCACGGGCTATCAAGAAACCTTGTCTGATCCGTCTTATGCGGGCCAAATCATCACCTTTACGTTTCCCCACATCGGCAATGTCGGCACCAACTTCGAAGACGTTGAAACCGACAAACCCGCCGTGCGCGGCTGCATTTTGCGCGCTGACATCACCGAGCCCGCCAACTACCGCGCCGCTTCGCATTTAAATGAGTGGCTGAAGGTGAACGAGCTGGTGGCGATTGCCGGCGTCGACACCCGGCGTTTAACCCGGCGCATCCGCGACGGCGGCGCGCCCAACGGCGTCATCATTCATCTGCCCGCAGCCGAAGTCGAAGAAAGCGGCATCGACACCGAAGCCCTGGTGACCATGGCCGCCAACTGGCCGTCGCTGGAAGGCACGGACCTGGCCAAAGAAGTCTCGACCCAAGAAATTTACGAATGGCACGAAACAGAATGGTCGCTCAAAGACGGCTACGGCATCCAAAACGACGCCAAGTTCCACGTTGTGGCGGTTGACTTCGGCGCGAAGAAAAACATCCTGCGCTGCCTGGCCAATGCGGGCTGTCGCGTCACCGTGGTGCCTGCGGTCACAACCGCAGCCGATATTTTGGCGATGAACCCCGACGGCGTGTTCCTGTCCAACGGTCCCGGCGACCCCGCCGCCACCGGCGCATACGCGGTGCCGATGATTAAGGCCATTATCGACAGCGGCAAGCCCCTGTTCGGCATCTGCTTGGGCCACCAAATGCTGGCACTGGCAACGGGCGCCAAAACCCACAAAATGCACATGGGCCATCGCGGCGCCAACCACCCGGTCAAAGACCTGGAAACCGGCAAGGTCGAAATCACCAGCCAAAACCACGGCTTTGCGGTGATCCGCGAAAGCCTGCCCGCTGGCGTGGTCGAAACCCACACGTCGCTGTTCGACGGCTCGCTGGAAGGCCTCAAACTCGAAGGCAAGCCGGTCTTCTCCGTCCAACACCACCCCGAAGCCAGCCCCGGCCCGATGGACAGTCATTACCTGTTTGATCGGTTTGTGCGGTTGATGGAGGGTTAATAAAATGCCACGCCTTCAATTTTTTGATTACCAGATTGTCGCACTTGTTCAGTTTTATAACCTTGCGACAAAGAATGTGAACGCTGGGTATTTACCTCTTAATGAAGTCGAAAATTTAAATATTGGAGCCCTATCTGAGTCATACATAAAAGAAATTATTAAAGATTTATCTTCTGACGAAAAAGTCGAATACACACAACAAAAGGGTTACCACATTACTGCTCGAGGTATACGAGAGATTGAAGAGGCTATTTTTAAGGAAAACACTTTTGCCAATAAATTTTATCATGGCGGATCTGATTTTCTTCTAGCTTATCAGTCTGATGCCATCCCCGCTTCAGACCGCACTGTAAGCCTCGACCACAACAGCAGCCCATACAATGAGACCGTTGCTGCACTCGACAAGGCTATTGAAGAATTTCGAGAAGACCACCGTCTGGACAATGACCTCAGTCATGAAAAAGGTGCTCTTCTCAAAGCTCTTGAAGGCGGACGGGAACTTCTGAACGACACGGAAGTGAATGTGCGCGTGGCCACGGCACTGTTGCTTGAGCCCTTAGCGAGAATTGCCGAAAAATTTGGTGATTTCGTTGACGAGAACAAGGCCGCGATCATAAGCGGAGCAACGGCGGCTGCGGCACAAGCAGCCTTTGAATTGATAAAAGCACTACTCGGACTCGGCTAACTCTGTGACCTCTGTGTCCTCTGTGGTTAAACAACACTTTTTGGAATTCTGAACCCATGCCCAAACGTACAGACATCAAAAGCATTCTCATCGTTGGCGCGGGGCCGATTGTGATTGGTCAGGCTTGTGAGTTTGATTATTCCGGCGCGCAGGCGTGCAAGGCTTTGCGCGAAGAGGGTTACCGGGTGATCTTGGTGAACTCCAACCCCGCCACCATCATGACCGATCCGAACATGGCGGACGCCACCTACATCGAGCCCATCACGCCCGAGTTTTTGGAGATGGTCATCATCAAAGAAAAACCCGACGCCATCTTGCCGACCATGGGCGGGCAGACGGCGTTGAACGCGGCCATGTCGCTGGCGGAAAACGGCGCGCTGAAACGTCACAACGTCGAGCTCATCGGTGCCAACGAGCAATCCATCGCCAAGGCCGAAGACCGCCAGCAATTTCGCGACGCCATGGACAAAATCGGTCTGTCCACGCCGCGTTCGGCCGTGGTCAAATCGTTGGAAGAAGGCCGCAAGGAGATGGAGCACATCGGCTTGCCCATCATCATCCGCCCGAGCTTCACCATGGGCGGTATCGGCGGCGGCATCGCTTACAACATGCAAGAATTCGACGAAATCGTCTCCGGCGGTTTGGCCGCCTCACCCACCCATGAAGTGCTGATCGAGCAATCCGTGCTGGGGTGGAAAGAATTTGAGATGGAGGTCGTGCGCGACAAGGCCGACAACTGCATCATCGTGTGCTCGATCGAAAACATCGACCCCATGGGCGTGCACACGGGCGACAGCATCACCGTCGCACCTGCGTTGACGCTGACGGACAAAGAATACCAAATCATGCGCAACGCCTCCATCGCGGTGCTGCGCGAAATTGGCGTCGATACCGGTGGCTCCAACGTGCAGTTCGCGGTCAACCCCGCTGACGGTCAGTTGATTGTCATCGAGATGAACCCACGCGTGTCGCGCAGCTCGGCGCTGGCGTCCAAAGCGACGGGCTTTCCCATCGCCAAAATCGCCGCCAAACTGGCCGTCGGCTACACCTTGGATGAGCTGAAAAACGACATCACCGGCGGCATCACGCCCGCGTCGTTTGAGCCCACCATCGATTATGTGGTGACCAAGATTCCGCGCTTCACGTTTGAAAAGTTCCCCGGCGCGGACGCGCTTCTCACCACCGCCATGAAGTCGGTGGGTGAAGCCATGTCCATCGGACGTACTTTTGCCGAATCCCTGCAAAAGGGTTTGCGCTCCATGGAAACGGGCCTGACGGGCTTGAACGAAGTGGAAATTGAAGGCGTCGATCCCGCCAATCCCGACGTGGACAAAATCGTCGCCGCACTGGCCCGGCCCACACCGGACCGTTTGCTGGTCATCGCCCAGGCGTTCCGTCACGGTCTTTCGGTTGAACGCATTCAACGCGCGTGCAAATACGAACCTTGGTTCCTGCGTCAAATCCAGGACATCGTCACTGCGGAAGAAGCGCTGCGCAAAAGCGGCCTGCCGCAAAACGCCGTGGACTTGTTGCGGGCGAAAAAGATGGGCTTTTCCGACGAACGTCTGGCCGAGATCACCGGCACCAATCTCGGCAAAGTCACCACCCGGCGCATCGCGCTGGGCGTGCGCCCGGTGTACAAACGCGTCGATACCTGCGCGGGCGAATTTCCGTCCAAAACACCGTACATGTATTCATGCTACGAAGGCGACGGCATCAATCCGCCCCAATGCGAAGCGGACGTCACGGACCGCAAAAAAGTCATCATCTTGGGCGGCGGTCCCAACCGCATCGGCCAGGGCATCGAATTCGATTATTGCTGCGTTCATGCGGCCTACGCCATGAAAGACATCGGGCTTGAGGCCATCATGGTCAACTGCAACCCCGAAACCGTGTCCACCGATTACGACACCTCTGATCGTTTGTACTTCGAGCCGCTGACCGCAGAAACGGTCATCGAACTGATCCGGCGTGAACAGACGGCGGGCGAAGTTTTGGGCGTGATCGTGCAGTTTGGCGGCCAAACACCGTTGAAGCTGGCGCATGCCTTGGAAGCCGCCAACATTCCCATTTTGGGCACTTCGCCCGACGCCATCGACTTGGCCGAAGACCGGGAACGCTTCCAGACCTTGCTCAATGATTTGAACTTAAAACAACCTGCCAACGGCATCGCGCGTTCCATCGCCGAAGCTGAAGCGGTGGCGTTGAAAATCGGCTATCCGTTGGTGGTGCGCCCCAGCTACGTGCTGGGCGGGCGGGCCATGGAAATCGTCCACGACCACACCAACTTGATGCGCTACATGACTTCAGCGGTCAAAGTCTCCGGCGACAGCCCGGTGCTGTTGGACAGCTACCTGCAAGGGGCCGTGGAAGTCGACGTCGACGCCTTGGCCGACGGCACTGGCGATGTCTACATCGCGGGCATCATGGAACACATCGAAGAAGCGGGCATTCATTCGGGCGATTCGGCCTGTTCGTTGCCGCCTTATTCTCTCACCAAAGACATCATCGAAGACATCCGCACCCAGACCAAAGCCCTGGCCATCGCGCTCAAGGTTGTCGGCCTGATGAACATCCAGTTCGCGGTTCAAGGCACGACGGTGTTTTTGTTGGAGGTCAATCCCCGGGCATCGCGCACCGTGCCGTTTGTCGCCAAAGCCACCGGCATTCCCATCGCCAAAATTGCGGCGCGCGTCATGGCGGGCGAAACCATCGCCTCGTTCGATTTGGGCGACACGCCACAAATCAAACACGTTGCCGTCAAAGAAGCGGTGTTCCCGTTTGCCCGCTTCCCCGGCGTGGACATCATCTTAGGTCCGGAAATGAAATCCACGGGCGAAGTGATGGGCCTGGACGACACCTTTGAAAAAGCCTTCGCCAAATCGCAATTGGGCGCGGGCGTCAAGCTGCCCACCGCAGGCACGGCGTTTATTTCGGTCAAGGAATCGGACAAGGCGGAAATCGTCGACATCGCCCAACGCTTAACCGATCAAGGCTTTGCCATCACCGCCACCAGCGGCACCGCCGATCACTTGCGGAACCACGGCATTACGGTTTCCACCGTCAACAAGGTCATGGAAGGCCGTCCGCACTGCGTCGATTCGATTTTGTCCGGCGAAGTGCAATTGGTAATGAATACCACCGAGGGCGCTGTGGCCATCGCGGACAGTTTCTCCATCCGCCGCTCGGCGCTCACCAACAACGTGCCCCACTACACCACAATGGCGGGGGCTTCGGCGGCGGTTGACGCCATTAAGGCTCTGCAGACCGGGACACTTGAAGTCAAAGCGTTGCAGGATTATCCTTACCGGGCGTTGTAACCAACGCGAACGGTGATACCCGGCGTACGGCCCTTTGAGTTTGAGGGCCGTCGTCTTTTTGGGGGGCATCGTTCTTATTTTACAATTGATCGTTTCACCATCGAGTTAAGGAACACCCGTCCGATGGACAGAATCCCAATGACCGCAGCCGGTCTGAAGCAGTTAGAAGCCGAATTGCGTTTGTTGAAAGACATCGAACGCCCTGCCGTGACCAAAGCCATCGGCATCGCCCGCGAACACGGTGATCTCAAAGAAAACGCCGAATACCACGCCGCGCGCGAACGCCAGAGCTTCATCGAAGGCCGCCTGCTGGAACTCGAAGCCATCATCAGCCATTCGGAAGTCATCGACCCGTCGAAACTGTCCGGCGACGTGGTGCGCTTTGGCGCCAAGCTTTTGCTAGTGGACGAAGACA
This sequence comes from Magnetovibrio blakemorei, assembly GCF_001746755.1. Lineage (GTDB taxonomy): Bacteria > Pseudomonadota > Alphaproteobacteria > Rhodospirillales > Magnetovibrionaceae > Magnetovibrio > Magnetovibrio blakemorei. Next base: position 4,766 of record NZ_MCGG01000031.1, on the reverse strand, counting down.
CCGAAGCGGAAAAGGTCTACCAGATCGTCGGTGAACACGAAGCCGACCTGAGCAAAGGCACCATCTCCGTCTCGTCGCCCTTGGCCCGCGTGCTGATTGGCCGCAGCTTGGGCGACAGCGTCGAAGTGAAAGCGCCGGGGGGCTCTAAGTTCTATGAAATCGTGAAGGTGGAGTACGCCTAACCTTCCGCCTCTTGCTCCTCTACCAAAGGCCGCTGATTTATTTCAGTGGCCTTTTTTGTTGCCAGCACCCCAAGAACAGATATTCTCGACACTTCAATCATGGCGATAAATTTTGGAACCAGGTTAACTCATTAATATGTTTGGCTTATCGTCGTATGAACTCTACGCCATTTTGCAACTCGTCTATGGCGGCGTTGTCCTTTGTGCCGTTGCGGTGTTGGTGGTTAGCCCCCTTGTAGAGCTCGGTTTTTCGCGCTGGATACCGACGACGCATCCCCTGCCGACAACGCCATCGTTGTGGATTCGCGCCATAACCCTGGCGAATTTGTTCCTCCCGACACTTCTCTTTCCAGCCCTGCATTCCCCAGCCGTGTCTGCCACTCCGCCTGTTAAGGGGGCTGAATTTTTTACCCTCTTGTTGGTTGGTGGTGCCCTAAGCTTGGTGGTCAAGACCTTCATCAGCAAAGGTTTTGCCCTGTTACCGCGCTTGATGAAAAACGTTGCCAAAAATGTCCCGCAGCGCAGCGGGCCAAAACCCTTTAACCTTTCAAGCATTTTTGTCTTTTGCGGACTGAATTCCGCCTTCATTTTTGTGTGTTTATACTTCTTTAGACTATCTACCCGAAACACCTCGGACTGGTTGACCCTTGCCCAGGCATTCGAAAATGTAATGCGTTCCGAGCCCATAACCAAAGCCCAGCTTTTGGCTATGGTAGAGCTCCCATCATTGCTCATTTTATCGGGTCTCATTGTTGTCTTTATGATGTTTCCGCTTGCCTCCATAAAATATGCTAATGGTTTGCAAGCACAGACCTTGCAAGCACAGGCGCCGATCACCCTGAGGACCATAAAAATACTTTTGAGTGTGTCTGTTTTATCAACGGCCCTGCTGTCCTTTTTTCTTCCCTTGTAAATAACTGTCTTTGACACGGCCCCTTCCATGCCGCACACTTTTCGCGTTTTAACCTGCGGGAGGACAATCATGAAATTTTCAAATATTTTGACGGCCATGACGTTAAGCGCGGGCCTGATGGTTGGTGGCGCGCACGCTGAAGGCACGTTTACCACCAAGTCTTTAACGCCGGAACTGGCGGTGAAGTTGGCCCAAGCGACGATGGCGGCGTGCCGGGCGGAGGGATTTCAGGTCGCCGTTGCCGTGGTCGATAAGGGCGGCAATGCCCAGGCGATGATTCGTGATCGTTTTGCCGGACCGCACACGCCGCGCACGGCGACGCTGAAAGCCTATACGGCGGTGAGTTTCCGCGCCAACACCTTGGGCCTTTCCGACAATTCCATGGCCGGCAAAGAAGCCAGTGGCGTTCGCGATATTCCCGGCGTGCTGATGCTGGGCGGCGGCGTAGTGATTGAAACCGGTGGTGAACTGGTCGGCGCGGTGGGCGTCTCCGGCGCACCGGGCGGCTCCTTGGACGAAGCCTGCGCCCTAAAGGGCCTGGAAGCCATCAACGACGAACTGGCGTTTTAAGTTAACACGCAGAACATACACGTTGAGGCTGGATCGTATGAAGCTGGCCCAAGTTAGTCGAGATCGATGGGCACGCCGGGCAGTTGCTTGGTGGTGCGCACGCTGAGCGCCGATTTGACGTGGCTGACATTGTCCGCCGCCGTCAATTGGGTGGTGAGGAAGGTTTGATATTCTTCCCAATCGGGGGCGACGACTTTTAACAAAAAGTCCGTTTCCCCCGCCAGCATGTGGCACTCGCGCACTTGCGGCCACGATTTGACCAGTTTTTCAAACGCATCCAAATCGCTTTCGGCCTGACTTTTTAAGCCGACGTGGGCAAACACGGTGACGTTAAAGCCCAAGGCGCGGGCGTCTAAATTGCCGTGATAGCCTTGGATGAAGCCAGCTTCTTCCAAGGCGCGGACCCGGCGCAGGCATGGGGGAGCAGAAATCCCCGCACGGCGCGCCAGTTCAACATTGGTGATGCGACCGTCGTCTTGCAAATCATGGAGTATACGACGATCAATTTGATCAAGTTTCACGCGTGCGTCGTTCATTTCACATTGGGCTCCTTGCTCCCTTTGTAATTATATTACTCAAGTGAGCGGAGCAAGAGCAAACGCGTTTTTACAGATTTTTTACAAAAACCGCTTTTTGACAAGAACACCCGATACTTGCAATCTGATGCTTGCTTCAAGGCGCTGGCATTTCTATCCTTGGGGTTCTTCATTTTGCGCGCTATAACCGCTTCAAAGCCTAATCAAAGCCCCTATCAAAGTTACCGTTCGGAGACCTTCACACCATGTCCACCACCCATCACACCAAAGCCCTGGTCATCGGATCCGGTCCGGCAGGCTGCACCGCCGCCATTTATGCCGCGCGCGCCAATTTGGAACCCATCATGGTGCGCGGCCTTCAACCGGGCGGTCAGTTAACCATCACCACGGATGTGGAAAACTATCCGGGCTTTGCCGAAACCATCCAAGGTCCGTGGCTGATGGAACAGATGGAAGCTCAGGCGGCTCACGTGGGCACCAAAATCATCGATGACATCATCACCGAAGCCGACCTTTCGGTCCGGCCGTTTCGCTTTAAGGGCGACAGCGGGGATGTCTACACCTGCGATGTGGCCATCATTTCCACAGGTGCGTCGGCGCGCTGGCTGGGGCTGCCGTCTGAAGAGGCCTTTATGGGCATGGGCGTGTCGGCCTGCGCCACCTGCGACGGTTTTTTCTATCGCGGCAAAGAGGTTGCGGTGATCGGCGGCGGCAACACCGCCGTTGAAGAAGCCCTTTACCTCACCAATCATGCCACCAAAGTGACCCTGATCCACCGCCGGGATGAGCTTCGCTCTGAAAAAATTCTCCAGACCCGCTTGTTCAAAAACCCCAAAGTTGAAGTCATCTGGGATACGGTTTTGGAAGAAGTTCTGGGCAATCAAGCTGGCCCCGCCCTGGCGTTGGGCGGATCGACCACCCCACCGGGCGTCACCGGATTGCGTTTGCGAAACGTCAAAACCAACGCCGAAAGCACCATCAACGTGGACGGTGCATTCATCGCCATTGGTCACAGCCCCAACACCGACATTTTCAAGGGCCAAGTTGATATGGACGATTCCGGCTATATCTTGACCAAACCCGGCACGCCCATGACGTCGGTTCCCGGCGTATTTGCATGCGGTGACGTGCAAGACCACACTTACCAACAAGCCGTGACCGCTGCGGGCACGGGCTGCATGGCAGCGCTGGACGCGGAACGCTACGTCGCAGAACTGGAATCTGAGGCCACCGCTGCCGAGTAACCACGGCGACTTTCCCTTTCATCGTTAGGAACCCGCATGGACCGCCTTCCCGAACCAGCTACCGGTGTTATGGACTGGGACAAGTTGCGCATATTTCATGCGGTGGCGGAAGCGGGCAGTTTCACGCACGCCGGGGAAAGCCTTAACCTCAGCCAATCTGCCGTCTCCCGTCAGATTGGCGCTTTGGAGGAAAGCCTCGGCATCGCGTTGTTTCATCGCCATGCCCGGGGCCTGATTCTCACCGAACAAGGCGAACTGTTAGACCGCACGACCAAGGAAATTTTTTCCAAGCTGGCGTTCACCACGGCGCAAATTCGCGATTCCCGGGAACGGCCCCAGGGCGAATTGCGCATCACCACCACCACCGGGTTGGGCTCCATCTGGTTGACGCCCAGAATCAAAGAATTTCTGCTGCGCTATCCCGACATCGAAGTGTCCTTGGTGCTTTCGGACGATGAGCTGGATATTTCCATGCGCCAAGCCGACGTCGCCATTCGCCTGCGTCCACCCACACAGCCGGACTTGGTGCAGCGCCAGTTGATGTCCGTTTCTTACCTGGTTTACGCCTCTCCCAGCTACATCAAACGCTATGGCATGCCGCGTTCTCCCGAAGATTTGGATAACCACCGCTTGGTGATCTATGGCGAAGATGCCATCACCCCGGTGTCAAACCTCAATTGGCTCATGGATGCAGGTCGAAGCGGAAAACCGCGCCAACCGGTACTCAAGGTCAACAACATCTATGGCATTTATCGGGCCGTACGCAGCGGCATCGGCATCGGCGCGTTGCCCGATTACATGACCAGTCATGCCGAAGATCTTGTGCACGTGCTCCCCGAATTGGCCGGTCCCAGCTTCAACACTTACTTCGTTTATCCCGAAGAGTTGCGAAATTCCAAGCGAGTGGGTGTGTTTCGCGACTTCTTGATCAACCAGATTCGCGATGATCATTTGCCAAAGGGCTAGGGCCGGAACCGCTTGTTTTCAGGGCAATGTCACATAACTGTCATTCAACAGGTTCAATGCAATCGTTTGATCCCAACCAGGTATTCAACCTAACCTCCCGTTAAATAACACTTTTACCGCGGCTCCCCACACCCAAGCCATGCATTTTATGCATATCTGCACTTCCAAAGTATTTGTGGTGCAGTGCGGTATAAATCCGTATATTCAAATCAGTTCATTGCTGCATTGCAGCATGGACATTCGGACTTCGGTCCGGAGGACTCCCGGTCCCATCTATCCCAATACCCTCCCCCGGGAATTTTGGGACCGGTTGAGTTCCACGTCTCCCAGACGTGAAGCCTCCCTGTTAGACTCG
>NZ_MCGG01000030.1 GCF_001746755.1 Magnetovibrio blakemorei | reverse complement strand
TTCGCCCTGAACAATGCCTAAGCCATTGATGTTTGGTATCGGATCATAAGTCGGGAAGTATCCGTTTTTACTATTTTGACTGTCTTTTCTGTCACGCTCATGATCCAGGCAAGCCAAAATGCCAGGGCGTTGAGGATCAGGCGCATGTTGTGGCCTGCGGCAACCAGCAGAGCGTTGATGGCGTCGCCAGTTTGGCCTTTTAGGAAGTTTCGATCAAGCCTGCCATCGGTTTTCATATGCCCGATGGTCGCCTCGATGGCCGATCTTCGTTTCAACTCACGCTTCATTTGGGGGCTCAATCCGCGCTTGTGTCCGGACAGCATGACCGAGGCCTCGCCCTCGTAATTATGGCCGCGATAGCCCCTATCGGCATAAATCCGCTCGGGATCGACACCAGTCATTTGCGCGGCCTGGGCGACGGTGTCGGACAGGGTATGTCCATCGTAAGGATTGCCTTCGAAGCTCTTTGCCGCCAGCACCAAGCCTTCACGATTGGTGGTGGCGATGCCAACCTTGGCGCCGAACTCGTATCGATATTGCCCAATCCAATCGTAACTCGTCAACCAGCGTTCTCTTCCGGGCGGGCCTTAAAGTTTTCGTTTGATAACGTCCTGCAGCATGGCTTTGTCTAAAGATAAATCTGCGACGATCTTCTTTAAACGAGCGTTCTCCTGCTCCAATTCGCGCAGACGCCGCATCTCGCTAGGCATTAAACCCGCATACTTCTTCTTCCAATTGAAATACGTCCCCTGGCTAATCCCGGCCTCTCGACAAATCTCCGCAACCGGTATGCCATCCTCGCCCTACTTGACGATGAATGCCCGTTGCGCATCCGTGAATCATGATGCTTTCATTCGGTCTTCGCTCCCTTCCCAGCAGGAAAATGAAAACGAAAAACTCTAACCTATTTCGAGGGCATTTGGGGGAAGCAGATCATTTACAACCGGGCTCTCTTAATTACTGGGGGAACTCGGGGCTCACGTCAGACCAAGTTTCATTGTGGATCAGGACTTCCCCTCATGAATGTTTAGAGCTAGATTCATTCAAGTTGATGAAATTTGCAGGTTCGTAAAAGCAAGGCCGGGCCAAAATTTAGCCAAAACATAGGAAATTCATGCATGAAATCAATCGTCAAACAAGAAATCAGCGACACCATTGATGTGCTCAGGAAACTAGCTCATGACGAAGCAATCTTGGTGGATATTTATTCAGTAGCAGAAACCTGTTTAAATGCACTAAAGCAAGGCAACAAGATTCTATTTGCTGGTAATGGTGGCAGTGCTGCCGATAGCCAGCATCTTGCTGCTGAACTGGTTAGCCGCTTCAATTATGACCGCCCAGGCCTAGCTGCTTTTGCCCTGACCACTGACACTTCCGCACTAACAGCCATCGGAAATGACTATGGTTATGAAAAATTATTTTCGCGACAGCTCGAAGCTGTGGGTAACAAAGGCGACATTTTCTTTGGCATCTCGACATCAGGCAATTCTCTAAATATTCTCAATGCCCTTAAAATTGCTCAATCTATTGGCATTTATACAGTTGGCCTCACCTGCGAAAGCGGCGGAAAAATGATGAATGTCTGTGATTGTTGCATTCGTATGCCGTCATCTCATACTCCTAAAATTCAAGAATGCCACATCGTTGTCGGCCATATCATATGCAACCTAATAGAACAGGGCATGTTCCCAAACCCTTAATCCAGCTACATGAGGTAGCCGCCAACGAAAGAAGTCTACACTCTCTAATCTTTGAGGATGCTTTTTTGATTTCAACCAGTAGGATTATTTCAATATACTCAAATTGCTAATTTTATGCCCAGACTGAGATAGTACTTGCTATTTCTATTCTGTGGTTATCAATGCTACCGCGCGAATACTGGGTTAGTAAACATGGCCACTTTTCACCTTGCCTATGGGCTCGACTGCAATACGATTGCATCGTTAGAAAGATTAAAAACACAATGTGCGGCATAGCAGGCCTTTTAATGCAAAATAACGGCCCCCGGAACCAGCATCTTGAGTCTTTAGCAGTGCGCATGAGTAATACACTTAAACACCGCGGCCCCGATGATCAAGGTGTATGGTGCGACGAAGACGCTGGTATTGCCCTTAGCCACCGCCGCCTTGCTATTATCGATTGCAGCCCTGCAGGGCATCAGCCCATGGTCTCGGCCAGTGGGCGTTTTGTACTGTCCTACAATGGCGAAATCTACAATTACTCAGACATCGCCAAGGAGCTGGTTAATGCTGGGCATCTTATCAAAGGCGGTTCGGACACCGCAGTCTTATTGGAAGCATGTGCCGCTTGGGGAGTGGAAAAGACCCTGCAAAAATGCATCGGTATGTTTGCTTTCGCCCTGTGGGATATTGAGACGCGCACCCTCACACTGGCACGTGATCGGCTGGGTATAAAACCGCTATACTGGGCGAAAGCCGATGAGACGTATCTGTTTGCATCGGAACTCAAAGCGATCCGTACAACAAACCTCGTTGACGAAGACATCGATAGAAATGCTTTGGCCAGTTATCTGCGCCATGCCTATGTGCCCACACCACACAGCATATTCAAAAACGTCCATAAACTGCCGCCGGGTCATATTCTCACCATCCGCGCAGGGGCAGAGCCGTCACTCCATCAATATTGGAATGTGAGGGCCATTGCACGGGCGGGAAATGAAAACCCTTTTAGCGGCACCTATGAAGAAGCCGTGACACAACTTGAACGTCATCTGATGGATGCCGTCGAAATGCGCATGGTCGCCGACGTGCCGTTGGGAGCCTTTTTGTCAGGCGGCATTGATTCGTCCGCTGTTGTCGCCTTGATGCAAGCCGCCAGTGACCGACCCGTGAAAAGCTTTTCAATCGGTTTTCATGAAAAGACCTTTGATGAGTCCGCCCACGCGAAGGCTGTAGCTCTTCACTTAAAGACCGATCACACCGAACTGTTCGTCACACCCCAAGATGCGCTGAACGTCATCTCCGAACTTCCCCGATGGTATGATGAACCGTTTGCCGATAGTTCACAAATTCCCACCTTGTTGTTATCACGCCTAACCCGTGACCATGTAACCGTGGCGCTTTCAGGCGATGGTGGGGACGAAGTGTTTGCCGGATATAATCGTTATTTTTGGGCCACCCGCATTTGGAATCAGGCAGACCGTTTTCCGGGCATTATGAGGACCATGGCCTCAGGCCTTATTAAATCAATACCGCCTAAGGACTGGGACAAACTCGCCAGCCTCATTCCCTCACAAAGAATCCCACCGCAATTTGGCGATAAGCTACACAAAATATGTGACGTGCTTGGGGCCAACAGCATTGATGCCGTCTACCGCCGCTTGGTTAGCCAATGGCCTAATCCTGCTGCTGGCATAGTTTTGGGATCTGAATACCAAGGTGTTCTATGGGACAAAACCACAGCACAAGACCGCCCCGATGCAACAGGACGCATGCAAATGTTGGACATGCTGACGTACCTGCCCGATGACATTTTAACTAAGGTTGACCGCGCCTCAATGGCGGTGTCTCTAGAAGCCCGCGTACCGTTGCTGGACCACCGAGTGGTGGAATTCGCCTGGAACCTGCCGAGAGATTTCATGGTGAGAAGCGGTCAGGGCAAAGCAATCCTCCGTGACGTTTTATATCGCCATGTACCCCGCGAACTGATGGAACGCCCCAAGATGGGCTTCGGCGTGCCGATTGGCGATTGGTTGCGTGCTGAGCTTCGCGATTGGGCAGAACATCTGTTGAATGTACAGCGGCTCAGAAAGGACAGCTATTTCAACGTCGCAGCCGTGCGCAACCTCTGGACGGAACACCTGTCCGGTCATCACAACTGGCAATATCCTCTGTGGACCATATTGATGTTTCAGGCATGGCGCGATCAAGAGACGTCATCATGTTAGAATTTACAATATTACTCTGTATTGCTCTTCCTCTTTGGATATTGGGGCAAGAAATAAAAAGTCACCCTCCACACCAGCTCGCTCTTTCAGCTTTTTGGTATTTTACTTTTCTATTCATTATCGCCTTTCCTATCCGAGCATATTTAATTAATACGGAAATAATCACCATACAAGCGCTTGCGCACCTAAAAATTAAGCAAGCCTATTCGCCAAACATACTCGCAATTGCTCTGTTTTTCTCATTAGTACTCTGGATAGCGGTCATGTTTGGTCGCAACAAAGTTTTAAACCTTACGCAACAAGGCGACATTAGACCCGCGCACGAATTAAGTTCACAACCTACATGGTCACAAGTCGTGAGCGGCTTAGCAATAATTGCAACCATTTCCGTAATTGCCCTTTTGGTAATTGGGGTAAAGTCACATGCAGACTTTGATGGTGCATTTTATCAACGCGCCCGTATGGGTTCTGGGGCATTGTGGCTATTACCGGAGTTATTTGTATATGCTGCCTTATCTGTGATTGCTTGGCTCATCGTCCGTAAAAATCGACGGTTAGGATGGCAAGTATATGCTTTATTGCTTATCATAATAATTTTTTCCATTTGGATATCGGGCGCATTGTATTCGCGCAGATTTATTGCCGCCATTATGTTGGCAATCGTTATCTTACATGTCATGCGCAACATAAAACTTTGGCCTCTGGCCGTGGCATCTGTGTTTGCAACTGTGTTTGCTGCGAGCATTCTCGACTTTCTACGACAACTGGCTTTTCTCAGCAATGAAGTTCACTCTTATCACAGCGTAAGTGACGTAATTAATAACATTTTTATCAATCAATTTCTCATGCTGGTTTCTAGCGCATTTGAAGGCGTTGATCATATTGCTCGCATGTTCGAAAAGGCATCGTGGGTGCAACTCACTTCGGGCATTGACCATGGTGTGTCATGGCTATTTAACGCAGGATTAGCCCTTATACCCCGTGCAATATGGTCGTCCAAGCCGATCAGTTACGGCGGCATAGAACAATTTCATTGGCTTTATCCAGAGGCATTTCGTGAAGGGTTTGCAACAGCAGGAATTCCAATGTCCTTCGCCGTCGACTTTTCCTTTGCCTTTGGCCTGCCGTTTGCGGTGATCATGGCTTACGTCTTTGGCCGCCTGCTGGGAGTTGCAGAACGAAATTTCTGGGACCAAGCTACTCATCCCGCCCAAGCTGCACTTTCTCTGTTCATCTACATCTACATGTTCAATTGGGTCCGTGGTGGCACCATTATCGTGCAAAGCGTATTGTTGTTTTCAATACCTGCCGCCCTCATGCTTGGACTACGCCCGGTGCTTCACGCTGCCTTTGGTTTAGCGGGTGAGGCCGTAGGATTGGTCGGAGGATGTTGGTGGGGAAGCACGCGGGTTTACTTCTACCCCCACGCCTACCTGCGCGACCGCCAATTGGACACCATCAGGGGCTGGCCTAAAGATCATGCGGTGAATGCGGACATTGCCGAGCAGCGCACCGGCGCACAGGTTGAACGCGACCAAGCTCTCGCCCCGGCCCGCTCCTCGTGGAAAACCATCCTGCCCCTAATCAATCTCAAGCGCAGACCCAAGGACGCCCCCAAAGACGCTGCGGTGTATGTCTGGGGCGGCTTGATCGCCAAGGGTCCGTTCATCACCGACATCGACAACCCTTACGCCTTTACCGGCTACAACACTTTGGCGGTGAAGCTTTACCGCCCTATCATTCAGTCCTTTTTGGAAAGCCCCAGGTGTCTGCAAATTCGGTGTTTAAGCCAAGCGTGTCTCGACGGTGTGCGCCGCGAATATGGTGAAGTCGCCGCAGCCAAAGCCATCGTTGCGTATCCGAAGATCTCCGCAAAAGTAGAAGAACCACGCACCCAATCCGCTGACACCTGCCGCTTCTTATTCGTCTCCACCCAGTTTAAGATCAAAGGTGGAACCGCTTTACTGAATGCTTTCAAGCGTGTCGTGCGTGAATTTCCTGGGGCCGAATTGGACTTGGTCACGCACCTGCCTGATGGCATTGATGCGAACATCCCCCATGTGCGCGTGCACCCAGCAAACTTAACGCGCGATGAAATTTCTAAGCAATTTTTGTCCAAAGCCGACGTTTTGGTTCATCCCACCTATTTTGAGTCCTTTGGCATGGTGATTCTTGAAGCCCTCGCCCATGGACTACCCGTCATCGCCACAGATGTATACGCGATCAAGGAAATGGTTGAAGATAAAAACAACGGCTTGTTGCTGGAAGCGCCCCTATCGATCTGGTCAGGAACGCGACCGACGCCTTTGTTTTCCGACACGACCAAGGTCCGCGATTTGGTGCGGGTGACCGACACTTCAAAATTTGAAGATGCCCTGACGGAGGCCATGCTCAAAATGGCCAGAGACACGAAATTCCGCACCCAGGCCGGTGCCGCCAGTCTTCAATTGGTTCGTACAAAATTTTCGGGGACACTATGATTATTTCAATTGTCATCCCCGCGTTTAATGCAAGTGCAACACTGGGCGAAACCTTGGCGTCAGTGTTTGCGCCCCCCTTACCCGAAGACTGGACTTTAGAGGTTATTGTCGCCAATGATGGCAGCCCCGATGGCGCGGCGCAAAAAACCGTTGTGAATGGTTTTACCCACGCTCTCTACCTGAGCCACGAACCCAATCAAGGCAAATGCGCGGCGATGAATCTGGGCATCAACGCATGCACAGGTGAGATCGTCATCTTGTTGGATGCCGACGATACCTTGGTCGCCGATTGGCCGACACGCTTGGCCCGCATTCTTGAAACTTGGCCCCCGGATGCTCCGCTGTGCTTCAGCGCGTGTCAAACGCAATTGGGCGAAAGCACCGTCACTGACCCTGACTACACCGGACGTCTGCGTTTTGATGACATGCTCAACGAACGCCACATGGGCGAATACCTGCCGATGTTTCGCGGCTATGCCCTTCGCGCCAACCACGGCTACCGCGACCCCGGCGAACCATATGGATGTGAGTTGTGGACCTATTTGGGTTTTGCCGAGAAGTTTGATCTGTGGGTGAGTGCAGAGGTTCTGCGCATCTATCAGGTGGATCGTCCTGGCTCTATGACATCATCCATGTGCAGCCCCCAAACGGCTGAACGTGTGGTGAGGTGTTACGACCGTATCTTTGATGATTTTGAAACCGCATACCGAACCCACGCCCCACGCCACTTGAACAAGCGGAGATTACGTCAGGCCGTGTTTGCATCCATCTCCGGTCAACGCGGGCGCGCTTGGACAACGTGGAAAAAAGGGGCCACCTTAAGCGCCCCCATCGAAAGCTTAGGCGCACTTGTGTTGATAACCTTAGGCTCAGAGGCCGTGAACGCCATTGTCGGTTTTGCCAAAAGAGCCCGCCTGTTGCGGCGTTACGGGTAGGGGCTGAACTTATGTGTGGACTAGCCGCCCTCAGTTTCCATGCGCCACCCGGCAACGCCGAGGTGGTGTTACAGGCCATGTCCAAACACATCGCGCACCGGGGGCCGGATGATCACGGCCTTATGGTTTTGGAGAACGGTTCCGCTGGCGTTGCCCATCGCCGCCTCAGCATCATTGATCTCAGCCCGCATGGTCGCCAACCGCTGGTCAATGAAGACCGCACCTTGGCGCTGGTGTGTAATGGCGAGATTTATAATCACCAAGAATTACGCCTTGACCTAGAAGCCAAGGGCCACCGTTTTACTTCACACTCAGACAGCGAAGTGATCTTACATCTCTATGAAGAGATCGGTGCGGATGTGGTGCTGAAGCTTAAAGGCATGTTTGCCTTTGTCATCTTAAACCTCCAGACGGGCGATTTGTTTTGTGCTCGCGATCCCTTGGGTAAAAAACCATTGTTTTACGCCAAGGTCCCCCAAGGTGTCGCCGTAGCATCGGAAATTCCGGCCCTGTTTAAGGTGCCGGGCTTAGAGCGAGCGATTGATTCCGAAGCGGTCGGCTTATTTTTATTGCGCAACCTGCGCAACATTCCCGACCCCAAAACCATTTACCAAGCCATCAGATCCCTGCCCCCAGCACATGTTCTGCACATTGAAAAGGGCATAGCCGGTGAAGCGCGACGCTACTGGCACCCAAGCCTTGTCTCTCAACCCACCACTCCCGCCGACGTCTTGGAAGCTTTTGATTTGGCCGTTAAGCGGCGCAGCATTGCCGATGTGGAAATTGGGGTGTTGTTGTCCGGCGGCGTTGATTCCACCGCCATTGTCGACAGCCTCAATCGTCAAGGCGCTTCGGATCTGCGCAGCTATGCGTTTGGCGTTGATGAACATGACGAAGAATTGATGCGGGCGCGTCGAGCGGCCGAGATGCTGGGCACTCGACACACAGAAATTCATTTTCATGCCGAGCGTCAACACGCGCTGTTTGACGATCTTTTGCGCCACCACGGCCAGCCGATCATGGCCTTGCCTTTGACTCACGCCATGATGCTGTTTGAGGCCATTCAAGCTGATGGCCTCAAAGTTGTCATGGCCGGTCATGGAGCCGACGAAGTTTTTTATGGCTATAACGGGGCGCAGAACTTAGCCAGCTTCTCGCGCTTCAATGATGCCTTTCCAGGCCCCTTTAGCCGTGTTTTGGCAGGGGCATTATCGGCACTGTTTTCAACGGGGCGCCTGGGTGAAACGTTGCGCCTATTGGCCCACAAACCGGGACAGCGGAAAACGGCGCTCTATCAACACGAGGCCAGCACGCTGTGGCCGCAACTGTTTAAATCACCGCCAGCCCTTGCATCCATAGCCGCATGGTCCCAGCCGTGGTTTGCAGGTGTGCCGCGCCTCAGTTATATCGATGAGGCTGCGTTTTTAGGCTTGATGCAGGAGAATGCCCACGCCCTCACCATTTCCGGCGACCTGCCCGCCATGGCCCACGGCATTGAAGTCCGTTGCCCGTTTATGGACCAAGACCTAATCGAATTGGCGCTCACCACCCCATACGACGACAAAGTCAAACGCACCCACAATCTCAGCGGCGGCAAGATGATTTTAAAGCGCGCCCTCAAAGACCGTATCCCCGCCGACATCCTCTATGCACCCAAACGGGGGTTTGGTTATTTTGTTCAGGAAGAGGCGGTTTTGCGCGGACCATGGAAAGCGCGCCTAGACGAGGCCTTTGCCGCGCCTGATGATTTGAGCGGCTTGTTCAATGTAAAGGCACTTCTCGACGCTAAGTCTCGTTTTGATCAAAAAGACCCAAGCGTCCCGGCCATCCTTATGGCAAAGCTTTACGCGCTGCAACGGTTCCAATGCCTGCAAGGATTCGGCGGATGATCAACCGGACCCTTTTGGCAGGCCGCGACATTGCTAGGCGCATCATAAACAACCCCGATTATGGATGGAGCATCGCCACCAGCTACGGCCACATCGGTCTCAACATCGTCGTGCAAATTCTCCTCGTGCCGTTGTATTTGCATCATTTGGGAAAAGTCGAATTTGGCGTGTTGATGATTGTGTTGGGGGCGGTGAATTATTTGGGCCTCGGCATCGGCTGGGTCTCGTCCGGGGCGCAGCGCATCATGGGGGAATTTTCAGCTCAAAATGAGCGTGAAAACTTACAACGCACCTACACCCTCAGCAAAATCATCTTTGTCGTCTATGCCGCTCTGACCGGAGGCATTGCCCTAAGCCTTGTTTGGGCGTTGCAAGGCACGTTGTTTCCCGACAACCCAAGCCTCGCCATTGCGACCATTCGCATGGTTGCTTTAGGCGTTGTGTATATGGTCGTGCTGTACGATTTTAATGTAGATCGTCTGGTGTTGATTTCCATCGGCAAACAAGCCTGGGCCAATGCACACAGCATCTTAAGTTTGGCTGTCTTTGCCGTGACCATATTTCCGGTTTTATCCCATGGTGGCGGTTTGGTCTCCGTGATGGCAGCCTTGCTGTTTGGCGTTCTTGTCGCGCGCGCGGTTTCGTTTATTTTGGTTCACAAACAAGGCCTCCGTCTGCGTTGGCCCGGCCATGAGGGACGTGCTGTTTTGAAGCGCCTGCTCGGCCCCATGGGTCTGGGGTATGGGCTTTACGGGGCCCTTTTGCTGACCCTGCTGCAAGCCGATACGTTAATTTTGGGCGTGCTTGGCGGCCCGCTGCTGGTGGCGGATTTTGTTTTGGTTTGGAAAATTGCCGACGTCGCCATGCAAGCGCTGTGGCGGTTACCCGAATCGTTAATCCCCTACTTGATCCAAATGGATGCACGTGGCGAACACCAACGCATGCAGTCTATTTATGCCAGCGCGCAAAAAGGCATGGTTTTTGTGGCCGTAATCGCCGCTCTTGGCTTTGCCTTGTTCGGCCACAACGTGGTCGTATTGTGGGTCGGAGTTGAGCATGCTCCAGACTTACCCTGGGCTTATGAGCTAGCCGGTGGAACTCTGTTTTGGCTGACCATCGCCAGACTTCCAGCGGTTTACGCCTTTTCACAGGTCCGCTTAAAACCCTTGATCAAAGTCACGGCTTTAGAGGCTATTGGAAAAGTGATCTTCGTATTTGCCCTTTTTCCCACATTAGGGTTATATGCCCCCTTAGTCGCAATCAATGTTTTGCACATTCTTGGCATCGCCTATCTGTACCAACGTCTCTATAATGTTTAAAAACCGTAAACCGCCCCCAGGATACTCATGACCTCAAACGACAAATGCGCTCTTATCTTTGGGATCACTGGACAAGATGGAGCCTATCTTGCTCAATTGCTTATCGGTAAAGGGTATAAGGTTGTCGGCACATCACGAGACGCTGAAATGTCCACGGCGTCCAATCTCAAACTTCTCAACATTTACAGTAAAGTATCGCTCATATCATCTGTGCCTTCCGATTTCCACAGTGCCCTAAACGCCATCAAACAAACCCAGCCTGATGAAATTTATAATCTCAGTGGCCAAAGTTCTGTTGGCCTCTCTTTTGAACAACCTGCGGAAACCCTCAACAGCATTGCATTGGGGACACTCAACATTCTCGATGCCATTCGTTCCCTTAACACCACCATCAAGTTCTACAACGCGGGGTCTGGCGAATGTTTCGGTGATACGGGCGGAATTCCTGCAACGGAAACCACAGCCTTTCACCCCTGTAGCCCTTATGCCATTGCCAAAGCCGCCGCATTTTGGGAGGTCGCAAACTATCGAGAGGCTTATGGGTTGTTTGCATGCTCCGGCATCCTCTTCAATCACGAATCCCCGTTACGTCCGGCTCGTTTCGTAACCATGAAAATCATCCAAGGCGCTGTGATGGCGGCTCTCGGTCAACGTGAGAAATTACATCTGGGCAACCTTTCCATCAAACGTGACTGGGGCTGGGCACCGGAATATGTCGAAGCCATGTGGCTCATGCTACAACACGACTATGCCGATGATTATGTGATTGCAACAGGTCAAAGCCATACTCTTGAAGACTTTGTAAAAACGGCCTATGCCCATTTTGGCCTTAACCACAAAGACTATATTGAAACCAACCCCGAACTTTTTAGGCCAACGGACTTAAAACATGGCGTCGGCGATGCCCGCAAAGCCGCTGACAAATTGGGTTGGCATGCGCACAAGACCATGGCAGAGGTTGTCGCCGCGATGGCAGACACTGAAATAGCGCGTCATCAGGGCAAGGCTGAAGACTGATGAATGCATTGTCCGACAACCTTCGCCTCCTGCGCAACACGGCAAAATGCCTTCCCTCAAGAATTCTCAGCGGCCTTGGTCAGAAATCTAATCAGGCTACGCCAGTCCGATTTGTGGTCGAAGATGCTAACTGGGCCATTCGCTGGGTCGGTGAAAACATCAGAGATGAAATCAACAAATTAACCCCCAATACGGTCGAGGTCGGCACCTCGCCGGTTGGTGCAATTAACCGCGTGGTTCATTTTGGATCTCAATATATGTGGTTAGCTTGGGGCGGGCCAGCGGGTGCGTCAAATAAGTATGTCACCTCGTTTTTTCATGGCAAACGCGAAGATGGGCCGGATGTGTCTCGCCATATAGACCAATTCCTGACGACGGTACCGAGACTATCGCGCATCGTCGCTTCAAACAGTTTGGTTCATGATCGCTTGTTGTCGTGGGGTGTATCAAGCGAGAAAGTTGTTCGTATTCCCATCGGCGTAAACACAAATATATTCACGCCTCCCAGTGACGAACAACGCCAACGTGCCCGCGAAAAATTCGCCATCCCTAAAGATGCCATTGTCATCGGCTCATTCCAAAAAGATGGTGTCGGGTGGGGCGATGGGATGGAACCCAAGTTGATTAAGGGACCTGACATATTTGTCGAGACCATGAAGGAACTGGCAAAAGACCTGCCGGTGTTCGCGATGCTGACAGGCCCAGCCCGTGGTTACGTCAAGGCGCGACTTGAAGAATATAATATTCCATATGCCCATGCTTATCCGGATGCACATGCAGATTTGGTTCAGTGCTACCATGCCCTAGATCTCTACATCGTGAGTTCCCGCGAAGAAGGCGGTCCTATGGGATTGATGGAAAGCATGTCCGCCCACGTTCCGGTGGTGTCCACGTATGTCGGCATGGCCCCAGACTTAATTCAAGACGGTATAACCGGCGGGCTGGACCACACTCTGACCTCCCATGGATTGGCTAAAAAAGTACGTGAAATTCTGCATCCCAGCTGCGATAAAGACACCCTGGTTCAAAGCGCCCGCAATGGCGTAATGGTCTGCGACTGGTCCGTCGTTGGCAAACGTCATTTAGAAGAGGTCTATCTGCCATTGATAGCCCAATAATGTTTCTCACAGAGCCGAGTACTGAAGGCCACACCGTTATACTATAATTTTTGGATATATTTAAGTGCGCTCCATCCGCGTCACCCACATCATTACAGGTTTATCCATTGGCGGTGCCGAAAAGGTACTGTTGCGCCTGTTGCGCGACATGGACACAGACGGGTTTAAAAACAGCGTGATATCGATCACGGACAAAGGCGCACTCAGCGAGTCCATGGCTGCTACTGGCGCAAATGTAGCAGCTATGGGTTTCCTCAAGGGCAAGGTTAACGCCATACCTGCCGCGCGTTTGGGTGCAGAACTCCGTTCAAACAAACCAGACCTCGTGCAAACCTGGATGTATCATGCCGATCTCATCGGCGGCATCGCTGCACGCCTGACCACAAGCGCCCCAGTATTGTGGAATTTGCGCCAAAGCACCCTCGACGAGACCCACAGTAAAAAAAGCACCCTCCGCACGGCCATGGCCTGCGCACGCTTGTCTTTCTCACTCCCCAGCACCATCGTGTGTGGGTCTCAATCCGCACGCCGCGTCCACGCAGACCTAGGGTACGACGCAACCAAGATGGTGGTCCTGAACAACGGTTTTGATACCGACATACACAGGCATTCCCCAGAACAACGCACCGCATTCAGAGCCAAGTTGGGCATCCCTGAAGACAGCATACTGATCGGCAACCCGTCGCGTTATGATCCCCAAAAGGATCATCTGACGTTCCTTCAGGCTGCCGCGCGCGTAGCGCAAAAAGTCCCCAATGCCCATTTCGTTTTTTGCGGTGATTCCATAACGCCGGAAAATCAGAATTTATCTTCCATAATCCAAGAACAAGGGCTGTCCGAACGTGTCCACATTTTGGGCACTTTGAAAGACATCAACCCTTTTTACTCTGGCATAGACATTCTGGCGCTTAGTTCCGCGTATGGCGAAGGTGCGCCCAACGTCATCGGCGAAGCCATGTCCGCAGAGGTTCCGTGCCTGGCAACCGATGTGGGTGACAGTGCCTATCTTATTGGTGATACAGGATTGATTGTCCCGTCACGCAATGCTCATGTCTTTGCGGGTGCCTTGGTGAGTCTGTCCCAAGACTCTCTTGACAGTCGTAAAGCCAAAGGACAAGCCGCCCGCCAACGTATCAAAGAACATTTCCCCCTAGTAACCATGGTGCGTCGCTACGAAGATCTCTATCGCCGGGTGTACAGCCAAAGATACGATTTTTAGGGTGCGATCACACACAAGAACGCACTGTGAAAGCGCGGAAATAGCCTTCCCACCAATGCAATCACGGCACTTTTAAAACGCACGGATGCATTGCGCCGATCCGCCAATGAATACAGGTGCGTCTGCAAAAGTATCCAGCCATGACGGTCACACAGAGCCTGAATATTTTCAGGTGTGTACAGATTCACGTGGTCCCAGTAGACGTTCGGCCCTCGACGCAACAGGGCATTCCCAACGTTGCCAAAAAAGGTCGCATTGGGGGTGGTCAGAACAATTTTTCCACCGGGACTTAAATGGCGCACCATGTTCGCCAAGGCCAAGGTCGGACTGTCCACATGCTCCAACACATCAGCCAAGACGATCAGATCAAATATTTCATTCAAGTCTACATTTTCACAATTGCCGACATGAATATTAAAACCCAGCCCCACTGCGGCTTGGACCTCGTCCCCATCGAGATCTAGCCCCACCAGCGTTTCAGCCGATTGTGCCAAACGCGCGTGCAGCCAGCCGTCCAAACCGTGGTCACGATAATAGCTGGCGTTTCCGGCCGCACCGACATTCAGAACGCGCCGGCCTTGGGCCATATCAATGATCAAGGCATGGGCATCGACAATAGCTGTCGCCGGATGATCCAGTACCGTGCTCTCGCCCTGCCTCATGTTCCGTACCCTTTAAGTGTCGACGCTGGGAACATCCCCAGAAGCCGTCAAGGGAACACACACAGCCCAGATTTCCCCCCAACGGATGTCTTGGCTTTCCACCTTGAGTCCCGCTTGTGCGGTTTCATCAGCGAATTCCGCCAAGGTGTGTTCGATGAAGTGGGTGGAATCCGAAAAATAACCGATGCCCAGCTCTTTGCGCATGGGCAGGTGCCAAGACCGTTCAAACACCGGCACCCGGATCAAGACTTTTTTCGGCTGAACTTTGGCCAGCAACCCCCGCATAAATTCAACCCGGTGCGCGATGTGTTCCCACACATTGGACAGCACCATAACGTCCCACTTTGCAGGTGGTAGGTCCTGCAACGCATCACCTAAGACAAATTCTAAGTTGTCCGGGTTATTCGCTTCGCGAGCCTGGGTCAGACGCGGCGTATCGCTATCAATGCCTGTGACACGAACGCCCTCGACCCGGGTGGCGATCGACCGCGCCAAAGCCCCATAACCACAGCCCACATCCAATACCGTGCTTTTGGGCGCGATGTTTTCGACAAAAAAGTCGTGATAGCGCGTCAGGCGGTGCTTGGGGTGAATGCCATCGCCATAGACCATGGCGCGTTCGGATATAACCTTGTCGGCCATATCGAGCACTTGAAACTGACGCCGCAACGCATCCTTCGGCTGTCCGACACGCGAATCCAAGACCATCAGCCCCTTGATCAGCCCCAAGCGCCCCCGCGCTGGAATCAGATAAAGCGGCCATGATAAAATGCGGATACTGGCAAGCAGAAGAGTTCTCATGCGCATTCAGTTTTTTTCTTCCGTCAAGCGGGCTTCAATCAAGCGGGTGAACACCTCGCCGTGGCGCTGCTCCCAATGGCGCAAGTCAAACCGTTCAACCGCGAGCTCCCGCGCCTTATGGCTGAACATATCGTGCCCAGCCACAATGTCCAGCATGCCCTGAGCGATGTCTTTGACGTCCGGCACTTGCGGTTCGCCCCAACTCTGGGCACAGACGAGGCCGATCCCCGCAGCGCCGACCAACTCGCCAACTCCGCCCGTGTCCGAATACAAAACCGGCAGGCCCGTGGCCAGGGCTTCAAGCACCGTGTTGGGGCACGGATCATTGTGCTTGGTCATCACATAGGCATCTGCACCTTGATATATGGAGGGTGCAGATTCTTGAGTGTAAGGCCCTGTCAAACGCACCCGATCAGCGATGCTCAGTTCGTCGGCCAAGGCCTTGGTTCTGGCTTGAGCATCCGGGGCCACCCAACCGGCGATGTCCAGTACCGCATCCAGACCCAAATTCACAGCCTCTGCCAGCCCCCGCAACGTGCTTTCAATCCGATAAAACAAGTGGTTATCGATTTTTCCGGTGAGCAAGAACCGATACGCCCGCCCTGCGCGTGGCTCCTGTGGCGTAAGCGGACGGTAGAATACTGTATCCACGGCGTTATAGAGAATTTCCCCAGCACCCTCGCGCGTACCTAGATATCGCTCTGCTGAGCGCTTGCAAAATTCGCTTTGAAAGAAAACATAATCGGCTTTGCGAAAGGTTCTCGCCATACGTTGGTTTTGCGCTTTCCAGTCGCCCGCATACCAGCCCGGATAAAACACCCCATTTTGATTGTGTACGATGGGAACGCGCCGTGCCTTCAGCAGTGCTAAGGCCAAGCCCGGAAGGTATGGCGTATTTGACAGCACGTAGACAACGTTAAACCCCCACAGATACTCTGGAAACAGGGCGCGCAAGCGCTTGACCTTAACCAACGGCCCACCAACATCGCCAGGCCGTGCACCACCATAAAACACCCGTACACCCGCAGATCTGAGGGGCCAAAGAGCGTTCAAGACAGCGTGAAGGGCCAGGGCGACCGCCCAGCCCCAGCGGAGGATTTTCTTGATTGTGGAATCGCGTAACATCGCCCCATTCATTACATATCTTGAACGCAAGGGAAACCACTCTCTTCAGGGTTAGGGGTTCATATTTTGGGCGAACCATCTCCCCTTAAGAACCTCATAATATGGCTAAATTTTTTCCCCACAACACACCGAGAATGCTTATAATCCGACACCCTTGCTTATCAGAATGTACCGAATTGCTCATGTCAAAACCACGCAACAGCACCGTACCGACGATTTCGGTCATTTTACCCTGCTACAACAGCCATCTCTACCTGCAGGAGACGCTGGACAGTCTACGCGCGCAAACATACACCGATTTTGAAATTGTTCTCGTGGATGATGGATCGGACGATCCCGACACAATTGCCTATCTCGACGCTTTGCCAGACGATGTGCGGATGATCCGCCAGATCAATATGGGATTATCCGCCGCACGCAATACGGCCATCCGCCATGCACGTGGACATTATATATTGCCCCTAGACTGTGACGACTGGCTTGAGCCCAATTATCTGCAATCAGCGTATGACCTTATCAAAAATCAACCCGAGCAAACGGTGGTGTTCAGCCACCTTAATGTCTTCGGCGATGTTAAGGGCGTGTTGCGCAAGAACTACAATTTTTTTGAACAGTTATTTTTAAACCAGTTGCCCTATTGCCTGCTCATGCCCAAATTGGCGTGGCACAATTTGGGCGGTTATGACGAAAGCATGCGCCAGGGTTATGAAGACTGGGAATTCAATATTCGCCTAGGGCGCCACGGCTACTTCGGCTTGGCAATGGACGCCCCTCTCTTTCATTACCGCGTTAGCCAAAGCGGCATGCTCAAAAGCATTTCACGTCACAAGCACGGGGATCTCTGGCGCACCATTCAGAAAAAGAATCCTATGGCCTATTCACTTGTTCGACTTATCAAGACGTGGTGGATATGGCGGAGAAAACCTTCTACATATCCATTGCCCCTTTATTTTGGCTGGTTATTTCTTCATAAGTTAATGCCAAATGCACTGTTTGTGAAAGTTTTCCAGAATCTTCTTCCCTTTTCTCATTCCGCCCGCGTTGGACAGGAATCTGGGGCTTCGACCTAATTCATTTCAGCAACTCAACGGAACAAATCAATGTCAGGTAAAACCGCTCTCATCACCGGCATCACCGGCCAGGATGGCGCTCTTCTCGCGGAACTTCTTTTGTCGAAGGGCTATACGGTCCACGGTATCAAACGTCGTTCTTCCTCGTTCAACACCGGACGTGTCGATCATCTTTACCATGACATGCACGAAGAAAATGTCCATTTTTTCATGCACTACGGTGACATGACCGATGCCACCAACCTAATCCGCCTGATTCAAGAGACACAGCCGGATGAAATCTACAATCTGGCAGCACAAAGCCACGTTCAAGTGAGTTTTGACACACCTGAATATACCGCCAACGCAGATGCCTTGGGTACTCTGCGCCTTTTGGAAGCAATCCGCATTCTGGGCCTCGAAAAAACCACACGTTTTTATCAAGCCTCAACGTCCGAGCTTTTTGGCAATGCCCCCTCGCCGCAAAGTGAAGCCACGCCATTTGAGCCCCGTAGCCCATATGCGGCGGCGAAACTCTATGCCTTCTGGATTGTACGCAATTACCGCGAAGCCTACAACATGCATGCCACCAACGGCATTCTCTTTAATCATGAAGGCCCAACCCGGGGGGAGACGTTCGTAACGCGAAAAATCACCCGTGCCGTGGCGGCCATCAAGCATGGCCTGCAGGACCGCATTTACTTAGGCAACTTAGATGCCTGCCGTGATTGGGGTCACGCGCGCGATTACGTCGAAGGCATGTGGCGGATCGTCCAACACGATAAGCCTGATGACTTCGTGCTGTGTACCGAAGAAACCCATTCCGTACGTGAATTTGTTGAGCTCAGCTTTTCCCACATCGGTCGAACCATCGAATGGCAAGGTACAGGTGTGGAGCAAAAGGGTGTCGATGCGAACACCGGTGACATTCTGGTGGAAATCGACCCACGTTATTTCCGCCCGACCGAAGTTGAATACCTGCTTGGAGATGCCTCAAAGGCTCGCAAAATTCTGGGCTGGAAACACACAACCCCATTCACCGAATTGGTGCGCGAAATGGTCGATTATGACCTTAAATGCGTCAAACAGGAAGTAAACCGTCAAGGCCGCCATGACTGATAAACTTTATTCCTTAAATGGCAAGCGCGTCTGGGTTGCGGGGCATCGCGGCATGGTTGGCTCTGCGCTGGTGCGACGCTTGGCTGCGGAAGATTGTGAAGTCATCACGGCCGGGCGCGCAATGGTTGACCTGCTGCGCCAAGAGGCTGTCGAAACCTGGATGGCAAGTGTGCGGCCAGACGTTGTTTTCCTGGCTGCAGGAAAGGTTGGTGGCATTTATGCCAACGACTCTCTGCCTGCTGAGTTTATTTATAATAACCTCATGATCGAAGCCAATATCATCCACTCAGCGCACCTTTGTGAGGTGGAAAAACTTTTATTTCTAGGCTCATCGTGCATCTACCCTAAACTAGCACACCAACCCATGTCCGAAGACGTGCTTCTCAGTGGGCCTCTGGAACCGACCAATGAGTGGTACGCGGTGGCTAAAATCGCGGGCATCAAACTGTGCGCTGCGTACCGCAAACAGTATGGTAACGATTTTATCTCGGCCATGCCGACCAACTTGTATGGCCCAGGCGACAACTTCGATCTGCTCAGCAGTCACGTCGCTGCGGCATTGCTGGTTAAAACCCACCGGGCTAAATTGGCGGGCGATAGCAAAATTGAGATCTGGGGCACCGGCACGCCCAAGCGTGAGTTCCTGCACGTTGATGACCTAGCGGACGGACTGGTGTTCCTCATGCAATATTATTCCAACGCCAGTCATATCAATATCGGCAGCGGCGATGAAGTGACCATTCGTGATTTAGCGCAGACCATTGGCGATGCCGTAGGCTACACGGGTGAATACACATATGACGCCACCAAACCGGACGGTGCGCCGCGCAAGCTGATGGACAGCACGCGCATTCACGACTTGGGCTGGCGTGCGCCGACAAAACTCAAGGAGGGCATGGCACACACCTATGCATGGTTCCTTGAAAACGCCGACAAATCTGTGCTGTCCTTAACGTAATATGAGCAAAAAAACGCTTGCCCTGACCCTTAAGTTTTTAGTTTCGATTGGATTGATTTGGTATCTGCTTCACAATATTGATCTGGGCTCAGCCTGGAAACGTATATTGGAGGCCAACCCTGTTGACCTCACCGCCGCCGTACTTGTGATATGCGTGCAGATCCTGATCAGCGTCTTTCGCTGGCGCGCCGTTATGGTGGCGATTAAAGCCGTCCTTCCCTTTTGGCAAGCCCTGCGCATATACCTGATTGGCCTATTTTTCAACCAAGTCCTGCCGTCTTCCGTTGGCGGCGATGCTGTGCGCATATATAAAGGATTTTGTGCAGGACTGACGTTAAAAGCATCCGTGCACAGCGTCATGTTGGAACGGGTAACTACGGTTTTAAGCTTGTTGATTCTCGTCACTGGCACCGCCCCCTTTTTTCAAGGTCACCTCGATCAAACTGATACAAACTGGATGCTAAACTTCTCGGTCATGATGCTGACGGCTGGCGTGGGCGGAACAGCTTTGTTGATGTTTCTAGACCGTATCCCTCAAAAATTCAGATCCTGGAACTTTGTCCGCGCTTTGTCCGATTTGGCCTCGGATACGCGTCGAACATTCTTATCGCCAATTCATGCGCCACAGACATTGGGGTGGGGTGTTTTGGGACATATCGCCATTGCAGGCGGGGTTTTCTTCATCGCCAAATCCATTGATCTAAATGTAAGCTTACTCGATTGCATGGTATTGATGCCACCAGTGATGCTGGTCACCACTTTGCCTATTTCCATTGCAGGATGGGGGGTGCGCGAAAGTGCTATGATTGCCGCCTTCGCCCTCGTTGGCGTTCAGGCCGATGACGCTTTGGTCTTATCAATTTTATTCGGGTTGATGTCCATTTTTTTTGCCATTCCCGGCGGGATCATTTGGCTTCTGACCACCGATAAAGTGGTCGCCGTCATTCCTGAAAAAGAGCAGGCTTAACACCTAAATGCAACCAAGCTGCTAAGTACGACCATAGACATCTTCAAAACGCTCAATGTCATCCTCGCCTAGGTAACTCCCCGTTTGCACTTCAATGATGCACAACGGTTCTTTAGTCTTGTTTTCCAGGCGGTGTTTCATGCCTGCGGGGATGTAGGTCGATTGATTGACCGCCAATGTGATCAATTCATCGCCGCATGTTACTTCGGCCTCTCCCGACACCACGACCCAGTGTTCTGAGCGGTGTTGATGGCTTTGCAGGCTCAACACACCGCCGGCGTGGATGGTCAATTGCTTGACCTGGTAATGGGTATCTGCGTGCATCGACTGGTACCAGCCCCACGGTCGATAGACGCGCTTATGTAAGGTCTGTTCCGTACGGCCAAGGTCGTCGAGGCTTTTGACAATCTCTTTGACCTCTTGAGCGCGGTCCATGGGAGCCACCAAAATGACGTCGTCAGTGGCAACAACCACGATGTCTTTCATGCCGATGGCGGCGATCAGTTGCCCCGAACTGCGCATATACGACCCGGCAACGTCATGGGCAATGACATCGCCCAGCAAGATGTTGCCCATCGTATCCTTATCGCCAACAGCCCAAAGTGACGACCATGAACCGACGTCATCCCAGCCCATATCAACGGGAACGACCAAGACATTTTGAGCTTTTTCCATCACCGCATAATCGATGGAGTTGCCCTTCATGTCTTGGAAAGCTTGCTCGTCTAGGCGGAGAAAGTCCATGTCTTGGCGGGCAAGGTGCACGGCCCTGCGACAGGCCTCGACCATCTCGGGGCACTGCTTGGAAAGTTCATCGAGATAATCTTGGGCGCGGAACAAAAACATGCCGCTATTCCACAGGTACCCGCCATCGGCAACATAGCCCTCGGCGGTTTTCACGTCCGGTTTTTCAACAAACTTTTCAACCCGGTGACAACTATTAAAGCCCGCCAACGCTGGGCCTTTGTGAATATAACCAAATCCCGTCTCAGGCTTATGAGGGATGATCCCAAATGTCACCAGAGCGCCGTCATCCGCCGCTTTTCTGGCTTGCAAGCACGCCTCGACAAACACGTTCGGCTTGGTGATCATGTGATCGGCCGGTTTTAACAGCATCATCGCGTCCGGATCTTTGTTCGTCAGCATCAGCGCTGCCACAGCCGCCGCCGGGGCCGTATTGCGACCCACTGGTTCCAAAACAATGGCTTGTGGCTGAATGCCCGCCTCAAGCAATTGTTCGGCAACGATAAAGCGATGTTCCCCATTGCAGATGATGATGGGGTCAGTAAAACCATCGCCCGATACCCTCCGGGCAGTTTCAACCAGCATGCTGGAATCAGAATACAGGGCTTGCAACTGCTTAGGGTACAATGTTCGCGACATGGGCCACAATCGTGTGCCAGATCCGCCGGACAGAATTACGGGAACGATTGGGGGCATATTTTTTGTCACCATTATGCTTTACGAATGCGTTAGGAAACCTTATCAAGATTTTCGAGGGACGTTGATACCCGCACTTCACTTCCCATACACTTGAGCAAGAGGATCACACGTTTTTCATCGCTGACCTCTTCCAGCAAGGCTTCATACTCAGCAAAGGCCCCGTCACGGATACGAACCTGATCGCCTTTTTTCAAGCCTTGCGGCACCAAACTGACTGTACCATCCTTGTCTTCCCGGGCACGGATGAGGTCTATGATCTCACCCGTAATGGACTTGGGGGCGTCAGCTGACGGCACCAATGAGATCACGCCAACACTCCCATTTATGGACCGCCAGCGTTGCTGCCCTAAATCCATATGCACAAACAGGTAGCCGGAAAACAGCGGCCGCAAAACAGATTTGACCGTGCGGGCATGGCGAACCTGCTTGCGATAGCGCGGCAAATAGATCTCGAAGCCCTGATTGCTCAAATGCCTGGCCGATTGCTCTTCGGAGCGTGTTTTTGTGCGAACCACATACCACGCTTTCATCACAAACTCCCGCCGGAACCTTCACAATTCACATGCAACAGCGGCACCACAAACACCCGATCAGCACCAAACCGGCCAACCATAAGCTCGTAAGCCGCTTGGGGGGCTTCTGCCGCCGTGATCACCACGGCGTCAATGCCGCACTCATTTGCGAACTCACTACTGCTCAGAACTGGTACGCCGGAAAAAAGGTCTTGATTGCTGCCGGGTTGGATGACCGCCACGATGTTAACGTTATCTTCCTGTGCTGACAAAAGGGCAATCTCAGCAAGCTCGCTCACCCCGAACAACGCAATGCGGGCATGATTTTGCGCGCTCATCTGGGCAAAAAGGGCTGAATACTCACTTCGGGCTTGACGAAAAAAACCCAGTGACGAGGACAAGTACTGGGCCACGAGCCGGCTTTTTTCGCCAAATCCTTTGGGCGTGACGTAGTATGCATATCTTTTGGCCGGGATCTTATCCACTTTCAGCAAGCCCTTGCGCACCGCGCGTTTCACAAGATAATTGGTCATGCCCAAAGCCACGCCTATACTCGCGGCAAGCCCGCGCTGGCTCGCCTGTTGACCATTTTCCAGCGCCACCAGGAGCTTCAACGTTGCCCGGTCAGCCAGATTCAGGTTCTCGTGTATGTCCCTGGAATTTGACACTTTGTACCATATTCAGAAAAATTCGTTCAAGTCGTGAACAGTCTATGCCGTTATGCTTAAAAATGGCAATCCTAAACATTCGTGCCTCATTTCGACACAAATGCCCATTCCGAAATATTGGCGGCAGCACTTGCAGAGCCTATGAATATTGGTTGCCCTATCAGCTTTATCGATTTACACAATCACAACAAAATGAGTAACGCTGATGCTGGCCATATTTTGCACAACCGAAATAGCAGTCATTTTCAGTATCTCCCCGGTGGCGGAAACAAAAAATATGAACGTACCCATACGATTTCCATCGTATTTTAGACATACAGCAAAATGCGGATCATCATGACAGCGCTTTCCCCCTCTAATTTGGGCCCAAAATTAGCAACATTTATCGCCGTCATGGTCGCCGTTGCGATTCCTTTGCGCGTCATCGGTGTTGCTCCACAGCAGCTTCCCCTGAGTTTAGCGCTGATTGGCGCTCTGGTTTTATACTATATAAGCACTGAAATCCGTCAAAGGATTAAGCAAACACTCACTTCAAAAACCACCATGTTCGTGGGCGCCATCGTGCTCGCCTGGGCGATCACGATACCGTTTTCGCTGTCACCACTCGGGTCAGCAAAAATTGGCGGCCGCTCATTCCTGTTCCTGTTTGCCATCGTCTTGGTCTGGGCGGCCCTCAAAAGCCACAAAGATGTCCATGAGCTTTTGTGGAAGGTGCTGGTTATCGGCACCATCGCATGTACGGCAGCGGCCGTCTTGTCTTTGCTCGACGTCCCCTTGATCCTGGCCTTCATGAAGGCGGACTTAAGCACCCATGAATTTCCCCAACAGGCCTTCAAATCCTTCGCAGCCTCTGAGCTGTGCCTGATCCCCATCGTCATCTGGGCCGGACGACGCCTGGGCGGAAACTGGCGGTTTTGCGCGTATACCCATGCCCCGCTGGCGATTTCCGTGATCATGCTCACCCACAACAGGGCCGCCCTTGCGGGACTTTTAGCAATGATCGGTATCGTCATCTTCAGCATTGTCCGCGCCAAGCACCGCCACACCAATATTCTTCTGGTGCTTGCAGCCGGTGCCGCCATCGCCATCATCGCCTGGGTGCGCATCGACCGCCTGCCCCTCGTGGCCGCCCACATTCATGGCACTTATCTCCCGGTCTGGCTGGTGGATCCTCACCGCCAGAGCATTTGGAAATTTGCCTTTGAAAAATTTCTGAACCATCCATGGCTTGGCAATGGCATTGACCAATTGAGCAAATTATCCGGCGCAAATGTCATCGTACCTGAGCTTGGCCACTCCGCTTTTTTCCTGCCATCTCATCCCCACAATTGGGCGCTGGAAATTCTCGCTGAGTCTGGGATTATCGGCTTTCTTCCGGTGTTCGCGGCACTCGCCTACATCGCATGGCAGCTCATGAAACGGTTTGTCCGCACGCAGGATGAAGATGCCCTGGCGCAAATCGCTCTCATGGCCGGTTTTTGGGCCAGCGCGCTGTTCAACTTTTCCATTTGGGCGGTTTGGTGGCAATTGACCTTCTTTACCTTGTTCGCAATCGTTGCCGCTGCTCCGCCACGTAAAATCTAGCCTTTTCTATAGTCCCTAAGGTCAAACATGAACGCATCCCAAGCCCATTCCCTTGATCCCGAAATCCTGCGCGAATACGACATTCGCGGCATCGTTGGCGAGAATTTTAGCTTCGACGACATGCGTGCCATCGGCCGGTCTTTCGGGTCCATTCTGGCTTCTCGCGGTGGCAAAACCTGTGCCGTCGGTTATGACGGTCGCTTGACCTCGCCGCAAATGGAAGCCGCCCTGGTGGATGGGCTGTGTAAAAGCGGCATTGATGTGGTGCGCATTGGATGCGGTCCGACCCCCATGCTGTACTACGCCAGTGCGACCATGGGAGTGGATGCGGGTTTGATGATCACCGGATCGCATAATCCGTCCGAATACAACGGCCTGAAAATGACCATCGGCGGAAAATCCTTTTTCGGTGACGACATCAGAGACTTAGGTCACCTAGCCGCCAGCGGCGATTTTGTTGACGGCAACGGCACTTCAAAACAGCTGAGCATTTTTGCCGAGTACGTTGCACGGGTCTTGCAAGACTACAGTGGTCAAAAGAATTTAACCGTCGCCTGGGACCCCGGCAACGGGGCGGCGGGTGACGTCATCGCAGATCTGATCAAGCGTTTGCCCGGCACCCATCACATCATCAACGCTGAAATCGATGGCCATTTCCCGGCCCACCATCCCGACCCCACGGTGGAAAAAAACTTGGACCAACTGAAGGCCTTGGTGGCGGACAAGGGCTGCGATCTCGGCTTTGCTTTTGATGGCGACGGCGATCGCATCGGCGTCGTTGACGGTCAAGGCCGGGTGCTGTGGGGGGATCAAATTCTGGTCCTCGTGGCGGGTGAAGTCCTCCAAGACCAACCCGGCGCCACCATCATCACCGACGTCAAAGCCAGTCAGGTCTTTTTCGACGAAATCAAACGCTTGGGCGGCAATCCGCTAATGTGGAAAACCGGGCACAGTCACATCAAGACCAAAATGCAAGAAACGGGTGCTCCCCTGGCCGGGGAAATGAGCGCGCATATTTTCTTCAAGCATCGCTACTACGGCTTTGACGACGCCGTTTACACCGCCGTGCGCTTGCTGAGTGTGGTGGCAAAATCAGAGCGCAGTCTGGCTGACATGCGCGACGCCATGCCGCACATGCTGAACACCCCGGAGATCCGCATCGATTGCGCTGAGGCCCGAAAATTCTCCGTAATCGAAGAAGTCCGCGAACGCTTAAAAGACCGCCCCGGTATCGAAGTCAATGAAATTGATGGCGTCCGCGTCACCGACGAAGACGGCTGGTGGTTGCTGCGCGCCTCCAACACCCAGGCGGTTCTGGTGGCCCGGTGCGAAAGCGCCAGTGAACTGGGGCTTCAGCGCCTCAAAGACAAATTGGCAGCGGAACTCAAAATTTTGGGCGTTGAAGCTGGACACCCGTATTAACCTCCCCATTTTTTCTGTTTTGTGATTCAATCGTTCCATCGGCTTGATAGGGAGAGATTGATGGAACAACGCGGTTTTTTCAGTTTGTCGGAACACCTTGCGCGTCTCAGCGAGGACGGTGATCCCTTGGAGGTTCTGGCGGCGACGGTTGATTTTGAATATTTCCGAGGCTGGCTGGTCGAGGGTCTTGGTTATGGCGACGGCGCGAAGGGTGGGCGTCCGCCGTTTGATCCGGTGTCGATGTTCAAGATTCTGATCCTACAAGCCCAGCACAATCTGAGCGATGCGCGGATGGAATTTATGATCCGTGACCGGCTGTCGTGGATGCGGTTTCTAAACTTTGATCTCGGCGCGCCGACGCCGGACGAGAACACCATTCGCCTGTTCCGCAACAAGTTGACGGAGACCGGCACGTTGAAGCGGGTGATGAAGGCGTTCGACTGGCAACTCTACAAGAAGGGCTACATTCCGATGTCGGGACAAATCGTCGACGCCAGCCTTGTTCCGGCGCCCAAGCAGCGCAATACCGATCCGGAAAAGGAGGCCGTCAAGGCGGGCAAGAGCGCTCACGAGATTTGGCCTGATGAACCCAACAAAGCAGCGCAGAAAGACGTGGATGCGCGCTGGACGCTGAAGATCGGCGGCAAGGTGCGCCATCGGCCCGACGGCACGCCGCTGCCGATGATTGCGCTCCCGGTGTTCGGTTACAAGTCACACATCAGCATCGACCGCCATTTCGGCTTTATTCGCGGGCAACATGTGACGTCGGCCTCCGCACCCGATGGTCGCCAACTCAAGCATGTGGTTGGCACGGACAACACCTCTGGTGAGGTCTGGGCCGACAGCGCCTACCGCTCGCAAAATAACGAAAAATGGCTTGCGGGGAAGATGCTGGTCAGCCG
>NZ_MCGG01000029.1 GCF_001746755.1 Magnetovibrio blakemorei | reverse complement strand
GACCTGCCCTGTCAAACCCTTTTTTGCATATTTATGAAACTCGCAAGGATCTTTTAAGAAAATGGCGGATACACTTGATTTTTACCGGCGAATTTGGCACTAAGGGGGCCTGGACGTGAGCGCGCAAAATAAGTTTCTTCGCAAACGCAGAAATAAATTTTGCAAAGCCCGCGTCCCAATAAGAGCAAGACCAAGGTTCTATGCTCTTTAAAGGAGATTAAGTGCAAATGATGTTGAGGGGAATGGCTGTCGCCACCGTGTTGATCGCAGGCGCAGTCTTGAATTTGAAATATGCCGATGGCGTGGCCGCGGTGCCTACACCTGGTGAGGCCGCTAAGTATGAGAGCGCGAGCGCGAATGCATCTGCATCGCTTATGCGCCTCACAAAAAACCCTATGGGCAAAGCGCCGATTTCCATCGGCAACCCAGCAACAGCAGCCGCGTTGGAAGCCCTGACAAGCACGCGACCAACAACCGTTGCCAACGCACCATATAACGCGAAGAACTCTTCTGACCCCTCTCTTGATATCCCATCCGCCCCGACATCTTACAAAAAATCCCTGCGCGTTCATGCGGGCGACACCCTCAGCAAAGTGCTGGAGAGCGCTGGCGCCCCGGCACAGGATGCGGATGCTGCGATTCTCGCACTGAAAGGCATTTACGATCCGCGCACGCTGAAAGCCGGTCAAAGCATTGCCGTATCCTTTTCGCCGTCAGGTCTTAATGGAGAACAGGATCGTTTTACCGGCTTTGAAATACCGCTGAATTACGCCACCCGTATCGCCGTCGCACCTGCCCCGGAGGGTGGATACAAAGCTTACGAATTTGAACGCAATCTCGTCACCCAAAATGCCCGCGCTGATGGCGTCATTGACTGGAGCCTCTTTCAGGCCGGCTCAGATGCCGGCGTGCCCACCAAGGTTATGGCTGAATTGGTACGCGCGTTTTCATGGGACGTCGACTTTCAACGCGACATTCGCAAAGACGACCGATTCGAAGTGATGTATGAGCGCAGTGCAACGGAAGACGGCGAAGTCGTTCACAACGGCCAGATCCTATTTGCCGCGCTCACCTTGTCGGGCGAGCGCAAAGCCATCTTCTTGCACACCCTCAAAGACGGCACTCAAGACTACTTCGACGAAGCGGGCCAAAGCGCCAAAAAAGCGTTGATGCGCACACCCATCGATGGAGCCCGCTTGTCGTCTTCGTTCGGCAAGCGCAAGCACCCCATTTTGGGCTACACCAAGCTGCACACGGGAACTGATTTTGCCGCACCGCCGGGCACACCGATTTACGCGGCCGGCGACGGCACCATTGAATTGGCAGGCTGGAAAGGCGGTTATGGGAAGTATGTGCAAATCCGCCATAACTCCGAATACTCAACCGCATACGCCCACATGAAGGGCTTCAAGTCCGGCATCACCAAAGGCAGCCGCGTGCGTCAGGGCGAAGTCATCGGCTATGTCGGCACAACCGGGCGGTCCACCGGGCCGCACTTGCATTTCGAAATGATCCGTCGCGGCGTAAAAGTCAACCCGATGCGCGTCAAGATGCCATCGGGACAAAAGCTCCAAGGCACCGAATTGGCGCGTTTTGAAGAAACACGCGAAGCGGTCAAAGAAGAATGGGTCGCTTTGGCACAACCCAACCAGCAGTTGGCACAACGCTGAGGTCATCCGGCTGTTAACTGCAGACAGCCTTTAGGTTCGTCCATTCTTCATCTTGCAACACCGCAAGACCACCTGGCTTGGCGCTTTCTACGTGCCGGGCGCGGCTGGCGGTGTCTGGGTGCGTGGACATAAATCCCGGCAATTCAAAACGACTTTTTTCTTCCTCTTTCGAGAGACGCTTGAAGAAATTGGCTAACCCGTTGGCGTCGATATGTGCACTTTGCAAGGTTTGCACCGCAAGGGCATCCGCCTCTTGCTCAGCCTCACGAGAATATGCGGTCATCATCACGTTTTTTGAAACACCGCCCATGACACTGCCGCCGAACATCATATCGCTCATCATGGAAACACCATACCTGCGGACCATGGCGTGCATCGGGTGGCGCAATTGAGCATGGGCCATTTCATGGGCCAACACCCCTGCCAACTCGTCTTGGCTTTCAGCCTGATCCAATAGGCCGCGAAAGACAAAGATATAGCCCCCCGGCAAGGCCATTGCGTTGACCATTTTGACGTCAAGAACCTGCACGTGATAGGGCAACAGCACAGGCGCATGTTGGGCCAAGGCCTGAACAAGCTTGTCCAAGGCTTTGAGGCCGTGAACGCCTTGGCAAGTCTTTTTGTCTGCCCCATCTTCTAACAAGCTGGAAATTTGTCCCGCATAACGCTTGCCCAATTTTGCTTCATACGACAACGGCGTCAATGCGACGAAAACCGCCGTCAACGTAGGCGTCACAAAATAGACCCCGACCAAGAAGACAATGGTCGTCGCAATCGCCAACGCCATTCCCCGGCGGATGCGTTTTTGTGAGGTGTACATATTGGGAGCACGACTGCGCAGCGCCTCAAAGGCTGCTTGATCCAAAAACACCAGCCGTTCTTCACTGTCCGCCTTGGCGACGCGCACACCGCCGCTGCTTTTGTCGGCAAAAACGATCACGTCATAAAGCCACCGTGTCATCGTTTCACCTGACGGCAAAAGGATATCCAACGCAGACTCGCTCAAGCGCACCGCCACCTTGTGACGCACCGCGCTTTTGCCATTGTAATAATACGCCTCTAGCAGAGGGGGATTGGGCGATGGCTGTTCAGATGGCCCCAACATCGAAGGCATCGGCCAGTCCCTCTCCGGTTTGCGGTTTGGACATTTGACTTTGGTGCAAGGCGGTAAAATCACCGTTGCCCAAGAGCCCGACATTGCGTTCCAAAAAAGCAAAAGAACGTTTGTAGACCCAGGCCGTACCCAAACCGAGCGTCAACACTTTCAAAAGCATATTACCCACCGTAAGGCCTAAAAAGTTCACCCCCGAAATGGCGCTGCTCAGGTCGTGATTGTGAAACCGGGTGCTGGACACAAAATGGTGAAGCTTTTTGCCTTGATACCAAGCATATAAAAGAGCGAGCGGTATCAGGCTGAGATAAAACAGCACAATATAAACGGCGATCATTTCCGGCACGGGTTCAACGCCGTCCCCAGCTCTCATGTTGCTGACGCCAATCGCGGCCATCACACACCCCAAATACACAATACTGCCCAACCAAAAAACCAAGTAGGCCCCGTACAGTTTTGTGGCCTTGGGCGTAAACGTCGGTCGTTCATCGCCCAACCAAGTGTGACCCATTTCATATTTTGTAAGCCATACCGAACACAGCGGTGCAGCAAGGCCGAGACTCACGCCCGACAGCACCATGCAGCCCAAAGTCATCAAGGCATACGTCACGGCAGAACCCGATTGATTGCCATATATGCCCCGCCAGTGGGTGCGGGTCAGACGGTATCTCCGGGCACGAAAAAGCGCCATGCCGATTAAAAACAAAATGACGATGAGCTGTAAAATCTGACGCACCACTTGTGCCTCGTCCGAAGCATCCACCAGGGCCACTTCCAAACCAATGGAGACCACAAACAACGGCATGAGAATGACGATAAAAACAAACAAAAAACCGAGAAACAACTCTTTGCCCGTACCCGTGTATTCCAGGCGATCGCCCATAATTTCCACATGACCCCAAAGATATTGGCGGAATCTGGTTTTCGCCCAAAACCGATAAATACCCAAGGTCACAATCGTCAGCAAAAAATTGATGAGAAGGATTTTGAACAACGCCACCGCTTCAATGTGATTTCGCATCAATGCGCGCACTTGCGGCACCGAACTGGTGTTTTCACCATCAGGTCGCATGACCTCAATATCGTTGCTCATGCCCACCCCCCCAAAAAAACAACATACTGAAAGTTGTATCGTACCAGACCGGCTCTCACATTCAAAGAAAAGACGTCTTGGTGTAACGTGCGTTTGAAGTCTTGAATGCCTGATCGCCGTGATGACATTACAATCGACAGCGTCAATTCGACACGACTTTCACGCACCTTCAAAGCTCTCTAATCTTTGTTTTGGTGCGCATATCTTCTTTCCAATCCACAAGGGTCGGCGTACTATTAACTGGTCATACAATTGATATGACGAAACGAAAAGGGCCTATCTTTTTGAAGTCAGAATTTTCATCTTCAGGACACGAGTGCCCTAAACAAGACATGAGTACCCTAAAGATATAGTATCGCTAAATCGGCAAATATCACTTCGACGATATCAGGTGCAAAATTCGATGCTCTACATCACACTGAAGTGTGTGATCACACGTAATTCTGTCTGCTGATCAGAGCCAAACCCTGAGAGAACAACGAGGAAACATCAATGCGAAATCTAAAAATTAGCATCCAGATTCTATCCATTGGCGTGATCGCATTGATTGGCTTTATCGTCATCGGGGTGATTTACTTTAATAGCAGCTCACGGCAAGCAGAATATCTTGCAACCCAATTGTCTGAAAGCGCTGGCGTCACCTACGTCAACGCCGTTTCCATTGGTTTTCTTGAAGAGCGTCGCGATGAAAAAGACTTTCTGGTCCGCAAACAGGTGAAATATGCGGACCGGCACAAAGCCCGTGTCGACGAAATTCTGCCCTATTTCGATAAGCTGAAAACCATCCACCAGGAACCTGATGAGCAGAAAAAAATCGACGATATGCGCATCGCCTTCATCGACTACGCTAAACAGTTCCAAGAAGTGGTGGCCATGTGGCAGACGATCGGCCTGACCCCTGATGAAGGGTTGATGGGAGAGTTGCGCAGTGCCGTCGCCATGGTCGAAGACACGCTCAAAAAATATGACACGCCCAAGCTCACCGCATCCATGTTGATGATGCGCCGCCATGAGAAAGACTTCTTCCTCCGCATCGATCCCAAATACATCGACGAGATGGAAAAGGTTATGGTGGAGTTCGATGAGCAACTGGCACAGTCCGAAGTTCCGATGGACGCCCGACCCGCTATCGAACAAGAATTTGACGTTTACATGGCGGCCTTCAAAAAAGTTACCAAACTCTATCTTGAAGAAATTCAGGATAAAGCCACGATGAGCGCCAAGTATGCTGAAGTTGAGCCCATATTGGACTTCTTCGTCAAAAAAGGCAGCGGCGACGCTCAGTTGGCCACCGACCAGCTGAACACCGAAGCGGCCAATGCCTTTCAGTTCATCATGATTTCTATGGCTGTGGTTTCGATTCTCGTCTTTGGTATTGCATTTGCGATTGGTCGCGGCATCGTACGCCCCATCTCCGACATGACCCATGCCATGGAAACCTTGGCTGACGGTGATCTAAACGTTCATATTCCGGCCCAAGATTACGGCAACGAAGTCGGACAAATGTCTGGGGCCGTCCAGGTCTTTAAAAACAACGCCATCGAAGTCAAACGCTTGGAAGCCGAGCAGCTCGCGAATGAAGAGCGTGCGACACGTGAAAAGCGCGAGATGATGCTTAAAATGGCCGATGATTTTGAAGGCAGCATCGGTGGCGTGGTTAACACCGTGTCGTCTGCAGCAACCGAAATGCAGTCGGCCGCCACATCCCTGTCAGCAACGGCGGAACAAACGTCAAAACAATCCACCACCGTAGCGGCGGCATCGGAAGAAGCTTCTGCCAACGTGCAAACGGTGGCCAGTGCGGCGGAAGAACTGTCCAGTTCGATTTCTGAAATTTCCCGTCAAGTGTCTCAATCGACGCAGATCTCAGCGACTGCGGTTGCCGAGGTTGAAGGCGCCAATGCTCAGGTTCAAGGCTTGGCCGACGCCGCCAACAAAATCGGCGAAGTGGTCGCCCTGATCACCGACATCGCCGATCAAACCAACTTGTTGGCACTGAACGCCACCATCGAAGCGGCGCGCGCGGGCGAAGCGGGCAAAGGCTTTGCCGTGGTTGCCAGCGAAGTGAAAAACTTGGCCAACGCAACCGCCAAAGCGACCGAGGAAATCTCGGCGCAAATCGGCGGCATTCAAAATGCGACCGAAGGGGCGGTGCATGCCATCAATTCCATCGGCGGCATCATCAACCAGATGAACGAAATCGCCTCAACCATTGCGGCTGCGGTTGAAGAGCAAGGGGCTGCAACCCAAGAAATCGCTCGCAACGTCGAACAGGCTGCGGCAGGGACCGGGGAAGTGTCATCCAACATTGCCGGCGTTACCCAGGCTGCTGCAGAAACCGGCAGCAGCGCGTCTCAGATGCTCAGCGCAGCGGGTGAACTGTCCCAGCAGTCTGAACTTTTGCGCGGGGAAGTGAGCAAGTTCCTCAGCACCATTCGCAACGGCTAAGACCTGTCCTGCGCAGCCGAAACAAGAGGCCCCTTGCCATAGCAGGGGGCCTCTTATTATGTTTAAATACTCAAAATTCTTTGAGGACTTTCCCATGAGTGTTGAGCTTTCATTTCACGATATCGGCCATGGTGAGCCCATTGTCATCTTGCACGGTTTGTTCGGTTCCAAACGCAATTGGACGGCCATCGCCAAGCGTCTCAGCGCCCATCATCGGGTGGTGTCGCTGGATTTGCGCAATCACGGCGAATCGCCTTGGGTGGACGGCATGAACTACGTCGATCTGGCCGATGACGTGGCGGCTACCGTGAAGCGCTTGGGTCTGGGTCCCTGCACCGTCATCGGCCATTCCATGGGCGGCAAAACCGCTATGACCTTGGCCCTGAACGGCCCCGAACTGGTAAAGCATTTGGTGGTGGTGGACATCGCCCCGGTCGAACGCGAAACCGGCTTCAGCGCCTATATCGAAGCTATGGCCGAAGTGCCGCTGGCATCGTGCGACAGCCGAGGCGATGTTGAAGCGCACTTGGCAGGGGTCGTCCCCAATGCCTTAGTGCGAAGCTTTTTGGTGCAAAATCTGGTGCGTGAACAAGGCGTCTATCGCTGGCGCATCAACTTGGCAGCACTTGATGACGGCATGGACGAGATTGCGGATTTCCCCATACCCAAACACCACCAAAGTTACTTAGGCCCAACGTTGTTTGTCGCGGGCTGCACATCGGATTACATCCAAGCCCACCATACCCCCACCATCACCCGCCTGTTTCCCGCCGCCACCATTGCCCACATACCCGGTGCCGGACATTGGCTGCACGCCGAAGCGCCAGAGCTTTTTTTGAAAGAAGTGACGGCTTTTTTAGACGCCTAAAAGCAAAAGTCTAAAACAGCGCCCGCGCCCGCACCTTGCGGCAATTGCCCGTGGACACAACCCGCTCGCCATTCGCCACCGCCGACAGCCGCCCGGTGTAGCGGTTGATGACAAACTCAAGGGTGACGTCAATGTCGCGACTGGAAAACACCAATACGTATTCCATCTCGGAAACATAAAGCACCCCGGTGGTGCGCGGAAACGACGACACATTCTGGACCAAACCATATTCGGGGTTCAGCATAAAAATCATTTCCGTCCTGTTGGTGCGACACTGCATCATAAAGGGCTCAGGCTCGACCTCGGGCCCGGGCCCAATCTGGGCCCGAGGCTGAACTTGCGGCTGAACTTGCGGCTGAGGCAAATACTGTGGCATGACCGGAATCGATGAAGGCGCTTTTACCGTAGGCGCTGCGCTTGGTTTGGCGGGCGGCGTAGCGGGCGGCGCAACGGGCGGCGTAACGGGCGGCGTAACGGGGGCGGAAACAGTAGGCGGCGTCAGATATTGAGGCATCTGCTGCAATTCATCAGCCCATGCACCATCCAACGGTAACGCCGTCAGCAGCAAAAGCAAAATACCCCGTACACGATTCATCACAAACGCCCTTACTCCATAACAGCGCGCACTTTATCACAGGGTTCGGAGTGTGCAAATAACAACGGTCCACCCTTGCGCGCCCCCACTTGGGGGCGCGGCAATCTAAGGCTGGCACAGAGAGGGCCGTGTTTAGCTGACCCAGTTCGCGACGTCGTCGCCGTTGATGGTTAAGTGCTCATCACCCGCCGACACTTTGATGGTATCGCCATCTTTGATTTTGCCTTCCAAGATCAGACCCGCAAGCGGGTTTTGCAGGGCGCGTTGGATGACGCGTTTCAGCGGTCTTGCGCCGTAGACGGGGTCGTAACCGCGGTTCGCCAGCCAGGCTTTGGCTTTGGCGTCCAAATCCAAAGTGATTTTTTTGTCTTCCAACAGCGCCAACAAGCGGCCCAGCTGAATGTCGACGATGCCGTCCATGTGTTCGCGGAACAAGCGGTGGAACAGCACCACTTCGTCCAAGCGGTTGAGGAATTCGGGACGGAACGCAGCGCGCACAATTTCCATCACCGGGCCGCGCAGCTCGGCGCTGTCGTGACCGTCTTCTTGGGCCGCCAAGATGTCGCCGCCCAAGTTGGACGTCAGCACAATCAGGGTGTTGCGGAAATCCACCGTGCGGCCTTGGCCGTCGGTCAAGCGCCCGTCGTCGAGCACTTGCAAAAGCACGTTGAACACATCGGGGTGAGCCTTTTCGACCTCGTCAAACAAGATGACTTGATAGGGGCGACGGCGCACGGCTTCGGTCAACGCGCCACCTTCGTCATAGCCGACGTAGCCAGGCGGTGCACCGATCAAACGCGCCACGGCGTGCTTTTCCATGTATTCCGACATGTCGATGCGCAACAGCGCACTTTCGTCGTCAAACAAGAATTCGGCCAATGCCTTGGTCAGTTCGGTTTTGCCCACGCCCGTGGGGCCTAAAAACAAAAACGATCCGATCGGGCGGTTTTGGTCTTGCAGTCCGGCACGTGCACGACGTACGGCATTGGACACGGACACCAAGGCTTCTTCTTGACCGATCACGCGGGCGCGCAGGCCGTCTTCCATGTGGACCAGTTTGTCGCGTTCCGATTCCAGCATTTTGTCCACCGGAATGCCGGTCCAACGCGACACCACGCGGGCGATGTCGGCATCGGTCACGACTTCGTCCAACATGCGGTGATTTTGCGTGTCTTCGGCTTTGACGAGTTGCTCTTCCAAGGCGGGGATGCGGTCGTATTGAAGCTTGCCGACCTCTTCATAACGGCCTTCACGCATGGCCCGTTCCAGCTCGATACGCGCTTGGTCGAGCTGTTCTTTCAGCCGCGTTGCGCCCGCCAGGGTGTCTTTTTCGCCCTGCCATTCCGTGGTTAAGGCTGCCGAGCGCCCTTCCAAATCGGCGAGTTCTGCTTTTAACGTTCCCATGCGCTCTTTGGAGGCGGCATCATCTTCTTTTTTGATGGCTTCGCGTTCAATTTTCAGCTGGATGATTTTGCGGTCCAGCACATCCAGTTCTTCAGGTTTTGAGTCCACCTGCATACGCACCCGCGACGCTGCTTCGTCCATCAAGTCGATGGCTTTGTCGGGCAAAAAACGGTCCGTGATGTAGCGGTTGGACAAGGTCGCCGCCGAAATCAACGCGCCGTCGTGAATGCGCACGCCGTGGTGCAGTTCATACTTTTCCTTGATGCCGCGCAAAATGGAAATGGTATCTTCAACCGTTGGCTCGGACACAAATACGGGCTGGAAGCGCCGCGCCAAGGCCGCGTCCTTTTCCACGTATTTACGGTATTCGTTGAGCGTCGTGGCGCCCACGCAATGCAATTCGCCACGCGCCAAGGCGGGTTTGATGAGGTTCGATGCATCCATCGATCCTTCCGCAGCGCCGGCACCGACCAAGGTATGCATCTCATCGATAAACAAGATGATTTGCCCCATGGCGCCTTGGACTTCTTTCAGCACGGCTTTCAAGCGTTCTTCAAATTCACCGCGAAACTTGGCCCCGGCGACCAGTGCGCCCAGATCCAAAACCATCAGGGTTTTGGTTTTCAGGTTTTCCGGCACGTCGCCTTGAACGATGCGCACCGCCAAACCTTCTATGATGGCGGTTTTGCCCACGCCCGGTTCCCCGATCAGCACCGGATTGTTTTTGGTGCGACGACTGAGCACTTGGATGGTGCGGCGAATTTCCTCATCACGGCCAATGACCGGATCGATTTTACCTTCCGCCGCCGCAGCCGTCAGATCGCGAGCGTATTTCTTCAACGCATCGTATTGGTCTTCGGCAGACGCACTGTCGGCGGTGCGCCCCTTGCGAATATTTTCGATGGCACCGTTGAGGCCTTGGGGCGTGATGCCCGCGTCCTTAAGAATTTTCTGCGCTTCAGTTCCAGCGGCCAGTGCCAAGGCGAGGAGAATTTTTTCCACGGTGACAAAGCTATCGCCCGATTTTTCGGCAATTTGTTCAGCTTGTTCCATCAAGCGCGCCAGTTCTTGGGACAGATAAATTTGTCCAGCCCCCGAGCCTTCGACTTTGGGCAAGGCTTTAAGGGCTTTTTCAGTTTCTTTTAAAGCCTTTGGGGCGTCCCCGCCCGCAGCATTAATGAGATTGGCGCACAAACCTTCTTTATCATCCAACAAAACATACAAAAGATGGGTGGGCAGCAATTGCTGATGGGCGCGCCGTTGCGCCAAGGTTTGCGCCGCCTGCATAAAGCCTTTAGAGCGTTCAGAGTATTTTTCAAAATCCATGTTCCACATTCCTTTCTCAGCGACGACGCTATCGGGCCCCAAAATGCGGTGGCAACCCGTTCCGGTCTCGCGGTTTGCGGTTGTTTGCATATGATATGTCTTGAATTCTAGCCGTCGCAAGCTTCTCGGTGCATAATGACTGAATAGGGGGAAGGAAAGTCTCATGCACATCAGCAAAATCTTGCGGTATCCGGTCAAAAGTCTGTCGGTTCAAGAGCTAACGCGTTGTCGTCTGACCCCCGGCCAAGGCCTGCCGTTTGATCGCCATTGGGCGTTGGCGCGCCCCGACGGCGACGCGGCTGACAACACGGCATGGCATCCCAAATCGCACTTTCTGGTGCAGGTGCGCGAACATGAATTGTCCCAGTTTAGAACGCATTTCGACGAGGCCTCCCTACGTTTGAACTTTGAAGCGCCGGGCGGTATGCACGGTTCCGGCAAACTTGACACGCAACCCGGCCGGGACGCCATTGCAACGGCGGTGGCAAAGCATTTAGGCTTGGACGAGGGCCCGCAAAATGAAGGCGGCACACCGATTTTGGTTGAAGCCCAAGAGATCGGTTATTTCGACACCACCAAAGGCCCCGTCTCATTGTTGAATATGGAGTCCGTGCGGGCCCTGGAAAAGCTGCTCAGCCGCCAACTGGACCCACTACGGTTTCGCATGAACCTGCTGCTGGAAGGTCTGCCCGCGTGGGCGGAAATGCACTGGCCCGGCAAACGCATAAAAATCGGCGACACGGTCTTGGAAATCACCCAAATCACCGGGCGCTGCAAAGCGACCCATATCAATCCCGACAGCGGTGAATTGGACGTCAAAGTCCTTCATGCCTTAAAAGAACACTTCGGCCACACGCAAATGGGCATTTACGCTGAAGTTGTTGAAGGCGGCGACATCAAAGCCGGGGACACAGTCACCCTGCTCGACTGATCTTGACGGAACGCTTTATGGACTCCCACATGCAAAACACTTTGGCCGAAGGCTATCGGATGCACCGCGCCGGAAACCTCAAGCAAGCCGCCCAACGTTACAAAACCGTCCTGAAATCGGCCCCCCACCAGCCCGACGCGCTGATGCTGATGGGCATATTACGCTATGAATTGGGGGCCTATGAGCAAGCCGTCAAATATTTGAGCGCTGCCACCAAAGTTACCCCCAACAATGGTGCTGCGCATTACAATTTAGGCCTAGCCCAACAAGCGCGGGGGCATTTTTCGGATGCACTCAAGGCCTTTACCGAGGCCCTGCGTCTCACCCCCAGCGATGCCAATGCCGCCTATGGAGCGGGGGCGGCCCTGGTTCGGTTGGGCCAATATGGCGAAGCCATCGCGCGACTGACCCGCGTGGAACCTTCGATGCTTGACAATCCCGGCGTGTACGGCTGTCTGGGTACGGCGTTCCAAGCCCAAGGAAACTTAGGGGCGGCAAAGACTGCGTTCTTACGTGCCTTGGAACTTGATGCCGATAACATAGAAGCTTTGTGCGGTCTCAGTTCTCTGCCGGCCACGTCCGTTCGTCCCCATGCAGCGTTTGCCTACAGTGAAAAGGCCGCCAAACTGGCCCCGGACAATATTCCGGCCCTCTTGGGCTATGCGATTTGGCTGGAAAAGAGCCGCCGTCTCGATGTTGCCGAGGCTCTGCTTTTAAAGTGCCTGAAAAAGGCCCCCCGCCATCCCGGGGCACAAACGGCCCTGGCGCGCATCGAAGTCTCAAAAGGTCAGTTCGAAACCGCCCGCACACGCCTGGAAAAGCTGGTTGAGAGCAATGATGTGACACCCGAAATCTTACACGATGCCTATGCCATTTTGGGCAAAGCTTTAGATAAACTGGGCCTTTATGAAGAGGCCTTCACCGCCTTTGAGCACAAAAACAGAGCCATGCTTAATCGACCGGAAAGCCGCCCCTTGGCCCGTGATATGGTGCCACATATCATCCGCATCACCCAAACTTGGTTAGAACAAGGCGGCCCCGCCAGTCTGCCCCAACAGACTACCTATGATGGCCACGCACCCATTTTTTTCATCGGCTTTCCCCGCTCCGGCACGACCTTGATGGAAATGATTCTCGGCTCGCACCCGGCCCTGCAAACATCGGGAGAGCTGCCTGCCATGGGCGTTGTCTTGGAAGAGCTTGACAACATCATCGGGCGCAAAATCAACTACCCGACCGACTTGGGCACGCTGAGCGATCAAAACTTAAACGATCTGCGCGCCATTTATTGGCAATGCTTTGACCAAGAGCTCACTGCGCCCCCTAGCGAGCGCACGCTGATTGACAAGAACCCACTGAATTTTTTGTACTTGCCACT
The DNA here is from genome assembly GCF_001746755.1 of Magnetovibrio blakemorei. GTDB lineage: Bacteria > Pseudomonadota > Alphaproteobacteria > Rhodospirillales > Magnetovibrionaceae > Magnetovibrio > Magnetovibrio blakemorei. The sequence goes on along the minus strand of NZ_MCGG01000029.1, from coordinate 72,956 downwards.
GATCCGCGTGCTGTATCCCCGTGCCCGGGTGCTGATGGCCTTGCGCGATCCGCGCGACGTGTGCGTGAGCAACTTTATGCAGGCCTTTGTCCCCAACCTGTTCATGATCCACATGTCGGATATGACGGCCACGGCAAACCTCTATGGTCAATCCATGGCCCTTTGGCGGACAGCGAGAGACACCATCGGGTTATCTTGTTATGAATACCGCTATGAAGACCTAATCGACGATTTTGACGCCACCGTAGGCGGGGTTCTGGACTTCTTCGAATTGTCTTGGGACGAGGACGTGCGCAACTATCAAAGCACCGCTGAAAGCACCATCGTTTCGACCCCCAGTTATACGGACGTCTCAAATAAGCTCAGCCGCAAAGCCATCGGCCAATGGAAACACTACGCGCCGTTCATGGCAACCGCGCTTGAGATCCTCCAACCCGACATCCAAGCCTTCAACTACGATAAAACATAAAAAAAGGCCCCACGGTTTCAGCAGGGCCTTTTTTAAAATAAGGGACAGTCAGTGTTATGCCAAAATGGCTTTGCTTTCAACGTCCGCTTCCGCGTCCACAGGCTTAACCCGTCTTGTCCTCGGCTTTACCGGTGCTTTTGCAGGGGCCTCCAACGGCAATTCAGCGGGCACAACTGACACCGTTTCGGCCTGGGAAGAGACCTGAGGGGTGGCCTGAGAAGCAGGCTGGGCAGCAACCTGAGCGGCCTTCAGGGCGGCTTCGTTTGCTGCGGCAGCTTCGGCAGCCAGAGTGGCTTCGTTTTTGATCTGCACTGGGCGTCCACGACCACGTCCGCGCCTCACCTGCTCACCGGCTTGGCGTTCCCCGGCGGGGCGGTCATCAACAGGGCGTTCGTCCCCTTGACGGTCCTCGTTGCGTTGAGGCTGAGACTGGGTCTCCCCCCGAACGTGTTGAGAGACTTGCTGAGGATTCGGCTGAGAAGACGTCTGCTGTGCGGGCTGACGGACTTCCGGCTGATTGCCGCCGTCCGCCGGCTTCGGCGCGCGCGCTTGATCGTTTTCTGCATCGGCGTTGACGATCCGGTAATAATGTTCGGCAAACTGCAAATAGGCTTCAGCTTTTACGCGATCACCACCGGACTGCGAATCCCGGGCCAATTGCAAATATTTGTCCAAAACCTGCTGAGCGCTGCCGCGAACTTTGACGTCCGGTCCATTGCTCTCATAGTTTTGGTTGCGTGAACTCCGACGCGCCCCACCGTTATTGGGGTTGCCGTTGCCGCCACTGTTATTTCCACCGCCGCTGCCATTATTATTGTTGCTGCGACCTCGGGAACGTCTGGGGTTGGTACCTTGCTTCATGATATCTATTTTTGTTGTTGCATGGAAAAGCTAACCTTCCGACCCAAATCTCTTCGGGCACAAGCCGATACCTTAATTCCCGCGAAGTGTTCGAGGGGATGTTTGGCAACGTATGGAAGGGGTGGATGAATTTGTCGGCACCCAGAACAATGGACTTACGGTGCGGAACATGAGGCCTCATCCGGCCATTCAGTAAATTAACCCTAGCCTCATTAGGGCAGCTTTCCAACCTCTTTTTTCTTTGAGTTTGTATTTAATTTTCAAATGCTTTTCGCTTACGCGGCTTTATGGCCCAAGACCACCCGCGTGACACCGCCCAAGTCGGCGCGCTGCTCCACAACGTCAAGCCCCGCCCCCTTCAACAAAGCGGCAACGTCATCGGCCTGACCAATGCCAATTTCAAATCCGACCAAGCCGCCGGGCGCCAACAAAGTTGGCAGTTCTGCGACAATGGCACGATACGCATCCAGGCCATCTTCACCGCCATCCAGGGCCGCACGCGGTTCAAAATCACGCACATCTGGCTCTAAGCCTTCAATATCAAGCGCCGGAATGTAAGGGGGGTTGGACACCACCACATCAAACGGCGCGCCCAACGCGTGGGTCCAGTCCGGCCCGGTCCAATCCGCGCTGACAAACGCCACCCGCTCCACCAGTCCCAACGTGCGGCTATTTTCCTCGGCGATTTTGAGAGCCTCTAAACTGGCATCGACACCGATACCGACCGCGCTCGGCCACTCGCTCAGCAGCGCCAACACGATGCAGCCTGTGCCGGTCCCCAGATCCAAGATTCGTTTTGGGGGTTGAACGCAATGATCAACAACCGCCTCGACCAAAGTTTCCGTGTCGGGGCGCGGCGTCAGAGTGTCGGACGTCACTTTAAAGGCCAGGGACCAAAATTCTCGCACGCCAACAATTTGCGCCATGGGCATACGGCGACAGCGTTGGCTCAAGGCCTCTGCCAGGGCTTTGGCTTGGGCGAGAGAGAGCTGTTCATCCCGATCGGCAAGCACCCGTTCCGGCCCGCCCCCCAGCACAAAGCCCAACAGAACACGGGCTTCAAAAACAGGGTCATCAATGCCGGCGTCTTTCAACAGGGGCACGCAAACACGCTGGGCCTGGCCCACGGTCAAGTTTTGGAAATCTTCTAAGGTGCTCACGAAAGATCCGCTAAGCGTTGCGCCTGATCTTCAAAGCTCAGCGCGTCGATGAGTTCTTCCAACTCACCTTCCAGGACCCGATCAAGCTTGTGCAGGGTCAGATTGATGCGGTGATCGGTCACCCGGCCTTGGGGGAAGTTATAGGTGCGAATGCGCTCGGACCGATCCCCCGAACCCACTTGCCCCTTGCGCGATGCCGAGCGTTCCCGGTCCAACTCTTGACGCTGATGGTCGTACAGTTTGGCACGCAGCATGGTCATGGCTTTTTCTTTGTTCTTGTGCTGCGAACGACCGTCCTGACACTGCACCACAATGCCCGACGGCTCATGCACGATGCGCACCGCACTGTCGGTGGTGTTGACGTGCTGACCGCCCGCACCTTGGGCGCGATAGGTGTCGATGCGCAGGTCTTCGGTGCGCACTTGGATGTCCACGTCTTCGGCTTCGGGCAGCACCGCAACGGTCGCAGCAGAGGTGTGAATGCGCCCCCCCGATTCCGTTTCCGGCACACGTTGGACCCGGTGCACGCCCGATTCAAACTTCAATTTGGCAAACACGGCGCGCCCGGAAATCTCGGCGGTAGCTTCCTTATAGCCGCCAATGCCGGTTTCATTGACGTCCATCAGCTCAAACTTCCACCCTTGGCGTTCGGCAAAGCGCTGATACATGCGCATCAGATCGGCGGCAAAAAGCCCCGCTTCATCGCCGCCGGTGCCGGCGCGCACTTCCAAAATGGCGTTTTTATCATCGGCTTCGTCTTTGGGCAGCAGCATCACCTGAACTTGGTGTTCCAGTTCCGGCAGTTGCTCTTTCAGATCTTGCACTTCGGCCTGGGCCAGTTCGCGCATCTCCGCATCGTTGGCCGATTCAGCAAGCAAAGCCTGGGCTTCCTTCAAACTTGCGCGAGCTGTTTCCAGCGCCTCAATCGCTTGGACGATCGGGTTTAAGTCAGAATATTCCTTGGACATTTTGCGAAACGCGTCCGGCACCACGTTCCCTGCGGACAACAGGGCACCCAACTCTTCGTGGCGATCTTGCACACGTTTGAGGTTTTCTTCGAGGCTCACGTTGAGGCCTTTTCATCATTGAGGTCAAACAGGCGTTCCAAAGCGAATTCCAGGCGCGCCCAGGCCGCTTCATCATCGGCGGCGATGCGGCGCATGGCCTCGGAAGGATCGTGCAACAAGCGCCCAACCAAAAGGCGGGTGGCTTTTTCAGCGTCGCCGCCCGCATCTTTTAAGGCTTGTTCGCGGGCCGCATCAAACTTTGTGCGCAAGCGTGTCAACGCCGGTACAGCGGCGCGTTCGGCGCGGGTTTTCACAAAGTTAACGACTTCCTGGCGAACGATATCTTCGGCGTGCCGGGCTTCTTGCTCCCGCCCGGCGCGGCCTTTCAAGGCAACCTGTTCAAGATCACCAAGACCATAAACAAAGGCATCGTCCAACGCTTCCACTTGCGGCTCGACATCGCCCGGCACGCCCGCATCGACGATGAACATCGGGCGCTGTCGGCGCGCCTTCAACGCGGCTTTCACCGGGGCTTGACCAAGGCTGAAGCGCCGCGTGCCCACCGCCGTCAGAACGATGTCGCATTCGCCCAAGAGGCTTTCAAAATCATCGAAGTCCGCCACATGAACGCCCAGCTCGCGGGCCAGGGCGTCAACCCGCCCGGCGCGGGGATGGGTCAGCGTCAACCGCCCCAGACCCATTTTCAACAAATCGCGGGCAATCATTTCGCCCATATCCCCGGTGCCCACCAGCACCGCATTGCAGCGCTTCAAATCGCCGAACAGATCACGGGCAATCTGCACCGCGCTGGTCGACATGCTGACCGGGCCTTCGCCGATTTTGGTTTCCGTGCGCACCCGTTTGGCCGTGGCAAAGGCCGCTTGCATCAAGGTTTCCAGCTCAGCGCGCACGTGGTCGGTTTCGGTGGCTTGGCGATGGGCATGCTTCACTTGACCCAACACTTGGGGTTCCCCCATCATCAAGCTGTCCAGCGATGCGGTGACGCGAAACATGTGCTCAACCGCCGCTTCGTCAACCAAGGTATAGGTTTGCTCGCGAATTTCTTCGAGTTCGCATTCGCCTTCTTTGGCCAAGACTTCCAACACGGCTTTTTCAAAGGCGTCCGGGTTTTGGGTGATACCGATGGCTTCGACCCGGTCACAGGTGGACAGCAAAATGACTTGAGCCACGCCCCGTTCCGCCAAATCGTGCAGCACAGAAGGCACGCGCGGCTCTTCAATGAAGATACGGTCGCGCATGACCATCGTCGAAGAGCGGTGGTTCGCCCCCACGATGATCGGTCGGCCTTTGGCAATCCGGTTTTCGGTCATGCGCCACCATAGCGCTTTTGCACGTACGCTTCGACCATCTCTTGAAATTGCTTGGCCAAATTCTCGCCTTTGAGGGTTGCCACCTTTTCACCGTCCACAAACACCGGGGCCGAGGGAGTTTCGCCGGTGCCGGGCAACGAGATGCCGATATCGGCTTGTTTGCTTTCGCCGGGACCGTTGACGATGCAGCCCATCACCGCCAATTTTAAGCTTTCCGCGCCGGGATAGGCCGTGCGCCACTCCGGCATGCGGGTGCGGACATAGTTTTGAATGTCCATCGCCAGCTCTTGGAACGAGGTCGACGTGGTGCGTCCGCAACCGGGGCAAGCGATGACTTGGGGCGAGAAACTGCGCAAGTGAAGGCTTTGCAAGATTTCCTGAGCGACCCGCACTTCGCGTTCCCGGGCCGCCCCCGGTTCGGGCGTCAAGGACACGCGGATGGTATCGCCGATGCCTTCGGACAACAAAATCGACAACGCCGCCGTGGACGCAACGATGCCCTTGTCGCCCATTCCAGCCTCGGTCAGGCCCAAATGCAAGGCATAGGTGGAGCGCTCTGCCAGCAAACGGTAGACATTCACCAGTTCCGGGGCTTCGCTGACTTTACACGAGATGACGATGCGATCTTTGCCCAGGCCCAACTGCTCGGCCCGCTCGGCACTGCCCAGCGCCGATTGAACCAGGGCTTCGCGGGTGACGTCTTGGGGCGAGCGCGGCTCGGATAACTTGGCGTTTTCATCCATCAAGGACTGTGCCAGATCTTGATCCAAACTGCCCCAATTGACGCCGATGCGCACAGCTTTATCCAGCTTTGCCGCCAGTTCAATCATCGACAAAAACTGTGAATCGCGTTTTTCTTTAAAGCCCACATTGCCGGGATTGATGCGAAATTTTGCCAGCGCCTCGGCGCACGCGGGGTGGTCGGCCAAAAGTTTGTGGCCAATGTAGTGAAAATCGCCGATCAACGGCACAGTGACATTTTGCGCCAACAACTTTTCGCGAATATAGGGCACCGCTCTGGCGGCTTCGTCACGATCTACGGTCAGGCGCACCAGTTCGGATCCCGCCCCCGCCAACGCTGCGACTTGCGCCACGGTGGCGTCGATATTGGCCGTGTCGGTGTTGGTCATAGACTGTACGCGCACAACATGCCCACCGCCGACCTTGACCCCGTCGATGTCGACGCAGACGGTCTGATGGCGGTTTGGCGCAGCCTGTTGAGAAAGTGAGCTCATGTACGGGTTCCTGAGAGAACTTCTAAGGGGGCTATATACCGCGCCCAGCCCGATTTCGGAAGCGCTCTTGCACAGATCTCCTGATTGGGACAACAAACACAACGGTCCAGTGTGGTTCCGTTCGCCAGAGCTATTCGCTCACCGCCGTTCCGGCCTTCAACTTATCGACATCCAATTCCACGCTGCGGCGAACCTCGCCAATGGCACCGATGGAAGGGGCTGCGACATCATCTACGCGCAATTCCAAGGCTCCGGCATTGCCCGTCATCAAGCGTAACCCGCTGCGATTGGGCACCTTGTATTCATCCCCCTTGCGCAACAGGCGGGTAAACAGCAAACGATCTGCCACCTCATCGCGGACCTGAATCCAACTGTTTGAAAGGGCGTGTACGGTGATGCGACTCGGCCCTTCGTTTTGGCGTTCCTGGGTCGGGGCCGGCTCGATTGAGGTGGGGGCAACAACGGTTGGCGCGGAGACGGCTGGCTGGGGAACGGTTGGCGTGTCAACCGCGGGAACAGCCGTGACAGGGGCGGACTCAATCCGTGCAGGAGCAGGCGGCGTTTTATCCGCTGTCGGCATGGATTCCGGAACCTTAAGGGGCTCTTTCGCGGGCGTGGTCGGCGTTTGGTCCGCTACATTTCCAGCAGCATCCGAAGCGCGCGCCGCCATCGGCATCTCCGTTTTTGGGGTCGCCTCAACTTCGGCGACCTGTTTTTTCATGGCTGACACGGGAACATCCTCAGCATTGTCCTGAGGTGATGAAATTTCTTCCGGGCTTTCGGGCGGCATGTTTGTTTTTGGGGCAAGTTCCGAGGTCGCTTCCGCAACAACAGCGGCTTGTGGTGCCGTTTCCGAGGTGGATTCGGGCGTGCCTTCAGGGGCAGTAGAGGTGGCTTCTGAGGTTATTGCGCTTGCCTTATCGGTCACCGACGCCATGTATTCCGGAACGGTTTCAACCCGCGCCGCATCAACACCATCCCCGGTGGAGTTCCAATACCACATCCCATAGGCCAAGGCTGCAAAGATAACGCCGAGGCCCAGCACCGCACCACCGGGCACGCCGCTGTCGGACATGGGCTTGGGAAACACCAAATCTTTTTTACCGTTGAGACCCGCCGCTTCGACTTTGTAGCGACGCACCACTTCCTCGCCGTCGAGGTGCAGGTGCTCCGCATAACTGCGCACGAACCCAATGGCATACGCCGCACCTGGAAGGTCCGCGTGTCGATCATCTTCCAGGGCTTCCAGATATTTCTGGCTGATGCGCAGGGCGCGGGCCACATCGGCAATGCCAATACCGGCGCGTTTGCGCGTTTCGCGTAATAACCCACCCACAGTTGTCGAAGTGGCTGATGGTTGAGAAGAAGGACTATTTGAAAACGATTGGCTATTGGTCACGCGAAAACCCCTATACGGGGAAATTGTTCAATCAGCGCCCCGCTATATATCGTGTATTCTGCCCGATGCTCACTAAAATGCAAGGACTTGCCTTGAAATTACGGCTCAAATCTTAATCCCGTGGTCCTTGGCAAAGGCCTTAAGCCGTGGACGGATACTCACCCGGGGTATTTCAAGCACAGAATGGACAAACTGCGCCACTTGACGTTCCGACATGGAACGGATCATTTCCTTCACCGGGCCCAACGCGGGCGGCGGCATCGAAAGACGACGAAACCCGATACCCACAAGCGCCATCGCTTCCAAAGGGTTGCCCGCAGCCGCACCACACACACTGACCGGCACATTCGCCTGGTCGCAGCGATCACGCACGGATTTCAGAAATCCCAACGCAAACGGCGACAAGATATCGTATCGCTCAGAAACATGAGCATTACCGCGATCCGTGGCGTACAAAAACTGCATCAAATCATTTGAGCCAACGGACACAAAATCCACCCGTTTGAGCAACTTATCAAGCTGCAGCGCCAGGGCGGGCACTTCCAACATGACCCCGGTATAAACATGTTCCGGCAAAATTCCGCCGCGTTCTTTTTCCCGGTCCAGTTCGCGTTGCAAAAGCTTCTTGGCCGCATCGAATTCTTCGACTTCCGCGATCATCGGGAACATCACATGAATATCGCGCCCCTGTGCGGCCTGGATCAAGGCCCGCAACTGTTGGCGCAAAATCGCCGGACGATCCAAGCAAATGCGAATGGCGCGCCACCCCATGGCCGGATTCTCTTCGTCCAACTCCCCCCAATAGGGCAGAACTTTATCGCCGCCCACGTCAATGGTGCGAAACACCACGGGTTTCCCATTGGCGCGGTCCAAGACTTTTTCGTACAGCGTGCGCTGTGCAGGCACATCAGGAAATTCGGCGCGCACCATGAACGGCACTTCGGTGCGGTACAAGCCGACGCCATTGGCCCCCGTCGTTTCGATTTGGTCGAAATCGAACAATAGACCGGCATTGATGGAGAGACTGACCTCAATGCCATCAAGGGTCTTGGCCGGCAAATCTTTGAGCTGAGCATACTGGGCTTTGATTTGCTCCAGGGCTTTGCGGGTTTCGTGAAACGCTTGCTGGACGTCTTCGCCGGGACGGACCAAAACCTGAGAATGTTGCCCATCGACGATGATGCTTTCGCCATTGTCGATTTTCGACAGCACTTCGCGCACATGGCCCATAACCGGAATGTCCAAAGCGCGTGCCACGATGGCAACGTGTGACGTCGCGGAACCTTCTTCCAAGACCAAACCGCGCAAGCGCGTATGGTCGTATTCCAAAAGCTCTGCCGGGCCCATATTGCGCGCCACCAAGATGACGTGTTCGGGAAGGTCATCCTTGTCTACCGTGATGGTGCCCAGAAGTTGTTTGAGCAAACGGTTGCCCAAGTCTTCCATATCGTGCATCCGCTCACGCAAGTAGGGATCCGACGAGGCGCCCAAGCGAGCACGCATTTCATTTTTGACTTTAAGCACTGCCGCTTCAGCGGTCAGGCCAGAGGTCACGGCTTCTTCGGTACGGCGCAGCCAACCGGCGTCTTCCGCCACCATGCGGAAGGCCTCCAGCACATCTTCGTGCTCTCCCCCTTCCCCGGCGGTCAAGGGGCTTTGGCTCAAAATCGTGTCCAATTGGCCCAGCATGGCGGTAAAGGCCTCATGCAAGCGAACCATTTCTTGTTCTGGATCTTCGGCCACCAAATCGCCGATATCGAAACTGGGTTCGTGCAAGACCGCTTGACCGATGCCCAGGCCGATGCTGAAACAGGTCCCTTCCAGGCGCAAGGGTTTCAGCGCAATGCCATCGGTGGGCATCAGTTCATGACGACTGATCAGTTCCCCGCCCGCGACCATTTCCGCCAAGACCATGGCGACGGTCTGCAAGGTTTCGATTTCTTCATCGGTGTATTGGCGTTCGGTTTTGTTTTGCACCGCCGCAACACCAACCACGCGGCCCGCGCGCAGCACCGGGACCCCCATCAGGGAGTGAAATTCATCTTCACCGGTTTCCGGTCGAAACACGAAATTGGGGTGCGCTTGTGCATCGGACAAGGCCAGCGGCGCGGCGCGGGCGGCAATTTCACCGATCAGCCCTTCGCCAAAACGCAGTCGCGTCACGTGCACGGCTTTGGGGCTCAAACCTTGGGTAGAAAACAGTTCCAACACGTCGCCCGCACGGCGCACATAAACCGAACACACCTCTGTCACCAAATCGGCGGCAATAATTGCGGTGATTTTATCCAGGCGCGACTGTGCCGAGCCTTCGCCCGCCATCACGTCGCGTACCCTTGCGAGCAGTCGCCTCGGGGCCGTAGATATTGAGGCCGGATTCATATGATCGGCTCCCGCTTATTGTGTCGTGTGCCGCGTTTGCTTATGCGTTTGGTGTTGCGCTACGCGCCTTGACGCGCATCGATGTATACGTGGGCTTGGTCAATCAATTCTGCAAAGATATCCGCCATGGGCTGTTCGCTTTTAACCATGCCGACAATTTGCCCTGCCATCAAGGAGCCACCTTCAACATCACCGTCGATCACAGCGCGCCTTAAGGCCCCAGCCCAAAAATGTTCAATTTCCAATTGAGCTTCGTGCTGATCAAGTTCACCAGCGTAGTGTTTTTCGATCACCCGGCGTTGGGTTTCCATAAAGGTTTGCGTGCCCTTGTTGACGATGGCGCGCACCGGAATAACAGGAAAGCGCGGGTCGATCTGCACGGTCGGCACGGCGTCGCGCGCCGAAGCCCTGATAAAGGCCTTTTTGAAGTTATCATGGGCAATGCTTTCCGTCGCACAAACCAACCGCGTGCCCAACTGCACACCCGCCGCGCCCTGCTCAAGATAACTCACAATCGTTTCACCCCGGCCGATACCGCCCGCGACAAACACCGGAACTTCGGTGATGTTGGGCAGAATTTCTTGAGCCAAAACCGATGTCGAAACCGGACCAATGTGGCCGCCAGCTTCACTGCCTTCAATCACCAAAGCATCTGCACCGCTGCGCACCAAGCGTTTGGCCAAAACCAACGCGGGGGCAAAGCAAATCACTTTAGCACCGCCTTCTTTCAGTTTTTTGATGGCCGATCCGGATGGCAATCCCCCCGCCAGCACCACATGAGAGACGGACAGCTGCAAACACACGTCGATCAACTTGTCCAAATCCGGATGCATGGTGATCAAATTGACGCCGAACGGTTTGCTGGTCATCGCCTTGGTGGCGACAATTTCCGCATGCAAAAGATCCGCACCCATGGACCCGCAAGCCAACACGCCAAACCCGCCCGCGTTGGAAATGGCCGACACCAGATGGCGTTCGGACACCCAGGACATGGCGCCGCCCAAGATGGCGTATTGAGAACCGAGAAAATCCCGGCCCCGCGACCACAGTTGGTTTAGGCGCTGTTCAGCAAAAACGCTCATATCAGATCCCGTCAAATTCATTTACTCAATAAATTTAGTCTGTCGCATCCAAACCATATGCGGTGTGCAGAGCGCGCAACGCCAATTCGGTATAGTCTTCCGCCACCAAAACACTGACTTTGATTTCGGACGTCGAAATCACCTGAATGTTGATGCCCTTGTCGGCCAGCGCCTGGAACATCCGCTGCGCAATGCCCGCATGCGAACGCATGCCGACACCGATCACGGAAATTTTCACAACGTTGGAATCGGCCAGCAAGTCCTTGTAGCTGACTTCGGCGGTATGCTTGCGCACCGTTTCGACAGCGCGCACCATATCGGATTTGGTCACCGTAAAGGTCATGTCCGTCGACTTGCCGTCTTCAGACACGTTTTGCACGATCATATCCACGTTGATGCTGGCTTCGGCCAACGGACCAAACAATTTGGCCGCAATGCCCGGCTCATCAGAAACGCCGATAAGGGTAATTTTTGCTTCATCGCGGCTATAGGCAATGCCGCTGATCAGTTCATGTTCCACGATCTCGTCCTCGTCCACAACTAAGGTGCCTTCATCGTCCGAGAAACTCGAACGCACTTGCAGGCGTACCCCATGCTTCATTGCCACTTCTACGGAGCGGGTCTGCAGGACCTTTGCTCCCAATGAGGCCATCTCGAGCATTTCCTCAAAGGTAATTTTGTCGAGTTTTTTGGCCTTCGATACGATCCGGGGATCGGTGGTGTAAACACCGTCCACGTCTGTATAGATGTCACACCGATCCGCCTTCAACGCGGCGGCCAGCGCCACGGCCGAGGTATCGGAACCGCCGCGCCCCAAGGTCGTGACGCGTTTGTCGCTGCCGACGCCTTGAAACCCCGGCACGACGGCGACTTCGCCGTCTGCCAGTCGTTTTAAGACTTCTGAACAATCGATATCCAAGATGCGGGCTTTGCCGTGGGCGCTATCGGTGCTGACGGGCAATTGCCAGCCCATCCAGGACCGCGCCGTCACGCCCAAGTTTTGCAGCGCCAACGCCAAAAGCCCCGCCGTCACCTGCTCCCCGCTGGACACCACCACGTCATATTCGCGGGTGTCGTACAGCGGATTGATCGACGTCACATAGTCGACCAACTGGTTGGTCACGCCAGACATGGCCGACACCACCACGGCGACTTGATTACCGGCGTCCACTTCGCGCTTCACGCGCTTCGCGACGTTTTGAATGCGTTCGACGTCGCCCACCGAGGTCCCGCCAAATTTTTGTACAATGAGTGCCATTTGCCGTCTTATACCTACCGTCTTAATTTCTTGTAGATCTTACGTTTGCGTTTCTCAAATTCGAATAATTTAATCATTTGTGCCCGCTTTGGACCCGACAAAGACTGGAAAAGCACTGGAAACAAACCCAGATTCAGCTTATGACAGCCCCAATAAGGGGAACGGGCGGCTATACATACCCGCTATGCCCCAATCTCGCAAGTACGCCAACACCTGCCCAGCTTGAAAAAACCTGATCTGAAAAGGCTTAAGCCCCATGACCGACTCCCAGACCAGCACAGCCAATCCCGAAGAGATTGCGCGCTTTACCGCCATGGCGGATGCATGGTGGGACCCAACCGGCAAATTCCGCCCGTTGCACCAGCTCAATACGGCGCGCATTCAGTTCATCAAAGACAACGTTTGTCGCCATTTTGGCTTGGATGCCAACGCTGAGCGCCCTCTCAAAGGGTTGAACATCGTTGATATCGGCTGCGGCGGGGGACTGCTGTCGGAACCCATGGCGCGCCTTGGCGCCACCATGGTTGGCATCGATGCGGGGGAGAAAAACATCGAAATCGCCAAAATCCACGCCCTTCAAAGCGAACTCGACATCGACTACCGCAATGTTTTGCCCGAAGACCTGGCTCAAGAAGGCCGATGCTTTGACGTCGTGTTGAACATGGAAGTGATTGAACACGTTGCCGACACCGAGGCCTTCATGGCGGCATCGGCGGCGCTGCTCGGCGAAAAGGGCTGCATGGTTTTGTCGACCATGAACCGCAATTTTAAATCCCTGATGTTAGGCAAAATTGCCGCGGAATACCTGCTCCGGTGGCTTCCCATCGGCACCCACGATTGGAAAAAGTTTCTCAAACCTAGTGAATTGGCACGTTTGATCCATCCACACGGACTGGCATTCACCGACCTGCAAGGCATGGTCTACAATCCCATGCAGGACACCTGGACCCTGTCCAAATCTAACTTGGATGTGAATTATTTGGGGTTTGCTGAGAAAAAAGCCGGGCTTTAAGGCCGTAATTGTTGCACCGCGACCTTAATTATTACGTCGCGATTGGCCCGGAATACGCAGGAAATCGATGCCTTCTTCTTTTAACTCTTCGGCGTCTTCTTCGCTGGTTTTGCCATAAATGCCACGTTCTTCTGTATCGCCGTAGTGCATTTTACGGGCTTCAGAGGCGAATTCATCGCCGACATTTTCGAAGTGTTCTTCGGCATAATCGTGAATTTGGCCGACCGCGTCTAAGATTTGCTGGGCCACTTCTTGGGCGCGGCGCTCATCCATGACATTCACGTCACTAACGGGCTGAGCACTCACTTCACGGGCGCTGTCTTCAGCTTTCTGGGCGCTGGCTTCCTGATCTCCCCCGTCCCCCCTCGACGTTGCAAGATGAGGGGCCATCGGGGCCTTGGAAACGTTGGTTGAACCGCAATACGGGCATTCGACATCACCCGCCACCGTCTGCTCATCATAAGAGGTGCTGTTGCGAAACCACGCCTCAAAACTATGTTCATCGGCGCAGCGAAGTTGGTAAAGGATCATCGGCGCAAACCCGTTATTCAATTTGGTTGTGAAATACTATAGTGGAATCGAGACAAAACCGAAACCTCGTTCGATCACAGCATCAAAGACTACGCTTTAAGGGTTAACAAATGTCCAACACCGACACCTCTGTCGACAAATCATTCCGCCATTTGCGCATCACTCAGCCGTCACCTTGGATTGCGCGTTGGCTGCCTTTGTTTAAGCCCCACGCCCAGGTTTTGGACTTGGCGGCAGGGGGCGGACGCCATGGTCGTTTGTGTCTTGAGCACGGCCACAGCGTCACGTTTGTGGATCGCACCCTTGAGCCGCTGTCCGATTTGCAAGACACCCCGCACGCTGAAGTGATCCAAGCCGACCTGGAAGATGGCTCCCCTTGGCCTCTTGGAGAGCGCCGTTTCGATGCGGTGATCGTCGTGAACTATCTGCACAGAGATTTAAACACAGAGATTTTGGCCGCCCTCAACCCCGGTGGCGTGTTGCTGTATGAAACCTTTGCGCTCGGCAATGAAGACTACAGCCGCCCGCGCAACCCCGACCATCTGCTCAAGGCGGGTGAGCTGTTACGCATGGCCCAAGGCAAACTGAACGTGGTGGCGTATGAACAGGGCCTGGTCACCAATGCCGATATTCAGGGCGTAAAACAGCGCCTATGCGCCGTCAACGATTTGGGCCAATCCGAGCGCGAAGACGGCGAACCGCCCGTTCACCCCATTTGACCCCGTCATTTGAAGTCAGTCATAGCGCCTAAAATAATTTACGGGTATGCATCAGCGACGGCACTTGGGAACGTGCCTCGACCACCAAATTCGGGTCAATGTCGACGATGATGAACCCCGGTTCATCGCCCGCATCCGCCAGTACCCGGCCCCAAGGATCGATGATCAGGGCATGGCCAAAGGTTTTGCGGCCTCCCGCATGGCTTCCGGTTTGCGCGGGGGCAAACACGTAACAGCCGTTTTCAATAGCCCGTGCGCGCAACAACACATGCCAATGCGCTTCGCCCGTGGGCACGGTAAACGCCGCCGGAACCGCCAGCATGGTGGCACCGCCGTGGGCCAAGGCTCGATACAAATAGGGAAAACGCACGTCGTAACACGTGCTCAACCCCAACCCACCCCACGGCAAATCGACCAGTACGGTTTCGCTGCCGGGGCTAAACGTGGCGGATTCACGATAGCTTTCCCCATTGGCCAAATCGACGTCGAACATGTGGATTTTGTCATAGGTGGAAGCGATTTTACCGTCCGGCGAAAAGACAAATGATCGGTTGGCGATTTTGTCGCCGTTCCAGATCGCCAGGGTGCCGGCATGGAGCCAGATGTCGAGCTCGACGGCAAGGGCACTAAAGGCCTCGATGGCCGGGTGGCGATCTTGAGAACGGGCATGGGCGCGAATGTTGTCGGGGCCGAACGTCATCATTGCGACATTTTCGGGGAACAGCACAAACTCCGCCCCCAGCACCGCCGCTTCGCGCGCCAACTCACAGGCCTCATCAATGTTGGCGGCCATGTCATCGCTGGCATTGACTTGTACGCAAGCGGTTTTAAAGCGTGCTAACGACCCGGTCACGGCAAAATCCTTGTGAAGTGTTCGTTAAGCAAGCCCCAGCATGCCATTCAACTCGCCATCGAAATCAAGTTCGAACAGATCGTCGCAGCCGCCAATCGGTTTGTCGTCGATGAAAATCTGCGGCACCGTATGACCACCTGAACGTTTTTCCATTTCCGTGCGCTTGGCGCGGTCCGTCATCACGTTGAATTCCTGGTATTTAACGCCCTTTTTGTTCAGCAGGGCTTTGGCACGAACGCAATAGGGGCAAATGGGTGTGGTGTAGATTTCAATTTTAGCCATGATGTCTTTCCAAATGTTAGGTCACGCCAGTAGACCGTGAGCTATACATATTTCTAATATAAGGCGTGATGGCTTTCAAACGAAACCTCGCACCACCCGCGCGAGCACCAAAACGTCCACACCCGTGCAGCCCGCACGCTTTAACACTTTGGCCACTGTGCGCACCGTTGCCCCGGTTGTGTAGACATCATCAATCAACAGCACACGTTTGCCCTTGAGCTGTTCCATCCGCCCAAGCGACAGGGCAAACGCGCCTTGAACATTGCGCGCCCGCGCCAATCGGCCAAGCCGCCCTTGGCTGCGGGTTTTGCGTTTGCGCACCAAAGCCGCCACGTCAACTGGCGTCCCGCTCAGTTTGCCAATCGCCAACGCCAGCAACGCCGCTTGATTGTAACGACGGTGAAACAAGCGCGTCCAATGCAGGGGAACCGGCACAATCACGTCCGCGTCCGCCACCAACGCACGACCCGCTGCCAACATCCACTTGGCATACAGTTCAGTCGCTTCGATGCGATCAGCGTGTTTGAAGGCCAAAATCAAATCGCGCGATGGATCGTCGTACAGCAACGCCGAACGCGCGCGGTCAAACGGCGGCAGTGCGCGTACGCACGCCCCACATAGGGTGCGTTCCGCCACTTCATAGTCAAACGGATGGCCGCACGCCTGGCAGCAGGCCGAACCCAGAAACGTCAGCCGGGTCCAACACGGCGCACACAGGGTCTGGGCCTCGGCCACCTGGGTACCGCATCCCGCACAGGTGGGCGGCAATATAAAATCGATCAGACTGCGAAACGGCCTCAACACGCTGTGATGCATGCGACCCCACAAATATCAACCTATAAGCTAACACTTTAACAGCCCTGCTGGCTGTGGCATATAGGGGTTATGGCAACACCTCCACACATGGCTCTTTTTGAGCGACACGCCGTGCGTCTGCACCGAAACCGCGCCGCCGCGCTGCTGGATGATCACGACTTTTTGTTTGTTGAAGTCGCCGATCGCCTGACCGAGCGTTTAGATGACGTCAAACGCGACTTCCCGCTGGCGCTCGACATTGGCTGTCATGGCGGCGAGGTGGCCAGAAGCTTAACTCAAGGTGACCATCGGCGCGGCAACATTGAAACCTTGATCCAGTGCGATCCCTCCCCCGCCATGGCGCAAAAAGCCGCGAACGGAGAGCACAGCCTCAGCTTTGCCGCCGATGAAGAATTTTTACCCATCAAGCCCGAAAGCTTCGATTTGGTGCTGTCCAACTTGTCGCTGCACTGGGCCAACGATTTGACAGGTGCCCTGGTGCAAATCCGTCAATCGCTCAAACCCGACGGTCTGTTTCTCGCCGCCATGTTGGGCGAAGGCACCTTGCAAGAACTCCGCACTGCATTGATGGCGGCAGAAATTGAAATCGAAATGGGCATGAGCCCGCGTGTGTCGCCCTACGCCACCGTCCAAGACTTGGGCGGATTGCTGCAACGCGCCGGATTCGCCATGCCCGTGGTCGACACCGAAACCATCACCGTCAGTTATCCAGACATTTTTAAGCTGATGCACGACCTGCGTGGCATGGGCGAAACCGGGGCGGTCAGCGGCAGGCGCAAAACCTTCACCCGCAAAGACACCCTGATGCGCGCCGCCGAAATCTACGTCGAAAAGTTTGCCGGCCAAGATGACTGTGGCGAAGGCCGCATTCCCGCCACCTTCGACATCATCTACCTGACCGCCTGGTCACCGCATCCCGACCAGCAAAAGCCCTTGCAACCGGGCAGCGCCCAAACCTCGCTCACTCAAGTTTTGGGCGACGCCTGAGGGGAGCGCCCCTAAACACCCTTGAATCATTCAAAGCTAGTCCTTAGGTTCGCCCTATGAAATTTGAAACACCCCTGATCCCCGGCAAACTGGTGAAACGCTACAAGCGGTTCCTCACCGATGTTGAACTGGCAGATGGAACCATCGTGACGGCGCATTGCGCCAATTCAGGCTCGATGCTGTCGGTCAATGAACCCGGCGCCCCGGTGTGGCTGTCACCTGCCAATGATCCCAAGCGCAAACTGAAATTCACCTGGGAGCTGATCAAAATCGGCGATGCCATGGTCGGCATCAACACCCAGCACCCCAATCGCATCGTCTATGAAGCCATTGAAGCGGGCAAAATTGCTGAGCTGACGGGCTACGCAACGCAGCGCCGCGAAGTCAAGTACGGCAAGAATTCGCGCATCGACGTGTTGTTGGAAAGCCCCGACAAGCCGACCTGTTATGTGGAAGTCAAAAACACCACCATGCGCCGCGATTTAAACCCCGGCGCACCTGCCGAATTTCCCGATTCCGTCACCGCGCGCGGGGCCAAGCATCTGGAAGAGTTGGGCGATATGGTCGAACAAGGCCACCGCGCGGTGATGTTTTACCTGATTCAACGTGACGATGCCGACACCTTCACCGTTGCCGCCAACATTGACCCGGTCTACAGCGAAGGGCTCAAAATCGCCCAAAATCGCGGCGTTGAAGTGGTGGCCTACAGCTGTCGCGTATCGCCGCTTGAAATTGAAATTAAAGGCCCGGCAGAGGTAAAGCTTTGAATTTCGCGAACCCATGCCATAATTGGCCAACCGCTAAAACACACAAAAGAAAAGTTAAGTATGAGCCATTCACGCAGCATTAAGATCCACGACCCCGAAGATTTCGAAGGCATGCGCAAAGCCGGACGCTTGGCGGCCCAGACCATCGACATCGTCACCCCTCATGTGAAGCCCGGCGTTACCACCGATGAGCTCAATGCCATTTGTCACGATTTTATTGTTGCCCACGGCGCTCAGCCCGCACCGTTGAACTATCGCGGCTTTCCAAAATCCATCTGCGCGTCCGTCAACCACGTGGTGTGTCACGGCATTCCCGGTGACAAAAAGCTCCACGATGGTGACATCATCAATCTCGACATCACCACCATTTTGGATGGCTGGTTCGGTGACACGTCGCGCATGTTCACGGTCGGCGAAGTGGCGGTCAAAGCGAAGCGCTTGATCGACATCACCTTTGAGGCCATGTGGGAAGGTATTCGGGTGGTCAAGCCCGGCGCCACCACCGGCGACATCGGCCACGCCATTCAGACCTATGCGGAAAAGCAACGGTGTTCTGTGGTGCGTGATTTTTGCGGCCACGGCCTGGGCCGGGTGTTTCACGACGCGCCCAACATCATGCACTACGGCGAACCCAGCACCGGGATACGCCTTGAAGAGGGCATGTTCTTCACCATCGAACCGATGATCAATCTGGGCAAGTACGATGTGAAGATTTTGGGCGATGGCTGGACGGCCGTCACCAAGGACCGTTCCTTGTCGGCCCAGTTTGAACATTCCATCGGCGTGACGGCGGACGGCTATGAAGTTTTCACCTTGTCACCGGAAGGTCTGGACAAGCCCCCCTATCGTTAGGCACTCTACGGTCAGTGCACTCATGCCTTGAGCGGCACAGCAACACCCTCGCCCGGATTGAGGACTGATGACCGATACGCCGCCCCCCGCTCAAGACACCAAATCGCCCTCGCAACATGCCGGACACCGACAGCGGCTGCGCGAACGCTTCGTCCGGTCCAAGGGCCAAGACCTGGCCGATTATGAACTTATCGAACTGTTGCTGTTCGCCGCCATGCCCCGGCGCGACGTCAAGCCGGTGGCCAAGGCGTTAATCAAACGATTTGGCTCATTTGCCGGCGTGCTGGGCGCGGACTATGCGGAACTGCAAAAAATCGACGGCATCGGCGAAGCCGCAGCAGTGAGCCTGTTGGCGGTGCGCCAAGCGGCGGTACGCTTGCTGCAAACCGATGTCATGCACCAGCCGGTGCTCAGCAACTGGCAGAGCCTCATGGACTATTGCCGCGTGTCCATGGGACCCTGCAAAACCGAACAAGTCCGGGTGCTCTATCTCAATCGCAAAAACGTTCTCATCGCCGACGAATTGCAACAAGAAGGCACCGTCGACCACACCCCCGTCTATCCCCGCGAAGTCATCAAACGGGCCTTAGATCTCAGCGCCAGCGCCCTCATCTTGGTCCACAATCATCCCTCAGGCGACCCCACCCCCAGCCAAGCCGACATCGAAATGACCCGCGAACTGCAAGGTGCCGGAGAAAAACTCGGCATCACACTTCACGACCACGTGGTGGTCAGCAAAAGCGGCAACACCTCGTTTAAAACATTGGGGTTGTTGTGAAGGTGGCATATTGAGGCCCGTCCCTCATGGAGATGATAACGCACGTGAAACCCCACACAAAAAATAAGTTTTATTTTTATTAATTACAAATATAGAGTATAAAAAGAATTATCTACAATCCCAGGGGAGGGAATAAGAATGAAAATTACAAACCTGTTGGTCGGATTCGGCGTGAGTGTTTTTGCCTCGATTTCCGTATTGGTGACGCCCGTTCTCGCACAAAACGACGATATGGATTCGCATGAGCGGGCCGTCTTGAACATTATGGACAAATATGATGTCGACATCGGTTATGACTACATCGCCACCTTGATGCGCTTGCCAAACGCCTTTGGCGAAGGTGCAGCCTGTATCGTGTGCCACAATTCCAACGATGAAAAACACAGCCCGCGCGGACTGAACCTCTCAACGTGCGAAGGAATTTTGAAAGGGGCCACAGAGGCACCAGCCCAAAAGATTGTTGCTCCCGGAGATGGTGATCACAGTTTGATTCGCAGTTTCATTCGCGACAACCGGATGCCGTTCGGCGTTTCGTTCGATGTCCCGACAAACTTGCCCGCAATTTTGGCGGTCAAAAAATGGATTGATGACGGGGCCAAAAACGATAACTTCTTTAAACAAACCGTTTTGCCCTCATTCAAAGATCCTACGGCTTATGGTGGGTCGGCTGCGTGTGTTGAATGCCACATGTCAAACCAAGAACCTCCGAGCTTCCACGAGCTGAATTTGTCCAGTTACGACGGTGTCATGCTGGGTGCAGATGCAATTGCGAAAAAGGCCGAAGGCTTACCTGCGGTAAAAATCGTCATTCCGGGTGATTCAGAAGGCAGCAAACTGTATCAACGACTGGTCAGAAACCGTATGCCTGCGGGTATTGATCCCGGCGAAAACCGTGACCACCCAAACCTTCAAGTCCTTTTGCGGTGGATCAACAAGGGTGCTAAATGCGAATAATGACTGCGCATAACAAAGGGGCCGACAATCATGTCGGCCCCTTTATATTCTTCCGACGATCTGCTTCAATCATTTCCGCCACGGCTTTATTCGGGCTGTGGTGTTTTTTCATGGGGTCATTTGCACAGGCGTCATCTTTGACACTTACGGCAAAATGGCAGACAGACAACACAACCCTGACGCCGATGTCCTATGACGATGGCATCGTGTATGCGAGTGGCGACAACACACTGGAAGCTTGGCGTCTTCAGGACGGTGTGCGCCTTTGGCAAGCAATCCTGCCCAGTCCCGCTCATTTTAGGCCGCGACTGTCTGAAACCCTGGTGATCAGTGCCGGACGCTCCCATTTAAATGCCTGGGACCGCACAACCGGTAGCTTGATTTGGTCTTACAAGAAAAGTGCACAAGTCGCGGTTCCCTACATTTTGCAAGACGCTCTCTTTTTTGGAGATGGACAAGACTTCATCGCCCTCAATCTAACCGATGGGTCAGAGCGGTGGCGCTTTCACATTGAAGGCGGTGCCGAGATTCATTACGGCGCAATTGGCCGCAACGACACCGTGTATCTGGGCGCAGGTGATGGTGTTGTGTACGCGTTTGACGCCCAAACTGGAGCCATTAAATGGTCCTTTGCCAACGGTGCCGACTGGCAGTATTTGCGGCAAATTTACCTCGACGGCGATCTCATTATTGCGGGCGGCTATCACGATGAGGTGCTGGCAATCCAAACCGGCAATAGCGTCCCAGACGACAAACGCATTTCCTGGCGATTTTATGCTGGCAACTTTATCAATTCGCAATTGGTCGCAAACGGAAATGTGTATTTCTGGTCACCGACAGGGTGGATCTATGCCATGAACAATAGGAATGGCAAACACCTGTGGCGTCATAATACGCACCAGTTTAAAGGCAACAGCAAAGATTGGGGCTCCATCATGGCCGAGCTGCAAGCCAAAGACGATCACATCCTCGCTTTGGACATGAAGCGGACTTTGCATGTTTTGTCGCAAAAGACCGGACAAGACACATTTTCGACAGGCCTGACATTTGTACCGCGGCCTTTTGTTTTGCCCATACCCAATTCAAACCATCTGCTTTTTGGAGACCTCAACGGCGGTGTGCTGGTGCATGAGCTTTTGCTTGATAAGGCTTCACCTCAACCCAGCCAATAACACATCAAGCCGTACACCTTTATTGCGTATGGCGCGGATTTGACCAACAAAAAGCGGGCCTGGATATCCTCCAGGCCCGCTTTTATATCAAAGAAACCAAGAAGAGAGTTAACCAAACACCCGCTGGAAAATCACATCCACGCGTTTGGTGTGGTAACTGATGGAATCTTCATCGAGCAAGCGCTTCAGGTCTTTGACATCAAGCGCGGCTTTTAAGTCTTCGTCATGGGACAGGAAATAGAACAAGCGGTTGGCATGTTCCGTAGCGCCTTGTTCAATGGCGTTAAGTTCGGGCGTCGAATCCGGATTGTCCGGATCGATGCCGAAGCTTTTCCACACCAACATGGCGTTGCGCTGAACAATCTTATAAGCCGTTTCGCGCGATACGTTGTTTTGCGTCAAGAACAACAGCACCCGCTGCGCATCGTGGATGCCGCCGAAGTTGTTCAACTGGTTCATCATGTTATCGGGATACACCACCAACTTGGCAACTGTGCCGATCAAACGCTTCAACGCGAAGTTCAAGGTGATTGTGGCATCCGGGCCGATCATACGTTCGACCGACGAATGCGAAATATCGCGTTCATGCCACAAAGCGACGTTTTCCAGCGCCGGCGTCACCGCCATGCGCACGATGCGTGCCATGCCGGTCAAGTTTTCGGTCAAGATGGGGTTGCGTTTGTGCGGCATCGCCGAGCTGCCCTTTTGACCGGGGGCAAAGTATTCCTGAGCTTCGCGCACTTCGGTGCGTTGCAGATGGCGAATTTCGGTGGCGATGTTTTCCATGCTCGACGCAATGATGCCCAACGTGGTGAAAAAATGCGCATGGCGGTCGCGCGGGATCACCTGGGTGGAAATGGGTTCCGGCGTCAGGCCCAATTTTTCAGCGACGTATTCTTCGACAGCCGGATCAATATTGGCAAAGGTGCCGATGGCGCCGGAAATGGCGCAGGTGGCGATGTCTTTGCGCGCCGCTTGCAGGCGTTCTTTGCTGCGCTTGAATTCCGCATAAAAGCGCGCAAACTTGAGCCCCATGGTGGTGGGTTCAGCATGAATGCCGTGGCTGCGCCCGATGCACGCCATGTACTTGGTTTCCTCGGCGCGGACTTTCAGCGCGGCCAACAACTCGTCCAGATTGTCCAACAAGATGTCGGCGGCCTGGGCCATCTGCACGGCCAAGCAGGTGTCGAGCACGTCTGAGCTGGTCATACCCTGGTGCACAAAGCGGCCTTCTTCGCCCACGTGTTCGGCCAATTCGGTCAAAAACGCGATCATGTCGTGCTTGGTTTCCAGCTCGATTTCATCAATCCGGGCGATGCGCGCATCGGTGTAGGGCTTGTTGCCCTTTTCCCACACGGCCTTGGCAGCGGCTTTGGGGATGACCCCCAGCTCAGCCAGCGCGTCACAGGCGTGGGCTTCAATTTCAAACCAAATGCGGAATTTATTGGCAGGTTCCCAGATTTGGGTCATTTCTGGACGCGAATAGCGCGGAATCATGGGCTCAGTCTCCATTTTCTCAGATGGCCCGGATAATACTCATATGTCGGGGAAAGAAAAGCTCTAGATACATATTAAATCCGTATGGAGCGCCTTGCCCCATACCAAACCAGCGCCATCACCTGCAACCCCAGGAGAACCCCGAAGGCCACTTGATAGCCCTCAGACGCATAACCGCCCGACGCCGTCTGCGGCCATAAATCAATGACCGCGCCAATCGCCCACTGATCGACAAACGCCAGCACGAACACCAGCAAATTAAGCCCCGTATTGACCCGCCCCGCCAAGTTGGCCGGAAACACTTGCGACAGCGCCGCATAGGGCAAAATACCCGCCGTGGCGAAAAAACCGAAAGCCATCCAAGCGCTTAAAATAAGGGTTGGATACTCCAACACGAGCTCCGACGCGATGGTGCTCTGCACCACCATAAAGCAGATTATACCAAACACCGCGACCGTCATCGGGCGCACCCCCCACAACCGCTGCAACCGTTCCGCAACCAGTCCCCAAGTGAAAAAACCCGCAACCATCGCCGCCGCAATCCAAAACAAATAGGTGGCCGCCAGCGCGCGATCAAAGCCCGCCACATCACGCAGCCACGGCCCCGACCACAACCCCAGGACCGATGTGAAAATCGCTTGGGACAAAACACACAACGGCGCCACCCGCCAAAACAGCGCGCTGGTGAAGACCGTTTTCACACCCGCCAAAGCATCCCGTAGTTTGGCCTCAGGTTGTCGGTTAGTCCCTTGATCTAATGGACGATGGTCCGGCACGACAAAATACACGCCCGCGGCCGACACCAGCGTCAATCCTGCCAAAATCCAAAACACCCCGCGCCAATCGGTAAAGCCCAATAGCACTTCCACCGGCTGGGTCGCAGCCAATGCGCCCAATCCCCCCGCCATCATCTGAAAGCCGTTCACCAAGGCCAGGCGCTCTTTGGCGAACCACATGACATAGGCCTTAAACGCCGCCATCAAACAGGCCGAAACGCCAAAGCCGATGAGGCCACGCGCCAAGATCAGCATCGGCGTGTTGGGGGCCAGGGCGAACAATGCCGCGCCCAGGGCGGCAAACACCAGCAATGCAGCCTCGATCCGACGCGGACCATAGTGATCTAGCAATATTCCCAACGGAATTTGGAACGCCGCAAAGGTGAAAAAGTACGCCGCCGTGAGCAACCCCAACGTCGACGCATCCAAGCCCATATCGGTGATCAAATCGGGCGCGATGACCGCGTTCACCACCCGGTACAAGTACGACAGGAAATAGCCCAAGGCGAACGGCAAAAACACCCGCAAAGCCAGGGAAATCGTCATCTTCAGGGGTGGGGAGGCCTGTGTATTCATACCTCCATTAGGAGCCATGTGGTGGGGTTGGTCAAGCAGAGCTTCTTGTCGCTAGACATACAGCCAATTGTAAATGCCCAGCAGGTCAATGCATAAAAAAACCACCTGCAAGACAAACAGGCTCATTTCCCGGTGCATCCATCCGGCATAGGTCCACGTCGCAGACGACACCGCAAAAAAGATAAAGCCGATGCCCACGGCGTCGATGTTCAACGCCACAATCAGGGCCCCAATAATACCTGTTGCCGTGCCGATCCATTTAAGGATGGTCAACACCTTTTCGTGATGAGCGACCCATGTCATGCTTTGACCTCAATACATTTAGACCCAACTGGCGACTGTGTAAGGCTTAGCCCTCAAAAATGATAGAGATCTTTTTTAGTGATCCTTACCGGCCTTAAAGTGGAACTGTGCACCGGTTTTGATGCCCGATGGCCAGCGCGATGTGATGGTTTTCAACTTGGTGTAAAAGCGCACCCCTTCCATGCCGTGGATGTGGTGATCGCCAAACAACGAGCGCTTCCAACCGCCAAAGCTGTGATATGCCACCGGCACCGGGATCGGCACGTTGACGCCGACCATGCCCGCTTGAACACGGGCGGTGAAATCGCGCGCCGCATCGCCGTCTTGGGTGAAGATCGCCGTGCCGTTGCCGTATTCGTGATCGTTGACCATGGCCAGCGCGGTTTCGTAATCGGGTGTGCGTACGACCGCCAGCACAGGACCAAAGATTTCATCGGTATAGATGTCCATGTCGGTGGTGACATGGTCGAACAATGTACCACCCAGAAAATAACCGTTTTCATAGCCTTGCAAACGCAAGCCGCGACCATCGACCACCAGCTTTGCCCCTTGGTCGACACCCGACTGGATATAGCCTTCGATGCGCGCTTTCGCTTCCCCTGTCACCACCGGTCCCATTTCTGCCGTCGGGTCCGTGTAAGGGGCCACTTTCAAGGCTTGGATTTTGGGCGACAGTTTGGCGATGAGTTCATCCGCCGTTTCATCACCGACGGCAACCGCGACCGAAATCGCCATGCAGCGTTCGCCCGCCGAGCCATAAGCCGCCCCCATCAGAGCATCGACGGCTTTATCCATGTCCGCATCGGGCATCACCACCATGTGATTTTTCGCCCCGCACAACGCTTGCACGCGTTTGCCGTGCTTGCAGCCCTCAGAATAGATGTATTCACCCACGGCGGTAGAGCCAACGAAGCTGACGGCCTTCACCGTTGGGTTCGATAAAATTTCATCGACCGCTTCTTTGCCACCGTTGATGAGATTCATCACCCCCGCAGGTAGGCCTGCTTCATGCAACAGTTCAACGATTCTCAAGGTCGCGGACGGATCGCGCTCGGACGGCTTCAACACAAACGTATTGCCCACCGCCAAGGCCACCGGGAACATCCACATGGGCACCATGGTGGGAAAGTTAAACGGCGTAATGCCCGCCACCACCCCTAAGGGCTGACGAACGGAATGGGTGTCCACGTTGGTCGCAACCGCTTCGGAAAACTCGCCCTTCAGGACTTGGGGAATCCCGCACACAAACTCCACCACTTCAATGCCGCGGGCCAATTCGCCTTTGGCATCATCCAGGGTCTTGCCGTGTTCACGCGACACCAGTTCGGCGATTTCGTCCGCGTGGGTCAAGAGCAGTTCCCGATACTTGAACATCACCGCCGCGCGTTTGGCCGGGGCCAATGCGGACCAGGCCGGGAATGCCGCATGAGCAGACGCAATCGCGGCCCGGACCTCATCCGCGTTGGCCAACGGCACCTGGGCATGGACTTCCCCGGTGGCCGGATTGAACACGTCTTGAACGTTGCCCGACGCGCCCAAAACGCGTGCGCCGTCGATGTAGTGGGTGAGTTGTTCGGTCATGACTTAAGCCGTTTCCTTGAGGATATCTAACAGGGTGGAAAAAATCTGATCGATTTCAGTTTTGGAAATGATCAAGGGGGGCGACAAGGCGATGGTGTCACCCGTGGTGCGGATCAACAAGCCCTTCTCAAAAGCTTTCAAAAAAACATCAAAAGCGCGTGCCGCCGGTTTGCCTGCGCGCGGGGCCAATTCAATGCCCGCAACCAAACCGATGTTGCGGATGTCGACGACGTGTTGGGCCTCTTTCAAGGCATGAGCGGCGCCTTGCCAATAGGTCTCCAACGCGCCCGCCCGGGCAAACAGGTCTTCTTCCTTGTAAACGGCTTGCGCCGCCAATGCCGCCGCACAGGCCAACGGATGGGCCGAATAGGTGTAGCCGTGAAACAGTTCAATAGCACCTTCGGGGGCACCGTCCACGATGGCTCGGTAAATACCATCACGCGCGAACACCGCCCCCATGGGCACGGTACCGGAATTCAAACCCTTGGCGGTGGTCACCAAATCGGGAACGACTTTAAATTTGTCGACACCAAAGGCGGTGCCCAAACGGCCAAACCCGGTGATCACTTCATCAAAGATCAGCAACACGCCGTGCTTGTCGCAAATGGCGCGCAAACGTTCCAAGTAGCCCTTGGGCGGCACAAACACACCCGCCGAACCCACCACCGGTTCGACAATGACGGCGGCCACGGTGGATGCATCGTGCAGGGTGATGATGGCTTCCAAGTCGTCGGCAATGTCTGCGCCGTGTACTGGCTGACCCTTGGAAAAGGCCGACGTGGCTTTGTCGTAAAAAAACGGCATGTGATCGACACCGGGCAATTGATTGCCGAACTGCTTTTTATTGCCCCCCAACCCGCCGACGCTGATGCCGCCGAAGCCCACACCGTGATAGCCCTTGTCGCGGCCAATGAATTTCACCCGCCCGCCGTTGCCACAGGCCTTGTGATAGGCCAAGGCGATTTTCAGCGCGGTATCGACCGCCTCAGATCCGGAATTGGTGAAAAACACGTGATTGAGATCACCCGCCATAATGTCGGTCAAGCGATTGGCCAGTTCAAACGCAGCCGGATGACCAACTTGAAAGGGCGGCGCATAATCCATTTCTGCGGCTTGGCGTTGGATCGCTTCGGTGATTTTCGCCCGTCCATGCCCGGCGTTGCAGCACCACAGGCCCGACGTGCCATCCAGAATTTGCCGGCCATCCGCGCTGGTGTAATGCATGTCTTTTGCCGCCACCAACATACGGGGGCTGGATTTGAACGCCCGGTTGGCCGTAAACGGCATCCAGTAGGCTTCTAAATCGTTGGGGCTGAACATGTGGGTAACTCCTGAAAACACCGGTGTCATTGGAAGAAGCGAAACGACGACGGTATCAGGGCGAACATCCTTTTAATAATGGTTTCCTTGAAAATCACAACATCTTGAATTTAATAGAATTATGACTATATTTTAGCGATATATTTAACAGTGGATTTTGCCATGTCTCAAGACATCAACATCGGCGCGCGGTTGCGCCAAGTCCGACGCAGCCAGGGCATGTCACAGCGGGACCTGGCAGAGCGTTCAGGCGTCACCAATGCGATGATATCGTTGATCGAAAACAATCGCACCAATCCGTCCGTTGGCATGCTCAAGCGCATCTTGGACGGCGTGCCGTTGTCGCTGTCCAACTTTTTTGCCCTGGCCGACGAAGCCCCGCATCAAGTGTTCTTTCAGGCCGACGAGCTCACGGAAATTGCCGACGGGCGCATTTCTTACCTTCAGGTCGGAACCGGACGAGCGGGGCAAAGCCTGCAAATCTTGCGCGAACGCTATAGCCCCGGCGCGGACACGGGCAAGGCCATGCTGCGCCACGATTCTCAAGAAGGCGGCGTCATCATTCGCGGTCGTCTGGAGGTCACGGTGGGCAAGCAAAAGCGCATTTTGGGACCGGGCGATGCCTATTATTTTGAATCCCGCATTGCGCATCGCTTTCGCAATGTCAGCGACGATGAATGCGAAGTGGTCAGCGCCTGCACCCCGCCCAGCTTTTAAGGGAATAATGATTGCCGTCGACCGGGGCTTGGGTGTTTAATATAATTGACAACAGGAACAAAGGCTCCCCCATGGACAGTGATATCGGCACCCGTCTCAAAGCGCTGCGCACAATGTACGGCCTCTCCCAACGCGAAGTCGCCAAGCGCGCAGGCGTCACCAACAGCACCATTTCGCTGATCGAACAAAGTCGCGTCAGCCCATCTGTGGATTCCTTAAAGAAGGTGCTCAATAGCTTTTCCCTGTCTTTGATCGAATTTTTGACCATGGACATGAATGAAGACGATGACAAAATTTTCTTCGCCAAGGGTGATTTGGTTGAATTTTTTGAGAACGGTGCCCATCTCAAAATCGTCGGCGCAAACCGCAAAGACCGCAAATTGCGGTTTTTGCACGAACGCTACGAGCCGGGTGCACACTCCGGCGCAGACATGCTCACCCACAATTCCGAAGAGGCCGGAATGGTTATTCAAGGCACCATTGAACTGACGGTGGGACAAAACAGCAGAGTTTTGAAAGAGGGGGATTCCTATTACATCAATAACAAAATCCCTCACCGCTTCAAAAACATCGGCAAAGGTGAGGCCGTCATCATCAGCGCCGCCACACCGCCCAGCTTCTAGTCCCCTCCCTTTTTCCGCATCGGTAAACGCTCATGTCCTCACCCTACACCACGCAATCGCTTCAAGCCCGTGCCCAGTCTTTACGTTTGCCGACCAGGCTGTTCATTGATGGCAAGGCCGTTGACGCCGCATCCGGGAAAACCTTTGACTGCATCAACCCCGGCACCGGTCAGGTCATTGCCCAAATCGGCGAAGGCGACCTTGAAGACATCAACTTGGCCGTCGCCGCCGCACGGCGCGCCTTTGAATCGGGCGTGTGGTCCAACATGGCCCCCAAAGAGCGTAAAAAAATCCTCATCCGTCTGGCAGATTTGATGGACCAACACGCTGAAGAGCTGGCGATTTTGGAAACCCTGGATGTGGGCAAGCCCATTGGCGACAGCCTCGCCGTGGACGTGCCGTCGTCCGCAAACTGCATGCGCTGGTACGGGGAAGCCTGCGACAAAGTTTATGACGAAGTTGCTCCATCCGGCCCCAACGCCTTTGGCGCCATCACCCGCGAACCCATCGGCGTGGTCGCCGCCGTGGTGCCGTGGAATTTCCCTTTGTTAATGGCGTGCTGGAAGCTGGGCCCGGCATTGGCTGCGGGCAACTCCGTCGTTCTCAAACCCGCTGAACAGTCGTCGTTGACCGCTTTGCGTCTGGCCGAATTGGCGATGGAAGCCGGACTGCCCGCAGGCGTGCTCAACGTCGTCGCCGGGTTTGGTCCGACGGCGGGGCAAGCGCTGGGGCTGCACATGGATGTGGATTGTTTGGCGTTCACCGGATCGGGCGCTGTCGGCAAACTGTTTTTGCAATATTCCGGTCGCTCCAACATGAAACGGGTGTGGTTGGAATGTGGCGGCAAAACCCCCAACGTCGTGTTTGCCGATTGCCTGGATTTGAAAAAGGCCGCCAAGCACGCCGCCATCGGTATTTTTTATAACCAAGGCGAAGTGTGCACGGCAGCGTCGCGGCTGATTGTCCAAGACACCATCAAGGATGAATTTATCAGCGAAGTCCTCAAAGTCGCCGAAACTTTACAACCGGGCGACCCCATGGACTTGGACACCTCCATGGGTGCACTGGTGGAAGAAAAACACATGGACCGCGTGCTTGATTACATCCAAACGGGCAAGGACGAAGGGGCGAAGCTGCTGTGCGGCGGCGAACGCGTGCTGCTCAACCAAGGCGGCTACTACGTCGCCCCGACCGTGTTTGACAACGTGAAAAATTCCATGCGCATCGCCCAAGAAGAAATCTTTGGCCCGGTGTTGTCCACCATCACCTTTAAGGATGCCGACGAAGCCGTCGCCATTGCCAACGACACCATCTATGGCTTGGCGGCCTGCCTGTGGACCGGCGACGTCAACAAAGCCCTGAAACTGTCCAGGCGCATTCGGGCGGGCAACATGTGGGTCAACTGTTGGGACGGCGGTGACATGACGATGCCGTTTGGCGGTTACAAACAATCCGGAAATGGCCGCGACAAGTCTTTGCATGCACTGGATAAATACACCGAAATCAAAGCCACCTGGATCGATCTCAGTTAGGGTCAAGACCCTAACGCGGCCGAGTTTGTTTTTCCCGATACATGGCCATATCAGCAATGTGGATCAGTTCTTCGATGTCGCGTGCGTCATGGGGATAGAGACTGATGCCGATGCTGATGCCAAGATCGACGCTGCGCCCTCCCACAATCATCGGCGCGCTGAAAAGGTTCCGCAGTTTATCCGCAACGGCGAGGGCTTCTTCAGCAGACTTGATATCTTCCAAGGTCGCCACAAACTCATCGCCGCCAACGCGGGCGATTTGATCGACGCTGCGGATCGCAAGCTTCATGTTTTGTGAAACGGCCATCAACACCTGATCACCATAGGCGTGCCCATGGGTATCGTTGATCGGTTTGAATTTGTTCAGATCCATGAACACCAATGCAACCATCGAACCATGTCGGTCAGCCCGGTCCAGAGCCTCTTTCAAATGGGCGCGGAAAAACTCCCGGTTGGCAAGGCCCGTCAGTCCATCAAAATGAGCAAGATGGCGAATGTGATCCATCTTCATTTTGCTGGTCGTGACATCTCGAACCACGCCGGTAAACTGCACGGCCTCCCCCGCCGCATCGAACAACACGTCCCCGGTCTCACGCAACCACCTTACGGTGCCGTCGGGCCACACCACGCGGTATTCAATATCGTGTGGTTCTTTATCCTCCAGACAAGCTTTTTCCGCAGCTTGAACACGCTGAAGGTCGTCTTTATGTACGGATTGCATAAACAGCTGATAGGACGGCGTCACTTCACCGGGCGTATAGCCAAACATGCGATAAATTTCATCGGACCAGTGCAAGATATCCGGTTTGATCGACCAGTCCCAAGTGCCGATGTTGGCAAAGACCTGACTGCGCCGATACCGCTCCAATTCTTCTTCATGCCTGTCTTTATCTGCAGAAGTGCCTCCCTGAGCTGCCAAGCGGTTGGCGCGCACATATGCGACCCCACGTGTGAAGACAACACCCAGAAATACCCCGATAAAAATCCAAAAAATTTCAGGCCACATGGCTTACCATTGCATACGTTTCGTGCCACTATAGTAGCCACACGTCTTTACCCTTGATAGAGCCATATATGATAAATATGACAATTCATTGTTATACCGTTTTGCTCGACCATCGCCAAGACACTCACTGAAGATCCAAGACCACTTTCACCCCCCTCCGGGAGTTACACGATGTCCACCGATACAAATGTGTTTTCCCCCTTTAAAACGCCCCGCCGGGGCACCTTGTTTTTGGTCATCGGCCCCAGTGGAGTGGGTAAAAACAGCCTTATTTCTGAGGCGCGCGCCAAATCACTGGGCGAAGAGGGCACCGTATTTCCGCGCCTCTACATCACCCAACCCGAAGACATCCAGGGTGATGCTCACATCCCGCTGTCTGCTGAATTGTTTGAAACCATGCTATCGCGCGGCGACATGCTGTTGGAATGGCGGGAACGCAAGCTCCGCTATGGCGTGCCCAAAGCTGTGGCACAACACCTGGAACGCGGACGCAACGTTGTCGTCTCCGTATCACGCACCGTGGTGGACGACGCCCGCACACGCTTCAAGCCGGTCAAGGTTTTGTACATCAATGTTGATGAAAACACGCTAAGCCAACGCCTTAAAGCGCGTGGACGCGAAAGCAATGCAGAGATAAAACTCCACGTTCAGCGCGCCCATGAATATCTCATCAGCGGTGACGACGTTGTGATGATCGACAACAACGGTGAGTTGGCTGATACGCTGTCCTCTTTTCTGGCCACCATCAGGTTATCGCCAGAACGCTAAAACCAGAAGGCTAAAGCGCTTCTTGGTCCAAAGAATAGCCAGCACCGCGCACCGTGCGAATGGGATCGACACCGCCCGCATCCAACAACGCTTTACGTAGACGACGGATGTGAACGTCAACCGTTCGGCTTTCCACATGTACGCCGTTGGACCACACCCGATCCAGCAAGATTTCACGCGAATACACCCGACCCGGACATTCCATCAAAAACTTGAGCAACCGATATTCCGTGGGCCCGAGTTTAACGGTTTTGTCATAAGCGGTGACTTTATGTTGAACGGTGTTGAGTTTGATGTCGCCAAACAACAACATCGAATCATCTGCACTGGGTTGCGAACGCCGCAACAAAGCGCGCACTCGGGCCACCAGTTCACGAGGGGAAAACGGCTTCACCATATAATCGTCCGCGCCAGCATCAAGACCTTGTACGCGGTCCATTTCATCGCCCCGCGCCGTCAGCATCAAAATGGGAAGGCTTTTGACTTCGGGCAATTTGCGAATGCTCTGACACACCTCGATACCCGACATGCCAGGCATCATCCAATCCAAAATCAGCACATCGGGATGGTTCTGTTGAACCTGTTGGAGCGCTTCGTTACCATCCATGGCGACAAGTGTGTCAAACCCGGCGCGTCCCAAATTGTAGGTCAGGACTTCGGATAACGGCGGTTCATCTTCAGCAACGAGAACGGTCGGCATGTGGTGATCCTCTGGCGATACAGCGAACAATAACGTTTTGCGAACCGATAGAAATCGGTAACGCTTACGCCCGACTGTATGGCTGAGGGCTTACGCTTTCATGTCTGTTTTGTTACGAATACGTGACACGTGCTGTAAGCACATTTGGTTCACGCGCCACCTTTGTATGCGGGTAGGCGCACCGTAAACGTGGAACCTTCACCCAATACGCTTTCGATGTGAAAGCGGCCCCGGTGGCGGTTGATGATGTGCTTGACGATGGCCAGCCCCAACCCCGTACCGCCCATGTCCCGCGAGCGACCTTTGTCGATGCGATAAAAGCGCTCCGTCAGGCGGGGGATGTGTTCGGACGCGATGCCGTCACCAAAGTCGCGCACGCCGATTTGCACACCGTGCCCGCCATCGGGCAAGCCATTCTCCGTCGCCTTCACATTCACCTCGACGCGCCCACCATTGCCGCCATATTTCACGGCGTTGACGATGAGGTTATGAAAGACCTGAATCAATTGATCGCGATCTCCGCAGACACACGGCACGACGTCTGGAAGACTGAGCACGATCTCCACATCGGCACGGCGGCCACGCGCCACCAATGTGTCGATAACTTCGCGCAACAGGCCTTTTAAATCCACCTGCCCACGGGGGCGTTCGTGTTCGCGCAATTCAACATTCGTCAACGACAACAGATCGTCGATCATGCGGCTCATGCGTTGCGCTTCGCCTTCCATGATACCTAAAAAACGAATATGTGCGTTCCGGTCTTGAGGGTCGGTCTCTGAGTAGCCCGATTGCATGGTTTCGATAAAACCAATCAACGTCGCCAACGGCGAACGCAATTCGTGACTGACATTAGCGACAAATTCGGAGCGCATGGATTCCGTGCGCTTCATCAAGGTCGTTTCCTGAAATTCCAAAACCGCGTGTGGTGTTTCTAAAGGCACCAAAGACAAACGGGAAATGACCAGCTTGTATTGACGACGGATGGGCACGTCCAGATTGACTTCCAGGCTGCGCGTGCCGCCTTCGCTCAACACTTCATTGAGCATATCAAGGGCGATGGGTTCACGAAAGAACAGCGCTAAATTGCGCCCCACAATCTTGTCACCAAACAGTTCACGGGCTTCTGTATTGACGTGCGAAATGTTCCGGCGCGGTCCAACCACGACAACGGGGCTGTGCAATGCATCAAGTGTACGGGTCAAAATATCGGGATACTTCGAGCGCGGCTGAACGGGTAATACGGCGGGCCCCATAGCTGCCGTCTGCATCGCAACCAGATCAAAGGATGGCGGTTGGGGTTCAACATCCAGACGGGCCAATACAGTCTTCAGCACCCGGACAGTTTTGGCGCGCCATCCGCCCACGTGGGACTGCTCGTCCACATTCGTCACCGCGCGAAGGCCATCGGGGCTGTCCATATTCATGTCCGCCCTCACAAAGCTGCAGCGACTTTTGCTGCCAAATCAATCATACGGTTCACGTAACCCCATTCGTTGTCGTACCACGCCAGAACCTTCAACTGGGTCCCATCGACCACCATCGTCGACGGCCCATCGATGATGGAGGAGCGGGGATCATTCACGTAGTCGGTCGACACCAAGGGACGATCTTCAAAACCAAGAATGCCTTTCAGTTCACCCTCAGAAGCCTCTTTGAACATCTGATTGACTTCATCCGCCGTAACCTCGCGGTTCAATTCAAACACACAGTCGGTGAGCGATGCGTTCAGCAAAGGCACCCGCACCGCATGGCCATTGAGCTTACCCTTCAGTTCCGGGTAAATCATAGTGATGGCGGTGGCCGAACCTGTGGTGGTCGGCACCAAGTTCATCAAGCTTGAACGGGCCCGGCGTTTGTCTTTATGGGGGAAATCCACCACCACCTGGGTGTTGGTGACATCGTGAATGGTGGTGATCACGCCATGACGGATGCTAATTTGTTCTTGAACGACCTTAACCACCGGGGCCAGACAGTTGGTGGTGCAACTGGCCGCCGTCACCAGGTGGTGGCGAGCGGGGTCGTACTCATGATCGTTGACGCCATAAACGATGTTCAATGCATCACCTTTAACCGGAGCGGCGACGATGACTTTTTTGACGCCTTGATCGAAATAGGATTGCAACTGTTCAGGCTTGCGAAATTTTCCGGTGCATTCCAGCACGATGTCGCAGTCTCCCCATTGCCCGTCTTCAAGGGCGGGCGTTGAGCTGTAGGCCAGCGCACGATCATCAATTAAGATAGAATTGTCGGCAAAAGATGCTTCCCGGTCCCAGCGACCATGGACAGAATCAAACGTCAACAAATGGGCCGCGCCATCTGCATCGGTGCCGATCTCGTTAACGCGCAACCAGTCCAACCCGTCACGCTGCCATCCTGCGCGCAGGGCCAGACGACCCATACGCCCAAATCCGTTAATGCCAATTTTGATGCTCACGAAAATCACCTCTATCCCAGACCAATGGTGGTCATACAAATTTAGCGTGAACCATTTATGACATCACGCACGAGAGGTGAATATTATCCCTTCTTTTTTGAAGTGGTGAGCCCTACCATCACTTTATGCCGGAACCTTTCAAAAATCTCTTCAATGTCTCCGTTATCCGCACCATGGCCGATCACTTGGCCAGCGTGGAGGGAAACTTTGACAGCGAAGCTTTTGTCGCCTTTGCCACAGAAGGGCTTGAACGCCTTGAATTCAAAGAGCGTGCATCACGCCTCACCGATGCCTTGGAGCAATACCTACCGCATGATTTTGCCCGCGCCGTTCGCATCCTCTGCAGCGCCCTTGACCCCAACCCTGAAGACCAACAGCTTCCTCCACAAGGCATTCGCGGCTGGCCCGTTATGTCCATGGCCGAATTCATTGCCCGTCACGGCCAAGCCCCGGCCGACGTCCCTAAGTCCCTTAACGCCCTAAAAGACATGACCTCACGCCTGACGTCCGAATTCGCCATTCGACCTTTTTTGATCAATCATCCCCAGCTCACTCTGGAAACACTTCGCACTTGGGTCACGGATGACCATGACCATGTGCGTCGTTTGGTCAGCGAAGGCACACGCCCCCGTCTGCCATGGGGGCTCCGTCTGAAGGATTTTGTTAAGGACCCAAGTGCGGTCATTGTCCTGTTGGAGCAGCTCAAAGACGATCCGTCCGAATATGTCCGTCGCTCTGTTGCCAACAACCTCAACGATATCGCCAAAGATCACCCCGACCGGGTCGCAAGCATAGCTCAGACCTGGATGATTGAAGCCGACAAAAATCGTCAACGCCTCATCCGCCATGCTTTGCGGACCTTAATCAAAGACGGACACCCGGGCGCATTCAAAGCGTTGGGGTATGAATCGGCCCACATCGACGTGTTACGCTTTAGCGCCACCACACCCAATGTGCGCATGGGCGAAGATTTGGCGTTCGAGCTGGATATCACGTCCAAGATCAAGACTGAGCAAGCCTTAATCATCGATTACGCCATCCATCATCGGCGCGCCAACGGCCAAACGACGGCAAAAGTTTTTAAGTGGAAAAACATTGTTTTAAAGGGCGGTGCGTCGCTGAGCGCCACCAAGCGCCATACCTTTAAGCACATCACCACGCGGCGATATTATCCTGGCCTTCAGCACATAGAAATTTTGATAAACGCAAAATCCGTCGCCAAGGCAGACTTTGAGCTTCTCCCCAATTAAACACCCCCAAAACAACGTCTTTACACATTCTGGGCAGGCTATAAAGTGTGGCATGCCTCATCATCAAAAGGCCCTCTCGGCAAAGGAAACTTGCACCTTGGAACTGCGCTTCACCGTATGGCAATTTGTACGCCTGATGGTCCACTTGGAAGACTCAGGCTCTCTTGCCCCCCCACAAGCGGACTTGCTCAAGGTGTGGGGCGATATTTGGCAACCACTTGATGCTGAATTGGCGCAACTGTCGGAACAAGACATGGATGCCTATAGCGATATGATGATGGACCAAGACGTGGTGATCGAAGACGCCACGCCCGCACAAGCCCAAGCCGCGCACAAAAGCATTGTCGAAATCATGGCCATCATGGACAAAGCCATCGAAGCCGGGGGTGAGCCCGATCATGTCCAGGATTTAAAGTTCGAACGGCGTGAACTGCGTCAGTTATCGCGCAAACTCGCATATATGGACTGACGAATTGGGTCTCGCTTTAAGCCTCGTCGCCATCCTCAAGGCCAAACGCAACAATGCCGCCCGATCCCGATAAGTGATGGGTTTCCAGTTGCCCGGTCATGGTGCGAGCCTTCAACGCAGCCCATTCCATTTTAGCCGCAGCGTTGGTGTGGCCTGATTCATCGGCTTGTTCCGCCAAAATGCGCATACCGCCCTCCAGCATGGCAAACGCATGCGAGAGCGGCAGGGCCTGATCTTGATCAAATTCAAAACCGCCCGTGGCTTCAAATGCTTCTGCCAGTTCCAAAAAAAGCTCCCCAGTGTGCGCTAAATCGCCGGGATCGACATCGGGTTCAACGTCAGTCAAGCGTTCCGCCAAATAGCGTACGATGGTCGCGAACACCTTGGCCTCACTTTTTAAGCCATCGTCCCCGGCCTCAACCGTCTCTGGGCGGGTATTATCTTGATCAACCATTGTCGTTTCCTGCTTTTAACGTGGAATGTCATCATTGCTTTTGTGGTGGCCTGTGCTGTACACACGGTTCACCCTCAACGTTTCGACCACATATAACATAGGCATGATCGTGAAAGAACCCACAGGCGCTACACTCGACACCGTTTATCGCCCTGTTTGGCAAACCGACCAAACCCGGGTCGACTTGTTTTATGCCAAACCCATTTTGCGCGATGAAAACGGCGTTGAACTGCCCGGCTTTACGCCGCTGATCCGTCAGCAGACCGTGGACCTGACCATGCTGCGCCAAGTCAGGTACCTTAAACAAGCGTTTGAGGCACTGCATCTGCGGTTTTCATCCGGAGAACGGTTCCGTTTGCTGGTGCGCATCAATTCGGTCGCTTTGGCAACACCGGAAGCGGCTAGCGTGGTGACCGACACCATGCGCATGCTCAGCACCGAAGAACGTAGCTTCATCGTGCCGGAAATCATTGACTTTCCAGCCAGTCTTTCGCTCAACACGCTTGACGAAATCACCATTCCGCTGATGGCTTTCTTCGATACGTGGTTGGCCCAACCGGAGAAAACCCAAGCCGACTTTACCCCCTACGCCAACTTGAACTATGGCGGCGTAACCTTGGATTTGTTCGACAAGCCCATGGATTTGAAATTGGCCGGCAAAGTCTTTCAGTTGTTTGCCCAACGCGCTTCACACCGCCGCCTGCCCACTTGGGTGTTGGGTCTCGCGACCCCTGAACTGGCCAAGGTTGCGCGCATTTGCGGCATCAATGCACTCAGCGGCGCATATATGAACCGGGAATCCGATCATCCCGGCCCAGTGATCGAAGGTCAGCAAGAGTTCATGGTCTAACGCTCTGTTAGATCACGCCCTTTTCCTTGAGGGCCGTCAGGTCAGACAGGGATAAGCCCAACATTTCCACCAATACCTCATCCGTGTGTTGCCCCAGACCGGGCGCCGAACGGCGATAAGTGGGCGGTGTTTTGGAGAGCTTCATGGGGCTGGCAATTTGTCTCACCGTGACCCGCGTATCCATTGCATGGGGCAGGTCGTGGACCATTTCCCGGTGCTTGACCTGAGGATCGTCAAACACTTGAGCCAAGTCGTTCACCGGCCCGCACGGCACACCCACCACCTGTAAGTTTTCAAGCCAGTGATCAACGCCAAACGCCGCCAATTTGGGAGCAATCAAGGCGATCAAGGATTCGCGATGAGCGACACGGGCATTGTTGGTGGCAAAACGCTCATCGTCTGCAACGCCGACCAAACCGGTAACATCACAA
Source organism: Magnetovibrio blakemorei (assembly GCF_001746755.1). Lineage (GTDB taxonomy): Bacteria > Pseudomonadota > Alphaproteobacteria > Rhodospirillales > Magnetovibrionaceae > Magnetovibrio > Magnetovibrio blakemorei. The sequence goes on along the minus strand of NZ_MCGG01000029.1, from coordinate 33,765 downwards.
AAGCGGCGAAACTGACGGTCATTGCCCACCGCCACAATGACGTGCCCATCAGCCGCGGAAAAGGCTTGATAGGGCACAATGTTGGGATGGGCGTTGCCATAACGCGGCGGGGCGGTATCGGTCAGCAAATAATTTTGCCCTTGGTTGATCAGCCACGCCACCTGTGTGTCCAGCAGCGCCATATCAATGTATTGACCCTGTCCGGTTAGATCGCGGTGACGAAGTGCCGCCAAGATGGCGGTGCCCGCGTACATGCCGCACATCACGTCCGCGATCGCCACACCTGTTTTCATCGGTTGGCCTTCGGGTTCTCCGGTCAAGCTCATGATGCCGCCCAGGCCTTGGATCATGAAATCATAACCCGCATGCTGAGCATAAGGTCCGGTTTGGCCAAATCCGGTGATGGAACAATAGACCAGTCCAGGGTTTTGGTCCTTTAAGTCCTCATAACTCAACCCATACTTGGCCAATCCTCCAACCTTATAGTTTTCCACCAAGACGTCCGCTTGCAGGGCCAATTGGCGCACCAATTGGGCCCCGTCGGGATGGGCGATATCGATACTGAGCGAGCGCTTGTTGCGATTGGCACTCACGAAATAGGCACTTTCCCCACTTTGAACGCCGTCGGCGCTCTGCACATAATTTGGACCCCAATGACGGGTATCGTCGCCCAAACCGGGACGTTCAATTTTGACCACATCCGCGCCCAAATCTCCCAGCATTTGGGTACAAAACGGCCCCGCCAAAATGCGGGTAAGGTCCAAAATGCGCAAGCCTGCAAGCGCCCCCGGCCCCGATGTCTCGTGGGGTGAGGCTGGGGACGAGGGAGGCTCGGACTGTGGTAGGTCTGGGTTATCGGTCATGTCCGCATCATGACGCAAGACGCCCACCTGGAGCAACGCGTTTCAACCCTCTCCTCCTCCCCCAGAGCACTGGCAGCCATCGACCTTGCGCAGACTGCAATATAATTGCGTCGAACGCTCATTTCTCACACTTTAAGCATGGATTGGCCTCCAAAATTGTTCTTTTCAGTCTTTGAGCTTGCGTACACCTAATTAAATGTGTAGAACTATAAGGAGATAAACATAGGGGGAGCGCGGGTCGAGCCTGCAAAGACTTGTAGAATATTCACAAAGGGGGGGACTATCCATGCGAAACGTTTACGTTTCGTCGATCGCGTTAGCGGTCGGCTTATTTGTTGCTGTTGCCCAGCAACCAGCCACGGCGGCTGACGCTGTTGCGGAAAAAACCATCAATCCAAAAAACGACTACAACATCACCATCAACTATGAGCTGGGTATGCACTGTACCGGCTTTGATTTCAGTGCGTGCTGCGTGCTGCCGCCATACAACTCGGTTCAGGCGCAGGTGGTCAAAAACTCAACACGCGCAACCCAGACACCGCGCCTTTTGGAAGCCGATCCGAAGGACCCGACGGTCTTGCAGGATAAGAGAAATCGTTTCAAGCTTGCTTACGGTCATGTTGGCAACAACTACTCCGAAGGTGGCAAGCTGAAATACTGGGATGTGCCTTACGACGTGAACGGTAACGGGACATACGAACCTGGTGAAAGCGTCGCCAACGCGTATTTCACCCACCTGTACATCTACAAAGACCTCGAAGGCAGCAACCCTGAGGGCACCAGCGCGGATGCCAAAAAACTGTTTATCGGCAAGCAGATTAAAGTGCCCCGCGATTCCGGTCCGAGCGGCGCACCGATGTTCGGTGGCTTTCTGACCTATTCCGGCAACAAGAGCGGCACCGTGGTGTACACCAAGTCTCCGGTCTTGGATAACGTGCCGATCGTTTTGACCAACCCCGGAATTTGGGACGCCTTGGGCTTACCGCTGACACCGTTCAATGACGAAGCGATCAACAAGGATCCGCTGACATTGGTGGAAAGCGACGTCCAGCCGTTCCAAGAAGCTTGGGTTAAATTGCTGGATGCCGAAACCGGCGCACCTGTCATCGACAGCCACACCGGCCAACCGGTGATGTTCGTCGGCGACAACCCGATCGACATTCCCAACTGCGCCAACTGCCACGGCACCAAAACCGCCAATGGCGACAAGTACAAACTGTACGAAAACGAATTGGCATTTTGGAAAGGCTTAGGCGCAAGCGACTGGATTGCTTCGGTGAAGGCTTCCGCCGTTTCCATCTTGCAAATTCATGATGACAAAAATGGCACGAGCTTCTTGAAAAACTACGACATGAAAAGCGGCAGTACATCAAACCGCATCGGTCGTGATCCGGTGTTGTGTCAGAAATGTCATGCGGACAACGTTATTGGCGTGCTGAATTCCCGCACCGTCGGCGACGTGCTCGGCGACAAAGCCAAGCCGGAAGACAAAGGCCGTCCCATCGTGCCACTGACCGAAGCCATGCACAGTGTGCACCTTCTCAAACAACCGATGCCCGACAGCGAGGGCCGTACCGCATCGTGCCAAGGTTGCCACCCGGCTCACCGTCAAGATGGCGGCATGCAGGGCTATCCGATCACGGCAGACGGCAAAAATGCCTACGCCACACGTGATAACCGCGACGCTGCCGGTGGCTGCTACGTTGGCCGTGACGTTCACGCCAACCCGGGTAAAGATACCGACGGCGCAGAAACGCCTGAGCATCTCAACGCCATCGGTAAATGGCTCCAGGCCAATGTCTCAAACATCGGTAACGGTAAAAAAGGCAAGGGTCTGTGGTGTACGAACTGTCACAGCCAATTGTCTCGTGAACTGTATCAGCGCGACAACCTGCAAAACGCCTTCATGCAAACCGGCGAAACCTTGCGCAACAAGTCTTTGGACGAAATTGCGAAAGCCATCGGCGTTTCCACGAAGGAATTGGAAACCAAATACTTGGATCCGAAAGTTGTCCTCGACAGCAAGGGCCAAGACACCCCAGGCAAGTCCGGCATTTTGCTGACCTGGGCGAAAAAACGCCTGGTTCCCGACATCGGCGTGATTGCGCTGAAGGGCGATGGACCGATGGTTTCCAAGGATGAAGACGGTGATATCAGCGTCGCCATATTGTCGGCCAACCCGGCGGTTGACATCAAATCTCTGACGTTGCCTGAAGGGGCAACGGGTGCTACGGCAGTTCCGTATGAAGCGGCCACACACGGCCGTGACTACTGGCTGTCCCCAGGTGCGCCGCACTGCGCAGATTGCCATGCGGCACCGTACGTGGAAGGTCAGGGCGGCGTTGCCTACCCGATCAACCAGCCCGGCAAGTATAGCGTGATGCGCTATTCCAAAGGTCACCAGGGTCTGTCTTGTCAGGCTTGCCATGAGTCCACACACGGCCTCTACCCGGTAACGCCGAGCACGGATACCACCTCTTATCGTCAAGCCGCCCAGTACAACCCGGACGGTTCACACGGCCCGCTCAAATGCGCAGCGTGTCATGTGAGTAACGAAAATGGTGTGCCGTTCGTGGCCAACAAGGAAAAGCATGTCTGGAACGGCAAGCCGATCTTGAACGACTTCGACGCCGCAGTTTCGTGGATGCACGGTAGCGCCGCCGACGTGGGTGGCAAGGTTCCGGAATCTGAATAAGGCTCCAGGACCATACGACTCATGTACACTGACGAAGTTCGGGGGGCATTTTGCCCCCCGAATTTTCTAAACCTAAGGACGTATCTATCGATGAGCACATCTTTCACGCCGCAACGTTGGGTTTCCTCGACAGTTTTGGGGGCCATTTTGGGCGTTCTGCTGAGTGCCACTTTGCCCTGGGCAACCTCCGCCTCCGCTTTGGATCAAGATCAAGTTCTGGTTTTGGTGGGTGAGCGCCCCATCACCATGACGGATTTGGAAACAGCCATTGGCAGTTCAACGTTTTCTGTCCAATTCCCCGCCATGGATCCAAACGATCAAGCGGCACTGCGTGGCGACATCTTAAAACGACTGGTGGCCGGACAGCTGTTGTTGCTCGAAGCGGAACGCCGCGGACTGGATAACGACCCGGCGTATCTCACCCAGATGAGTGCCTATAAACGCGGTATTTTGTATCGGGCATACATGGACAAGCTGCGTGCCGACATTCGCATACCCGAAGCTAAATTGGCCGAACTCGCTGAAACCCTAAAGGATCAACCCGAAGCGCTGGAACCTGCCCAAAACGCATACATCAGCGCCCAGTACCGGGTGTTGCGGGCACTGGCGCTGGAAAATTTGAAAACCCGCTACCATTTGGTCATGCATGATGATCGCCTCAAGATCGGCGCGGCCTCCGATACGGTTCTGGCCCAAGCCGATAACCTGAATCTACGGTTGTCCGACATCTTAGGCGAGGATGCCTTAAAAACATCCGACGACGAGCATGTGCTGCGTGATCGACTGTTCAATGCCGTCGAGCTCGAACTGGTGGTCCGCGCCGCCGAGGCCGAGGCCCTGGATGTGAGCGCCATTCTGGCTGCCTTTCGTGCAGAACGGCTTCCCGCTTTGTTGCTTGAACACATGGATTCAGAATGGGTCACCGACGACATCTTGCAGGCTTATTTCAAAAACCATCCCGGCATCGGATATGTACCCGAAGTGCGTCATGTGGCGCAAATCGTCGTGGCGACAGCGGATGAAGCCGAAGCCTTACACAAACGCATTCTTGCGGGAGAAAGCCTGTACGTTCTCGCTGGAGAACATTCCATCGATCCCATTGGCCGCCAGAACAAGGGCGACATGGGCTGGGTCAAAGAAGGCTCCGGTATGGCGGAAATTGAAACTGCCATTAAAGATCTTAAAGATGGTGAGCTGAGCCCGGTCATCAAGACCGCCCATGGCTATCATCTGGTCGCCATTTACGGGCGCAGCAAATCCCAACAACGGCCGTTTGAGGTCATCAAAGACCGCTTACATCAGCAGATCTTCCAAGAAAACCTGATCATGTTCGTCAACCAACTGAGCACCCAGTTCACCGTCGACTGGAAACTGCCGATGGCCCAAAACAATGACAAATAAATTGACCATACTGGCTCTTATCTTCGCAGCCCTGTTGGCTTTTGCTCCTCCATCTTGGGCGGCGGGCAATCATCCTGCCCAAGCCGGAGCCCTGATGGATGCCCGACTGACCGATATACACGGCAAAGTCCACACCCTTTCCGAATGGAAGGGCAAGGTCATCATGCTGAATTTCTTTGCCACGTGGTGTGCGCCCTGTCAGGCGGAAATTCGTGACCTGAAAAAATGGCACAAAGCCCATAAAACGGAAGGGCTGCAAGTGATCGGCGTTGGTCTGGACGATCCCCACAAGTTAAGCAATTTTGCCAACTCGTTGGAGATCCCCTATCCGGTGCTGACCAGCGGCACCGCGGGCAGTGCCATCATGGCCGCATGGGGCAACGCGCTTGGCGAAGTGCCCTATACGGTGATCATTGCGCCGGATGGATCAATCCCTTACGTGCAACGCGGAACCTTCAGTGAAGCGGCGCTCAACCGCTTTGTTGTTCCTCTGCTGAAATAAGGGCCCAGAGCACGGACCCAGAGCACGGATCCTGCCCAGGCCGACCTTGTCCACATAGGGTTGCCCGAACACCAACCCCAATCAACCCATATTTTACGTAACGATTTTTCCCATGTGCCTGTAAACTGTGCCTCTTTGATTTATTTCGGGACACTTGGTTTACATGAGCGATACGCCCCCCCCCTCCCCGCCTGCACGACCGTCAAATTTGGGAGTATGGTGGCAAGCGATCCGCCCCAAAACATTGGGGATGGCCGTCAGTCCAGTGCTGGTGGGCACGGCGCTGGCGTGGAGCGAGCACGCCACTCAGTCCCAACCCATGCCCCATATGGAGGTTCCCGCAGTTATTTTGCTGTGCGCCATCGCCATTCAAATCGCCACCAATCTGTTCAACGATGCCCAAGATTTTGTCAACGGCACGGATGGGCTGGGAGGAACAAAGCGCCTTGGCCCGCCCCGCATTACGGCTTTGGGTTGGGCTTTGCCCCACCAGGTGTCGGCAGCAGGCCTAAGCCTTTTTTTGCTGGCCCTTTTGGGCGGCCTCCACTTGATCGGCATTGGCGGCTGGCCGATATTTTTCTTAGGACTCGCTTCGCTCGGCGCAGGCTATCTGTATTCCCACGGCCCTTATCCCATCTCACACTCCCCGTTTGGAGAGGCGGTCGTGATTGGTTTTTTTGGTGTTTTCGCCGTCGCCGGGACCTATTACCTGCAAACGGGCGAAGTCTCCGACGCTGCGGTGCTGTTGGGGGGCGCCATGGGTCTGCCTGCGGGGGGGGTGTTGTTGCTCAACAACGTGCGCGACATGAAGGGCGACAAAGACGCTGGGCGACGCACCGTCGCCATCCGCATTGGCCTCAACGCGTCGCGCTCTTTGTATAGCGTATTGATGCTCGCACCGTTTGTGCTTTTGAGTATGGGGGTTGCGACCCAAACCGTCTTCCCCGGTGCCCTGTGTGGACTGGCGACGATCCCCCTTGCGCTCAAAGCCATCCGCGCATTTCGCGCAACAGAACCCGGAGTAGCCCTAAACCCGTTACTCGGCACTACGGTCAAATTTCAAGGCTTGTTCGCCCTGACAACTGCGGCAGGTTTGTTTGTGCTCTAGGGCCAAGACCTAGTCGTCAAGGATAGAAAAATAGGCCAGCAGATTCTCGATATCGCTCTGACTCAGCGGCTTTATAATTTTTTCCGGTCGGGGATGCATCCGGGTATCTGTCAGAATATCGGCAAATTGCTTTTGCAAATACTTGATGTGCTGGCCGCCCAACGGTGGATCATGCGGACGGCCTTCGCCTTTGTCGCCATGGCAACGTGCGCATCCATCTTGATAAACAGTTGCCCCCTTGTCTGCATCACCAGGCGCGCGGGGAATTTGCAAAACCCGCTTTGACGCCAGCAGACGGGTATACCCGTCAACCGTATCAGGCATGTCGGGAAGCCGGCTTTCCAGTTTCATCTCGGTGATGTAGGCCGAGACGTCTAGAACTTCCTGTTCCCCCAATTCGCGTTCGACGGTGAACGGAAACATCGGAATGTTGATGCGTTCGCGCGACTTAAAAGCCTTCAGCTGACTGACCAAATACTCCATCGGCAAGCCCGCCAAGCGCGGATAATCACCGCCGCCACCGCCTTGACCTTCCGGTCCGTGACACGGGGCGCACACCACATAGATATCGCGCCCGTCTTCCGCATAGCCTTCAGACTGTGCTTGTGCATTGGTGACCCACAACACCATACACACCAAAGCAACACCAAACTTCATTGTAGGTCCCCACGGCGAAACAAAACAAACCCGGTGACGGCGCTAAGTGTGCCGAACACCAAGGGATAAACAAAACCGAAAATCAAAAAACCAGTTCGCCCCAACGCATCTAAAATCACATGCGCCGCAGGGCCCATCAAAATCAATTCCGGATCGAACACCAGCATGGACGCGGTGCGAAAGACCTGCATGGGATTGAGCAGGGCGATCGTCACCACCACTTCCGAGGACATCTGTTCGCGCACCATCGCCCCCAACAAAATCAAATCGAGAAACAACAGCAACACCAGCCACACGGTAAAGGCTGCGCCTTGGGCGACGTCCGACGTTTTGGCGATGGTGGAAATCAACATACCGATGCCCAAAAAACACCAGGTCAACGACACCAACAAAGCGGTGCTGAATAAAAATTCCATCCATGGCACATCAAAGCCACGCACGCCGGCCCACGCCACCGCCACGACCACCGCCAAAAAGACCGGCAGAAAGACCGTAACATATCGTCCCAACAGCTTACCCCAATACCAAGCGCCCAAAGACACCGGCAAAGCCAGCATGTATTCCAACACCCCGGCTTCACGGTCGCCAGCAACCGAGCGCACCATGGTGATCAAAATAAAAATCGGCAAAATCGCCATGCAAATCTGGATGTAAGTGGTCAGCGTGCGCGACAATCCGGTAAAGCCCATGACCCGAGAATCGGTTAGGCCCGATGCCAACAACAACACCATCACGGCGCCAAAGACCAAAGAATAGACCAAGAACCAGCGTGCCCGGATGGATTCCGTTAATTCAAGCCGGGCTGTGTGAGCTAAAGATTTGAACATGGTTTTGTTCGTCTCATCAATTGTTGTTCAGGGGCACTTTGCAAATGTGATTGGGTGTATCGGTCAAAATTTTTGCTGTCATCTGGGCAAAATCAATGCCCTGTTTGGGGTCGGAGACGGCACCATAACCATAATTCATTGGGGTCAGCTCGGCCTTCACGTAATGGGCATCGCGGGCATTCAACCAAATCATATTGGTCCGTGTGCTGGTGACATCGGCAACCCAAATTTCCGTCGCCGGATCGCCGGCCCAATCTTGCTCATTGAGCCAGTTTACAGCACAACCGATATCGTCAAATTTGGTGATCTTGTTTTTGGCCCCACCGCGCACCTCAGCGGCAAAGCGGGCATCACTGATGAGCATTTTGCAAAGCTCACAGCTTTCGCGGTCCCAATGAATGTCTTCCGGCCCGGTTTTGTCCCCACCCCAGCAGGCGCTGAGCACCAGCAACGCGCTTAGCAGCATTGCTCGCGTGAAGTTTACCCCCATCATTTGAGTTCCAATCCAGACACCAGCCCCGCGTAGCGCGACATCATGGCGAAAAAGCGCAATCTGTCCGGCCCTGCCACGGTGCCGCTCCACACCAAACCCTGATCTGATGAGGCAAAGCCCCAAGCACTGAGCGTCTTGGCCAAAGCGTCTTCGGGACGGCTCAGATGCAGCGAGCACGCTTGCACCGCCGATGGGTCCACCGTATCGGCAACATGATCGTCCAGCACGACTTTGCCCCGGTCCAATTCCACCACCCGGTTGACCAAGGCCGCGACCTCATCAATGCGGTGACTGGACATCAACATCACCGTGTCCGGTGAGCGCTCCGACAACAGGTTGAAGAAAATTTTCCGTGATTGAGGATCAAGATTGGCCGCCGGTTCGTCCATCACCAAAATGTCACTGTCGCGTCCCAAGGCAATCCCGATCAGCAATTTTTGCTTTTGCCCACCGGACAATTTAACGAACGGCTGGGTGCGAATGACCTTCATGTCCAAGCCCAATTGCGTGGCCACCTGTTCCATGCGCAGCGGATCGCTGCAGCACAAGCTGGCGGCATAGTTGATCAATTCACCAACGGGGATTTTCAAAGGTGGTGGCAATTGCGGCACAAAACCAATGCGCGCCAGCACGCCCTGACGATCTTGGCGTGGATCCACACCGTCGACAGAAACACGGCCCTGACAGACGTATTCCCCCAACAGACAGCGGATCAACGTTGTTTTACCGGCACCGTTGGAGCCCACCAACGCCACCCGCGCGCCCTTGTTGAAGGACAACGAGATGTCGTCAAGGACGGCCCGGCGTTGAAAGGTCTTCGATACCTTTGCAAATTCGATCATGGAAAAGTTGTCTTTCTTTGCGGGCTCATAAAAGCTTGTTCAGACCCATAACGTCGTATGTCAACGAATTGGTCGGACAGATGTCAACGCACAGGCCGCATCGGGTACAGTCCGGCCCGAGAGCCACATCTTCCTTTAACGCATAACCCTTTTTGGTCACTTCCAGCACATGAGGGACCAGGCAAACAGCGCGGCAGTCACCTTCATGCAAACAGTTTTCCAAATTGTAGGTCACATGCACGGGTGAGGTAATGCCCACCATGCCATAAGTCAAACCGATGGGGCACATATAGCGACACCAGGCCCGGCGGGTGAAAAACACTTCAAACAACAACAACACGACCACCCAGATCAGCGCCAATCCAGGGCCGTAGATCATGGCGCGGGACAAAATCCCGACCGGTGAAATGGCTTCGAACACCGTATATCCGCTGCCAAAGGCAAGCCCGGCAAACACAATGTACAAAACCGTGCGCAAGCCACGATGCATGGCCATGTCGCGCACCAGCTTCATGGAGGTGAGACGCAAATGAATGTATTCCCCCAATTCCGCCAACAAATGATAGGGGCACACCCACGAGCAAAATGTTCGTCCGCCCAACAACCACCACAGCAACAATACCGTCGCAGTACCGATCACCAGGTTGATGAGAATTTCCTTAAACGCCAGCATGACCTGCAAGGACGCGTTCAAGTCGGCAAAGTGGAACCCGACCACGCGCGACGCCGACAAAGAGCCTTCGATCAACTGAATGTCCCAAGAGAAGGACACGATGAACAGCGCGTTGACGATCAAGATCGACGCCCAGCGTCGGTTGCGCCATTTGTGCGACGGATGCAGATCGCGTTCGGCCTTAATGGCGGCGACCCGTTCCTTTTTACCCTCTTTGGTCCGCTTGGCGTCGTGAAGAGCGCGGGCCCCTTCGGAGTAAGCACTGTCATCCGGCTTTGAGCCTGGGGCGCGTCCGAACATTTCGGCAATTGAGGTCAACAGCGACATCATGCGTCCTCCCCAGGTTGGCGTTTATCAATGACAATGGCAGGCGGGTCCACCGGGCAGATCATTTCACACATGCCGCAGCCGACACACTTGTCAAACACCACGGGCGTTCCCCGTAAATCGCTGGGATCTAGGTTAATGCGTTCCAGTGTAATCGCACCTACGATTGGACATTCACGAACGCACAAGTCGCAAAGCTCAAGATCGTATGGGTGATCTGAAATCAAAATCGGATTCCACCGATCGACCTCCATATAACGGTGCAATCCGGGATGATCCGCCCCGCGCGCGGGACCCTTGAAACCTTTACCCAGGCGCGCCAAACAGGCCTTGGGACGCGATAAGCGCGCCACCCCCATGTGCACTTGTTCCTTGGTATCCGTGTCGTGCGACAGCGCCCCGGTCGGGCATGCCAGAACGCACTGCACGGCATCGCACGAAAAGTCACACGCTTGGCTGCGTGCATCGATATACGGCACACCAACGCCAAAACCCTCGTCCAAATCGCCCAATTTAATGGCTTCGACCGGGCAAACCTGAACACACTGTCCGCATTTGATGCAGGCGGCCAAAAAAGGATCTTCTAAAAGCCCGCCTGGAGGCCGCAATCGTTCCGTCCATTTTTTCATGACCGGGAAAAAGCCCAGCATCGCCGCACCAATGACGCCGGCACCCGCGCCGATGGAGCGCAGCACTTGTCGGCGTTCGCGCAACTGGCGCACGGTTACAGGTTTTTTCGTTGGGGGTGTTTTGGCGTCCGTCATGGGGCTGCTCTCACCGTTCTTGTTGCATGTATTTGGGAACCCGATTGGACAGGCCAAACGGATCGTATTTTAACTGTGGGCCTTCGTGGGGCGCACTTTCCTCTTTTGTCTCGTCATCTGCGCGGGCCACTTTAACGTCGGCCGTCATTTTTGGCCGGGGATCGCTCAACAACAACACGGGCTCCGACAAAGGCGCTAAACGTTCCAAGAAATCCAGCATCGACAACACTGCAGAGCCTTTAAAGAACGAGGCTGCCGGTACATCCATCCACAAACGATCCGCATACACGCGCTGTTCATGGGCGTTATCGCCGATGCCATCTTTGTTGCGGTCAAAGCCTAAATAATCGTCCCAATAGTTTCCGTCCCAATCGTTGCGCTTGGCGCTGGCACCCGCATTGACTGACACCTGAACGTAGTTGGATTCAAATCGATTGTCTTCCAATACGTTCCCGGTCCAATCGTTGTGAAACAAAATACCGATGGAATTAAACGACAAACGATTGCGCACGATACGGTTGGTGGTACCCGGTTGATAGGGGGAAACATCCATGTATATACCCGTAGCACAATACAAGATGGTGTTGTCTTCCACCGTCACATCGCTGCTTTCTTTCATCCCGATGCCCATGCCGGTGGCACCCAACCCCCGCGATATGCGATTTCCCCGCAGCACCACACCATCGCTGTACATCAAGAACGTGCCAACCGAATTGTTATCGAAGTGGTTGTTGCTTACCAAATTGTATTGCGCGTACATAAAGTGCAACGCATACCGTCCACCGCTGATGGAGTTACCCGAAATCGTATTGTCTTTTGAGTACCAAACCACGACATCGCGCGCATTGATGATGGTGTTGTCCTCAATGCGATTGTCATTACTGTACCACAAACGTATCCCGTCGCCACGCACCCCCAGATCAAAAGGTTTTGATTGAATGCGATTGCGCGCAACGATGTTGTTGTTCGATTGCTGGATATCGATACCGAACAGACTGTCGGATATATCGTTATCCTTGATGACATTGTAATTGCCGCGAACCTGGATGCCGGAATCCAAATCGTTATGCGATTCCCCCGTGTTCATCAAATGCAAGCCCCGCACGGTGGCGCCATCGGTTTGCAATACGATGACGCTGCCGACGCCGCCACTGTCGATGGTGACGTTCCCGCCGCCTTCCAAGATGATGGCTTTGTCGATCAGTAAAGGCCCCGCGTAAGTCCCCGCAGGTGGGGTGATGACATCGCCGGGCTTGGCTGCGTCAATGAGCGGTTGCAATGATGGTAAAGGTTGCGCCCACGCAGAACCCATCGCCGCACTCCCGAAGATAGCCAGTGCGGCGATGGTTTTTATGACTAGACGATACGGGTTGCCCATGACCGCATCTCCGACAGCTTTAGCTGTCGTCCCCTGTGACCAAGATGTGCTTGCGCCTTAACAAGGCTGCAAACCCCAGGGCCACGGACGAAGCCGCCAACAATCCAAAACCATAGTGTGGATAGGAAAATGTCGTGAACTGCGCCACTTTGCCTTGGCCCAAAACAGTCGGCATAAACGGCTTTAAGGAGAACGCCCCCATTTCATTGAGACTGTGACCAAACCACCACAGCCACCCGGCATAATCGGCGACGAAAAAGACTGGCAACAAAATCGGCATCAATACGGTCAGCCAATACACCGCTTTGATGCGGCCAACGCCCACGATCAGAATCAACATCGATACCAACAACCCGCCATAAGCAATCTTGGCAGCCAGGGTCATGGTCTCAACATTATGATCAATGATGGTTTGCTGGCGGAAATAACGCCCCAGGGCTTCGTTATACCCTTCTTGCAGCATTTCGATACCGGACCACGACGCATATTCATCTTCATCGAGGTCCATGGTCGTCACCACGTCGGTGACATAGTTTGGCGACAGGTACTTATACCCGCCCTCTGTAAACAAAGCGGTTGTCATCCACGCGCCAATGGCAAGCCCCCCCACCGTCATAACGATGGTACGTCGGGTGCGTCCCGGCACGATAAAGACGACAATCATCAACCCCAGAAGGGAAAACACAAACGGTGACAACACCCGCTCAACCGGACCGCCCGCAGCAATGGGATACATACCGACGTAATGGTTGATGGCATCCATTTCGTGTTTGCAATTGAGCGCTTCGTCTTCTTGTTTTTCAGCAACTTCAATTTTCTGACAGCCGTTAAACACCCCATCCATATGGAAGTGGATACGAATACCTTGAGGAAATGCGATATCTGGATATTGGGGTGCTTTCAGCGACACCCACCACGTCGGTGCCACGTATGCGAAGGCCAACATCACCAAAGCGGCAAAGGCCAAAGCGCGTACCATCAGCATGCGGTTTGATTTTTCTTCTACGATCATTTTTTTGTCCTCAATGCCCGCCCAATTTTTGGGACATTTTTCGGGGTTATCTCTTTGGCATTTACTCCCCCGTGTGAATTTGGGGGAGAAGATAAAGGCCGAAGCGGAGGAAAAGGTCGCCCACCAACCGACGCTCCGGCCTTGTTCTCAGTCAGTTATTTAAAGTCAGGGTTTTCCCAACCGACCACGCCAAGCTTGTCGGCTGGCGGCTGCTGACGCGACACGTAATCCAAAACGGCGGCCATGTCTTTGTCTGAAAACTCTTGGATCTGTTTGACCATGTCGGGGTTGGCGTTGCGGCGTTTGCCGTCACGGATCCAGGCAAATTGACGCATCAGGTAGTTGTAATGCTGGCCCTGGATGCGAGGGTAATATTTTTCTTCCACACCTTCGCCGTGCTCACCGTGGCAGCGCACGCAGTTGTCTTTGTAAAGCTGCTTGCCATGCTCCAAATCGGTGCCTGGTCCACGACCCGGTTCCGGGTTCATCGGCAAGGTTGCGATGTATGCCGTCACGTCGGCGATAGACTGCGGTCCACCAATGGATTCGGGCAGAGCAAACGGATACATGGTTGGGTTATCGCGGTTTAACGCGCGAATGTCCGCCAACTGTTTGATGAGCACATGTCTGTGCTGACCAGCCAATTGCGGGAAGGTGCCGTCGGGTTGGCCCCAGCCTTCGTAAAGGTGACAAGCGGCGCAAACTTCATACACCTCAATGCCATTTTCCAGGTTTGGTGTCAGGTGCAATGCTTCGTCTTGCTCGCCGCCGCCCTCGTTCCAGCCTGCGGCCTTATCCGCTGCTGCGGCAGGCGTGGTCAGCATCATGGTGGCGACCAACGCGGTCGCTAAAGACGATGTAAGTGCGGTGAAGTTTATTCTTGTTTTCATAGGTTATCTCCATCGATACCAATGGTGTGCGTTAATGTGGGCGTTATTTCGCAGCGTTGCGATCAACTTGGGACAAATAGTCGGCCAAGGAGGCAAACTCTTCATCCGTCATTTTCTTTACGATCCCATACATGGGAGCGGTCTTTGCCGTTTTGCGTGCCTGGCTTTTAATGTCTTGCAGTTGTGCAAAAATATAATTGCGCTTTTGCCCCGCAAGATAGGGATTGCCTTTAAGCGGCTTCATACCTTCATTGCCGTGACACGCTTTGCATTTCTGTTTGAACAAGGTCTCGCCGGCGGCAACGCTGGCGGCATCCAAGGGTTCTTTCGGTTCTTTCAGATCGGCAGGCTTTTGCTCGGAAAGCCACTTCGCAACCTGTTTAATTTCTTCCTTTGAAATACGCGGTACGTTTTTGTCACCGCTGGGGCTGACCAACGCACCCTGCATGCCTTGGGCACGCGGGTTGCCGGTTGCATCAGGACTACCCAAGCGCTTACCGCTGATGATGTCCTCGATTTGTCTGGCGATGTATTTTTCATCCTGACCCGCAATGTTGGGATATTCCATCATTGCCTTGCGGCCATCTTTACCATGGCATGCCATACAGGCCTTTCCCATGTAAACAGTCTTGCCAGGATCGC
Source organism: Magnetovibrio blakemorei (assembly GCF_001746755.1). Classification (GTDB taxonomy): domain Bacteria; phylum Pseudomonadota; class Alphaproteobacteria; order Rhodospirillales; family Magnetovibrionaceae; genus Magnetovibrio; species Magnetovibrio blakemorei. The sequence goes on along the minus strand of NZ_MCGG01000029.1, from coordinate 18,691 downwards.
GCTTGGCTTTCTCTTCTGCGGCATTTGCCGGCAGGACTGCGACCGACGCTGACAGCATAACGAAACTCAAAATTGCGACACTTTGGAAGATGTTCTTTTTCATACGGGGTCTCCTGTAATGTGAAACGATGGGGGAGCCGCCTCATGCGGCCCCCCCTCGCTTTGCCTTAGTTTGCAAGGCTTGAGGTCTTTATTTTTTGACCTCAACTGCGCCATGCTGGTCAAGATAGGTTTTGGCGCGCAGACCGATGTCTGCAGCCTTAACCTGATACTGCCACCACTGGCCAGCCCACAGCGTCGCGTTCTGCCAATCGTTCTTGGCGGCGAACTCTTCTGCTTTTTTGCGGGTGTCAGCGGCGAAGCCCAACTGTTCGGTAGCGTCTTCGACCAACGAAACCACAGGCGGGAAGTCCTGATAGTTACGTGCAACGATGTAGCCCACAACCGAATCGATCACACCTTGTGTTTCGATGTTGGTTTTGAACTGCTTATCGTAATCAGCCTGCGTATAGGCTTGGCCTTCAGCGCCTTTAGTTGCAACTTCCTTATAGCCCTTTGGCTGGACCAACAAGTAACCCTGCATTTCCAAGTGCAGCGCCGAGCAGAACTCGGTGCAGTAGTATGGGAATACGCCAGGTCTGCTAGCGGTGACGGTCACCGAAGCGGTTTTGCCAGGTTCCAACGACAAGTTGGCGTTGGTGCCGTTGATGGCAAACCCGTGGGTTTGATCTTCAGCACGTTCCAGGTTGGTCATAACAAAGGTAACTTCATCGCCTTCTTGAACTTCGACGATTTCAGGCGTGATGTGCGAACGAATGGTCGTGCCGTACACCGTTACCTTATTGCCGTCACGCTCGACCCGTTCTTTACCCGGACGCGTCTTGCCTTCATGCACTTCGTCAGTACGGGTGTTCCAACCGCTCTTGTAACGGATGATCGGTTTGAGTTTGTCGGCAGCAATTGCCACGGCATAGTGTGGTTCACCCAACGGCAATGGCATGTCATACAACAATTCCATTTTGTCGCCGCTGATGTCGATCAACTGGTGGTTCTGCGGGTGCAGAGGACCAACCGGGTTGAAGCGATCAATTGCCAGCTTGTTCAAAGCCACAAGGTATTTACCTTTAGGATTAACGGAATCGCCTTCCATCGTCATCAAGTGACCAATGTTGTAGTGGATGGAAAGTTTATCCAGAACCTTGCCTTCACAATAGTCCCACTTGGTGACTTGGCTGTCCACGTAGATAGAGGTGTAAACAACGCAAGGCTTCGAGTCGTATTGGGTGTGAAGCGGACCCAAGCCAACTTGAACCTGGGTGTGCAACGATTTTTTCAGATCAAGAATCGGAACGCCGTAGGGGTCTTTGCCTGCGAAATCTTTGTTCTTGATCAGGTTCATCATCTTTTCGAAGCTGAACACATAGGTGTGGCTATCCAACTTACCGGAAACGATCATGAACTTGCCGTCTGGGCTGACGTCCATACCGTGCGGGCTTTTGGGTTCCGGCACCAAGTACAAGATGCCTTCAGCAATGGCGGTGTCCATCATGATGACCGGATGGTCATTGATCATTTTGACTTTGCCAGCTTTAACCACTTCCGCAGCTTTCTTCCAATTGATCATGTGGAAGAAGTCGGTGTCTTTTTGAGAGCAACCCGCTTCAAACGGCGGACGGCCTTTTTCGATGCCACCGACATAACGTTCTGAACAGAACGAGTTGGTGAATGACCAGCCGTCGGAAACGCCTTTACCAAAATCGGACAAATCCTGGCTATAGGGCGGCAGTTCCAGAGAGAACGATTGCTTCGGATCAATCCGACCAGCTTTACGATCAAACTTCCAGTAGGTCACAGCGCCACGATATTTTTCGTTGAACTGAGACAGCGGCACATAACCGTTTTCCAACGGCGAAGCATACTGGGAAGCCTCGATGATGTAATCGGTGTTGGGCGTCACAAAAGCGCCGCCGTGTTCCGATTTCATGATCGGGTTGACGACAATCTGCTTGGTTTCAAAATCGTGCAGATCGATGACCGCGATACGAGGGTTGTTCTTGTCATTGATGAACAAGTATTCACCGTCGTAATCGCCATTGGTTTCCGAAATCGCCGGATGGTGAGTATCGCCGAAAAGGATATCTTTGCCGTTGATGCGACCCTGAGCCAAAACGGCTTTGGATTCGTTATCAAAGCCATAACCCTGCCAGGGTTCTGGCGTGAAAACGCCGATATATTTCAAAATCCGCATAGACGGAATGCCATAAACGATCACTTGACCGCTTTGGCCGCCGGATGCAAAGGCGAGAAATTCGTCGCGCTTGCCTGTCGGAACATATGTTTTTGCCGCTGCCAGCACATCTTTTTCGGTTAACCCACGACGTTTCATAACGTCATCAAGGCTATCGGCCGACCAAGATGTTGAAGCGGTGACCAGGCCAAAACTGAAGGCGCTCAGCGCCAACAAAGCCCGTTTACCAAATAGTTGCATAGGATAAATCCTCCCTCGGGCTACAAAAGGACAACAAATCGCAGTATCCCCGAGCTGCTGCGATTTGGGACTGACGTGACTTAGGACGGTAGAAAGTTTAGGCTATTGATGCTCCGTAAGATTTGACCTTGGTCAAGATGTACGATGCTTAAATGTCGGCACAATGACATCCTCGCAAAATACACCACAAACTTTATGAGCACTGCAGAAATCAACCCCCTCTTGGACTATAACCATATAATAACACAGAAGGTACTCGTTCGATGATTACGCCTCACCAAACAGCAAGTGTAAAATTGTATTCGTTTAATGTATTGAAATCAATGATTTTTGCCGCTCTGCTGTGGTGCGCACCTTCGGCCTTACAGGCCCAGGACAATGCTCAGACTGCGGAAATTGGCGGTCGCTTTATGCTAGAAGACCATAACGGCAAGATTGTAACCGATCAAGATTTTGACGGCCGCTATTTGTTGATCACTTTCGGCTATACATATTGCCCCGATGTCTGCCCCACCAATTTGGCCAACATGAGCAACGCGCTTGTTGAATTGGGTGACAAGGCTGAGGAAATTGCTCCGATTTTCATCACCGTTGATCCCGCGCGCGACACCGCAAAACGGCTGCACGATTACGTCGCGAGTTTTGATGAGCGCTTAATCGGATTGACCGGACCGCAACCGATGATCGACAGCGTCAGCCAGCGTTACAAAATCTTCAGCGAAGTTCAACGTTCTGAAGGCGAGGCAAAAGACGAGTATCTGGTCGACCATACGGCTTCTATTTTCTTGATGGCACCCGATGGAAAGTTTCTCGTCAAATTCGCCCACGGCCTAGCCCCCACCGAAATGGCAGCTCGAATCGCAGAATTTATGTAACAACTTACGATCAGAATCTAGGGTCAGAGCCTAGCTTTCCGTAAACACCAAAGGCTCATCCAGAAGTTTGGCGATGCGCTTGGAATGTGCAACGATGCCTTCATTGGCGTAGGCTTCGTGGTGCGTTTCGATTTTGGCCAGATCATATTTATAATTCACCAACAGACTGGCGGATTCGCCAACGCCTTTTGCCGACACATCGCCCAGCCAATTGATGCGCTCCAATCCGGCGCCATTGCCGAGATGAAACTTCGCCACGGCATCAAGCGGACGACCCTTGCGTTTTTCATTCACCAGATAGTGGGCGCACAGCTGTGTGATGGGCAGTTGCAGTTGGTCCTGCAGGTCTGGATCGTTGAGCCAGTCTTGCCCGTCCAAGATGTCCAAAACCTTTTTCGCTTCATCTGAGCGATTACGCACGCTTTGCAGCCAGCGCATAAATCCGGGAACCGGCGAAAGGGTTGAGAAGGTGTTCAGGTTGGACAGCTCAGCGCGCAATTCAGAAACCACTTGCTTGATGAGGAAGTTGCCGAACGAAATGCCGCGCAGGCCCTTTTGACAATTGCTGATGGAATAGAAAATGGCCGTGTCCGCACTGTCTGCCGAAATGCGCGGCAAGGTATCGTCCAGCAATTCCTGTACCGATCCGGACAACCCTTTGACCAAGGCCACCTCGACAAAAATCAGCGGCTCGTCCGGCAATGCGGGGTGGAAAAAGGCGTAACAGCGCCGATCTGCGTCCAAACGGCGGCGCAAATCCTCCCAGTCGCGAATTTCGTGAACGGCTTCATAGGTGATGAGCTTTTCCAAAACATTGGCGGGGGTGCTCCAATCCACGCGACGCAATTCTAAAAAGCCACGGTTGAACCAGCTCGACAGCAAATGAGCGAAGTCGGCATCGACCGCCTCCAAAGAGGATTCGTCGCGTACCATATCCAGCAAATCTTCGCGCATGTTGATGACCGCGCGGGTCCCACCCGGCGCCATATTGACGCCACGGATCACCCTTTGTCGCAAGGATTCCGCACCCATGCCGACCTTTTGTGCCGCCAGCGGACCGGGGGCCTTTTGATACGCCGCGATGGCGGCATTGAGAGCCGCTTCATCCACATCGAAATCGGTGAGCAGCATTTTAAAAAAGGACAGTTTTTGGGCCGCGTCATAGCTTTGGTACGCTTCCACCACCGCCAACGCCAGGGCTGTGCCCAGGGCTTCGCCCTTTTGCGTGATCAAATCCGAACACAACGCCTTCACATCGCCGGACTTTGCATTTCGTCCTTGATGGACGTCTAAAAGCTCCCGCCCAGCGTCTGCTATCGTGCTGAGAAATGTCCTAAAAAAGGTCACCCGGCCTAATCCCTTTCCAAATGTTTCGCCTATCACCTGATCAGCTAGCCACCAATCACGGGGCCCATCACGGCGGTCGGCAACCATGTTACGATTTCGGGGAACAAACACAAAATGACAATACCGAGAACCATGCACAGCATAAACGGCAACGCCCCTTTTAAGATGGTGGTAAGCGCAATATCGGGGGCAATTCCGTTGATGACATATAGGTTTAAACCGACCGGCGGGGTAATCAGGCCGATCTCCATATTGATTGTGAAAATGACGGCAAACCAGTAGGGATCAAAACCACTTTGCACAATGATCGGCAACAAAATCGGCGCGGTCATCAAGATCACGGCCACGGGGGGAAGAAAAAAGCCCGTCACCAGCAAAAAGCCATTGATCATCGCCATCAAGCCCCAGCGGTTGATATCCAAATCAACGATGAACTGGGCGACAGACTGGGTGACGTAAAGGGATGACAGGGTGTAGCTGAACAAAGCACTGGCGGCGATGATCATCAAAATCATCACACTTTCGCGCATGGAATCACTGATGATGGCCCATATTTTTTGCGGCTGCCAAACTTTGTAAATAATGGCGATCAAAACCAAGACAAACATGGCGCCCACGCCCGCCGCTTCGGAGGGTGTCGCGACGCCGCCGTACAAAACGTACAGCACGCCGACAATGATGGAAAAGAACGGCAACACACGGGGCAAGACTTCCAGCTTTTGGCGCAGCGAAAACCCACCCTCCACGCGGCCAAATTTATAACCATGGCGGTGTGCGGTGTATAACGCCCAAGCCATGAACAAGGCCGTCAACAGCAAACCTGGAAACACCCCCGCCAAAAAAAGTCGGCCAATGGATGTTTCCGTGGCGATGCCATAAACGATCATGGTGATGGACGGCGGAATCAAGATGCCCAAAGTCCCGCCCGCCGCAATGGCACCGGTGGCCAAGCCATCTGGGTAGCCGCGCTGACGCATTTCCGGAATACCCATCTTGCCAATGGCGGCACAGGTCGCGGGCGATGAACCGGACAAGGCCGCAAACACCGAACACGCGCCGATGTTGGAAATGATCAAACCGCCCGGCACCCGATGCAGCCAGCGATCAAGGGCGATGTACAGGTCTTTGCCCGCTGGCGAAGAGGCCACCGCCGCACCCATCACAATGAACATCGGAATCGAAACCAGAGAAAATTCGGCAATGCCGCCAAAAAACTTGTCGGCCACAATGTCCAATGCCGAAATTCCGTCAAACGCGACGAGAAATCCAATGGCGACCAGGCCTAAGCCAAACGCCACCGGTATACCGGACGCCAGAACAACAATCGTCGAAATAACGACAAGCACACCAATCCAAAGCGGTGTCATGGCCTATTCTCCTTCAAAACCGCTGTGGTGATCCATGGCAAACGGCATTGGCTCTCCAACCAATAGGGCAAAAATATCTGCAACATATTGAAGCGCCAAAAGGCCGATCCCAATGGGCATCGCCATATAAGGTATCCACAACGGCAACGCCCAAATCGTATCGGTCGTCCAGTCGTTCACCAGGGCTTCTTCAAAGTGCTGATAGCCCTTCCACGCCAAAACGGCGCAAAAGACCAAGCCTGCAAAGCTGGCCACCAGCGCCAAGATGCGCCGACCGACCGGGCCTAAAAAATTGGGCAATAAATCGACGTTGACGTGTCCCTTCACCAGCAAGACATAAGGACTGCCGATAAAGGTGGCGGCGACCAGAGAAAAAATGACGTATTCCGGCTGCCATACGGTTGAAGCGTTCAGGAAATAGCGCATCACCACCATCTGGCAGACCACAAGAATAGCTGAGCCGACAAAGGCTGCGGCCACAATTCCGCAAAGGTGGGAAATGGCGCGGATCAATCGACAGAAGGCATGCATGTCAACGCTCCGAAAAGTGCCCAAAATGAGTATAGCTTAAACGAAAAGGAAAATAGCCCCGACAGCACCTAGTCCGTCGGGGCCATTATCGGTGGTTATTCGACAGCGAGCGCTTTTTCGATCAGCTCTTTGCCACCTTCAACCTTTTCGGAGAAGATTTTGTAAGACGTCTGTTTGGCAATTTCCAACCAGGCGGCCGCTTGTTCTGCATTCATCGCGACCACTTCAACGCCGTTTTCTTTATAGACCTTGACCATTTTGGCGTCGAGCCCAGCAGCCTGTTCCGTCATATAGGCTTCTGCCTTTTGGCCGGCGGCCATCAAAGCATCTTGTTGGGCTGTGTTGAGCTTGTCCCAACTTTTCTTGGACATCAAAATGGGCTCATACATGAACCACAAAGCATGTTCGCCGGGTTCGGTGAGACATTTCACCTGCTCGTAAATGCGATACGACACGAAGCTGCCGGAACTGGTGTTTGCAGCGTCCAGAACGCCGGTCTGCAAGCCTTGATACACTTCAGAGCTGGCCATCGACGAAATCGAACCGCCAGCCCCCACCAACATCTGTTCAAATGCCGGACCTGCCGCACGGGTCACTTGGCCCTTCATGGTTTCCGGACCCAAAATGCATTCTTTCTTGGACGCAAAACCACCCGCAAGCCAGGCATCAGAGAGAACAACAACGCCCGCATCTGTGATGATTTTTTTGATGTCTTGCATAAACGGTGACTTGTTCAAGCGCAGAGCGTGTTTGTGATTTTTCACCAAACCCGGCATCAAAGTCGCAGAAAACTGAGGATGCTGGCCGCTGGCATAATCCAACGGGAACGAAGCAATATCCAACTGCCCCTTGACCATGGCGTTCCACTGTTCCTTGGACTTGAACAGGGATTGGCCTGGGTAAACCTTAATATCCAAACCCACATTGGCCTTGGCCACTTCTTTGGCAATGATCTGAACCATTTCATCGCGGGCATCGCCTTTGCCGCCTGGAAATTGGTGTGAAGCCTTCAGTGTTTCAGCCCCGGCGGAACCGGCGGCGATGGTGCAAGCAAGGGCAAGCGCCCCGGCCACGGTGGTTTTAAAAATTGTCATTGTAAGTCAACTCCCCTGACGCAAAATCCCTGTGAAAATGCCTGTTATTTTTGCGGGCTTAGAGTCTTTTGCGTGCACCAGAATTCACTGGCAAAACACACTAGAAACCTGCCCATTCGCTCAACAGCCTAAAACTCGCATGAATGCGTGTCAAACTAAATTGTATACAATTTTCTATTTATTGAATGCAATAAAGACTGTAGTGTATCTGTGGCTATTGAGTAAGATCGGACCCGCTGCGAGCCGCAGACGATCCGCTCACGCTCAGGTCACGTTGTATCCACGCGCGATCACCGCCTTGAATGACAGCCCTAGGGGAACACGCCTTTGTCGACAAAAACCGCCAGTCCGTTGCGGGAAACGCTGGAACAAGAGATTGTTACCGGACAGCTCGCGCCCGGAACGCGCCTGGAAGAAATGGGTTTGGCGGAACGCTTTCACGTGTCGCGCACACCGGTGCGCGAGGCGCTCAACCAGCTGGCCTCCATCGGCTTGGTGGAAATCCGCCCCCGTCGCGGTGCCGTGGTGGCCGCCATTGGGCTCAAACAAATGATGGAAATGTTTGAAGTCATGGCTGAGCTGGAAGGCATGTGCGGTCAATTGGCGGCGCGGCGTATGTCTGGCGACGAACGCAAAAAGCTCGCCGCGTGCCACCTGCAAGGGCAGCCCTTTAGCGAAAACGAAGACCATGACGGCTACTACGCCGCCAATGTATGCTTTCACGAATGCATTTATCAAGGCAGCCGCAATGCCTATCTGGCAGACCAGACCCGCGCGCTGCGCAATCGCTTGGCACCGTATCGCCGTTTACAATTGCGCCAACGCCAACGGTTGTCCGAATCGTTTCAAGAGCACGGCAAGATTCTTGATGCCATCACCCAAGGTGACGAGGCGCGCGCCAAGCAATTGCTTAGGGACCACGTCACCGTGCAAAGCGGCTCCTTCACCGACTTTATCGCCACCTTGCCATCCGAATTGATCCGCAACAGCGCCTAAACCACCCCTTGTGCACGAGACTTCACCATGACAAACGCAAACCTCTACGCCTTGTTCCAAACCCGCTTCCCCAAAGACTTGAACGCACCCGCCCTGGTCGTGCCAGACGGTGATACCGTCTCTTACGGTGATCTGGACAAGATGTCCGCACAGGTTGCCGGGCTGCTCAGCACATTGGGGGTCGCCAAGGGTGATCGCGTGGCCGTGCAAATCGATAAATCCCCCCAAGCCGTGGCGCTCTATCTGGCGTGCTTGCGCGTCGGCGCGGTGTATTTGCCGCTCAACACCGCTTACACCGCCAGCGAAGTTGCGTATTTCATCAACGATGCAGAACCTAAGCTGCTGGTCTGTCGCCCTCAAGCCGAACAGGCGTTGTTTGAGGTCTTAAAACAAACGCCCAATCTGCACATCATGACTTGTGACGGGCACAAACATGGTACGCTCTGGGTTGACGTCCAGTCGGCGGAGCCTTGGAATGAAATAGCCCAAGTTGAGCCCGATGATCTGGCGGCCATTTTGTATACGTCAGGCACCACCGGGCGGTCCAAGGGGGCCATGTTAAGTCACCAAAACCTGGCCTCAAACGCCTTGGCTCTGCACGATATGTGGGGCTGGCGCGATGGTGATGTGCTGATTCACGCACTGCCCATTTTTCACGTCCACGGCCTGTTCGTGGCGCTGCATTGCGCGCTGCTGAACGGCTCAAAAATGTGGTTTATGCCCAAATTTGATGTCGATACCGTCATCGATCTGCTGCCCAAAGCCACCGTCCTGATGGGGGTGCCAACCTTTTACACCCGCCTGGTTGATCATCCGGGCTTAACCAAAGAGGCCGCCTCCAACATGCGGCTGTTTGTTTCAGGTTCAGCCCCTTTGCTGGCCGAAACGTTCAGCGCATTTGAAGGCAAAACCGGCCACCGCATCTTGGAACGTTATGGCATGACCGAAACGGGCATGATCACGTCTAACCCCTTAATCGGTGATCGCGTGCCCGCCACGGTCGGCTACCCCCTGCCCGGCGTTCAGGTGCGCGTCGCCAACGAAAACGGCGATGTTTTGGCACCACAAGAAATCGGCGTTTTGGAAGTGATCGGCCCCAATGTCTTTAGTGGCTATTGGCGCATGCCGGAAAAAACGGCTTCCGAGTTTCGCAAGGACGGCTGGTTCATCACCGGCGATGTGGCCAAGATGGACGAGGACGGCCGCGTGTCCATCGTCGGACGCGCCAAGGACATGATCATTTCTGGCGGTTTTAACGTTTACCCCAAAGAAATCGAAACCGTCATTGATGAGTTGCCCGGTGTCATCGAAAGCGCCGTGGTGGGCGTGCCGCACCCCGATTTCGGCGAAGCCGTGGTGGCGGTCATCGTCTCTGAACCGGGTGCAAACATCACAGACGCCACCATTCAAGACGCCATCAAGGACCAACTGGCCCGCTTCAAGCATCCCAAAGGGGTTTTCATCGTGAATGAGTTGCCCCGCAACACCATGGGCAAAGTGCAAAAGAACATTCTGCGCGAAACGTATAACGCAACCTTTTCTTAGGCTGCGTTAGTGCTGCGCTTAAAGTGATTTAAAGGGAGAGTTCGCTCATTTGGCCTTGGCGATAAAGGCGTCGATGTCGCTGTAAAACTGCGGCTCGAACTCACGTATTTTTTCGTCAGGCCAATTCCACCACGCAATGCTTTGCAGAGCTTCGATGTGGGGTTCGGAAAAGCGGTATTTAACCACCTTACTGGGATTGCCAACGACCACCGCGTAGGGTGGAACATCTTTTGCCACCACCGCGCCAGCCCCGATGACCGCACCATTGCCGATGGTGACCCCGCTCAAAATCATGGCCCGTGCACCAACCCATACGTCGTGTCCAATGGTCACGCCGCCTTTGGACACGGCATCTTGGTTACCCAGGCCGGGGTGCAAAAGAAGAGTGCGTAACGGAAACGTGGATGGTCGGTCCAACGGATGGTCGGCCTTGGAAAAAATCAGCACTTGGAGGCCAAACGAGCAAAAGTTGCCAATGCTCACCGGCGCATCCGAAGACAAGCCCTGAATGGTGTTGCGATCCACGCCATAGGTGCCGCGACCAATGCTCACGTAGTCGGGCAAAATGTCGCGGCTTTTTTTGCCGCCAAATACCCGCGCTAATTTGCGAAATAGCTTAGACACAATCCACCCCACCAAAACACCGTTCGATTTATATCAAAACACGTCGCCCACCAAAGCGTCTATTCATTCTCATTTTTAAATTTCTGATAGACCTCTATCAAGCTTTCACGCAAGTCGTGTTTGGGTTTAAAGCCCACTTCAAGACGCAGACGCTCCACGCTGGCGACCAGTTTGCGAGGATCATCTGCCCGATCCGGCAACGCGCCTAAGTGCACCAACTCGGGATGCCCCGATATTTCGCCCAACAAGGAAACAACTTCGCCAATTGTGCGGTCTTCTCCGCTGGCGACGTTCACGGCCCCTTGCACATCGCTCATCAGCAAGGCCGCGAAGGCGGAACCGATATCCCGCGCATCCATGAAATCGCGAATCTGAGTGCCGGACGAACACTTGGCGACACGCCTCTGGGCTAGAGCTGAAGCCACGGAAGGCACCAAGCGCTTGTCATTTTCGCCTTCGCCAAACAACAAAAATACCCGTCCCCAGGCGTAGCTTAACGCAGACTTGGCGGCAAAGTCTGCCAACCATTCAAGCGTCTCAAGCTTCGACTGGCCATAAAGCGTGTGCGGTTTCATCGGCGTGATGCCCTCGCGGCATACCCCATCGGCTAAATCGGTCCAGTCGTATTCGGCACACGATCCAGCCATCAGGACGCGCTTGCCGCCGTTGGCCTGAAAGGCTTCGATCAAGCGCTTGGAAGCCCCCTGCCAGTTCGCATTTTGTGGCGCATTCCAAAATTGGCCGTGCTCGGTCACCCATGCCAAGTGCAGCAGGTGTGTGGCTTGAACGTCATGCGCTAAGGCTTCCGCAGCGCCCGGCACCAACAGATCGCAGGCATGCCACGTCACGCCTATCGGTCGCTCCGCAACGGTGCGGGCCACGGCGTGAACATCAAGGCCTTGATCCACCAAGGCTCGGACGGCCGGCTTGCCAATCAGCCCAGATGCCCCCGTGACCAAAACGCGTGTCATTTAAGCCCCCTGGAAATCAGGATAGGCCGCATCGCGTTCAGATATAACGACGGGGTTTTCGGGCCAATCGATGGCAAAGGCCGGGTCATTCCAGCGCACTCCGCGCGCCAACGCGGCCACATAGACTTCACCCATCAGGTAATTGACCAAGGCGTCATCGCAAAGCGTTATAAACCCGTGCGCGCAGCCCGGCGGCACAAACAGGGCCTTGGCATTGTCCGCCGTGAGTTGAACGCCCACCCACTGGCAATACGTCTGAGAACCTTTGCGCAGATCCACCACCACGTCAAAGATCGCGCCGCGAATGCAGCTCACCAGTTTGGGGTCAGGCTTGGGCGCATCTTGATAATGCAGGCCGCGCAATGTGCCCTTGGCCGCGTTGTGCGACAGATTGCTCTGCACCACGTCAAAATCTAGCCCAGCGTCTTTGAATTCCTGGCGGCAGAAGCTGCGGGCAAAATACCCCCGCTCGTCCTCCAAGCGCTCAATCTCCACCAGAGCTGCGCCTTGAATTTTGAGCGGGGTGATCTGCATCACCACACCTCGATTTCGGGAACGGCGACGACAAACTTTCCACCCCAGGCCCGGATGGAGGCTAGTTGATCGGCAATTTCCGTGCGCAGATTCCACGGTAAAATCAAAATGTAATCGGGCTGAGCGCTGTCGATGTGATCCGCAGACAAAACGGGAATGCGACTTCCGGGTAGAAACTTGCCTTGTTTGGCCGGATTACCATCGACAACAAAATCAATCAGATCCGCACCCACATCGGCGTAGTTCAACAACGTATTGCCCTTGGCGGCGGCGCCGTAACCGACGACCGTTTTGCCCTCAGCTTGGGCTTGGTGCAAAAACGCCAACAAGCCCTGACGCACGTTTTGGCACTTGGCGTCAAAGCCCTCATAGGCCGTGCGCGTGTGCAGGCCAGCAGCGCGTTCTTTGTCCCGCATAGCGGCCAGCCCCGGCTGATCCGCGTGGGCCGTGCTGGTTGATTTGCACGCAAAGACCCGGAGCGAGCCGCCATGAGTGGTGATTTCTTCAACGTCAAAAACCTTAAGACCGCATTCGCCAAAGATGCGTTCCACCGCCAGCAGCGACAGATACGAATAATGTTCGTGATAGATGGTGTCGAACTGCACCCGGTTCAAAAGGTTCAGAAGGTGGGGAAATTCCACCGTCATGAGGCCGTCATCTTTCAACAAAATGGCGAAGCCTTCGACGAAGCTGCGAATATCGGGCACATGGGCCAATACATTGTTGGCCGCCATCAGGTCGGCACTGTGGCCGGAGGCGCACAACCGCTTGGCGGTCTCGGCATTGAAAAAGGCGACCTCGGTAGCCACCCCCCGTTTGCGTGCAGCATCCGCACAGCCCGCCGCCGGATCAACGCCCAACACCGGAACACCCGCCGCTACAAAATGCTGCAACAGGTAACCATCGTTACTGGCAATCTCGACCACTTTGCTCTCAGCCCCCAAGCCGAAGCGCGCCATCATCGCCTCGGCATAAGCCTTGGCGTGCGCCACCCAACTGGACGAAAATGACGAGTAGTAAGCGTAGTCTTCGGTAAAAATTTCACCCGGCGGGACCTCATCGGCCAGTTGCACCAGATGACAGTCCTCACACACGACAGCGTGCAAGGGAAAGACTTTTTCTTGGCCATCCGCGCTGGATAAATAACTGTTGGAAGGCGGCTGGAAACCCAGGTCCACCAAACTCAACTGGATGCTTGATCCACAAAAGCGACAGGTGGTCATTGGTCTTTTCCATAATCGATAAGCTGACGTGCGGTGATGTCTTTTGCTGAAGCACCGTTCAAGAATGCGCCGTACCAGTCAGCGGTCAAACGCACCGTAGCTTCCACATCCAACTTCGCTGCCCAGCCTAAAATTTCGTGCGCCCGGGTGGCGTCCACCGACAGCAAGGTTTTTTCTTTCAATTTTGAAGACTTAATATCCAAAGGAACATCTTGGCCCAGAGCTGTCATCATCATGTTGGTGATAGCCCCAACCGTTGAACTGGGTCCGGACATCGGCCCGAAATTCAAAGCAAGCGGCGTGTCCTTTGATCTGCTCGCCAAACGTTCAACATACATCAAATAACCCGCGTTCAAATCCAACACATGCTGCCAAGGGCGCGTGGCATTGGGACTGCGGAGCGTGAGGTTGCGCCCCGACGCCAACGCCCGATAAATGTCGGGGATCAGGCGATCTTCGGAAAAGTCCCCGCCACCAACAACGTTGCCGGCCCGTGCGGTGGCAATGACCACGTCGCGGTCGGCAAAAAAACTTTTGGCCCAAGACTGGGCGATGATTTCTTGAGACGCCTTGGACGCCGAATACGGATCGTCGCCACCCAACGGGGCATCCTCGCCAAAGGCAATTCCGTCATCTGTGTTTTGATAGACCTTATCGCTGGTGATGACCAAAGCCACTTTTAAGTTTTTCGCGCCCCGCAACGCTTCCAGTACATTCACCGTGCCCATGACGTTGGACGCCACGGTATCGACCGGTTCCCGGTACGAACGACGCACCAAGGCCTGAGCCGCCATATGAATGACGATTTCGGGGTCGGCCTCGGCCGCACACTGCTCGACGGCAGCCGCATCGCGAACATCGCCGATGGTGGATTTGATGCCTGACCAGGGCGACAGCAGATTAAACAAGCTGGGGTCTGTTTCCGGCTCCAAGCCAAAGCCATACACATCCGCGCCCAAGTTTTCCAGCCACAAGGCCATCCAGGTGCCCTTAAAGCCGGTATGTCCCGTCAACAGCACACGCTTGCCCTGCCAAAAATCAGGAGAAATCATAGGCAGACCTCCGGTCTCGCGCGGGTGGTGGTTTTGGACGCGGCGACGCCCCGCAGATAGGCCAGCGCACCACAAAACCGGGCCGCATCCCGCAGCGCTTTTTTCGGGCGGAACACCAACAACGCCTTGGGACCAAACTTTAACATCCGCCGCCACGCCAAAGATTGAGCTGCGGCGAGGCTGTTGTGTTTGGCTTCAAAGTACAGGCGCGACCATGACATGTTATAGTACTTCTCCCAGTGGACCTGCCAGCCGCTGCCGATGGACCCGCCGCCGATGTGTCCCGACACCGCGTTCGGCACCACCAACACCTTATAACCGCCGTTCATCAACCGCATGCAAATATCGTCGTCCTCATGATAGAGGAAAATCGCCTCATCAAAAAACCCCACGTCACGCATAGCTGACATGCGCACCAGGTTCACCGCCCCGGAAACCACCCACGTGCAAAAGGTCCCTTCGGGTTTGGGCTCGGATTTACGGTCGCTGGGCATTAAATCGCGACCAAACAACGGCCCGTTCCAGGCCCGATCAAAATCGCCGTTGGTGCCGATCAGCAACGGCGATAGCAATCCAGCATCTGGGTTCGCATCGGCCTCTGCCACCAAGTCCGCGTAGGCTTCGCCGACAAATTCGGCGTCTGGGTTCATCAACAGCGCATATTCGGTTTCGACCAAGGCCAAACCCTGGCTGGCCGCATTGCCGTAACCGACACCGATTGCGTTGACGATGATGTCGGCCTGAGGCGCGTGCGCACGCACGATCTCAAGCGTGTTGTCGTTGCTTTCGTTATCAATCACGATAATGCGGGCCGATCTCGACACACTGTCAAGGCACGGCCCGATGACCGCACTGGAATGGTGAGTGACGACAATCGTCGTGGTGCGTGCCCAGGCATCGGAGCGGGACGTCATCATTCAGTCCCAAGTCTTCCACGGGGCTCGGCCCGAGACCCATAAGTCTTCCAGCATGCGTTTTTCCCGCAACGTGTCCATGGGTTGCCAAAAGCCATCGTGCTGAAAGGCGCTGAGTTGACCGTCACGGGTAAGGCCTTCCAACGGCGCGCGTTCCCACACGGTGTCATCGCTCGCAATCCGATCCACCACGCTCGGGTTCAAGACAAAGAAGCCGCCGTTGATGAAATCGCCCTCGCCCGCCGGCTTTTCAGCAAACTCGCTGACCCGTGTACCTTCCAAGCGAGTCGCGCCGAAACGTCCCGACGGCCGCACAACGGTCACCGTGGCCTCACGGCCTTGGGCTTTATGAAAGGCAATCAGATCTGAGATGTTTACATCACACAGGCCATCACCATAGGTCATGCAGAAGGGCTCGTCGGGATCTAAGTAAGCACCAACGTGCTTGACCCGCCCGCCAGTCATGGTGTCGGCCCCGGTATCGACAAGGGTCACACGCCAGTCTTCGGCTTGGGTGGCGTGATACGTGATCTGATTTTTTGCCAAATCGACCGTGACGTCAGAGCGGTGCAAAACGTAATTGGCGAAGTATTCCTTAATCATATAGCCCTTGTAGCCAAGGCAAATGACAAAATCCTTAAGGCCGTACGAGGCGTATATTTTCATGATGTGCCACAAAATCGGCATGCCACCGATTTCGACCATAGGCTTGGGGCGCACATCAGATTCTTCGGCTATGCGCGAACCCAATCCACCAGCCAGAATAACAACTTTCATGAACAGCCCTCTGATCAAAAAATAGAATAGTCCCGCCCGGTCTGAAAGCCACGCGAATCAAGTCTTTCTTTTAGCGGAGTCCAACCCAGGCCACAAGCTAGTGATGGTGGTGTTTTTGATGCCAAGCCCAGGCCGTTTTGATAATGGTCGTCAAATCGGAATGAGAAGGCGTCCACCCTAAAACCGTTCTAGCCTTGCTGAGGTCGGCCACCAACGATGGGGCATCGCCCGGACGGCGGGCTTGCAACTTTACAGAAAAATCCACACCGGAGATTTTTTTCACGCAGTCAAGGACTTCGCGCACGCTTGTGCCAACGCCGCCGCCAAGACAAAATGCCTCAACGCCCGGAACCGCACCATCTAAACGCTTAAGGGCTTTTACATGAGCCTCAGCTAAATCTGCGACATGAATGTAATCTCGCAGACAAGTGCCGTCTGGAGTATCGTAGTCATCCCCATAAATAAACATGCCATCGCGCTGGCCCAGTGCCGCTTGGCACGCAATGGGGATCAGGTGGCTTTCCGGGTCATGCGCTTCGCCTAACTCTCCATCCGGGTCGGCGCCCGAAGCATTAAAGTAGCGCAACGCCACCGCCTTGAGCCCGTCACTGAGTGAAAAATCGGCCAACAGACCTTCAACTTCAGCCTTGGTTTTGGCATAAGGGCTGATGGGGTCAATGGGCGAAGACTCCTTAATCAAAGCCCCCCCAACATCCCCATGCACAGCGCAAGTACTTGAAAAAACAATACGATCCACATTGGCCCGCCCCATAGCTTTCAGCACATTGAAGGAGCCAGTGACGTTGGTGCGGTGGAATTTCTCTGGATATTTGACGGACTCGCCGACCTCAATCAAAGCTGCAAAGTGCATCACGGCGACGGGCTTATGGGCCGCAAATGCGGCATCCAGATCATCTGGGTTCAACACATCACCCACCACCAACGGCCCCCACTTCACCGCCCACTCGTGGCCGTTGGACAGATTATCGAAGCTGACAGGCGTATAGCCCGCCGCCGCCAAAGCCTTACAGGCATGCGATCCGACATATCCGGCGCCGCCAGTGACGAGGATTGTTTTGGTCATACTAAAAAGCGCCCCCAACATCTACACGTCACAAGCACCTGTACAATCCGTTCACTACTTAACATTCTAGGGTCCAGACTCATTTAAATCCAATAACAAATTAGTGCTGCGAGACATAATGCTGCAAGGTAGGGTCCAGACTCATTCAAATCCAGTAGCAAATGAGTGCTGCGAGGCATAGTGCAGCGAGAAAGTTTTCAGCATTCTTGTCGTATCGCGTGGCAATGCGACGGAAGTCCTTAAGACGGCCAAACATTCTCTCAATGACGTTGCGTCCTTTGTATCGGGCCTTGTTGAACGGGTGCGGCTGCTTTCTGTTGGACTTGTTTGGGATCACCGGCAGGATACGTTGGGATTTCAGGTAGTCCCTCCAATGATCGGCGTCATAGGCTTTATCGGCGAGCAGGTATCGGGTGTTTGGCAGTGATGCGCCGAGCATGACAGCGCCCTTGATATCGTGGACGTGACCAGGTGTCAGGTAAAAGGCCAGAGGGCGGCATTGCTCGTCGCTTATGGCATGAACCTTGGTGTTGCGACCTCCTTTTGTGCGACCGATGGCCTGAGCAGAAGCCCCCCTTTTCCGCCGCCAGCACAACGGTGGGCTTTGACATGAGAGGCGTCGATGGAGATTTGTTCTGGTGTTCCCGACAGGGCTGCCGTCAGTTCCGCAAACATGTACTGCCAGATCCCTTTCTGCGACCAGCGGTTATAACGGTTGTAAACCGTCGTCGATGGTCCGTATTCCGGCGGACAATCTTGCCAACGGCAACCGGATTGTAGAACATGAATGATGCCACTGATAATGCGCCGATCATCCTTGCGACGCTTGCCGGCGGCACGGTAAGGTAAATGCGGTTCAATCAGTGAAAATTGTTCGTCAGAGAGCCAGAAATTGCGCTTCATAGCCCGAAAACCTCCTTTTTGAGTTTCAAGCTATTAAATCACTGAAAGGTTAATGAGTTTTGACCCTAATTGCTACCCTATTCGACCTTGACTGCCACGTACCCTAAGCTTTTTGGGTAGGTAATACTGGCCGATTATAGAATCCCTCTTTGCACTAACTAAGGCACCCTTACTCTCAGAACTACAGCGTACTTAACACAAAATCAACGTCACAGTTGCGATAATACCCCCGAAAATTAGAGGTCCGCAGAAGTACAATTTTCTCGTAATTTGACGTGAGGAGATTTTGCATGAAACAGCCCTGTTATTCGGACAGGCAGATCATTAATATTTTGAAACAGGCGGAAGCCGGAACGCCGGCCCCTG
>NZ_MCGG01000028.1 GCF_001746755.1 Magnetovibrio blakemorei | reverse complement strand
CCCGTGTTCACAAGGGCTATTCGATATCCGTCGAAGTCGATGGCATGGATGCGTATTACTTAAATTTTATGGATGCTGATAGCTGGTATGCGACAACAAAATCGCCACAGCCAATCATCAACAATGTGCTCAGCACCATTCCAGCAATTAACCAAAACCGCAATGTCGATGAACATATGCAGTTGGCAGATTTCACATCCAAACATTCACACATCACCATACCGCGATGGACATGTGTGTTGGACATAGAAGCAAACACCCCAAACATTCATTTTATAAATTGGGATGACGATAACAAAATGTTTGGCTGGAAGATGTTCAAAGAAACTAACTTGAACGGCAATCGCCGACACACGCATGTTTATGTGGATGATTATAACCAACTGGAGCTACAGCTGGGTAGAAAACAAGCTGCTTAAGATATTTGGGGAAGCGCGAAAGCGTTTCCTCAATGTTTTCTGCGGATGTGCTTCATCGCCATGGACATAACATCATCATGGCTGTCACGCTGTTGTTCTAAGGTTTGGACTAGCTCGCCGATTCGAAGGCTACCGTTTTCAATCCAAGTTTCTGACCGAGAGATAAATTCTGACCTTAGTACGAATATATCTCCGGCAAGCCTCCGCTTCGGGTCAAAAACAGAAGTTTTGCTCCCGCCAGAAAATATTGAAAATCTCTTTCATTTAGCGGATGTATTTTTCGTAGATAACCTTCAGGGCAATAACGCAGATCACTGGGCCAAAAGCCATAAGCGATATTTCACCTAAGTTGTTAAATATATGTTTGAGATTTGTCCAACTAGGGGCAACCACCCAAAAATAGGAAGAGGATGAACCGATTACCCAGATGGCAGAAACAAAGCCATAAACCCTGACTGTTTTCTCCTCCCAGTTGGTTGCAAAGTAGTTAAGGGTCGTTAGCACCAGATAACTGCTTACAGTAATCACCGCAAACATGGCGAGAATAGACAAGATGTCCCACGCTGGCTGTCCCTGCCGGTACTTTTGTTCCTTTGTAATTTTGTTTGAGATGTAGTCAAACTCATCCTGCGACTGCGCCCGGGCCAGTTGCCTGTAATAATCAAGCTTATAAGGCGAAGCATCCAATGCAGAATGGATATTGAACTCAGGGTCGCTGATAAAATTTGGGCTGGGTTGGAAATTAAGTACGGTGAGTTGGAATAAATTTGGGAACACTAAAACCATCAATACGACAAAGGGAAGGAAGGCGTAGAATAGTCGAGTTATAGGGTTTCTCAGGCCTAGTGGGTTCGATTTATTCATGTGTCTCTCCAGACTGTCTTCACGGGCCACGTTACGCGCGATGGCGATGCTTGTTCGCCGTTAACATTTTAGAGTCTTTTGATATAGCGCAAAGCGTTCTTTGTAAGTTTATCTTTGCGGGCTTGTTCGAGCTCAGCGGCTTGAATTTCGTTGGCGATCTGTGACTGGATGGCTTCAAGTTCGGCTTGTGCAGCAGCAACTTCTGTCTGTTTAACAGACAAACTTCCGCCATACATCAGCCCACGCAGTTCACGGAGTTGCGCTTGCTGTTTAAGATATCGCCGTCTAAGCAGCTTCATGCGGTGAACATGTTTAAGGCCCAGCCTTGGCGTCACACATCCATCATCAAAATCCAAGCGATTTGTCTTGATGTCGTAGCTGATGGTTGGTGAAATTGGTGTTTGAATGATTTCGTGTAAGCGCATGTGATACCTCCGAGTTAGAGATATTTATTACGATCATGTCCGGTGATAAGGTCATAGCTGAGACTTTGATGGGCTATCAAAAATGGTGAAAATTGGCCATAACGGTCATTCAGTCTGTACATGGCTAAGTTCGGTTTATGGTGCGGGACGAGAAAATCAACATTTGACAAATTGGTCATATTTTGTCAAATGTGTCCTATGCAAAATCATGAACCACTCAAAAACGTGTTGATCGCCTTTGCCTATCATGGGTTCAAAAAGGCATCCATGGCGGTTTTGGCCGCTGCCGCCGATGTGTCGCGTCAAACGCTTTACAACCGGTTTAAGACCAAGGATGCGGTGCTCGATTGGGCCGTGGGTGGGTATATTGACTATTTGCGCAACCAGCTTTTGGCGTCATTGGAATGTGATGACGACACCGTGTCGGATGCGTTGTTGACGGGATTTTGCCGTTTGATGGGTGATGATGTCACGTTGATGCATGAATCTCCCTACGGTGCCGAAATCATGGAACTTGGAACCAATTCGCTAAGGGCTTTTGAAGAAGACCCCATACATCGCATTGAGATGGATATTGCAGCTTTCTTGCTCGACCATGGGATTTGCGAAGCTTCAAAAGAAGCTGAAGAAAAAGCATTTCTTTTGGTCATGTCCGCAAAGGGCCTGATGGTTAAAGCCCGCAGTTATGACGAATTTAAAGCAGGGATGTCGCGGCTCATCTGCGCGGCTCTCTAGTTCTTTCTTTGGAGACAAATGATGAAACATCTCGCTGTTTTGGCGGCAAGCCTGTTTGTGTTGGTCGCTTGTGATGAGGCTCCAGAGAACCCGGGTACAGTCCAGGACCTGACGCGTCCGGCGAAGATTGCTGTCGCCACGTCCAAAATCGTGGCCCAGGAAAAAGTTTTTCCGGCCGTCACTGAAGCAGCGCGCAAATCAGTGCTGGCCTTTCGTGTCAGTGGACAAATCACGGAGTTGCCTGTTCTTGCCGCCCAGGTGGTGAAAAAGGGTGAGCTGATTGCTCGGTTAGATGACACGCCCTATCAAAATTCTTTGACCGAAGCCAAGGCTGCGTACGAACTGGCACGTACGAATTTTGAACGCCAGGAAAAATTGTTCAAGCAAAAACATGTCGCCAAATCAAAACTGGACGTGGCCCGGTCCAATTTCGATACTGCCCGTGCAGCCTTGAAACGGGCACAGGACGATATCGGTTACACTCGCCTGACCGCACCCTATGACGGTATCATCAGCCGTGTGGATGTGGACGCGTTTCAAAATATTCAGGCCAAGGAACCAGTGGTTCAATTCCAGGGCGATCAAAACATCGACATTGTATTTAATGTTCCCGAAAACCTGTTTTTACGCATCAATAAAGACAACACGAATGGCGGGCGGATTAAGGTTCGCTTTGATTCTTTGCCAGAACGTACATTTGATGCCCTTTATCGAGAGCATGACACCTTACCCGATACGGCGACGCGCTCCTTTAAAGTGACTGCCACCATGGTACGGCCAACAGACATTACGGTTATGCCGGGTATGAGCGTTAGCGTGCTGGTTGACTTGTCGCGGATATTAAAGCCGAAAATCCAAGGCGTCCAAATCCCTATTGAGGCATTATTCGAAGCTGACGGGCAAACCTGGGTGTGGCGTTTGAATGATGAAAATATCGTGCAGCGCACTGCGGTAACGGCGGGTGGCATCGTTCGTCAATACGTAGTCATCACAGACGGGCTCAGCGAAGGAGACCGTGTCATTGCCGCAGGGGTTTCCCATGTGCGTGCCGGACAAAAAATCCGTCCCATGAAAAAAGAACGCGGAATTTAGGCTGGGATCGCTGTCATGACTTTGACCGAAAATGCCATCAAGAACAAAACCGTCAGTTGGCTGGTAACGCTGTTGATTATCGGCGGCGGCATCCTGGCCTTTTCGGGGCTGGGGCGCTTGGAAGACCCCGAATTCACCATCAAACAGGCCGTAGTGGTGACCGAGTACCCCGGCGCGTCTTCGCGTGAGGTGGAAGAAGAAGTTACCTTGCCCATTGAAAATGCCATTCAACAATTGCCCTACGTCAAGAATATACAATCCATCTCATCCGCTGGCTTGTCCCAAGTCACGGTTGAGATGAAAAGTATTTATCGCAAAGCTGATCTGGCACAAATCTGGGATGAAATGCGCCGCAAAATCCGCGACATGCAGGGCGACTTGCCAGCAGGTGTACAAACACCACAGATTAATGATGACTTCGGGGATGTATACGGCATTTTCTTTAGCATATCCGGTGCGGGCTACAGTTATGAAGAGCTTGCCGATTACACGGACTTTTTGCGCCGTGAATTGGTTTTGGTCGACGGCGTGGGCAAAGTCACCGCTGGCGGACAACGCAAAGAACAAATCATCTTGGAAGTGAACCGGGCAAAAATGTCTGCGTTGAACAGCTCGCCCACGGCGATTGTCAGCTTGTTGGAAAATCAAAATCTGGTCAGTGACGCAGGTCACCTACAAGTGGGCAGTGAATACATTCGCATCAGTTCAACAGGCGTCTACGACAACGTTGAAGATTTGAATAACCTGATGTTGGGCCGTGCCAATGGCCAGATCATATATTTGTCTGATGTGGCAACGGTGACGCGCACCTATGCCGATCCACCAAAACAGATTTATCGCTACAATGGCGAAGACGCCCTGACCCTTGGGGTTTCGTTTACCAGCGGCGTCAATGTTGTAAGCGTCGGCGAAGCGGTTAATGCGCGGTTGGCAGAACTTGAATACGCGCGGCCCATTGGCATGAAAATTGGCGTAATTTACGACCAGCCCCAACAGGTTGACACATCGGTTACAAACTTCCTGGTCAGCCTCGGTCAGGCCATTGGAATTGTCGTCGTGGTGCTGTTGATCGCCATGGGGCTGCGTTCCGGCATTTTGATGAGCTTGGTGTTGTTGCTGACTATCTTGGCAACCTTCATTGTCATGAACATTTTCGCTATTGATTTGCACCGCATTTCCTTAGGTGCCCTAATTATTGCCTTGGGTATGTTGGTGGACAATGCCATCGTCATCACCGAAGGTATTTTGATTGGTCTCAAACGTGGATTAACACGCGTCAAAGCCGCCACGCGCATTGTTTCACAAACTGTGTGGCCCCTGTTGGGCGCGACGGTGATTTCCATCATCGCCTTTGCCCCTATTGGCTTGTCGCCGGATGCGTCCGGTGAATTTGCAGGGTCTTTGTTTTGGGTGTTGTTGATCTCGCTGATGATCAGTTGGGCGATGGCAATTACACTGACACCATTTTTTGCCAATTTGATGTTTAAAGAATCCGTGCATGACGAAGACGCGCGGGATGCGGCTGCAGACCCTTATCAAGGCGTTTTTTATCAGGTTTACAAAGGCGTTCTTTTACAGGCCCTGCGGTTTCGCGGGGCAACCAGCGCTTTGATGGTGAGTGGTCTCGCCTTGTCCATTTATGGCTTTACGTTTGTCAGCCAGTCGTTTTTCCCGCCATCAAATTTGCCGGTCTTTACAGTCGATTATTGGTTGGCGGAAGGTTCCGACATTCGTGTCACAGCGACGGATATGGCCGCCTTAGAACGTGAGATTCTCGCCAATGAAAATGTGACAAAGGTAACGACCACCGTTGGACAAGGGGCCTTACGGTTCATGCTGACCTACAATGGTGAACGCAATTACGCCAGCTATGGTCAGTTCATCGTGGAGGTCGGTGAATTTTCTAAGGTGGCCTCGACCAGGGCCTGGGTCGATGATTTGGTCCGCGAACGTGCGCCACAGGGTTTTTCCAAATCGGATCGGTTTTTTGTTGGGCCCGCGTCCAAGGCCAAGATCGAAGCGCGTCTCAGTGGGCCTGATAGTGCGGTCTTGCGCAAGTTATCCGATCAGGTGATAGACATTTTTCACAACGACGCAGATGCTATCAATATTCGTCATGATTGGCGCGAACGCACTAAAGTTTTGCGTCCACAATTTGCCGAAGCCGAAGCCCGCCGTTTGGGCATTTCAAAAACGGACCTGGACAATGCCTTGTCCATGAACGTCTCGGGCATGACTGTCGGTATGTTTCGAGATGGTTCGACCATACTCCCCATTTTGGTGAGGCCGCCGTTGTCGGAACGCGCCAATGTTGGTCAATTGGATAATATTCAGGTTTTCAGTCCGGCATTGGGCGAGTACGTGAATATCGATCAGGTGATCCACGGCATGAACCTGGATTGGGAAGACCCATTGATCATGCGCCGGGATCGCAAACGCACGATCCAGGTTTGGGCGGATGAAGATCCACTGGGGCCAACCAATTCTTTTGCGTTGTTTGAACGTCTGCGCCCTCAGGTCGAATCCCTTGATCTCCCGCCCGGTTATGCCCTTGAATGGGGGGGGGAATATGAAGCACAAAAGTGGGCCAACGAAGCGGTCTTTAAGTTTGTCCCTCTGGGCGTTTTGGTGATGGTGTTTATCACTGTGCTGCTGTTCAACTCCGCCAAGCAAACAGTGGTGGTCTGGTTGACGGTGCCGTTGTCCATCATCGGTGTCACCACGGGGTTGCTTACTTTTAATCAACCTTTCAGCTTCACAGCCCTGCTGGGATTTCTCAGCTTGTCAGGGATGGTGTTGAAGAACGGCATTGTGTTAGTGGAGGAAATTAAGCGTCTCAACGAAGAGGAAAACGCGACCATGCACGACGCCATTGCTGACGCTGCCGTAAGCCGCCTTCGCCCTGTGGTCATGGCAGCAATTACTACGGTACTGGGCCTGATCCCCCTGTTAAGTGACATATTTTTTGCACCCTTGGCCGTGACCATTATGTTTGGCCTTGGTTTTGCTACAATTCTAACTTTGATCGTCGTACCGGTTCTATTCGCTTTGTTTTATGGCGTGCATTTTCATCGGGGTGAAATTCACTAATGTCAGAGTGGTATCAAATATGAATGCAAGAACACCTATGATTGGGCTTGCATTGGGTAGTGGGTCGGCGCGTGGCTGGGCACATATCGGCGTTATTGAAGCCCTGGCGGAAATAAACATACACCCCAGTATCGTTTGCGGTACGTCCATTGGAGCCCTTGTTGGCGCTGCACAAGCCGTTGGTGAATTACAATCACTGAGAGATTGGGTGTTAACCATTGGCTTGCAAGACATCATAAGGCTCATGGACTTCAGCCCATCAAGTGGAGGTTTAATCCAAGGTAATCGCTTGTTGGAGTTCTTTAACGATAAATATGCAGATGTTGCGATAGAAACACTCTCCACTCCTTATGCTGCTGTAGCTACGGAATTAGCATCTGGTCGAGAAGTCTGGCTACGGGAAGGTTCGCTCATGAATGCCGTGAGAGCCTCAATTGCCATGCCTGGACTTTTTAGCCCAATGCAAGTTGATGGCCGGTGGCTTGTGGATGGTGGCCTTGTGAATCCAGTCCCTGTGTCAGTTTGTCGGGCGTTGGGCGCAGAAATCATCATTGCCGTTAATTTGAACGGGGATCTTGTCGGTCACCGTTCTCAGATACCAAAAGCACTAGATGTGGATGCCAATAAGGCGGCAGAAACTGCAGGAACACTCGAAAAAATAATGTCGGCATTTCCAGACCAAGTGAAAAATATGGCCCAGCAATATTTCATCGATAATTTTAACTCAAGCAAGGATGCACCTGGATATTTTGATATTCTTTCAGGGTCCATAAATATTATGCAGGACCTTATTACACGAAGTCGCATGGCAGGAGACCCACCCGACCTTATTTTGTCGCCGAGATTATCTCATATTGGGCTTTTAGAATTTAATCGCGCCGAAGAGGCCATCGAAGAGGGCAGAAGATGTGTTCGTCAAGCACTGCCAAGGCTACAAGAAATTGTGGGGTGCCGTTTGTGATAAGTATGCCACCCTCAAAAGCGTGCGCTTTGGGTCATTTTCGGAAGTTATAGCGCTATCAAAACTTAGTCCGCTTTGCTACGAGCACCGGAATTCGAATGTAATCTTTGTATAAAACCATCATCAACCGCTGATTTCTGAGCTTTTCAGCATCCGATTTCGGGGAGACTGCCCAAACTTGTGATGTGACACTACCCATACGATGAAAACATCATATGGAGCAGACAAATGTCTCAAGCCGCAGTCCTAAAAGAAACCGAGTTAAAGCGTGTTCTCGCTGTCGTTACGCAACACGGAACGTTAGCCAGCCGCAACCGTTTAGCAGTGTTGTTGTCGCACTGGGCCGGAATGCGAGCGGGTGAAATCGCCGCTATCAAAATTATGGATGTTGTTAATGACGATGGCGCTGTCCGGGATCGCATTCATTTGTCCGTTGAACAGACAAAAGGAAAGCGCGGACGGACGGTTTTTCTCAATACCAAGCTTCAACGCGAAATCGCCAAATATCTTGAATGGCGTAAATGGACGGATGAACGCAAGCCGTTAATCCTCAGCTCGAAAGGCGGACACTTCACGCCGACCAGCATGGTAAATCTGTTCAAGCGAATTTATGTCCAAGCCGGATTGCCCGATGCCCGTTCACATAGTGGCCGACGCTCGTATTTAACGACGCTGGCCAACAAGGGCGTATCGGTGTTTGTGCTTCAGCAATTGGCTGGCCACCGCTCAATCCAAACAACTCAGAGATATGTCACTGTGAATGAAGATATGATGGTGAAGGCTGCTGAGTTGGCGTGATGAAAATTCTGCTCAGCAGAACTTTGTCTGTTAAACAGACAAAAAAACGGGGCTCCGAAGAACCCCGTTTTATTTTAGCGAAGACATTTGAAACAACCTTCAGGCGTTGCCTAGTCTAGCTGTTCGTCATCAATTAGGTTGATGACCTCGATTTTGATACTAGCGATGAGAACCGTATTTTGTTTTCAGGAAAACCTGTCCGTTACGGTCTTTTGCATAAATGTACCCAGGCATCCACTCAACAATCGTGAACCCCATTTCATTTAGCTTCTTGATGTCTTCCTGAATATCATCAAGCGCATAAGCTTCAATCCGCTCAACACTCATCATTTAAGCCTCGCTGGCAAAATAAACCACCAAGAACCATAATTAGCTTTACAGGTAATCTGCAATGCTCCGTCGTAACTCACGCTAAATAGCGTCTCATGTTTAATGCAGATTGCAGCGATGTTTTCTATCACATCGATTGGCCAATAAAGTTCTCCATTTGGTTTACCTATCACTCGACCAACGACATCACCTACATGCGTCGATAATCTTAGACTATTTACTCCAGAAAGGCCGCCAAACAAGAAGAGCACCTTAGATTTTTCAAGCACACACTGAAAATACCATTCATACGGCTTGATGGGCTTCCATTGTTTGATCCGTTTCGATAGCTCGCCTGCAGGCGTAAAAAACTTGAAGTTCCAATTTGTGCCCATGAACTTAGCCAAATTTGGAAGTAGGTGATTTCTTACAAGCGGCAACGTAAGCTGGTTTTTTTCAGTAACTACCCTGAAAAAATCCTGCTGGTTTGTCGTTACAAACTGACAACTCTTAAAATCTGTATGACACAGGAATTCATTCAAAAGCTTACCCGCCTTTGTATCGATCCCGCTATCCGATTTGATCTCCGGAAAAATTGCATTACTAATAAAATGAAAAATAACTGTTTTCTCCTCATTCATTCCCGAAAATTTCGTTTCATTTTCTTTGCATTCCATACGGGCAATAGTCTTCAGTTTACTAAAGCCAGCAAGCATTTCTGACGTCATTTCAACAAAACCGTTTGATGGCTTTTGGATTGGATTTTTAACCATTTACTTTCTCCTTATATCGCGCACAAGGCCATGCACACGCTCTTGATTAAAGACCGCATGGCTAGTCAGTTAAATTGTTGGGAAGCGATGGCGTGGCTTGATGCCACGCCTATCGTTTTTATGCCGGTTTTGTTGGCGGTGTAATGTTCTGCTGAACAGAACTTTGGCTACGCTGATTGTTTGCGTGACGTTCCAAAACAATCAAGAGCTCTCGGAAACATCCATTGACTGACACACAGATACTTTTGATCTGGTCGTCAGTAAGAGGAAGCCCCTCGAGAAGCGCGATCTTCTTTGCAAACTTTTCCATTCGGGCAGTGTTTGGATGGTCAAAGCACACTTGAGAAAGTCGGCTCTTTAATGACCCGTGTATTTTCACCAGCACGTTGGTCGTTGCCATGAATAGGGTGGAACTTGGAGCCCTATCCATAAAACCACTCAATGTCATTTGGTTTTGGGTGGTCAATAGGTCGAGCTCGCTCAAAATCACGTAGCGTTCGCCATTACCGTTCGCCCATTGCTGGGCGTTTAGAAGTGCGATGGACGCAGTGGCTAAATTGGTGAATTAGGCGGCTAAAGCCGGAATGGCGCGTACGGAAACCAAGCGTTGATCGCTAAGCACAACAACGTTGTTTGTTAACGCTACACATGTGACACAATTACGCATGTAGCGACGGTATGTAGCGCAAAACTCGTCAACAGACAGCTTAGGCAAGTTAATTTTTGCGCGCAGTTTGTTAGTTGCAACAAGCGTATGCATGTAGTGTGCAGACGGTCCAGTTTTTACAATACGTGCAACTGACTTAACACGCGCATCAGCACTTTTTGTAAGCTTAGATACGTTGTTAACTTGGTTAGCTTTAACAGCTGCGCGTTTGGCTTTACGCATAGCAGCAAGCTCGATTTTGCGTTGTGCAGCTTGCTGTGCTTGCTGCTTTTGCAAACGCACAGTTTGCGCGTTAAGTACGTTGTTTAAGTGTTGTGCATGTGCTGCCTGTTTTGCTTTGTTTGCTGCAACAGCTTGCTTATTAGCGTTAAGCTTTTTTTGCATGTATTGCGCATTTGAAACAGGTGTGCTGCGCTTGTTTTGCGCATGGTACTTAGTAGTGCTAGCTGCAACTTGTGCGCTGTAGCTAGCTTTAGTGTGTGCGTTAATTTGTGCTTGCGTGTAGTATTTAACAGGTTGTTTTTTGTGTGTTGTTTTAAGCATTGTGTTGTCCTCCTATTGACCTATTCAGAATAACTTGGAATAAGGAGGGCAAAACGTGTCGTTAGTTTTTATGACGCCAAAACATATATATATGTTTACATTCAACGACTTATACTGTGTGACATTCTATGAATAATAAGCAAAAAGTTCACTTTTATAGCTTTTACTGGACGTATCCTGATGAAGGATATCACCCAAAATATTTGGATTGGCCTGAAATAAAGGAAATGCGCCAGTATCTCCCTGAAGCTGTACAGCGGCACATTGATGAACATCCAAACTATGCTGTGCAGAATGGAAAACGTGAACGAATTATCGTTACACCCAAAACAGATATGAATATCGAAGATGCGCTTCTATCGTCCAGAACGATTGCACTTCAATATTCCATGATACAGCAAGTCATTGAAGGATGGTGTGCCGATGAAAACATCAGCACATCTATGAATTGCTACGCTTATGAAGAACCGGAGAGCCGTTCATCTCAATCTATTCAAATGCTGCTAGAACAATTTTTAGACGTCTATAGGCGCAAGGTTGACGAGACAAAACGTAACCACAATGAAAAGGTATTCATCATCAAGCCGAGTTATCGTTTTGAGAGATGGAGACATAGCCCTTGGATTGAAGAGTTTTTCAAAACACATGCCGACGAACCTGTTCTTCGGCCCGTTGACATAACGCAACACATTACAGAAGCTCCACAGTATGGATTAATTGATGTCCCCTTAGGTATTTCATTCAGTGACGGGGAACGGGCTCTTAATGAACATATGAAAGACATGCTCGACCATTTCAAATGGCATCAGGTGCAGAAACAAAACCATACTCAGATAAAAAAAGGAAAAGCAAAACCTGACAACTCGTTTGGTCAGGTCGTCTATAATAGCGCGGCAGAGTACAATAAAATTCTGCAAGAAAAGGTCTGGGAAATTACCGACGGTGATGAAAGACTTTCGTGGGAATATATTGCAGCCATGCTTACTGAGATGAAGTTTCCCAGCAAAGACGCAAAAATCATAGAATGGAATTCGGCAAACCTGAGACGGCGAGTAGACCCTAAACGGGGAGGCCTTACTAAAACGAAGGCCTAGGAAAAGGCTTTTATACAAGAGCTCGTTCCGTTCAGTGAAAGTTCTGCTCAGCAGAACTTTGTCTGTTAAACAGACAACACAATCACCCCATTCCACAAAACAGATCGCCTGCATGTGATAAAAACATCTGATTGCCACGTATCATTACATCTTAAAAAGTACGGCCCGCGCACACTGTAAATAATGCATTGAAAACATTTGTATTTTTGAGTGAATGTGATCTTCTAGTTAAAATATCACATTTGCACTCTATTCTGGAGTCGCTAGTGTCTGGCTATGCATTTCCTCTATGTCAGTGAGAACTGACATATATTGATCGTTTGTCAAGACCGACAGCTTATTATCCAATTCATGCCGAGTTGCATTCTCCAGTTCAGAATTGTCAGAAAATTCATCGACAGAAACAGTCGCAAGAATCATCTGCTGGTTATCGAGCTTCTTCGAAACGATAAAGTCCAGAATTGCCTTCCTATTAGCCGGGTCTTGCTCCTGTTGAAATGGGGAGTCGATGAGCATCGGGCAGAAAACAACGGTATTAAATTCGTTGATTGTGCTCAGAAATGCAAAATACTGCGCCAAAAGCGCACGAGGAAGATCACTGCCTAACGCATTATTCTTTATCTGCCTATCAAGTGTTTTGTAGTCGTCCTCACTAAGCACACCGACATTCAAGGAATTTAAAAACTCCTTCATCCGGGCCTTGTAACGTCACTATAGTATCGCTCAATCATTTCCACACTCGTCCCGCACTGGGTCGCTATGTTGTAGACGTTGACGCCTGCTGCAAGTGCAAATGTAATGTATGTGTGGCGCATAGAGTACATGCTTAACTTTTTGCCTTTGTTATGTGTCGCACCCGCTGCAACAAGCATGTTATCAAAAGCCTTACGTGGATCACGAAGCTGCTCACCGTTCCACTTGGTAAACACATAATCATTATCAGCATTGAATTTTGTGTACTGTCTCCACCATTCCAATCTGGGTTTTAAGTAAGGCCTCGCAACAACGGGCCTCTTACCTGTTTTGCTGTCAGATATAAAAACCTGAACCGTTTTCGCATCGCCGTATGTGAAATCCGTTATGTCAGACCACTTAACGCCCAATATCTCATGTGGTGGTCTGGCTCCTGTCGCTAATGCGAAACGAACGAACATATAGAGTAAGTTTCGTTCGTGATGTCTGCGCGTTAACGTCTCGCTTCTGCTCCCATTAATTTGCCTCAATACATTCGTCATCTGCTTTTTTGTAAAGCTGACACGCGCATTTGGGTCTTTTTTGGATTGCTTGTGAGGCGAGTCCCACATGGGTATTTGACTGTGCTTCAGCCATTCATTCATCACCGCAAACTTAAACACATGGCGCAGCACCACATCTTCAATACGCAAACGCGCGGTGGATGTTTTTTTATGTTGAGCTGGACGCTTTGCATCTTTGCCGTTGCGCTCAAAATAAATGTAATCGATGTCTTTACCAGGGCCATCCGTCCAGTACTTCACGCGCCAAGCATGGTAGGCCTTGATGTCCCTAGCCTTCACATTGTCGATTTTTTTATCTGCAAAATATTCACATAGATAGCGGTTGGCGACATTGCGATAGTCACGTTGCTGTTTCGGGTCTTTGTGTGTGTATTGGCTTGCCCACGCCTCAGCCACATCGCCGAATGTTTTTGATTGTGAATTGATGCCGTGTTTTTTGAGTGCAAAGTGTTCGTGGATGTAATCCCGCGCCGCTTCCATCGCAGCATCCATGTCCGTTTGTTTGGTGTTCCAAACCTTGCCCGTGTTTACAAACCCATCGCCATAGAATCGCGCTTGAATAGATTTGCGGTCAGCACGTTTATGAAACGTGGCCACAATTCCTTTATATTCAATGCGTTCGCTGGACATACGCGCTCCTAGTCGGAAGTACACTGGTAGCATAGCCCGACATCCGTACGGCTAAAAGCAAAAACGGACGGTAAACGTACGGTGGATATTTTGGTAATTTTGGGCCTTAAAACCCATGCCTAAAAACAAAAAAACCAGCAGCTAAGCTACTGGTTTTATTGTATTCTGGCGGACAGGGAGGGATTCGAACCCTCGGTACGGGTTTACCCCGTACGGCGGATTAGCAATCCACTGGTTTCAGCCACTCACCCACCTGTCCGCAGGGGTTCGGGTGGCACCGAACGCCCCCTTCTTAAACGTCTCTGGCCTTGGGATCAAGCGGGTTTTCTCATGCGCTTCAAGAGGTGCTTGAAAGGGGCTTGAGAGTTTGTGTTTAGGCGGGGACGACCGGAGTGGCGACGGCGTAGGAGACGGTTGCGTTTGACACCGCTTTCAGATCATCCACGGACGTCGCATAAACGCAATCGCCGTGTCCGGCTGCAACGTAAATTTTGTCAAAACGCTTCAAGCTGGCATCGATGGCAGTGGGCAACTTGGACACGGACCCCAGCAAGGAAACAGCGCCGGGGGCAAAGCCCGTCACCGCCCGCACCAAGTCGGCGGCAGGGCGCACCACATCACCTTCGAGGTTAAAAATCTTCGACAACTGATCTTCACGACATTCATGATCGCCCGCCACCATGACCATGACAAAACGATTGCCAATCGTATACACCACCGTTTTGGCGATGGCCCCCAGCTCGACCCCCAAAGCCTTGGCGGCCTCAGCGGTGTTGCGGGTGGAGATGTTGAGGTCTTGCACGGAATCAGGCAAATGGGCGTCAATAAGCGCCTTGCGGACCCGTCTGACCGTGTCTAATTCCAGATTGCTCAAGCCGTGCTCCCTTAAGCTGAGGCGCTTTCCAAACAGAGTATCGAATAATCTTATACGGGCTTCATACGGGTGCGGCCGGAACGTTCATTCCCGCTTCAACCGATTCGCGCTTGGAAAGCATATCATACCAGCGTTTAACGTGGGGGAAATCACCTAAATCCACCTTGTGAAAGGTGTGGCGCGACACCCAAGGATAGGTCGCTATATCGGCGATGGAAAAAACGTTGCCCGCCAAATAGTCTTTTTCCGCCAACTGCGCGTTCATCACCTTGTACAGGCGCTGAGTTTCATCGCTGTAGCGTTTTTTGGCATAAGGCACGTCTTCCTTGGCGAACTGAATAAAGTGGTGAGCCTGACCAAACATTGGGCCCACACCGCCCATCTGGAACATCAACCATTGCAGAACCTTGTAGCGTGCCTCTCCGCTGGTCGGCAGCAAGTCTGCGCGTTGACACTTTTCCGCCAGGTAGATCAAGATGGCGCCGGATTCGAACAACGAGATCGGCGCGCCCCCCGGACCGTCTGCATCGACGATGGCGGGGATTTTGTTGTTCGGGCTGATCTTGAGAAAGTCCGGCTTAAATTGGTCATCTTTCATGATGTTGATGGGGTGGACGGTGTAGGCCAAGTCCACTTCTTCCAGCATGATGGAGACCTTTTTGCCGTTTGGCGTGCCCCAAGTGTACAGATCAATCATCGCGTCCTCCAAAAAATCCCGTGTGCATCAACACCTTGATTACATATATAGCGCCCTAGCTGAGGAGATCAACGATATCATCGGCCAAGCGGTCGACGGTTTCGGGCAACAGGTCCCACGAACACATAAAACGGCAGCCCCCTTCGCCGATAAAAGTGTAAAACAGCCAACCGCGCGCGCGTAAGCCTTCGCGTACCGCCTTGGGCAATTCAACGAACACACCGTTGGCTTGCGGTTCAAACAACACTTGGGCCCCCGCTAAGTCCTTCACCCGCTGATACAGCCGCTCGGCCATGGCATTGGCGTGTCGGGCGTATTTAAGCCACACATCATCGGCCAACACCCCCAACCAGGGCGCAGAAATAAACCGCATCTTTGACGCCAGTTGCCCCGCCTGCTTGGCGCGATAGGCAAAATCTTCGGCCAAGGCTTTGTTGAAAAAGACCACCGCCTCGCCCACCGGAAGGCCATTTTTGGTGCCGCCAAAAACCAACACATCTACACCTGCGCGCCAGGTGATATCGGCGGGGCTGACGTTTATGCTGACCACCGCATTGGCAAAACGCGCCCCATCCATGTGGATGCGCAAATTATGCCGTCGAGCAACCTCGGCAATGGCACGCACCTCTGAGACCGTGTACACGGTGCCGACTTCGGTGGCCTAGGTGAGCGAAACGGCTTTGGGCTTAGGATAGTGAATATCGCTGCGCTGGGTGGCCAATTTTTCAATGGCATCCGGCGTCAACTTGCCGTCAGCCCCACTGGCGGTGAGCAGTTTGGCGCCGCCGGAAAAAAACTCCGGCGCACCACATTCATCGGTTTCAATGTGGGCTTTTTCATGACAAATGACGGAATGATAGGATCGGCACAGGGACGCCAGCACCAACGCATTGGCCGCCGTGCCGTTAAAGACAAAAAAGACTTCACAGTCGGTTTCAAACAGATCGCGCAGGCGGTCGCAGACCTGATGCGTCCAACTGTCTTCCCCATAGGACACTTCGTGGCCGGTCTCATTTGCCCGTACAAATGCTTCCATGGCTTCGGGACACACCCCCGCCGTATTGTCGGATGCAAATTGTTGCGCCAGGGGCTTGATCCTTTTTGTGTAAAGGAAGGTTACGGGATTGTCGCCCAAGGGCAAAGAAAAACCCGCCCCTCATATGAGAAGCGGGTTTTTTTCATGAGGGGCAAAATTGGATCACTTACCCATATTTTGTTCTTGAATCTTCATGCGTTTTTCTTCGAAGCCTTTTTGCAGCTCTTGCATTTTTTCGCTGTGCGTCATCTGCAGCTTTTGGCGTTCTTCAGGTGTTTTGGCAGTTTGCATGCCTTTTTGCATGTCTTCATTCAGCATTTGCACTTCTTTTTGATGCTCTTCGTTGAGCGTCTTCATCTCGTTGTGCATTTTTTCAGATTTGGCGCGATGTTCTTCGGCCTCTTTCTTCATATCTTCGTGACGCTTTTCAGCCGCCATACGCTGTTCTTCAGCCTTCTTTTTCATCTCGGCAGCCTTATCGCCATCGGCGTGGGCCAAGCCAAAATCAAAGCCGGAATGCGACACCAATGCCGGTGCACACAAGAACGCGGTGCTGAGCGCCGCCACAGAAATCAGTTTTGTCATTTTTGACATGGATTTATTACTCCTCCCTAAGAATGAATCAAAAGTATGCTAGCACAACCATTGGCAAAAGGAACGCCCTTCGCCAACCGCCCCATCACGACCGTCATTTAGGCAACAACAACAGTGTGGTAGCGGCTCGGAGAGCCTGCAATGGGGGTGGTCTCAATGGCGAAACGCTTGTCCATTTTGCCCTGATTGCCCAATCTATTTTTTATGCTCTTGGCGTTGCATTTTCTTTTCATCGATCTTCAGCTTCTTCGCTTCTTTTTCTTTTTTCTTTTCTTCGCGTTGCATCTTTTTGGCTTCTTTTTGACCCTTCATTTCGTCGCGCTGCTGGATTTTCTCTTTGTGCTTTTCTTCGGCCTTCATTTTCATCTCTTTGGCCTTGTCACCATCCGCATGGGCTAAACCAAGATCAAAACCAGGATGAGAAACCAGCGCCGGGGCGCACAAAAATGCGCTGCTGAGCGCAACAACAGAAAAAACTTTTACCAGTTTCGACATGAATTTTAGCCTCTCCAAAAATGAACTGAATTCATATTATCACAGCCAAAGACAATTGGAATGACCTTCGGGTGTAACGCATTGCACGTTCGTTTTTCTCATGATTGCAGACAGATAACCCCTCGTGTAGATTTTTGCGTCACGTGCAAGAACAACCCAAAATCAAGGTGAAAAGTGATGACATCCTTTTGCAAATCCCTGGCGTTAAGCGCCATAACGTTCACAAGCTTAACCGGAGCAACATGGGCATTGGACGGCTATCCCCCCGCCCTGCAAAACCAGTTTAACGGCTGGTGCACGGGCCAAGGCTATACGGCGCAAATTTGCAGTTGCGCGGTGTCCAAGGCTGCCATTGAAATTCCCACCGT
Source organism: Magnetovibrio blakemorei (assembly GCF_001746755.1). Classification (GTDB taxonomy): domain Bacteria; phylum Pseudomonadota; class Alphaproteobacteria; order Rhodospirillales; family Magnetovibrionaceae; genus Magnetovibrio; species Magnetovibrio blakemorei. The sequence goes on along the minus strand of NZ_MCGG01000028.1, from coordinate 21,531 downwards.
CGCCATGACCTCGTACCTCGCCGCCGCAGAAGGCTCGGCGGCGGCGACCGTCTCCACCGGCGTCGGGGCAACGGCCGTACAAATCATCACCACCTGTTCCGCCTCAACTTCCGGCGGGTCAGTTGCAGGGGCAGCAGCCACGGCGGGAGCGATCGGGGCTGCCGGGGCGAGCTTTTTTGGCAAATAATTTGCGCCAATCACCAAAAACCCGCTGCTCAGGAGAGCAGCGGGTTTTTGCATTTTCGGATGACACCAAACAACCTTAGTTGTCCAGTTTGTCCTTAAGCAGCTTGTTCACCTGGCCCGGATTGGCTTTGCCCTGGGTCGATTTCATGACTTGGCCGACAAACCAGCCGAGGATTTTTTCGTTGCCGCCTTTGTATTGGGCCACTTGCGCGGTGCCTGCCGCAATCGCGGCGTCCACCGCAGCTTCGATGGCACCGGTGTCGGTGATCTGCTTCAAGCCCTTGTCTTCGACGATTTTTTCCGGGCTGTCGCCGGTTTCCAACATCGCTTCAAAGACATCTTTGGCGATCTTTGTGGAAATCGTTTCATCCACAATCAAGCCCAACAGCTTGCCCAAGTCGACGGCGGAAATCGGACTGTCGCTGATGCCCACACCGCGATCTGAGAGCACTGCAAACAGATTGTTGATGACCCAGTTCGCGGCCATTTTTGCATCCCGGCCTTCGGCCACGGCTTCGAAGTACATGGCGGTGTCTTTTTCCGCCACCAACACGCCTGCATCATAAGGCGACAGGCCAAACACGTTGATGTAACGGTCTTTGCGCTCGTCCGGCAGTTCCGGCAAGGTGGCCTTGATTTCCGCCACCAAATCATCGCTGAACACCAACGGTAGCAAGTCAGGATCGGGGAAATAACGGTAATCATGGGCGTGTTCTTTGGACCGCATGGACCGGGTCACACCCTTTTGAGAATCGAACAGGCGGGTTTCCTGCACCACTTCACCACCACCGTCATAGATGGCGACCTGACGGGCAGCTTCATATTCGATGGCTTGCATGGCAAAACGCACCGAGTTGACGTTCTTGGTTTCCGCCCGCGTGCGCAGTTCGGTTGAGCCCACCGGGCGCACCGAAACGTTCACGTCACAACGCATGGACCCTTGGTCCATGTTGCCGTCACAGGTTTCCAAGTAGCGCACGATGGAGCGCAGCTTGCGCAGATACGCGCCCGCTTCTTCCGGTGAACGCATATCGGGATCAGAAACGATTTCCATCAACGCCACACCGGTGCGGTTCAAATCGATGAACGTGCGGGTGGGGTCTTGGTCGTGCAAGGATTTGCCCGCGTCCTGTTCCAAGTGCAGACGTTCGATCCCCACTTCGCGCGACGTGCCGTCGGCCAAGTCCAAGATGATGGTGCCCGGCCCGACGATGGGCTGGTCGGCCTGGGAAATCTGATAGCCCTGGGGCAAATCGGCGTAAAAATAATTCTTCCGTGCAAACACCGACTTGGTGTTGATCTTGGCCTTCAGGCCCAAGCCAGTTTTGATGGCTTGGCGCACGCACTGTTCGTTAATCACGGGCAGCATGCCGGGCATGGCGGCGTCAACCAACGACACCTGGGTGTTGGGTTCAGCGCCAAAATCAGTGGCAGCGCCGGAAAAAAGCTTGGCATTGGAAATCACCTGACAGTGCACTTCCAGTCCGATCACGACTTCCCAATCGCCCGTTTCACCTTTGAGGATGTAACTCATGATGAGGCTCCCGTAACGGCCTTAAGATTCAAACCGGCGGCCTTTTCCAAAGCTGCGCCGACGTTCAGCACCGTGCCCTCATCAAAACTGCGTCCGATCACTTGCAGGCCCAACGGCAGCCCGGTGGAAGAGAACCCCGCCGGAACCGACATGCCGGGCAAACCCGCCAACGAGGTGGGCACCGTGAACACGTCGTTCAAATACATGGCAACTGGGTCTTCTTGTTTTTCACCCAGGGCAAACGCGGCGCTGGGGGCGGTTGGCGTCAAAATCGCATCAACGCTTTCGAAGGCGGTCTTAAAATCGTTGCTGATCAAGGTGCGAACCTTTTGCGCTTTGATATAATAGGCGTCGTAATACCCCGACGACAGCGCATAGGTGCCGATCAAGATGCGGCGCTGAACTTCTTCGCCAAAGCCGGCGCCACGGGTGTTCATGTACATGTCGTCCAAGCTGTCGCCCGGCACGCGCAGGCCATAGCGCACGCCGTCATAGCGCGCCAGGTTTGCAGACGCCTCCGCAGGGGCGACGATGTAATAGGTCGCCAGCGCATATTTGGTGTGCGGCAGGGAGACCTCTTTGATGATGCAGCCCGCGTCTTTTAGCCAGGCGATGCCCTGATCCCACAAGGCTTGGATTTCCGGATCCATGCCGTCCATTTTGTATTCTTTAGGAATACCAATGGTGAGGCCCTTCACGTCGCCCGTCATCAGGGCTTCGAAGTCCGGCACGGGCAAGGGGGCTGAGGTGCTGTCTTTGGGATCATGACCCGCCATGGCACCCAACATGATGGCCGCGTCCTGCACCGTTTTGGTCATCGGACCTGCCTGATCCAACGAAGAGGCAAACGCCACCACGCCCCACCGCGAACAGCGCCCATAGGTGGGTTTCAGCCCCACAATGCCGCAAAAGCTGGCGGGCTGGCGGATAGAACCACCGGTGTCGGTGCCCGTTGCGGCCATAGCCAAACCACCCGCAACGGCGGCAGCAGACCCGCCGCTTGAACCGCCGGGAACCAAGTCTTTGCCCTGATTTGGGCCACTGGTGGCTTTCCACGGGTTTTTCACAGGGCCGTAGTAAGACGTAATGTTGGCCGAACCCATGGCGAATTCGTCCAGGTTCGATTTGCCCAGCATCACCGCCCCGGCAGAGCGCAAATTGGCGGATACGGTCGATTCATACGGCGGCACAAAGCCGTCCAGAATGTGACTGCCGGCAGTCGTCAACACGCCTTCGGTGCAAAACAGGTCTTTCATGGCGATGGGAATGCCGTCCATCGCGCCCATGGCATCGCCTTTGGCGCGCCGCGCGTCCGATTCCCGAGCGCGTTCCAAAGCCACGTCCGGCGTTTCGGTGATGTAGGCGTTCATATCGCGCCCAGCCTGAATGGCCTGGATGTAAACTTCGGTCAGCTCAGCTGCGGAAAATTCACCGCGGGCAAGGCCGTCGCGGGCCGACGCAATGTTCAATTCGTTCAACTTTGACATGACCTACTCCACCACTTTGGGAACGGCAAAGAACCCGTCTTCGCTGTCCGGTGCGTTTTTGAGCACCGCCGCTTGGCAATTGCCATCGGTGACCGCATCTTTGCGTTGAGGCAGCACAACGTCCGACACCGACGCCATCGGCTCAACGCCGTCGGTATCGAGTTCTTGGAGTTGCTCAATCCAGTTCAGGATGGAGGAAAGCTCCCCCGCCAGCGGTTCCAACTTGTCGTCGGCGACGCGCATACGAGCGAGGTAAGCAATATTTTTAACGGTGTCCTTATCGAGGGACATGAATGGCCGTCCTTAATCGAAAGTCAAAGGGAGATGAGAGGGCGGAAAGTAACACCCGCATGCGCGCTCCGCAAGCACTGAGCGCAAACGTTTTCGCGACGATTTGAGGCTTATTGAGGCTTTTTCAGCAACAAATCCCAGGCCGCTTCGGTCCAACTGGCGACCGACGCTTCCAAGGCTTGGGTCAAAGCGTCTTTAATGTTCTTGGTTTTAAAGGTTTGCACCTTAAGCGGTTTGGCGTAGCGCGGCAGGGAATGCCCCTCAAAGGTCATCACCCCGGTTTTGGGATGATAGAGGAAACGGGTGGACAAAAACTCTTCCATTCCGTCACCGATAGACCGCACATCCAGGTCGATCAGATGAAACCCTGTGTCCATATCCACCGGAGATTCGGTGAGAAACATGTGGGCATAAAACAGATTGGCACCAACCTGATTGGCGCAGCGAAAACGGACTTCGTAATCGGAGGTGACAAAATCGTCGCCTTCAACCGGAACCTTGCCTTCGAATCGAAAGCGATAGTCGCACGCGATACCGTTTTTTTTGTTTGGGGACATATAAGAGCCAAAAAACTGCTCCCCCAAGGTGCCATCAACCACCGGAACCAAGATCGGCGTATAGACAAAGCCCAGCGTTTCGCCGTCTTTGCTGATGGCCGTCCAAGTGGGATCTTGAGCCCGACCGATGGCGCGCACCCGATCCCCCGCTTTCAGACCCGCAATCCGCTCAAAGTCGGTGCCCGGTCCGGACCGTACGTTGACGTCATCGTTGACTTCAAACAGGCCCGCCATTGGCACGACCTCTTGGTCCATCACCGTCACGGTTTCAATCTCATCGCTGGCAGCGGGAAGTTCGATTTTAAAATCAGAGGGGGCTTCGTCCAGCTCATCGGTCTGCGCATGCACCGACGAAGATGACGCCAACACGGCGCAAATCAAGAACACAGCGGGGATTGCTTTCGTCATCATGACCCTTTCATGCCCTTTCCTTTGCGCCATGGCAAGATCGACTTCATCCGCGTATGCTGTCACTACATAGAAATATTTTGGTGAGATATGGCGATTTTCAACATCAATGCGTTACAAGGCACGCTCAGGCGCGGCGAAAAGCTGATGGGCTTGGACTTGGGCTCTAAAACCATCGGCTTGGCGTTATCGGACACCTTGTTGTCCATTGCCAGCCCGCTGGAAACCATCCAACGCACCAAGTTCACCAAGGACGCGTTGCGCATCGAAGAGCTGATCCGCATCCATGAAGTCGGCGCTCTGGTGATGGGCATGCCGCTCAACATGGACGGCACAGAAGGCCCCCGGTGCCAATCGACTCGCGATTTTATCACCAATTTTCAACACCGCCTCGATATCCCCATCGCGCTCTGGGACGAGCGTCTGTCCACCTCGGCGGTTGAACGCATGCTGGTGAACGACGTCGACATGACCCGCAAGCGCCGCGGCGAAGTGATCGACAAACTGGCCGCCACCTATATCCTCCAAGGGGCGCTGGATGCGCTTGCCTACCAAAAGCGAGACACATAAATGTTTGTTGTTTTTCAAGCCATCGCCCCTGTGTTTTTGTTGATTTTGATGGGTTACGGGGTGCGCCGCATGGGCTGGCTGGAGGCCGCGTTTTGGCCGTCGGCGGAGCGGCTCACCTATTATGTATTTTTCCCCGCCCTGCTCATCGCCAGCACCGCCCGGGCCGATTTGTCCAGTGGTCAAGTGGGCGGGATCGCCGCAACCCTGTTTATCACCACGCTGATCGTCGCCGTACTGGCTTTGGTGTTAAAGCCTTTTCTCAGCCCCACCAACGCCGCCTTCACATCGTGTTTTCAAGGGGCCATTCGCCCCAATACCTACATCGCCATGGTGCCGGCCTTTTTGTTTTGGGGCGACGAAGGCGTGGCGATGATCTCCATCGCCGTGCTGGCGGTGGTGCCGTTGGTCAACGTGCTCAGCGTGACGGTTTTGGTGATTTGGGGCGAAGGCCATAAGGGGGCTAGGACGCCCGGGCGGGCGGTTAAGGAAGTCATACGCAATCCGCTGATCATCGCGTGTGCGGTGGGTTTTGGCCTCAACGCCTTAAATCTGGGCCTGCCGCCCGTCATTATGCCGTTGCTGGATATTTTGGGCCGCGCCGCCCTGCCCGTCGCCTTGATGGCGGTGGGCGCGGGGCTTGATTTCCCCGATCTGCTGACCAACCGCGTACTGGCTGGCAAAACGGTACTGCTCAAACTGCTGATTCTCCCCGCCATCGCCTGGGGACTGGCCGACGCATTTGGCCTTGAAGGTCAAGCGTTCCAAGCGACCATTTTGTACGCCGCCTTGCCCATGTCCGCCTCATCGTATGTTTTGGCCCGCGAAATGGGTGGCGACGCCCCACTGGCCGCTGGCATCATCACCGCCAGCACGCTCGCAGCGATCCTCACCTTAACGGTGTGGATTGTTTATGCTGGATAATTGCAATTTCCCCCGTTCGCACGCTTGCGCGTCAGATACGGCCAGAGTATAGTGCGCCCATGTCAAAGACACCCTTTGATTCCTCCGTATTTCCGTTGCGCCACCTGTTGGGCATCGAAGGGCTTTCGCCTCTCGACATCACCCTGTTGCTGGATCGCGCAAATGAGTACGTCGAGCTCAACAGATCCGTAGGCGGCAAGCTCGATACCTTGAGCGGGCGCACGGTGATCAACCTGTTTTTCGAATCCTCCACCCGCACGCGCACGTCGTTTGAACTGGCGGGAAAACGCCTGGGCGCCGACGTCATCAACATGTCGGTTTCCACCAGTTCGATCAAAAAGGGCGAAACCCTGATCGACACCGCCATGACCTTGAACGCCATGCACCCCGACGTGTTGGTGGTGCGCCATGGATCGTCGGGCGCGGTCAAGTTGCTCAGCGAAAAGGTCAACTGCGCGGTTATCAACGCGGGCGACGGCAGCCACGAACACCCCACCCAAGCACTTTTGGACGCGCTCACCATCCGCAGGCGCAAAGGCCGCATCGATGGTCTGCAAGTGGCCATCTGCGGTGACATTTTGCATTCCCGGGTTGCGCGCTCCAACATTCACCTGCTCAACGTCATGGGCGCCCGGGTGCGCCTGATCGCACCCAAAACGCTGCTGCCCGCCCAGGCCGAGCGGTTGGGCACCGAAGTGTTTTATGACATGAAGGCGGGTTTGAAAGACTGTGACATCGTCATGATGCTGCGTCTGCAAACCGAGCGCATGCAGTCCAACTTCTTCCCCACGGTGCGCGAGTATTATCACTTCTTTGGTTTGGACTACACCAAGCTGGAAGCCGCCAAGCCCGATGCCTTGATCATGCACCCCGGCCCCATGAACCGGGGCGTGGAAATCGCGTCCGACGTCGCCGACGACATCGGACGCAGCGCCATCCGCGAACAAGTGGAAATGGGCGTTGGTGTGCGCATGGCGTGCCTGGAAGTGCTGAGCCTGAACCTGGCCGCCGAACGCCCCGTTGCCGACCCCAATGACAGCCCCGTTATCGATCAGGGGGAGCACGCATGATTTACAACCCCACCCCGCCTGAAAAGACTCACGCCGAAAACCGCGTTGCCTACGTCAATGCGCGTCTGCTGGACCCGGCCACCGGGTTGGACGCCATGGGCGGCGTGCTCACCCAAGGGGAACGTATTGTCGAGGCGGGCGCCGGGCTGTTCACAAAAGACATCCCTGAAGACGCCTCCATCATCGATTGTCGCGGCCAGTGTCTATGCCCCGGTCTGGTCGATATTCGCATCCAAATCAGCGGCAAGGACTTCGCCAACGTCGGTGCCTCGGCGGTGGCGGGCGGGGTGACCACCGCGGTGTGTCTGCCCAACACCACCCCGGTGATCGATGACCGCTCGGTGGTGGAATTTGTCGCCCGCGCGGCGCGCAAGGCCGGGCTGGTGAAAATTTATCCCTACGGTGCCATCACCAAGGGCTTGGCCGGCGAAGAACTGGCCGAAATGGGCATGCTGGCCGAAAGCGGCGCGGTGGCCTTTACCGACGGCACCAGCGCCGTCAGCAACGCCCGCACCATGGCCCAGGCGCTGTTATACGCCTCGACGTTTGGCTTGATGCTGGTGCAGCACCCCGAAGAACCGACCTTGGCCCACGAAGGCGTGATGAATTCCGGCGAAACCGCCACCCGCTTGGGCCTTTCAGGTCTGCCCAAAGAAGCCGAGTTGATCATCATCGAACGCGACCTGCGTTTGGCCCAAATGACCGGCGGGCGGCTGCACATCGCCCACGTGTCCACCGCCGAAAGCCTGGATTTGATCCGCGCCGCCAAGGACCGGGGCCTCACCGTCACCTGCGACACCGCACCGCCCTACTTTGCCTTGAACGAAACCGCGGTGGGCGATTACCGCACCTTCGCCAAGCTGTCGCCGCCGTTGCGCAGCGAAGCGGACCGCGAAGCCATCGTCGAAGGCTTGAAAGACGGCACCATCGACGCCATTGCGTCTGATCACACGCCCAAAAGCGAAGACACCAAACGCTTGCCGTTTGCCGACGCCGCGTACGGGGGCGTGGGCATGGAAACCTTGCTGCCCATCACCTTGGAGCTGGTGCACAACGGCCATATGGGATTGCTGGAAGCTTTGGGCCTGATCACCCAGCACCCGGCGGAATTGCTGGGGCTGCCCGCGGGTCGCCTAAAAGCGGGCGCGGCGGCGGACTTCATCGTCTTTGATCCTAACCGGGGCTGGAAAGTCTCCGATACTGAGCTCAACTCCAAAGCCAAGAACACTCCGTTCGATGGCCGTCCGGTCCAGGGACGCGTGCTCAAAACCGTCATCGATGGCCGTTTGGTCTTCGATCTGGAAGGGTGATATTATCTCTCCTTTGTCATTGCGAGCGCCATCAGGCGCGTGGCAATTCAGAAATTTCACCACAGAGGACACGAAGTCCACAGAGGTTTTTGGATGGCAAAGTGGTGACCTGAAGCCTAAACTCTCCGTGTTCTTTGTGAACTCCCAAGTCAATCAAGGTCTTGCCTAAATGAACGAAACATTTCTGATCCACGCGCTGGCCGGGCTTGGCGGATATCTGCTTGGCGCGGTGCCGTTTGGCATCGTCATTGCGCGGCTGTTCGGCTTGGGCGACTTGCGCCAAATCGGTTCGGGCAACATCGGTGCCACCAACGTTTTGCGCACCGGCAACAAATTTGCCGCCGTGCTCACGTTGCTTTTGGATTCCGGCAAGGGCGCCATTGCCGTGGGACTGACCTTTCTGCTGACACCCGAACCCCAAGCCGCCCACGCCATGCTGGCGGCGGGCTTTTGGGCGGTGATCGGCCACAACTTTCCCATCTGGCTGAAATTCAAAGGCGGCAAAGGCGTCGCCACCACCTTGGGCGTGTTGCTCGCCACCGCGTGGCCGGTGGGGCTGGCCGCCATCGCCACCTGGCTCGCCACCGCCGCCATATTCCGCTACAGCTCGCTCGCCGCCCTCATCGCACTCGCCGCCGCCCCCGCCTATGCGTGGTATTTTGCCACCCCGCAGCACGCCATCCTGGCCGGACTTCTAGCCGTGCTTGCATGGGCCCGCCATCATGAAAACATCCGCCGCTTGATGCGGGGCGAAGAAACCAAGATTGGCAAAAAGAAAACGGTCTAGTCCTTGACGTAAGCACAAAACCGTTCTGCTTTGGCCTACAGTGCAGCCGTCATTTTCATCCACTTGAACGTCTATTTTTTTGGCAGAAGCAGACAATTTCCTCGACGGCAGAAATTGAGATTATGTTGGCTCAAACCCGGTGGCACCCATCCCGTGAAAGCTGGAAATTCGCCCAACTTCATATGTTCCTTGCATCATAGCTATGATGTCAAAACCAAATTCCGAAAAATATGGCTCAGTCCACAGTAACATTGCTAAAAAGTGAAGATTATCCGTAATCTTCACAGATTTCGTCATCCCCATGTTGGGCAATGATGACTTGTCCTTGCCGATGCAACTCTCAGTAGGAGTCTCAGAACGAAGTATAGATAATTTGCCTGTTATGTCCTTCGTGTGACCCTCACCGCGCAAAATCATCCCTCCGAAGAACCCGCGCAATTCTAGGCCTTTAACTAAATTGCTTAAAGCCTTTTCACTAAACTGATGCACTTGTTGCAAATTGAAAAACACCACTCCGCAACAGAAGTTTTCCGAAAGATGAAGCTTGTATTTGTCTTGAGGGTCATCAAGACTATCCATTAGAGGGCGCAGCTCTGTCAGATGCTCGATAGCCTCATGAACCGTGGACGATGAAAAATTAGATTTGACCTCAAGAACGCAGCGGACATATTCCACCGGAATTGCAAGGGAGCGGCCTTGCGGTGTAACGTCAGGAGAGTCTTCAAACCAAAGAATTGGCGATTCAAGCTGGTCGTAGATGATTACGTCGAAGTGTGGGGTCTTCTGAGTGCTTTTAAGCCCAGGTGAAACGATGTACCCAGAGGTGACGCCGTAACGTTTGGGAAGAAAACTTGATAGCCATTTTCTTAACTCCGCCTCCGCAACTCTGCCGTGAGAGGTTTCCACCTGTTGCGTTTTAGCCTTTACACGTGCTCTATCGTAAGCATCAAGCATCTCCTTTTTTGATGTTAGAAACTGTTTCCATCCCTGAACAGGAAATTCGATTTTAAGTTTATTTGGCATCGTCCAGATACACCTATCATTCAACTTGCGTGAAACAACAAAGGAAGCTTATCCCGTCCGGGTAGAATGGACCAGAATTCATCTAGGAGATTAGGAGCAGAATGGCCTCACTTCGATCTAACCGTCGAGATCGCGCCCAATATCTACTCTGGTTCACAAGTAGACATATTCACAACTTCAATATTTCATCTCCAAAGCTCCCCCCCTTGACCTCATCCCCATAATTGCGCACCATCTCGCTCATGATGAGAGGGGCTGCGCATGTCACCACCTAAAAACGAGGCTTTGGACTGGTTGCGGCTGATTCGCAGTCAGAATGTTGGGCCGATGACCTTTTATAAGCTTTTGGAACGTTTTGGCAGCGCCAAGGCGGCGTTAGACGCTTTGCCGGATTTGGCCAAGCGGGGTGGTGCAAAGGCCTTTGTGGCGCACCCCAAAGCCGCCGCTGAGCGGGAGATCGAGGCTCTGGAAAAGCTCGGCGGGCGCTTGGTGTTGCGCACGGACGAGCACTTTCCGCCGCTGTTGTCTCAAGTGGAAGACGCGCCGCCCTTGATCAGCGTTTTGGGTCATCCGCATTTGTTGAAAAAGCGCACCGTGGCCGTGGTGGGGGCGCGCAACGCGTCGCTCAGCGGGAAAAACTTTGCCCGCAAAATCTCCGCCGATTTGGGCGCGGCCGGGTTTTTGGTGGCGTCGGGCATGGCCCGGGGGCTGGACGCGGCGGCCCACCAAGGGGCCATGGACAGCGGCACCGTTGCAGTGCTGGGCGGCGGCGTGGATGTGGTTTACCCACGCGAAAACGAAGCGCTTTATGAAGAACTTTGCCAACGCGGTGCGATCCTGTCCGAGGTCGAGTTGGGCACCAAGCCACAAGCGCGCCATTTTCCCCGGCGCAACCGCATCATATCAGGCATGGCGCGGGCCACCATTGTGGTCGAGGCTTCGCTGCATTCCGGTTCGCTGATCACCGCACGCATGGCCTTGGAACAGGGTCGTGAAGTGTGTGCCGTTCCGGGCAGTCCCAGCGACCCGCGCGCTGCGGGATGCAATAAATTGATCAAAGACGGCGCCAACCTGACACAAAATGCACAAGATGTTTTGGACGTCTTATTACCCATTCTAAACAGCCCCTTATCGGAGCCTAAGCGTTTGGATTTTAAGGAAAAAACACCATCTCAACCCAGTGATGCGGAGCTTGATCGCGCACGGGCCTCGATACAAGAAATGCTGTCACCTGCTCCAGTTACTGTTGACGAACTGGTCCGTAACTGCCAATTCTCCCCTGCGGCGGTCGCGCTGGTGCTTTTGGAATTAGAGCTCGCAGGCCGTCTGGAACGACACCCCGGCAACCGGGTGTCTCTTATATAATACGTCAGAATTGGCATAGAGCTGCATGCACGTCGTCGTCGTCGAATCGCCCGCAAAGGCAAAGACCATCAACAAATACCTTGGACCCGAGTTCAAGGTGCTCGCCAGTTATGGCCACATCCGCGACCTGCCGTCGAAGGACGGATCGGTGCGCCCCGATGAAGACTTCGCCATGGATTGGGAAATCGATGCCCGGTCCGCCAAACAAGTTAAGGAAATTGCCGACGCCATGAAGGGCGCCGACGGTTTGTACCTGGCGACTGACCCGGATCGTGAAGGGGAAGCCATCGCTTGGCATGTGCGCGAAGTTCTCGACAAGAAAAAGCTGCTCAAAGACAAAACGGTCAAACGCGTGGTCTTCAACGAGATCACCAAAACCGCCATCTTGGAAGCCTTCAGCCATCCCCGTGAACTGGACGACGAGCTGGTCGATGCCTATATGGCGCGCCGCGCGTTGGATTATCTGGTCGGCTTCACGCTGAGCCCGGTGTTGTGGCGCAAGCTGCCCGGTTCGCGTTCGGCGGGCCGCGTGCAATCGGTGGCGCTGCGCTTGCTGTGCGAACGCGAAACCGAAATCGAAGCCTTCCGCCCGCAAGAATACTGGTCCGTTGACAGCCAGTTCGACACCGGCAAAGGCATCTTAGTGCAAGCGCACCTGACCCATTTGAACGGCGACAAGCTCGACAAGATGAGCCTGAAAACCGAAGCGGACGCAAAGCGCGCCCAAGCCGCCATTGAAAGCGGGCCGTTTTCCGTCGCCAAGATCGAAAAGAAAAAGACCCGGCGCAACCCACCGCCGCCGTTCACCACCTCGACATTGCAGCAAGATGCGGCGCGCAAGCTCCACTTTTCCGCGAAAAAAACCATGCAAGTGGCGCAGCGCCTGTATGAAGGCGTCAACATCGGCGGCGAAACCGTGGGTTTGATCACCTACATGCGTACCGACGGCGTCACCATGGCGGGCGAAGCGATGCACGCGTGTCGGGCCTTGATCAGCAAAAGCTATGGTGAGGCCTACCTGCCCGACCAGCCCCGGGTCTACAAAACCAAAGCCAAAAACGCCCAGGAAGCGCACGAAGCCATCCGCCCCACCGATGTGACGCGCAAACCCAAAGATATGAGCGGCCACTTAGACGCCGACCAAATGAAGCTTTACGACTTGATCTGGAAGCGCACCTTGGCGTGCCAGATGGAGCCCGTGGTCTTGGACCAAGTCGCCGTCGACATCGCTCAGGCCGAGCACACCGTGGTGATGCGCGCCACCGGATCGATGATCGCCTTTGACGGTTTTTACCGGGTCTATTCCGAAGCCCGCGACGACGACGTTGTTACCGATGACAATGACAGTGAAGACGGTCGTATTTTGCCCGACATGACCGAAGGCCAAGCGTTGAAGCTGAACGAAGTTTTGCCCGAACAGCACTTCACCCAGCCGCCGCCGCGCTTTTCCGAAGCCAGTTTGGTGAAAAAGCTTGAGGAATTGGGCATCGGGCGGCCGTCGACCTATGCGTCGATCATTTCCGTGCTGCAAGATCGCAACTATGTCACGCTGGACAAGCGCCGCTTTTTCCCCGAAGACCGGGGCCGCTTGGTCACCACCTTCCTCACCAGCTTTTTTGAGCGCTACGTCGAATACGGCTTCACCGCCGATTTGGAAGAAAAGCTCGACGATATTTCCGGCGGGCGGATTGCCTGGAAAACGGTGTTGGAAGAATTCTGGCGCAATTTCTCGGCAGCGGTCGAAGGCATCAAAGAACTGCGCGTGCGCGAAGTTCTGGACACGTTGGATGAAGTCCTGGCGCCGCACTTTTTCCCCGCACCGGAAAACGAAAATGATGCGGACCCCCGCAAATGCCCAACCTGCGGGGACGGCAGACTGTCCTTGAAGTTGGGCAAGTTCGGCGCGTTTATCGGCTGTTCGCATTATCCCGAATGCCGCTTTACCCGGCCCTTGGTTTCGCCCGGCAATGGCGACGGCGATCCAGCCATCGCAGAACTGGAAAGCGGGCCTAAGGTTTTGGGCACCGATCCTGCTACCAATTTGGAAGTGAGCCTGCGCAAAGGGCCTTACGGCGTTTATGTGCAATTGGGCGACATTGATCCGGAAGATAAAAAATTCAAGCCCAAGCGCTCATCCTTGCCCACCGGCGAAAGCCCTGCGGAGTTGACGTTTGAACGCGCACTGGGACTGTTGAGCTTGCCGCGCAAAATCGGCCCGCACCCCGAAGACCAACAGATGATCTCCGCCGGCATGGGCCGCTTTGGTCCTTATTTGCAATACGCCGGTATGTACGTATCGCTGAAAGAAGACGACCCGGTGCATGTTGGGCTGAACCGCGCGGTGACCTTGATCGCCGAAAGCGGTAAATCCCCGCCCTTAGAAGTCGGCAAACACCCCGATGACAAAAAGCCCATCTTGCTGAAAGTCGGGCGTTGGGGTCCGTTCATCACCCACGGCCGCGACCGCGCCAACTTGCCCAAGGATTTGGACAAGGACAATCTGACGCTGGAAAAAGCCATCGAACTCATCAACGCCAAGGCCAAGCCGAAAAAGGCGCCCAAAAAGGCTGCTGAGAAAAAGCCTGCGGCGAAAAAACCAGCGGCAAAAAAACCGGCTGCGAAAAAAACTGCAGCAAAAAAGAAACCCGCCGCAAAGAAAAAAGCAGCGTCTGAGGAAGCCACCAGCTAAGCTGGACCCATGACACAGAAAACTTTTCACGTTTCGCCGTTCCCCACGAACGAACAGATCCTCGAATTTATCAAGGACAGCCCCGGTCGCGTCGGCAAGCGCGAGATCGCGCGCGCCTTTCAATTGGATGCGGATCAAAAACTGCAGCTGAAAAAAGTCCTGAAAAAGCTCAAGGACGACGGTCTGCTGTCGTCAACCCGCAAGCGTTTGGCCGACCCGGCGGCTCTGCCCCCGGTCACGGTGGTGGAAGTCAACGCCACCGACATCGACGGCGAGCTGTTGGGCCGCCCCGTGGTTTGGGAATCCGAGCTGGCCCCGCCGGTCATATATATGGCTCCTGTACGCCGTGGACAAGGCGCGCTGGGCGTCGGCGACCGGGTGCTGGCGCGCATGGTCCGCATCGACGACACCGAAGACGGACACCCCGCCTATGAAGCCAGCTGCATTCGTCGCCTGGAACACGCGCCCAGCGACGTGTTGGGTGTGTACAAACTGGACAACGCCGGTCATGGACGGTTGCGTTCGACCGATCGCCGTCACCGCGACGAATATGTGGTTCTCGACACCGGAGGCCTCACCGTTGAAGAGGGCGATTTGGTCCGCGCGGAAATTTTGCCGGGCAAAAAACTGGGCTTGCGCCAAGTTAAACTGCGCGAAAAAATCAAACGCACAGGCGCTCAGGCCATCACCCAGATCGCCATTTATGACCGCTCCATTCCCGTTGAATTCACCGACGAAGCCGTCGCCCAAGCCCGCGCGGCAGGGCCTGCCGTTTTGGGCAAGCGGGAAGACCTACGCGACACGGCGCTCATCACCATCGATGGCGAAGATGCGCGCGATTTTGACGACGCGGTGTTTGCCGAACCTGACGATGATCCCAACAATCCAGGCGGCTGGCACCTGATCGTCGCCATTGCCGACGTTAGCTGGTATGTGCGTCCCAACGACGCCCTGGACCAGTGCGCCTATCAGCGCGGCAATTCCGTATACTTCCCCGACCGGGTGGTGCCGATGTTGCCCGAAGAGCTGTCCAACGGCTGGTGCTCGTTGCGCCCCGATGAAGAGCGTCCGTGCATTGCCGCACATATGTGGATCGACGCCCATGGCGTGCTCAGGCGGCATAAGTTCGTCCGTGGCCTGATGAAATCGGTGGCGCGCACCACCTACACGCAGATTCAGCAAGCCCGCGACGGCCAGCCCGATGATCTGACCCGGCCCTTGGTGGATACCATCATCACGCCCCTGTACGGCGCGTTTAAATCGCTTTTGAAAGCCCGTGAACAACGTGGCGTGCTGGAACTGGACTTGGCCGAACGCCAGATCGTTCTGGCCGAAGACGGCACCGTCGAAAAAGTGATCGAACGCGCCCGCTTTGATTCCCACAAACTGATCGAAGAATTCATGGTGCTGGCCAACGTGGCGGCTGCGGAAGCCTTGGAAAGCAAGAGCCAGCCGTGCATGTACCGCGTCCACGACGAACCGTCCCAAGAAAAACTGGCGAGCTTGCGGGAATTTTTGGAAACCGTCGACATCCCCTTCGCCAAGGGCCAAGTGGTGCGCGCCAGTCACTTCAACCAGATCCTGGCCAAGGTGAAAGACACCGCCAACAGCCACATGGTCAGCGAAGTGGTGCTGCGCTCCCAAGCCCAAGCCGTTTACAGCCCCAACAACTTAGGCCACTTCGGCCTGGCGTTGAGACGCTATTGCCACTTCACTTCACCGATCCGGCGCTATTCCGATCTTTTGGTCCACCGCGCTCTGGTAAAGGGATTCAAATTGGGCGACGGTGGCTTGGAAGACGGCCACAGAGATTTCGTCGATATGGGCGAGCATCTGTCCACCGCCGAGCGCAACGCCGCTGCCGCCGAACGCGATGCGGTGGATCGTTTCACCGCCCTTTATCTGGCCGACAAAGTCGGAACGCTATTTAAAGGGCGCATCAATGGCGTCACCCGTTTTGGTGTGTTTGTCACCCTTGATGACACCGGCGCAGACGGTTTGGTGCCGATCCGCAGCCTGGGCGAAGACTTTTTTGTCCACGACGAACACAGCCACACCTTGTGGGGCCGGGAAACCGGCTATGAGTACCGCTTGGGCGACAAGGTTGAAGTGATGATCATGGAATCCGACCCCATTTCGGGTTCAACATTGTTTAAGATCACCCAAGGCGGCAGCCAAGGTAAAATCCGCCCCGATGGGCGTGGCAAGGGTCGATTTGCAAAAGGCGGCCCCAATGCGGGCCGACCATCTGGTGCCCCTTCAGGCCGCCCCACTGGCCGTCCGGCAAAACCCAAAAAGCCCAAGGGCAAATCACGGGCTTCGCGTCGCAAGGCCAAACAGCCTTAAAAGCCCCTCCCCTATTTCACGCTAAACACGTGTGAATACGAAACAAATTGGTGACGAATCGTCAAAAATAGACGATTATTTCCACTATGGGTGCCGATACAAACAAACGGGCGCGGCCCTTCACGGCCGTAATTTTTGGCGTCGCATGGATCGCAGCGTTGGCTGGATGTGCGCCCAATGAACGCACGTCTAATCCTCAAAACAAACTTATCGTCAGCACCATTGGTTTTGAATCCGATGACCATAGCCTTGGTGAAAGCTTTCGCTACGACGATGCCTACACCATGATCCGCGCCGGTCTCAGGGGCATCACCCAGCGCTACCTCGACCCCGTAGAAATGGATGCATTGGCATTGGACGGCATCCGCGGATTGGCCACCATTGACCCAAACCTCTCCTTGGTAGAGAAAGATAGCCTCATCTCTCTGAACCTCGGCAATAAGACGATCGCGGACTTTCCCCGCCCCATCGCCGAAGACAGCGAAGATGAAGCGGCGGACTGGGCGGATTTGACCGTCGACATCATCCGCGCTGCACGCTCAACGTCAACAGAACTGCAAGAGGCCGATAACGAGCACACCTATGAAGCGGTCTTCGACGGCATGTTGTCGGGTCTGGATGGCTTTTCACGCTACGCGGGGACACAACAAGCCTCTGCCAACCGGGCGCGCCGGGATGGTTTTGGCGGCATTGGCATCCGCTTCGCCAAATCCACGGACGCCATCTTCATCACCCATGTGCAAAAAGACAGCCCCGCCGATTCCGTGGGACTACATCCGGGTGACGTCATTTCCTCAATCAATACCGAGGACGTTTCCGGGTGGTCGCTACGTCAAGTCGCCCAGCTTCTCCGTGGCCCGGTGGGCAGCGCCCTCACCCTGCATATCGTGCGTGCCAGTACGGACAAGGCCTACCAGGACCGCAACATCAGCTTCAACCTGAGCCGGGCGCACATCGTTCCCCAAACGGTGCGCAGCCATGTCGAAGACGACATGCTGAAAATCGTGGTGACAAGCTTCAACAAAAGAACCGCGCCCGACGTGCGTGAAACGCTCCGCACTTATCAAGGGGCTCTAAAAAGCGGCCGCATCAAAGGATTGGTTTTGGACTTACGCGGCAACCCCGGCGGGCTCCTCACGCAATCTGTCGAAGTGGCTGATTTGTTTCTCGATTCAGGTCTGATCATCGCCACCCGGGGCCGACATCCCGACAGCTTCCACGACTACCTGGCCAATGGACATGACGTCATCAACGGTATGCCCTTGGTGATTTTGCTGGATGGCGACAGCGCCTCTGCCGCTGAAATCGTCGCCAGCGCTTTGCAAGACCTTGGACGCGCCGTGGTGATCGGTTCGTCTTCCTACGGTAAAGGCACTGTGCAGACGGTCATTCGCTTGCCCAATAACGGGGAAATGACCTTAACCTGGTCGCGGCTGGTATCGCCATCGGGATACGCGCTGCATGGCCTGGGCGTGATGCCCGCCGTGTGCGCAACGAATGCGACCGTCAAAGGGGCCGCCAACACGCCAACACGCCCCCAGGACGGGGAATTAGGCCCCATCTTGGCCTTTGCCCACATCGACAGCCAACACACCGCCATGACGGCTTGGCGCGCGGCAGGCATGATCTTTGACGGGCGACGCTCTGGTTTGCGCGATTCCTGCCCATCAAAGGTTTTTCAACCCGGCAAGAACGGTGATTTGTTGATGGAACTGGCGGCCCAGGTCATTCATGACCCGATATTGTACCATCATGCATTGGTGGTGCCTGAGCCCATCAACACGGCTTTTAAAAATTAATTCCAACTTAAGCTCAGGATAGTCTTGACATCAGCCCCTATGTCCGTATTTTACGCCGCTTATACGTATTCATGAATATCGAGCGGAGCAAGAGACATGGCCAAGCCGGCTACCATCCTGATCAAGCTGGTCAGCACCGCTGACACAGGTTATTACTATGTGACCAAGAAGAACCCGCGCAACACGACCGAGAAGCTCGAACTTCGAAAGTACGACCCGGTTGTGCGTAAGCACGTTGTCTTCAAGGAAGCCAAAATCAAATAAGGCTTCTTCAGCACCAGGAATACAAAACGCGCCCTCAACGGGGCGCGTTTTTGTTTGGAACGGCAATAGGTCAGTGTATTTTGGGGGGCGGCGTGTTTTGGAGCTTAACGTGCACGGTCCTGAAAACCGAGGCACAAATCCAGCCCCAAGTCCAAGCTCAGGCCCAGAGAAGAGAACTGTCCTTACAAAAGGATGTTACCCCAAGAATTTAGACAGCGTTTCAAGAAAATTCGGAACAGAAATCGGTTTTGCGATATAGCCTTCGCAGCCGCCTTCGCGAATTTTTTCTTCATCACCCTTCATGGCAAAAGCCGTAACGGCGATTACCGGAATGTGCTTCAGCTCATCATCCGCCTTGAGCATTTTCGTGATCTCAAGACCGGAAATTTCCGGCAACTGAATATCCATCAAGATGAGGTCCGGTTTGTGTTCCCGCGCTAAGTTGAGCGCGTCACGACCGTCCTTGGTTTGCACGGTTTCATAACCGTGAGCCTGCAGAAGATCATTGAAGAGCTTCATGTTCAGTTCGTTGTCTTCAACAATCAGGATGGTCTTGGCCATGGTCTTTCCTTAGATTTCGAGGCTCCAAATTCTGGTACGCCTCAGAACGATCCGATTTGATCTTAAATTCCCGCTATTGGAGAACCCCTCACACTCCTGATGATGGATCATTCCGAACAGCAAGTCAAACACCTCAAGCACATAAAATATAGCAGGATTTTCCCACTGCACAAAGAATCTCTCCATCCCATTCGTATAAAAAAATTGGCCGTCATGCAAGCTGACGGCCAAGTTGGCATTTGGGAAACGATTACGAGAAAACATAAAGGCCTTGGTCAATAGCCAATTGGTGTGCTCAGCACCATCGGATCAACCATGCCCAGCGACATCAACAGCAAGGAAACGGCAAGTCCAAAAGCTTTAATCGTTGTCATGAGACTTCCTTACATATCCTGAAAATCAACCGTTTTTAAGGTGACCCAGCAAAAGCTTTGGGGCGCGAACAAGGTGATTTTCACCATTTTTGCCTTCCAGGTCTGTGATATCCGTCACTCCGTCGAGCAAAGT
Organism: Magnetovibrio blakemorei; assembly: GCF_001746755.1. GTDB lineage: Bacteria > Pseudomonadota > Alphaproteobacteria > Rhodospirillales > Magnetovibrionaceae > Magnetovibrio > Magnetovibrio blakemorei. Next base: position 1,856 of record NZ_MCGG01000028.1, on the reverse strand, counting down.
TGAGACAAAAATTCGTAAAAAAAATCAGTGGAAGCAACTGACTATGCCGAGGCGACCCGTAAATTAGAATGATTCCCAAAGATAAAGATTGAGAATCCCCTCTAACCGGACAAAAATCCCACTACGTGGGCGCCACCCTAATCTATTTGTGTGAAACCTGTTTCCGATTATAATTGGAGACGGCCAGCTTTCTATCATGATGGTGCTTCTCAGTTATCGTATCCCCTAAGGATAATAAATCCGGGAGTTCACCTTGCTAAAATCCCTCAGTGCCAAAATCATCGCTGCTACTGTTTTGTTGATCACCATCAGTTTTGCAGCAGATTTCATCATCGCAACCAGCATCAATTCGACCCTTAACAGCGAAACCGCGGCGCTCACCCAGCGCATGCAAGGGGCTATTGAAGATAAAGATGTGATGATCCGCACGCTGCTTGGCGAAAACTTAACAACGGCTGAGCAAAACCTCGCCGCAGAGCAAGCCAAATCCATCGCCGTAAACACCTTGCACACAGAACAGACGCGCAAATTTTTGGAAGGGACCCGCAACGGCATCGCCGCATCGAGCCTGACGCTGATTAAAAACGCCATGATGATGGGCGAAGCCGCCAGTGCCCAAGACATGATGGATACGCTTCTTGAAAATCCCGATATTTATGCCATCAACCTGTGGCGCATTTCAGGGGAACTGTCGTTTCGCGACAACAAAACCATTGATGAAATCAACAAACTGGCTGGCGATGAGGCGTTTCCGCCCCGCGACCCCAAAAAACCGATCTTGATTGCGGAAGGTGGACGCGCCGACACCCTTAAAAAAGTTGTCGAGACCCGCACCAGCGGATTGGTCTCCACCGGCGAAATAGAAAAAGATGACGGCACCAGTGAACCCGTAGAATATGCCTATTATCTTCTGGAAAATGAAGAAAACTGCCAAGGTTGTCATGGTGAAACAACCCGCCCGCGCGGTGTTTTGGAAGTGGCCGTGTCGCGCGCAAATCTCATCGCTTTGGAGCACGAGGCCGAACAGAATCTGAGCAAAATGGAAGCTCTGCAGGCGCAGGAAGACGCAAAGCTGAAACAAAAAAATGCGGATAACGCCCAATCCGTAAATGCCCAGACTGAATCCTTAACCGCAGACGTCGCCCAAGGGCAAATGCGTGTGGCAGATGCCCAGTCGAGCGCCTCAACCTTGTCGATCCTGTCCAAAATCGGCTTTTTCATAATCACCGTCGGCGTGCTGTTTTGGGCCCTCAACACACTTCTTACCAAGCCTATCAAAGCCATGACCGATGTCATGGGGCGTCTGGCTCATGGTCATCTGGACGCCGAGGTTCCGGCCATCGGACGCGATGATGAAATCGGCCTGATGGCCGATGCCGTGCAGGTCTTTAAGGAAAACGCCATCGAGGTGAAGCGACTTGAATCGGTCCATGCCGACGCGGAGCGTCACGCCCGACAAGAAAAAGCCCGAGCCATGCAAGATATGGCCAATGCCTTCGAAAGCAGCGTGGGGGCTGTGGTGCAGGCGGTGGGCAAGGCCGCCAACGGCATGGCGACATCCGCTGCAGGTTTGGCACAAACTGCTGAACGCACTTCAGAACGGTCACAAACCGTTACCAACGCCGCCGAACAGGCCTCTTCCAATGTCGGAACCGTGGCCGCATCGGCTGAAGAACTGTCTGCCGCCATTACGGAAATTTCCCGCCAAGTTTCGCAATCGACCACCATCGCCAACGAAGCCGTTTCGGAAATTCACACCACCAATTCAAAGGTTCTTGGGCTTGCCAACGCCGCAGATCGCATTGGAGAGGTTGTCGCCCTGATCACGGACATTGCCGATCAAACCAATCTCTTGG
>NZ_MCGG01000027.1 GCF_001746755.1 Magnetovibrio blakemorei | reverse complement strand
GCAACTTGCCATTTTTAAATGTGGATTCCGTGCGCACCAAACAGGTTTTGATCAATTTGCTCAACAACGCCATAAAATTCACGGACTGCGGTCATGTTGTCATGCGCAATTCCCGTGACGCCTTCGGCCACACCATCACAATTTCCGACACAGGGATCGGCATGACCAAAGATCAAGTCGAGGTGGCGCTTATGCCGTTTAAGCAGATCCATGGGAATTCTCTATCAAGGCGTTATCAGGGAACCGGTCTGGGGCTTTCCTTAAGCCGTAAAATCATGGAGTTGTTAGGGGGCGACCTGCATGTTGAGAGCGAACCTGACAAGGGAACGACGGTCACCCTTCATTTTCCTCAAAACATTGTCGTCCCGCCATCAACCGTTTAGCCCCGTCTTCAGGCCCGTCTTCAGGCCTTGTCTTCCGGAACGTGCGCCCCTTCATAAACGCCGCCCACCATGGCTAAGGATTTGAGCTGGACGTAAACGTGGGCGTTGATGTGCAGGTTGAGGCGATCCCACGATTTGCGCGTCACCCGCGACAAGATACGTCCACCGCTCCCATCGTGACCCAATTTCAAAGAGACGTTGAGCTGGCTCTGTGTGATCGGTTTCATGTCGATGATGCGCGCCGCCAAGACGTTGTTGATGGAACTGTCGGTGGTGTGGGTGAGGGCAATGGACACGTCGGTGGCGGCGATTTGCACGCGGCGACGTTGACCCTTCAGACCCAAATGCCCCGGTATCAGCAACTGACCGCCCGGCACGGACAAGTGGCTGAGGTCGTAATCGGTGTCATAGGCTTCGATGCGTGCATCCAAGAGCGCTGCGGCTTGTTTGCTGCCCGCCAACGGGAGCGTTAAATCCGCCACCAGACTGTCCAGCGGCCCAGCGGCGTGGACCCGGCCTTGATCCATCAAGATCATATGATCGGCCAGGCGTTCGACCTCGGCCATGTCATGACTGACATACACGACCGGAATGGCCAGATGAGCGTGAAGCTTTTCCAAATAGGGTAAAATTTCGTCTTTGTTGGCGGTGTCTAAGGCGGCCAGCGGCTCGTCCATGAGCAACAATTTGGGCCTTGATAATAAGGCCCGGCCAATGGCGACGCGTTGACGTTCACCGCCCGACAGCTTGTTGGGGGCGCGCGCCAACAACGCTTCAATACCCAACAAATCCACCAATTCGTCAAAAGCCACGCCGACAACAGCGGGGGCGGAGCTGTCTTTAAATGCCCGCTTGGCCCCAAACAGCAAATTTTGGCGAACCGAGAGATGGGCAAACAGGCTGGCTTCTTGAAACACATAGCCAATAGGCCGTTTATGCGGGGGCACAAAGCGGTTTTCAAATTGCCAGACGTCGCGGTTGAAGCGCAGGGAACTGCCGGGCATGCGCATCAGTCCGGCCAAGCACCGCAACACCGTGGTCTTGCCACAGCCTGACGGTCCAAACAGCGCGGTGACTCCGGTGGCGGGCACATGAAAGGCGGCTTTGAGTTTAAAATCGCCTATGGGGCCGGCGAAGTACGCGTCGATGCCGATTGAGGAACTCATTTGATCCTCCGCTCCCATCGTTTTTGCCCCAAGGTCATGAGCAAAATCAAGACAAACGCGCCCACCACCATGCCCCCCGACAGGATATGCGCTTGGGCATATTCCAGGGATTCCACATGGTCATAAATGGCCACCGACAACACTTTGGTTTCTCCGGGAATGTTGCCGCCCAGCATTAAGATGACGCCAAACTCGCCAACGGTGTGGGCAAAAGCCAGCACGGTTCCGGTCAGGTAACCGGGGCGCGCCAGGGGCAGGGCGACGGACACAAACGCATCCCACGGGCTGGCGCGCAAGGTTGCTGCGACCTCCAAGGGGCGGTCCCCTAAGGCTTCAAAGGCATTGCGCACGGGTTGAACCATAAACGGCAGCGAATAGATCACCGAACCCACCACCAAACCGGTGAAGGTGAACGGTAAGGTGGTGCCGAACACAGCCTTTACGGGGGCGCCGATGGGGCCGTCGGGGCTGAGCATCAACAGCAAATAAAACCCCAACACGGTGGGGGGCAGAACCAACGGCAATGCCACCAAAGTACCGACGATTTCTTTACCCCAAGACTTGGACCGGGCCAGCCACCACGCCAGCGGGGTGGCGACGATCAATAAAATGATCGTCGTCACTGCGGCGAGTTTGAGGGTGAGTTCTACCGCTTGTCCCATAGCTTAGTTTTCAACTCCGTAACCATAAGATTTGATGATTGTTATGGCCTCTGAGCTTTTGAGGAAGTCGAGAAATGCGATCGTAGCTGGATTGTTTGTGCCTTTGTTCAATAAAATAGCCTGCTGTGCGATGGGGGCGTAGAGATCTGAGGGCACGGCCCATTTTGATCCGGACCCATCCAGAGCCACCTGAGCCAAGGCGACAAAGCCCAAGTCTGCTGCGCCGGTGGACACGAATTGATGGGTCTGGGCAATGCTGTCGCCTTGAACCAGTTTGCCCTGGGCCATTTTCATCAAATTCATTTTTTCCAGGGCTTCCTGGGCGGCGGCACCATAGGGCGCAGTTTTGGGATTGGCGATGGCCAACTTGTTGTAGTTCCCCGTAGAGAGCAGAGACCGTACATCTACGCCGTCCTGCGGCGACCACAAGACGATTTGGCCGAACGCAAAGGTGAAGCGTGTGTTCGCCACCGCTTGCCCGTCCGCTTCCAATTTAATTGGGCGCGCTGCATCGGCTGCAAGGATCGCGTCGAACGGTGCACCTTTGATGATTTGCGCATACAGCTTGCCGGTGGAACCGAAGCTCAGCACCACATCGTGCCCGGTGGCGGACTTGAAGGCTTTTTCGATGTCCTTCGCGGCGGCGGTGAAATTGGCGGCGACCGCCACGTTGGTGGTGTCGGCATGGGCCGACAACGCAAAGGGGAGACAAATCGAGATGAGAGCGATGATCGGGAATATTTTTTTCATGATCTTTACTCTACAGCCAAAATGATGTGGGAAGCTTTGACGCAGCACACCACGGCACAACCCGGTTTAAGATCCAGCACTTGAACACTTTGTCGGGTGACGATGGCGGTGATGGTTTTGTCCTGACCGATGTCAACGGCAACTTCCGCGTTTACGGCTCCGTCTTCAACATGGGAGACAATGCCTTTGATTTGATTGCGTGCCGAAAGCCGCAAACCCGGTTGATCCAGTGCCAAAATCACAAAGCTGGACTTGATAAGCGCGATGGCATTGCCACCCACATGCAAGTCCAAATCAATGACGCTGGGTTCGGTGACGATGGCCACCAGTTCCACCTGATCGGACACTTTGAGGTGTATTTCGGCATTCACAGCTCCGGGGATGACGGCGCTTACCGTTCCGCGCAGCATGTTTCGGGCGCTCGTCCTCATGAACAGTCCTTCCAGTAGGGGGATTTTGTCTTCAAATGTTTGCGCCCCGCCCTGGCACAGTTGTGCGGTAAAGCGCTCCAGTTCAGATTGGAGGTGGTGAAACGCGGAAATCATCCGCCGACCATCTTCGGTGAGGATACTTTCCCCGCCGTACTTGCCGCCTGCCTGGGTGATGACCACGGGGCTTGGCAGCATGTTGTTCATGGTTTTGACCGCGTCCCAGGCCCCTTTGTAGCTGAGCCCTAAGTTCTTTGCGGCTTTGGTCAAAGATCCCGTTTGACCGATCGCGTGCAGCAGGGCAATGCGGTCCGCCCCGACCTTCGACGTGCCCTGTACCAAAAACGTCAGGGCGGCTTCTACATCCGCATGGGTCAAAATCTTGTCCTCGTCTGCGTTATGTATGTCGGCTACATAACGAAAGTTAGCATATTCAACAGCTTTCCAGCAATTGTTATGCCAAATCTGTAAGGAATTGATTTTGTGGAGTTTTGCTATTAGGCGAAAGGGAAGCGTGTGAAAACCGCCCGACAATTGTCAGACATAAGACATTGAGGGAGGGGCGGTGACGATATCGTAAATTTCACCCCCCAAAGCCTTGGTTAGCTGTGGTTGCTCTCAACATCATGAGGAATTTGGGGGGGCGTTAAGGGCTTGTGGATGTGTAAATCCGCAAGCGGGAAGGTGATCGAAATGATGGTGCCTTTGCCCTTGATTGATGAAATTTCGAGGTTCCCGTTGCCGTGTTTAGCAAACATTTTCGATAAATACAACCCCAATCCAGTGCCTTCGTAGCGCCGTTCAAGGCGGGTATCGATTTGTTCAAAGGGCTGAAGGGCGCGGGCCACTTCGCGAGGTGTCATGCCGATGCCGGTGTCGGTGACTTTGACCCGGACATGCGTGATTTCCAGGGTCGTCTCAACGGTGATGGTTCCCCCCTCCGGCGTGAACTTGGTTGCATTGGAGAGAATATTGAGCAGCAATTGCAGACTTTTGCGCGGATCGGCTTTGATCAAAGGCAGATTGTCGTCAAAGTCCATCTTCAGCCGCACGCCTGCGGCCTGGGCTTGACCAGCGGTGAAACGGTAAGCCTTTTCAAGCAATTCACTGAGGTGCACATCTTGTGTGTCGATGGTAAATTTGCCAGCTTCAATCTTCGACACATCCAGCACGTCATTGATGACGCTGAGCAGATGCTGGCCGCTGTCGTGAATGTCTTTCAAGTACGACATATATTGCGGGTTGCTGACGGGCCCTAAGATTTCATTGGTCATCAAATCGGAAAAGCCAATGATGGCATTCAACGGTGTGCGCAGTTCATGGGACATGTTGGCCAGGAATGAGCTTTTGGCGCGAGAGGCCATTTCAGCATGTTCCTTGGCGATGCGCAGCTCGGTTTCAACTTTTTTGCGCTCTGTAATGTCGAGGAGAGATCCTGACAATTCCAGCAGCCGACCAAAGCTATCGGTGGTGACCTGACCCAACTCCTCGATCATGCGGATGGCACCATTGGGGTGAACAACCCGGTATTCCAAAACGTAATCATGCAAATCGGCCATGGCTTCACGAATGGAGCTTTCAACATACGATAAATCGTCGGGATGAACGGTGTCGAAGAACGTTTCAAGCGATGGCGGAACGGAATCGGGAACCAGACCCAAAATCCGATAATGCTCTTCCGACCAGTACGAGTCACCCGTTTGCAGGTTGTGGCTCCAACTGCCCAGGTGCGCGATGCGCTGGGCATTTTTGAGGTTGCTTTCGGAACGTTTCATTTCTCGGGTGCGGTTGTTAACCCGTTGCTCAAGGACATCATTGGCGTTTTTCAAAGCCATTTCTGCAACTTTGAGGCTTGTGATGTCCATGCCGTAACCGTTGACGTATTCACCATCCGGCGAAGGGCTAAAGACAATGGTGAAGATGCTTTCACCGATCACCACGTCTTGATGAAAGTTTTCGTGGTCATCTAAAGTACGCAGAACCACTTTACGAATGTGTGCAGGCACGAGGTCGCCTTCTGCTACGTTCCAATCTTCCATCAAGCTCTGACTGGCCGGATTGGCGTTGAGCAATGTGCCTTTTTTAGATATGCGGATGACCGGGCTGGGGTTTTGTTGTGGGAAAAGGGCTAGATCGTGGATGACGCGGTCTTGTTGCCGTCGTTCGGTGACGTCTGTGACGAGCATCAAGTCTTTACCGATGGTGTCGGCGCGAATGATTTCAAAAGTGCGCTGGTTATGATGAGCGTCTTCGACCTCAAGATCAACCCCAGGCGTGGCTTGCAAAAAGGTTTTTGCACCGCCGCAATCATCAAGAAAGCGCTGCATAACGGCGGTTTTTGCGATTGTTTCTTGATTTACAATTTTCAAAACACCCACGCCCAAGGCGTCTGTGACGGCCATCAAAATATTCAGCCGTTCAAAGTCCGTTTCCGCTTGGGCGCGTTGAAGAATGGCTTCCACTTTCAGCCGGGTTTGTTCTTTAAGCGCATCGCGCGACGCGATGATTTCTTGTGTCAGATGATTGAATTGCTGTTCCATCTTGTGCAATTCATCGCCGTCGGACACTTGGCTGGGTGCAGAACGGCCAAACAGGTGCTCCGAGAAAAGTGCAACTTTAGTCGTCAACACACCGATGCGCCGCATCAAATAAGTCAAAGTCAGGATCAGCAATCCAATCAACAGTGCCGCCAATAGGGCGCGTTGTTGGCGGTCTTGGCTTATGACCGGTTCCATCAGGGCCTTAAAGCGTGCCCGCGGAATAAGGCTGAGAAAGTTGGTTTGGATTTCCGATGAGCCATAATCAAAAAACGTATTGCCGGTCACGATGAAACGTTCCGACAACTGCGCCATCGGCGTGCCCAGTTTAATTTGCGCTTCGTCGGAACTGGCGATAACCACTTCGGGCCTGCCCAAGGCAATGACGACGATGTTGTCCGTGGCCAAAAAGGTTTTTTGACTGGCCAGCAATAATTCTGAATTGATCTCAGAAATGGCCATCACATAGCCCAATAAATCGCCCGTTGGGCCAAATACTTTGGCGGTCGATATGAGACTGGGCACTCCGGCCTGTTCGCTCATAAGGGTTTGGTGGAGGCTCTTTTCAATCAACAACTGGCTTGGGCGGATGTACACGTCGGGTAGGGTTGCATGATAAGGGCTGAACCGCTTGCGCACCCGCAATTGCGGGTCCAGCAACAGCAAAAAATCAGGAATATGGGTGTTGCGCAAGATGGCGCGATCCGGCAGCCAAGAGGCATCGTTTCCATCGGGCAGGTCAAAAGAGGCCTCGGCATCGTTCCAATTTCCGGAATTGGCGATGAGGACCTGAATGGTTTGCTGCATTTTGGCCGTATCGGCGATGAGGTGTGAGGTCTGATACTGTTGGCGCACGGCGTCGTTAAAGCGCATGCGATCACGCTGCGCCTGATCATGAAGGCGGGCCGTAAAATCTTCTTCGTAGATTTTGGAGAGCGCATTGGTGTGATATTGATCAAGCGCAAGCCAGATGGCAACCGCTGAGGTGACCGCCATCAGCAGTATGCGAAAGATTAAAGATGTGTCTTGTAACCGGCTAATTTGCACTTTCCTTTATTAGGCCTTTATCGGGTTACTTGGGCTCGCCAATCAGTTCGTCACCTTCGAATATCCATCCGTTTTTGCGAAGATCTTGGGCCGGGACAATGGCGAATTTTGCCTCCATTTGTGAGGCATGCTCAACCAGATAAGCGGCCAATTCCGTACCGAGCTTTGTGTGTGCCGGACCGCTTCCCCAGCTGGTGATGTTGAAGACGCGATAAAGCGGGTATTTGCCCGTGGCAACGGCGCTCAAGTCTCTGGGGTCTGTATCGTTAACCAACAGCGTCTTAAGCGGGCGGCTCTCTTGCAGGCCTTTCTGGTCGATGTGCCACAAGGTTTCATAGCCGATGGAGCCCGGCGTGGACGACACTTGTGAAATCATATCCTTGATGGCGCTGACTTCAGTAATGTTCCAGCCAAACTGTTGTTCCGTGTCTAAAATCAGCCGCCAGTGACCGGGGCGAATTTTACAATGCAATCGCGTAACAGCACGAACCTTTTCCGAGTCACCAAGTTTCATTCCACTCATGGGCAGTTCGCTCCAATCGCGGATGTTATTGCCAAAAAGAGCGCGTGCCTCGTTTAAGGATACCGAGTTGACCGGGTTTGACGGATGGGTGATCAGCGCCAATGCGCCAATGCCGACGGTATGATAGGTAAGCCCTGGCAATCGGTCGGTGACACTGGGCGCACAACAGAACCCGCCCATATCGGCGGTTTTGTTCGCCAGAACGCCTGCTGAAACGCCGCATGTTCCATCTTGCACTGCAATTTTCACACCGCGCTCTTTGGCGAAGGCCTCAACCATCGGACCCATGGCAGGGTAAAGTTGTTGATCCAGCGCCACCGCCAAATCAACTTCAGTATTGGTGGTGTGGGTGATGCCTTTGGCGTCCCAATCATCGCCCATGGGAATGGTCTCGCCGGGAGGGGAGAACGCACGACCACCCAACAAGCTTTCGTTGGCCAAAGCCGATTTTGAGAGCACAGGCACCAATAGAACTGGCGCCAATAGAACTTGAGAGACGAACAGTGCGGACAGACCAACCACACCAATTCGTCGCTGTAGGGTCGTCTTTTTCAAATTCATATTCATGCGGCGCCGCTCCCCATGGTACACAATTATATGTAGATGCATAAAACGGACACGCTACATATTATTTCAATTTTAACATTAAAATTTCACACGATTTACACGCATTTGCGCGGGTCTTAGTCGTATTTATTTAAGGCAAATATATTACGAAAGCAATGTGTATTTAATATGTTCGATTTCAAATATAAGCGCCATACTATTTGGTATACTGGTTAGGTAGGCATTGCGTAAGGAACCGGTGTCCGTTAATCAAGACACTGAAATGTCGCAGTAGTGGCGTCTTGGACGGATAAGCATAACGTTGGGGTATAGTGATGAGCGCGCGTATTTTTATTGACGGTGAAGTGGGTACAACGGGACTGCAAATCCGTAGCCGACTGGAAAACCGGAACGACATTGAAATCATTAGTCTTTCGGAACAAAACCGCAAAGATGCGAGTGCGCGCCGTGACATGCTCAACAGTGTGGACTTGGCCATTTTATGCCTGCCCGACGATGCCGCCCGCGAGGCCGTGGCGATGATCGAAAATCCGCACGTGAAGGTGATTGACGCCAGCACGGCGTACCGTGTCGATGCGGGCTGGGCCTATGGCTTTGCCGAGTTAAATGCCGGGCAAAGGGCCAAAATTGCCGCGTCCAAGCGGGTCAGCAATCCGGGCTGTTATGCGGTGGCCTCCATTTCAGTGCTCAACCCGTTGGTCAGCGCTGGCTTGGTGCCAGCAGACCTGGGCGTCTCGATCAATGCGATTTCCGGCTACAGCGGTGGCGGCAAGCAATTGATCGCCAATTTTGAAGACCCAGCCTCGGCGGGCTACACCCAGGCCCCGTACTTTGTTTACGGTTTGGGCTTGGCGCATAAACACGTGCCGGAAATTCAGCTCCACAGCGGTCTCGCCAAGCGGCCTTTGTTTGTGCCCAGTGTCGGACGCTTTGCCCAGGGCATGCTGGTGCAAGTTCCACTGCAATTGGCCGACTTGCCCGCAAAGCCGTCTGCCAAAGATGTGCACCACGTGTTGGCGGCGCACTATGCCGGGTCGACCTTTGTCAAAGTTGCCGCCCTGGACGACAGTGCCAAGCTGACCCAGCTTCAAGCCGAAGACGCCAACGGCACAAACGACTTGCGGTTGTTCGTGTTCGCCAATGCAGAGGGTGACCAAGCCGTCGTGATGGCGTTGCTCGACAACTTGGGCAAAGGGGCGTCGGGGTCGTGTGTGCAAAACTTGAACATTATGTTTGGCTTTGACGAAGCAGCAGGGCTTTCTTGAGCATGGAACCCTTTGAAGTCCATTCAAAGAATCTCGGCACGGTTCAGGTGCTGCACAGAGACTGCCCGTTGTGTGGTCGCAACAATGATGACCAGCTTGAAGTTGAATACAGCTACGATGTTTGGACCATCCGTGAATGTGCTGACTGCGGTTTTGTCTACATCGACAAGGGCCCCGATTACGCCAAGCTGTTTGCGGAACTCAGCTGGGAAACCACCACCAAAATCGAAGAACAGCGTCGCGCCGAATTGCGCCCGGTAACCTATAAAGCCAGCAAGCTGACGCGCATGCGCATGCATCTGTTGCCGCGCAAACAAATGCCCATCATGGTCGAAACCTGGGCCCAGCCCGGTCCGGTGATTGATTTGGGTTGTGGTGACGGAGCGCAGATGAATGATATGTCGCCCGCGTTTGTGCCGTTTGGCATTGAGATTTCAACCGAACTGGCCAAGGCTGCGGACATGCTGTTCAGTGCCAGCGGCGGGGCGTGCGTCAATGCACCGACTTTGGATGGCCTGAAGTCCTTTGGCGACGGTTTTTTTAGCGCCGCCACCTTGCGCTCCTACCTGGAACACGAAATGCACCCCTTGGCGGTGCTCGGCGAAGTGCACCGGGTGTTGAAGCCCGGCGGCGTGGCAATCGTCAAAGTGCCCAATTATGCATCCCTCAACCGTATGGTCATGGGGTCCAAGTGGTGTGGCTTTCGCTATCCCGATCACCTGAACTACTTCACCCCAAAATCATTGAAAAAAATGGGCGAAAAAGCCGGGTTTACGGCGCATTACGGGCTCACCTACACCTTGCCGACGTCGGACAACATGTACGTGGTGTTCAAAAAAGACGGTGGCCGTACAAAATGCTACAGCGCGTGTCGTGGGGGCTGAGGAGCCCGTTTAGCCCACAATCATGACCGGTTCTTTGCGATCGGGGTGGAGATGGCGCTCCAAAAAGCGGATGACGTGCGTCAACACATAGGTGATCGCCAAATAGAATGCCCCGGCCGTGACGAAGGTTTCCACAGGCATATAGTTGATCGAAGATATGGTTTTTGCCGTGCCCGTTAAGTCCATCAGCGTGATGGTGCTGGCCAAGGCGCTGGCCTTCAGCATCAAAATGATTTCATTGCCGTATGCCGGCAGCGCCATGCGAAAGGCGCGCGGTAAGATGACGCTGATGTAGACTTGGTGGAAGCGCATGCCGATGGCACGTGCGGCCTCGATTTCGCCGACCGGTACGGCTTGAATGGCGCCGCGCAAAATTTCCGAGATATAAGCCGCTGTGTGCAGGCTGAAGGTGATCGCCGCGCACCAAAACGCATCGCGCAACACCGGCCAGACGAAACTTTCGCGCACCGCTTCGAATTGGCCCAGACCATAGTAGACCAAGAACAGCTGCACCAACAAAGGGGTGCCGCGAAAAAAGAAGATGTAGGTGCGCGGAATCAGACTCAGCCACCACCGTTTCGACACCCGCGCCAAGGCCAATGGAACCGCCAGAAAAAGCCCCACGCACGCCGACAGAAACAACAGCTCAAGGGTCAGAACCGCACCACTGGCCAATTTGGGCAACATCTCCAGGAAGGCTACCCAGGTCATGACAAGGCCTCCCGCACGCCCAACGCGGCGCGTTTTTCCAGATAGCGCAGACCCAGGCTGGCGATGGAGGTCAGCAGCAGATAAATAACCGCGGCGGTGAGGTAAAGGGTAAACGGTTCTTTGGTGCGTCCGACCGCAAACGCGGTGACGCGCATCAACTCTTCCAAGCCGACGACCGAAATCAAGGCCGTGTCCTTCATCAAAATCATAAACAAATTGCCCAAGCCCGGCAGGGCGATGCGCCAAACCTGGGGCAGGGTGATGCGAAAAAACGTCTGGCGTTTGGTCATGCCGAGTGCGCGGGCCGCTTCGGCCTGTCCGCCGGGAATGGAAATGATGGCGCCGCGAAACAGTTCTGACGCATAAGCGCCAAAGATAAAGCCCAGCGCCGTTGTGCCCGCAGCAAAGGCGCTAACTTCGATGTAGCCGTCATAGCCAAAAAGGGTGGAGGCCACGGCCATCAAGATATCGGTCGCGCCAAAATAAAACGTCAACACCACCAAAAATTCAGGCAACCCGCGCACCAAGGTCGAATAGCCATTGCCCAACAGCCGGACGGGGGCATGTTCGGACAGCTTCGCCGTCGCCCCCAACAGACCAAGGATTAACCCCACCACCAACGCGGCCAGCGCCAGCTGCAAGGTCACCTGAGTGCCCGCAAACAACAATGCGCCAAAGCCTTGGAGATCAATCATGCGGCCCCTAACACCACCCCAAAACCGACAGGGCAATCAGCCCCGTCGGTTTGGTGGTCGCTTAATAGATGGAGAACGGAAAGTATTTGGCGTTGATTTTGCCGTAGGTGCCGTCAGCGACGATGTCTTTGATGGCTTTGTTGAGTTTTATGCGCAAATCGTCTTCGCCCTTGCGGATGGCGATGCCGATCAAATCCCCGTCAAAAACCGGGTCGCCCTTGGCTTCAAACGCATTGCCTGCATCGGAATTCAGCCATTCGTAGTTGACAAACGCATCGGCCAAAATGGCGTCAAGACGCCCTGACGCCAAATCCAAATAGGCGTTTTCTTGGGTGTCGTAGAGTTTGATGTCGGCATCCGCACGATTTTGTTCCAGCCATTGGCCGCTGATGGTGGCACGTTGCGCGCCGATCACTTTGCCCTTGAGGCCCGCCGCCGAAATATCGACGTCCATGCCTTTTTTGCCCACGAATTGAAGCTTGTTGGTGTAGTAGCGTTCCGAAAAATCGACGGCTTTCTGGCGTTCTTCGGTGATCGACATGGACGCCACAATGGCGTCAAATTTGCGCTTGTTGAGCGCCGGAATCATGCCGTCCCAGTCTTGTTTGACGAAGGTGCATTCGGCCTTCATGCTGGCGCACAGCGCCTTGGCGATATCGACATCAAAGCCTTGAAGTTCGCCGTTGCTGTCAACCAGATTGAACGGAGGGTAAGCGCCTTCGGTGCCGATGCGCAGTTTGTCCGCTGCATAGGCTGTCGCGGTGAGCGCAATAACGCTCAGGGTTGCGATGGCCATACCTTTGAAAGCCAGGCCTGTGAAAGTACGTAAAAAACTCATTTTGGGTGCTCCAGTGTTTGCGTGCGGTGCCGCCGTTAATGGAGGTGGCTGGCCATAAACTGGCGGACGCGTTCTGAATCCGCATTTTTGAATATTTTGTCAGGCGGACCTTGTTCTTCAACCTTTCCCTGATGCAGAAACATGGTCCAGGTGGACACTTCGCGGGCAAATCCCATTTCGTGGGTGACGATCAGCATGGTGCGGCCTTCTTCAGCCAGCGATCCAATCACCGCCAACACTTCGCTGACCAACTCGGGGTCTAAGGCAGAAGTTGGCTCGTCAAACAAAATCACTTCCGGTTCCATCGCCAAGGTTCGTGCAATGGCGGCACGTTGTTGCTGACCACCGGACAAGTGCGCAGGGAAATGGTGCATGCGGTCCGCCAGACCGACCCGCGCCAAGATCACCTCGGCGCGCTCGGTGGCGTCTTTCCTGCTGAGTTTCAGAACCTGCATCGGTGCTTCAATAACGTTCTGCAAGACATTGAGATGCGGCCATAAATTGAACGATTGGAAAACAAATCCGATGCGCGCGCGCAACCGCGCCAACTGTTTTGGGTCGGCCGGAACCAGGCTGCCGCTTTTGTCCTTTTTGGTGCGGATTTCTTCACCCGCGATGGAGACGCGGCCAATGTCTGGATGTTCCAGATAGTTGATACAGCGCAAAAACGTGCTTTTGCCTGATCCGCTGGACCCCAGTATGGAAATCACATCACCACGATTTGCGTTGACGGAGATACCTTTCAACACGTCTTGACCGCCGAAGCTTTTGTGGATGTCTTCGACTTTGAGCAATGGCGTGTTGTCATCAGGCATGCGGGGGAAGTCCATACTGTTGCAGCGTGTTTGGTACGATGTACGCCCTTGTAAACTCTATGGCTTCAGCGTACATGCTGCAACACCTCATTCAGCGTAGACAGAGATGTTTTTCGATGTTCTGGCTGACCAACTCTTGTTGCGGAAACGTTCTATGCGCCGTTTGCACGCCAATCTGTTGTTGTTGCTGGCAGCCCTCATCTGGGGCGTGACGTTTTCCATTCAGCAAATGGCCATGGAACATATCGGACCGGTGTTGTTTACGGGCATTCGCTTTGTTCTGGGGGCACTGGTGGTGCTGCCATTTGCCTTAAAAGAACAGCACACCCGGCACGCAGATGGAGCTGCGGCGCTTGAGCGCTCCGTTCTGCCGTGGGTGGTGATGACGGGCTCGGCCTTGTTTCTGGGTGCTTTGTTGCAGCAGTTTGGCATCGCCGCCACAACCGTGGCCAACGCCGGGTTTTTGACCGCATTGTATGTGCCTCTGACGCCGATCTTAGCCTTTTTTGTGCTTCGCCAGACGCCCCATCCGGCCATCTGGCCAGCCGCTGCGGCGTGCCTGGGCGGGGCGTATTTGATGTCGGGCGGAGTTCTGGACGACATCAGCGACGGGGATGCGTGGGTGATTGCCGGGGCGTTGTTTTGGGCCACTCACATTTTGTTGGTCGGTTACGTGTCCAAGCGCACTCAGATGCCGCTCACCGTTGCGTGCATACAGTTTATCGTGTGCGGCATTCTGGGGCTTTTGTGGGGTGGGATGACCGAAACCTTGACGGTGGATGGATTGTGGGCCAGTGCGCCGATGGTGGTGTTCACGGGTGTTGTTTCGGTTGGGGTGGGCTTTACCCTGCAAGTGGTGGCCCAACGTCATACGCCGGCCCCGGATGCTTCGGTCATTCTCAGCGCCGAAACGGTGTTTGCCGCCTTGGCAGGGGCGGTGATCCTGGGGGAACATTTAGGGGCATTGGAAATCAGCGGTGGGGCGTTGATACTCTGCGGCGTTTTGGCGGTAGAACTGTTGCCATTAAGTCTGGCCAAAGTTAAAGCGCAGCGGGCGAAGCGTCTGTAATCGAAGCCTCAACACGGTTTCGGCCCTTGTTTTTGGCGTCGTAAAGGGCGCTATCCGCACGACGGATCAAGGCTGTGACGCTTTTTTCATGCCTATAGTCGGCAACCCCAAAGCTTGCCGTGACCACGCCAACCCCTGGCATCGGGCTATCGGCGATGATTTCACGGCACGTTTCGGCCAGCGCCAGTGCACCCTGAAGATCCGTTCCCGGCAGTAACAAGAGAAACTCTTCACCGCCCCATCTTGCAAAGGAATCAACGTCCCGTAACCGCGATGTGACCCGGGTTGCGATGGTGGTCAGCACCGTGTCGCCCGCTTCGTGACCAAAGGTGTCGTTAACGGCCTTAAAAAGATCGATATCGAACATAACGACGGAAAACGGTGAACCTAAACGATGCGCGCGGTTCAGTTCGTCTTGCAAAATCTCCAACATGCTGCGGCGATTGAGCAACCCGGTTAGGGTGTCTGTGGTGGCCTGTTCGCGCAAGGTCTGTTCGATCAGGAGACGGCGTTGGATTTCACTTTGCAGCAGCTCTAAGGCCCGATTTTGCGCTTTGATAAAGCGTCTAAACAACAAACCAAGCCACATGACGACGCCCATCGCTCCCACCGCCAAGATGATTTGCACCACGATAAAACGCCGTTCGGCTTGTTTGATGAGCTGTTGCAAGTGTGTTTCAACGATATCGGCTTTTTCGATAAACGAATTGAAGGTTGCATCGAACACTTTATCCGTCTCGGATTTTGTTTGGAGGATCATTGTATTGCGCCAGTGTAATTTTATGTCCTCCTTAAACAGCACAAGTTCGTGGCGGACATCTACGATGTATTGACGCAGCAAGGGATCATCTAAGGGGATGAAGGTGCCTTCCGCATTCGTCCCTCCCTCCAGCATGGCCAGGGCATACCAATCGGCTTGATTGAGGTGGGTCAAAACATCTTCAAGGCGGCCTGGACGTTCCTTGTGGAGGGTTTCTTCGAGCAACAAATGTCCCAAGGCGGCTTCCAGCTTGATTTCCATGGCTGCGTCAATCAGCGGGGTGTAGCGCTGGGACATGCGCAACCCCGTTTCGGCGCTATAGATGATCATGGATACCAAGAGCAGGCCGGTGACGATGAGAAACGCCAAAAAACGCCAAAGACGAAACGCACTCAAGGCAACCAGCCCATCGGATTCCGAGGCACTTAGATGTGGAACCGGAGGGATTGAATCTGGTGATTGTATCTGCGAGGTCATGATCCGACCGCCTTTTCTAGGCCGCGTGATTGTGTCTACCCTCTTAGGACTAGGTTATACTCAAGATTGTAATTATGCAATCAATTTAGGGGGTTACGAGGGGGAGTGGTTAAATTCCCGACCTTCAAGGTGGCTGCAAATGTTGCACAGATTTCCATAGGTGGTTCCGGTTGGCGGCGTTGCCATAAGGGGACACTGAGATTGGCGTCTTGGTGGGTCAGCATGACGGTGTGAACGAGCCGTTGGTCGGGCAGGGTGCGGGACGTTAGCTCGATGCCTTGGTAGTGCGAAAGCGGAACGGTGTGCTCGGTTCGGTGAAAGGGTATGCGCTTGATTAAATGAACCTTATCAGATTCAGGGGTGATACGCGCCTCGATGCGCGCCAAGACGGCAATATAAGCAAAGATTAACACCAGCACAGTGATCACAGAACTCACAACGGCGTAGAGCGTCCAGCCCGTTTCCGACCAAGCCATGGCGATGAAAAACGTCGAGATGAACAAGCCGCCTTTGCCCAGACCCAAGGCCACAAACCCCAAAATGACTTGGGCGCGCACCGAAATGAACCAGGGCTTTTTATCCAGGTCCAAGGCAAATGGTTCAGCGTGCTTGAGGAGGACCTGATAAAGCATAGGGGGGGCCTGTTCGAAGGTGGGCTTACACGTCGATGTCTTCCACAAACTGGGCGTGTTCCTGGATGTATGCATAACGCAATTCAGGCTTTTTGCCCATCAGGCTTTCGACCAGTTCTTCGGTGTCGTGCATGTCATCCCATTCTTCCGCGCCATGACCCTTAGGTACCGTGACCCGCAACAAGATGCGTTTTTCGGGGTTCATGGTGGTTTCTTTGAGCTGCGCCGGTGGCATTTCGCCCAAGCCTTTGAAACGACTGATTTCGATTTTGCCGCGGCCCTTGAACTCGGATTTCATCAATTCTTCTTTGTGTTCGTCATCGCGCGCGTACATCACTTTGGCCCCTTGGGCAATGCGATACAAGGGTGGCATGGCGATGTAAAGATGACCATTTTCAATGAGTTTCGGCATTTCCCTAAAGAAGAACGTCATCAATAAGGAGGCAATGTGCGCGCCGTCCACATCGGCATCGGTCATGATGATGATTTTTTCGTAGCGCAGCGCTTCGTCTTGGTAGGCTTTGCGGGTGCCGCACCCCAGGGCTTCGCCCAAATCGGACAATTCCTGGTTGGCTTTCAGTTTGTCCAAGGTTGCCGAGGCGACGTTGAGGATTTTGCCGCGTAACGGCAAGATCGCTTGGTTTTTGCGGTTGCGCGCTTGTTTGGCGGAGCCGCCGGCGCTGTCGCCTTCGACGATGAACAGTTCCGTGCCCAGCGCCGACGTTTGGCTGCAATCGGACAGTTTGCCGGGCAGGCGCAATTTTTTGGTCGCGGACTTGCGCTTGGTTTCCATTTCCAGGCGGCGTCGGGTGCGGATGTTGGCGCGATCCACAGCGTTGTCGAGCAACACCTTGGCCACCTTCGGGTCACTGCTGAGCCAATGGTCGAAACGGTCACGCACGGCGTTTTCCACCAGCCGTGCGGCGGCGTCGGTGGACAGCTTATCTTTGGTTTGGCCTTGGAACTGGGGATCGACGATGAACGCCGACAGCATCACACAGGCCCCACCAATCACGTCGTCGGCCATGACCTTGGCGGCGCGTTTGTCGCCGATCAAATCCGCATAGGCTTTAATGCCCTTGGTCAGCGCCGATTTTAGCCCCGATTCATGGGTGCCGCCTTGGGGCGTGGGCACGGTGTTGCAGTACGAATTCAAAAATCCGTCTTCATCCAGTGGCCACGCCACCGCCCATTCCACCCGGCCGGGGCCTTCGGGGAAATTGGCATTGCCTTCAAACGACAAGGGGGTGACGGTGCGCCGATCTTTCAGCAAACTGGCGATGTAGTCTGCCAAGCCGCCGGGAAAATGCAATTCGGCCTTTTCGGGAACGTCTTTGTCTTCTTTATCTCTCAGCAGACTCTCATCGCAGAACCAGCGGATTTTTACGCCACGGTACAGATACGCCTTGGAACGCACCATGCGAAACAAGCTGTGCGGACGGAAATTGACCCGCGTGCCGAAAATGTCGGTATCGGGCACAAAACTGACCAAAGTGCCGCGACGATTGTTCACCGCGCCCAAGCTTTCCAGTTGGGACGTGGGCAGGCCACGTGAATAGGTTTGGCGATAGAGCTGTTTGTCTTTGGCGACTTCGACCACCAATTCCGATGACAGGGCGTTCACCACAGAAGAGCCGACGCCGTGCAGACCGCCGGAGGTTTCATACGCACCGCCGCCGAATTTACCGCCCGAATGCAGGGTGGTGAAAATGACTTCCAGCGCCGATTTGTCTTTGAATTTGGGGTGCGGATCGACCGGGATGCCGCGACCGTTGTCGCGCACCACCAAGCGGTTTCCGGGCTCCAACGTGACGTCGATTTGGCTGGCGTGTCCGGCCACCGCTTCGTCCATGGCGTTGTCGATGATTTCCGCCGCCAAGTGGTGATAAGCGCGCTCGTCGGTACCACCGATATACATGCCGGGGCGCTTGCGCACAGGCTCCAAGCCTTCCAGGACTTCGATGTCTGCCGCCGTGTAGGCATCGTTGCTGACCGCTTTGGGAATAGCGGAGGGCTTGGCAGTCGGTTTTTTGACAACAGCCTGTGGAGCAGTGGCCTTTGCGGCACTGACTTTGGGAGTAGGGGCTTCGAACAGGTCGCTCATAAATTTCTAGGTCTCTTTAAGTTCGGGTGTGTCGGGTGGTCAGACAAAGAAGCTAGCCCCACCGACGGCGACAGCGTATCGTATTTTCTGTGCTCGCGCTTTCTTTTCATCATACGGTACTCTGGTGCTGGAGAAAGTACAAAATATAGCCGTTATGCCTAAAATCATTGAGGATAAAATGAGCGAATCGAATTCTCGGGACGAGACAGCTTCCCATCAAAGCCCTGAAGTCGAAACCCCGCGCGGCGTGCTCGCCATCCGCCAGGTGGCGATGCCCGCCAATTTGAATTCGGGCGGCAACGTGTTTGGCGGTTGGCTGTTGGCGCAGATGGATCTGGCGGGCGGCATCACCGCCAATGACCGCGCCCAAGGCCGCGTTGCCACAGTGGCCATCACCGCCATGGAATTCCATCTGCCGGTGTTTGCTGGCGACGTTCTGTGCTGTTACGCTGATGTCACCCATGTCGGCACCAGTTCGCTGACCATTCACGTGCAAGCCTGGGTCCATCGGCGCAATGGCACCGATGTAGACGATTTGAAGGTTACCGAGGGCGACTTTGTGTTCGTCGCTTTGGAACAAGACGGCTCCAAACGAGTCGTGCCACAACCTTGAGCCCTGTGATGAGAGGAACATATGATGCAAAACCGCATTCATTTGATCACCTTAGGCGTAAAAGATATGGCCGTTTCCCGCGCTTATTATGCGGCCATGGGCTGGGAAATGTCGCCCATCAGCATGGATGAGGTGACGTTTTATCAAGCGGGTGGGCAAGTCTTGGGACTGTATTTGCAAAACGCGCTTACGCACGATACAGGCCTGGGCCTCCCTACACCCGGCGGTATCACCTTGGCCGTAAACGCCCACAGCCGTGATGAGGTCGAGGTCTTGTTCCAACAAGCGCTTGCCGCCGGTGCAACAGCGCTTCAAACGCCCCGTGACACGCCTTGGGGTGGCTTTGTTGGATACATCCAAGATCCGGACGGTCATCCCTGGGAGTTTTCCTACGTGCCGCAACTGGTGCCAAACGAAAATGGCGATCTGATTTTACCCGATACCTTGTAAAGTCAGCGTTCTACATGCGACCCGTTTAGACAATCATCAACAAGACATACCCTGCAGCAAACAGGGAGACGACAGCGGCGGCTTCGCTAAGCAGGCGTTCAAACTGATCAAAGCTGTTCATGGTCCATTCTCCGTTCTGGTGTGCGTTCTTATGTGTAGAACAAAACATGAACATTATGGCGTGTCAAGGGCTGTAGAAGAATTAATTATAAAAATATCTGGGGAGGCGGATAAGCGAGGGCGTGTATAGACGTATATAATCCGCAAAAGCGAACCGATTCAGACCTAGTTTTTGAGCATCTCTTGGACTTGCTTTTCGTACTCATTTAAGACGGTGCCGCAAGCCGTGGTGTTGGAGAACGGCAAGCGCGCAGCAACTCCGGTGGTCAAAGCTTTGTTGCCTTCAATGACATAAACATTGCTGACGGCGTCGATGCCAATCGATGTGTTGACAAAAGCCGCCATTGCTACGCTTTGCTTTGTCAAACTGTCCACATCAAGACGACGTGTTTTGTCGACCGGGGCAGGATTTTGCATAAAATAGCGCAACAAGGCCTCGGAGACGCGCGGCGCACGTTGACACACCAGCGGACTGTTTTTCGCCACAGGCACGACCAAAATGGGCGTCATGGCGTGCATAGATGTGGTGAAGGAACCAGGACGTGACTGTGCAGGGGCAATGAGAGGTGCGAGTTGGAGCGTCTTTGAGGATGCGCCAGCAGAACTGGGGGCATTGTGAGGGGCGCTATAAGCTTGCTGGGGACTCATGAAGATCGCAACGGATGCGGCGGCAAGGACGCCTAGAACCAAGGGGGCGGTTTTCATGTTTTCTCTCACCTTAAGATCTCACATAGACCCAGAATGGGCCTGCTTCCACGCCAAACGGCAAAGACCTGTTTCCAATTGTCACCGGGACAAAAACGGCGTCGTTTTTGCCGGGGGTATGGTCTATCTATGAGGAAGCGTGTGTTTGACGAGAGTAACGTGTTTGCCTGACATTACCCTGACAACACAAAATGTTTTTTGCACCGTTGGATGTTCCGTGATGAAGCTCAAATTTCCGCCAGCCGTGCTGCTCAGCCTTTCAGCATTGTTTTGGGGCGGGAACTTTGTCGTTGGGCGGTGGGCACACACGGACATTCCGCCCTTGAACTTGACCTTTTGGCGGTGGTTTGCGTCCGGGGTGATTTTGTTGCCGTTCGTGGCCCAGGGCATGTGGCACCATCGCGGTTTGATCCGCAGGCACGGGGCTTTACTGGTCGTGTTGGCGACTTCTGGCATGGTGATGTTTCACAGTTTCACCTATATCGCGCTGAACACCACCACGGCCATCAACGCCGCGGTGGTGTTGGCGAGCATGCCGATGGTCATACCTGTGATCTCCTTTATCGTGGGTGACGAGCGGTTATCGCTGCGCCAAGCGTTGGGGATATCCATTTCGGCCTTAGGCGTGGTGGTGATTGTATCGCGCGGCGATTGGCAGGTGTTGGTGAGCTTAGGGTTTACCCCCGGTGATTTGTGGGTGTTGGCGGCGGTGGTCGCGTGGTCGATGTATTCGGTGTTGCTGCGCCGCCTTCCCAAGGGACCCGGCAACGCCATTCCGCCGATGGTGGTGTTGGGGGTGACCAATTGGATCGCCATCGTAGTCTTGCTGCCGTTTTACCTGTGGGAGTATCACAATGTCGGTGGCTTTGCGCTCACGCTTTCATCGGTCTTGGTGTTGGCCTATGTAGCGTTGTTCGCGTCCATTGCCGCGTTTGTGTGCTGGAATGCAGCGGTGCCCCAAGTGGGGGCCAATAAAGCGGGGCTGTTCATTCACCTGATCCCGCTGTTTGCTTCGATCTTTTCGATTATCTTTCTTGGCGAGCACTTGGAGACTTACCATTTCATTGGCATTGGACCGATTTTGCTGGGCATATACCTGACCACAACGGCGAAGACCCCGCGTTTAACAAAGGAAGCCTCTTAAGATGGCTGTCAAACGATACCGCCTCAATATCGGTCTGCTGGCGACGGCGCAGGGGCTGTATTTGATATCCGGCGTTACTTACATCATGTTCGCCGCTCTGGTGGGGCAAATGCTTGCCGACAATAAACTGTTGGCGACCCTGCCAATCGCCATCATGACCATTGGCACGGCGTCGAGCACGGTGCCCATGTCGATGTTGATGAAGCGCATCGGGCGGCGGTTTGGGTTTCTCATCGGGGCCAGCGCCGGGGCTGTTAGCGGCACTTTGGGAGCCTACGCCATCCTTCAGAGCAACTTTGTGATGTTTTGCTGCGCGACCCTCATCATGGGGATCTATCAGGCGTGCACCCAGTATTATCGTTACGCCGCAGTGGAAAGCGCGCCGCTGGATTTTGTCAGTCGAGCGGTGTCGTTGGTGTTGTTGGGCGGCGTGCTGTCGGCCTTGGTGGGACCGAGTATCGCCGTATTTAGCCGTGATTTGTTGTCACCGGTTCCGTTTGCAGGCGGGTTCGCCATGTCGGCGCTGGTGAGCATTGCGGCGATGATCCCGCTGTCGCTGTTGCACATTCCGCGCCCCATGGAAGACACCAACCACGAAGGCGCGCGGCCGCTTGGCGTGATCATTCGCCAACCCGTGTTTATTGCGGCAATGCTCAACGCCGCCACCAGCTACAGCTTGATGGTGTTGGTGATGACAGCCACGCCCTTGGCGATGACGGCCTGCGGTTTTGAAATGCACGACACCGGATCGGTCATTCAATGGCACGTTTTGGCGATGTTCGTGCCGTCCTTTTTCACCGGGTCATTGATCCACCGTTTTGGCGTGTTGACGATATTGTTCGTCGGCATGGCGCTGTTTGTCGTCAGTGCGGCTTTTGCCTTGTCGGGGATTGAATTGCTGAACTTCAGGGCGGCGCTGATTTTATTGGGAGTGGCGTGGAACTTCTTGTTTGTCGGCGGCACGACCTTGCTGACCCAAGCCTATCAACCTTCGGAAAAGGCCAAAACCCAAGGCGTGAACGAGTTCATCGTTTTCGCCGCGGCGGCCACCGGGTCGTTTTCATCGGGTGGATTGTTCAATTTATCAGGTTGGGACGCCGTTAACTACGGCGGTGCGCCGTTGCTGATTTTGACGTTCATGGCCACGCTTTGGTATGCGCACACAAAACGATTGGCTTTGAGGCAAGCCCAAATCGGCGCACAAACGCCTTAAGCGGCGTTTGCCTTAAGCGGCGTTTGAACGAGCCGCTTTTTTGGCTTTCGCAGCGTCTTTTTCGGCGCTGACGATATCAGCTGCTTTTTTGTCTTCGGCTTCTTTGGCAAGGCGCAGAACACGGAGGTTGGCAGAGTGGGCAGAGCGTGCCTTGCGGGCTGCGTCTTTGTCTTTTTGAATCTGCGCAGCCTTCTTATTTGAGGCAGCGCGCTGTTCGTCTTCCCTCATTTTTCCGAACTTAAACATGGAAATCATCCTCTGCTTTGGGGTGCAGCGTCACGGGTCGAAGGCGCTGTTCATCAGGGCACCCGGAACGCAGGCGGGATGACCCTAAAAGGGGTGAACAACATGCGCGGCAATCCAATGCGGGATGCCGCTTTATCAGATGCAGTGCTTGGTATTGATTTGGGCGTGGCCGCTGTGCGGTTGCGCCAATGCTTGCGTGTGTCGTCGAGACCTTTAGAAACTCAGCTGACAGAACGCAGCAGCCGCCCCCAACTGACGCTGGGGGCGGCGCTCAGCGAAATTAGCCGATGATCTTGAGATCTTCAGCAGAAGATTTGCCGTTTTTGCCAGCTTGGATCTCATAAGAGACCTTTTGGCCTTCGTTCAAGGTGCTGAGGCCAGCACGTTCCACTGCGGAGATGTGAACGAATGCGTCATTGGAACCATCTTCAGGTTCGATGAAGCCAAAACCCTTTGTCGGGTTGAACCATTTTACTGTACCGTTAGCCATTGTTATGTCCTCTAACAAGTCGTTTGTGCGTATGCCTCACATCATGTGAGGGGGCGCTTGATTTAACGTTCACATTGTTAGGAATAACTAAGCTAAGCAGCGTACCGTTTATCTAGGTAAGCCAAAACATATGTAACACGTATAAGAGATAGTTAGCTCAAATTTGCAAAAAGTCAATGATTATTGCCACAGCCCATTGCGCCTCTGTTTTGCATTAAGCTGATTAATGGTTTGAAATTGGGAGACTTTTGCGAACTTAGACCGGATAGGGCCATTCGAAAGCATCGACAGCGGAGGCAAAAGCGGGGGGCAAATTCACCAAAATAAGGCCGCTGCCAAACATACCGCGTACATCTTTGGGTTTGGCAAAGAGGATTTCGCGCCGGTGAAACCCTTTCAGATTTGCCCGTTCCAAGGTTTTGACCAAGACCTCATGATTGCCCGCTTTAAGCAGCGGGTACCACACCATGATGATGCCTTCTGGCCACTTTGCGTTCAAATCGATGGTAAAATCCGCGGTAAGCGCATAGTCCGTTTTGATTTCGTAGCTGGGATCGATCAACGCCAAACCGCGCACCGGAGTTGGCGGAGCCAGCTCGTAAGCCGCTTCAAAACCGTCGCGAAATTGGATGAACACGTTCGGCTCGTGGCCCAACAAGTTTTCCAGCGCGGCATGTTCTTGGGGGTGCAGTTCCATCAAATGCAGACGGTCTTGGGGGCGCAAAAGGGAATGCGCCAACAGCGGAGAACCGGGATACGCCGCCGGGCCATGTTTGGCGCGGGTGGCTTTGATGACTTTCGCCAACGGGTGGGTGGGCGGCAGTTTGCCATCAGCCAACAGGCGGACAATGCCTTGGATGGCTTCGCCGGTTTTTTTCGCTTCCGCCGCGGTAAGGCTGTAAAGCCCGCGTCCCGCATGGGTTTCGATCAAGGTGAGCGGGTCGTCTTGGGCCGTCAGACGGATCAACAACCGCGCCAAGGCTGCGTGCTTGTGCACATCTGCGGGACATCCGGCGTGGTAGGCGTGCTGGTAAGACAGCATGAGGGCTCACTCGGTCAGGTTGGAGAAGGAGCTCAAAATACAAAATGACCGGTGAATAGCCAGTGTTATTTAAGGAATGCAAAAAAGACGGGTAAAAGTGAGTGGTCAAAACGAAAGGGGAGCCCGTACGTATCGCACGGGCTCCCCTTTAAGATGGGCATGAGTTGCGGATGTGTCTGGTTACTTGCCAAACAACCCTTTCACAGCGCCGCCGATGCCTTCACCAGCACCGCCAAGTGTGTCGCCGGCACCTTTGAGGGCGCCCGTGGCAGCATCTTTGGCGGCCGCGCCGACTTTCGAGGCTGTGCCGGAAATGTCGGACAGGCCCAAGGCGGATAGGTCAAGTGAACCTGCCGCAGTGCCGGCTTTTTTGGTGATGGCAGTCATCACTTCGTCGATCACTTGAGCCGTGCTCGCCCCATCGCTGCCGTCCTTGTTATCCTTGCCGATGTCTTTCAAATGGATATCGGGCAGCGCCACAGGCAATGTTGTGCCTTGGAGCAAACTTGACGAAACGTTGATCTTGCCGTTTTTGATGTAGAAATTGTTGATGACAATCTTCGGACCCGCTTTTTCTTCGTCAGCCGGTGCTTTTTCGGCGGAGCCACCCATCGCTTTCAGGGAGTCTTCGACGTTTTTCTGAATGGCGGCGATGTTGGAGCCACCTGTGCCGATTTCGTAAGTGATTTCCGGGGCGTTGACCATGACCTCATCAATGACGATGACGTCCATTGACCAGTCTTTGGCGATCTTAACGCTGATTTCACCCAGGCTGATGGCCCGGTCCGTTTTGAAACCAGTCGGATTGCCGACCGTTAAGCCGCGCAAACCTGCTTTGAGATCGGTGAGGCTGATGTCCACGGCGCTCACGTCGACCGGGACCTGCGTCACGCGCGATCCTTCATCTTTAATGACGCCCGCAACCATATTGCCCGCGTTTTGCGAAAGGTAATAGATGCCCACCGCGATGACGACGATGAGAACGCCAAGGCCAATGGCTATTTTTTGGAACATAGTTAACTCCTACACTAAAACGCTTTAACGACACCCTGTCTAAGTATGCCTTGGAGATCCTCAAGGTGCAATGGAAGGGATGCCATTTTACGGTATTTTATGTGGGTAGCATATGGATCTACGCACAATGTCGAGATCTATTCGACAAAGTCTCGATTTGGTCACATGAGTGTGCGATTATAGGGGCACGATATGACGAGAAAAGGTAGACCTCCCCTATGAATACGCAATCTCTTATCCCTTCAGGCTCACGTGAAATCGTGGGCGTTTTGCTGGCAGGCGGCCTTTCACGGCGCTTTAACGGCGGTGACAAATGCCTGCAAGTTTTGGACGGAAAAACGCTCTTGGAGCGTGTCGCTAAACTTGCCGCTCCTCAGGTGGGGGCGATGATTTTGAACATCAACGGCGATGCGGAACGCTTTCCTGACCTCGGTTTGCCGGTGCTAAAAGACAGTGTCGAAGGCCATGCAGGTCCATTGGCCGGGGTGCTGTCGGCTTTGGATTTTGTTGCCGAGCATATGCCCCATGCCCGTTGGGTCGCGACCTTTGCCACCGATGCGCCCTTCGTGCCGAGAAACTGGGTCAATCTCCTGCAGGCAGCCATAACCCGGGAAGAGGCCTGTTTGGGTACGGTCACGTCGCATGGGCGCAGTCATCCCGTGATCGGGTTGTGGCCGGTGTCGTTGCGTTATGAGTTGCGCCACGCCATTGAAGTCGACGGTATGCGCAAGGTTGATGCCTGGACGGCTGGCTACAAAGTCGCCACGGTTGATTTTGATTTTGATCGCATCGATCCGTTTTTCAACATCAATACGCCCGAAGATCTGGCCACGGCCCACGATTTGTTGGCAGAGCGCATTGCCTCTTAAAAGCAGGGCGTCTTAAGAGACGGCGCTTTCATGGGGGAACGTCAGACGCATTTCAGTGCCGACGCCGGGGGTGGATTTGATGTCCAGCCGACCGCCATGCAGTTCCATGATGCGCTTGGTCAGGCTGAGCCCCAACCCGGTGCCGGTGGTTTGGCGGGTATAGGCTTTGTTGTCGACTTGGCCGAACGGCTTCAGGGCAAGGGCGATTTCGTCTTTGTTCATGCCGATGCCGGTGTCTTGGATAACGATGGTGTGGCCATGGGAGCCGCAATCATTATCGATTGTGATGCTGCCTTCCTGGGTAAACTTGACGCTGTTGCCGACGACGTTAAACAGCGCTTGTTTCACTCTCAAGGGATCGACCAACATCATATGGGTGTCATGGGTGTTGTTGATGATCTTGATGTTCTTTTTGAGAGCCACCGTTTTCATCATCAAAAGCACCGCATTGATCAGGTCGTTCATGTGGACTTTCTGGAGTTGTAATTCCATTTCCCCGGCGTCGATCTTGGACATATCGAGAATTTGGTTGATGGTTTCCAGCAAATGACGACCGCTGGATACGATCAGGCTGGAGTATTCCTTGTATTGATCCGGAAGGGGCCCGAGCATTTCCAAATTCAGCATTTCGGAAAATCCGATAACGGAATTCAAAGGGGTGCGCAGCTCATGGCTCATATTGGCGAGAAATTCTGATTTTGCCTCGTTGGCGGCCACGGCTTCTTCTTTAGCCTGCAATAAATGGTGGTGGTGGCAGAGATACAGCCACAACAAACCGGACACCCCCGCCGCCAGCGTCAATGCCATTATCAACACCAGCAAGCTTAATCCCAAGTGCGTTTTTGCAAAGGAATCTGGCGCAGACAACGATAGCCTCCACACCCGGTCCCAAACTTTGAAATCGTGATGAGCCACAAATTTTGTTTTGTCGGTGACGGACGAACTGCGATAGATCAGACGATCGCCATTGGTGATCAAAAATGCACTGTCGGGGCCAAGGCTTTTTGAAAGCGCCTCTTCAATAACCACGGATGTGCGAAATACAGCCGTCAGAACACCGTCAAACTGACCGTTGCGTTGGGTCGGGAAATAGCCGACCACACCGGTGTAACCTTGCAACAATGTGACAGGAGGCGTGACGTGAGGGATGAGTGTCTGAGAAACGCGGTTGAACACTTCGGCGGCTGGCGCAATGGTCAGGATGCTTCGACCGATGGTGTTCGGGTTTTCCGAAGCGGGCACAACCCATTGAATCTTGCCGTGTGTGTCAATCCAATTGGTGGCCTGAAAACCTGTAAAGAGAGAGTTGATGAGCCTGGCTTCTTGGATAAAGGATTCCTGATCTGGGAATAATCCGTCATTCCATTTTTGTGATAGATGAAAGACAATGTGCAGCCGAGTGTTGAAAAAATCTTCTAAGCGGATGGCGGCCTGTTCGGTGATGATTTTGGTGTTTTGAATTTGACCTTCGGCTTGGGACTGGCTGACAAATCGGTCCGTTATCCACAGCAAAGAGGCCAGCGCTAAAAACAGTGCCAAAGGCACTCCATTGCGAAATAGAGGGCTAAGCACTTTGACTGAATTGCTTTTATTTTGCTTCATGTTTAGCGGATAATCTATTTGCGCTACCACAACAATTGGTTATTTTATGCACTGTAACTCAATTTCAGAGCGACATCCATTGTGAACAATTAATTATAATATAAAGCTAAACCATTGATTTAAAAGAACTAGAAAAAGGGATGGGTTGGTGCGATGAGGCTGTTGAACAACAGCGTTGCGCCGACAAGGACAATAACAAACCCGCCCAGGATCATCAGTGCGCTGCCCAGAAATCCGGCGCGCAGGCCCCAGGCGCTGAGAAGTTCCGTCAGCGGCCAGCGCAGGCTTTGCGCGCCGACGGCCAAGGTAGACACCATGATGGCGGTGCCCAGCGCCATCGCCAGAACCGCCAAGATTCCGCTCATGACAAAGCCAAAGGAAAACGTCAGCACCAACACCAAGATGGCGCCTGTGCACGGACGAATGCCGACCGCCAGGGCAATTGACGCCGCGCGCCAAAAGTTGGAGGCCTCTTGCACCTGCTCGGGTGTCGGCGCATGGCTGTGTCCACACCCGCAGGCTTCATCGTGGCTGTGGTCATGCAATAATTCTTTTGAAGTCTTAGGCAGGGGCACCAGCGCCGAAGAGGGGGCCTTAATCAATGGCAAAATACCGCGCACCAGCAAATAGATGCCCAATACCGTGACGGCGGCAAAACTGATGGGGTTTAAGACATCGTCAGCAGACGTCGCAAATCGATGAACGCCACCGTCCACCAAGGTCGACAAAACACCGACCACGAGGATGGCGCTCAAGGCTTGCACAAAGGCCGCACCAAACGACAGCCCAATGGTGCGGTGAAAGCGCGTTTCATGCGAAAGGGCGTAGGCCGAAATGACCGCCTTCCCGTGACCGGGGCCGATGGCGTGAAAGATGCCGTAGACAAAGCCCAAGGTCACCAGCGTCCAGGTTGCGCCCCCGCCGACGCCCCCAGCGGTGTCTCTGAGTGCCACCACACTGTCGGACAAACTGCGTGAAAACCAGCGTTGTTGGTTGAATACATACACAACAATGGCATCAAACCATGCTTTTGCTTCACCGCTGAACAAGGCTAAGGCACCCAATCCCAGCACCAGGGCGACTATCACCAAACTGAGCATTTTCTTGCGCGATAAACTCATGGGCAAGTCAACGCAACGGTTTCGGCAAAATACGTCCCCAGGGTATCACCGCCGTTTTGCGTCTGGTCAAGCGATGCGGCCAGACCGATCACCTCGGTCGGCGGTGTCGGGGCGATGATTTCGGCTTGGCACGTGTTGGTGTTCTCAAACGTGACCAAAGGGCCTTTTTCGGCGTAGAGGATTTCGATGTAATACGTGGGGTCAAAGACTGCGTAGGTGATCTTGTGAGCCTTGGGGTCGATTGGGGTCGGCAAGGGGATTTCAAAGCGCATCCAGAGACGTTGGTCACGGATTTCGGTTTTGAATTCGGCAACGTCACCTAAGGTTTGTTTTTCATCATCGGCTTTAACGACGGTAAAATAATCATATTCGCGCAAGTTTTTTAGGTTTTCACTGGCCGTCTCATTCAGCAATTTGGCCAGATTTTCAGGGGACGGCGTGCCTTGCTTGAGAATGTCTTCCAAAATGAAAGCCGAATAATACAGGCCAAACGTCCAGTCCATCACCAACGCCGACACGCGTCCTTGCTCGTCTTGTTTGACGGTGCTGCGCAGATCAATCCAGGCATGGGGATGGGCCTGTGCCAATGGGGACGCAGCAATCCACACAATAACGGCCACTACGTTGGCAACCAGGAGGCGGAGAAGGAGGGGGGTAAAGGTTTGGACGTTCATCGTTGACGATCTGCAATGGGGTTGAGACAGGTGTTATATTATAACATATTATGTCGTTATCAAGGCAAGGTCGCACCACACATGAAAAAGGGCGGCCCGAAAGCCGCCCTTTTGTCGAAGTGTGTTGGACGCCATCAGGTGACGTTGATTTGCAGCATTTCTTCGCCGTCATCGCCCGTCAAATGCACCGCACAGGCGATGCAGGGGTCGAAGCTGTGGATGGTGCGCAAAATCTCCAAGGGCTGTTCGGGGTTGGCCAGAACGTGGCCTTTAAGGGCCGCTTCGTAAGGACCGGCTTGACCGTGCAAGTCGCGCGGTCCGGCGTTCCAGGTGGTCGGAACGACGGCTTGATAGTTGGCGATCTTTTGGTCTTCGATAACGATCCAATGGCCCAGGGCGCCACGCGGGGCTTCCATGTAACCCGCCCCTTGGGCTTTTTTCGGCCAGGTTTTGGGGTCCCAGAGAGCATCGTTGTGGGTGTCCAAATCGCCCGCTTTGATGTTGGCCACCAACTGGTTGTACCAACCGCGCATGAAGTCCAAATAAATCTTTGTTTCCAATGTCCTGGCGGCGGTGCGGCCCAAGGTGGAAAACAGCGCCGCGACCGGAACGTCCAAGGTTTTTAGGGTGTAGTTGACCAATTCTTGGGCGTGATTGTTGCCGCTGGCGTACATCATCAACATGCGCGACAAGGGCCCGACTTCCATCGCCTTGCCTTTCCAGCGCGGCGATTTCAGCCACGAATAGCCGCCGTTCACATCCAGCTGTTCATAGGGAGGCTTAGGGCCTGTGTAATTCAGTTCGGTTTCGCCCTTATAGGGGTGCAAACCCGTGCCCGCGCCGCCTTTGTAGTCGTACCAGGAGTGATCGACGAATTCCTGGATCTGGCTTTCTTCGTCCAAATCGACGTCGTGAATGGTGGACAAATCGCGGTCCAAGATCACGCCGCGCGGCACCAGGAAGGTGGACGCGTCGTTGGTGTCACCGGTGGGAAAATCACCATAGGTGAGGAAGTTGCCAACCCCTTCGCCGATGGCGCCCCACTCTTTGTAAAATCCGGCAATCGCCAAGGTGTCCGGCAGATAAGCCAGATTGACGAAGTCCTCCATTTTGGTGATGACCTCGGAAATTTTCGACAGGGTCTGTATGTTTATGGCACCGTCGGAATTGGGGTCCAACGAGCACGCCACGCCCCCCACCAAGAAGTTCGGGTGCGGGTTCTTGCCGCCGAATATGGTGTGCAGCTGAACCACGTCGCGCTGCCATTCCAAAGCGTCCAGATAATGCGCCACCGCCATCAAGTTGGCTTCGGGCGGCAGCTTGTAAGCCGAATGCCCCCAATAGCCGTTGGCGAAAATACCCAACTGGCCTTGATCAACAAAGGTTTTGAGCTTTTTCTTCACATCGGAAAAATACCCCGGTGAGGACCTGGGATAGTTGCTGAGGGACGACGCCAGCGCCGATGTTGCTGCGGGATCGGCGCTCAGCGCGGATACCACGTCCACCCAATCAAGCGCATGCAGGTGATAAAAATGCATCACGTGATCGTGCACATACTGCGCCGCAATCATCAAATTGCGGATCAGTTGCGCATTGGCGGGGATTTTGTAATTCAGCGCGTCTTCCACGGCGCGCACCGAGGCGATGCCGTGCACCAACGTGCACACCCCGCAGATGCGTTGGGCGAAAGCCCAGGCATCGCGCGGATCGCGGCCACGCAAAATAATCTCGATCCCGCGCACCATGGTGCCCGAAGAATAAGCCTCGGCGATGGTGTTGCCCTGCATTTGGGCTTCGACGCGCAAGTGGCCTTCAATACGGGTGATCGGGTCTACGACCAGTCTTTTACTCATTGCTCAGTTCCCCTTACGCTCAGGCGTCATCGTCGAGATATTCGGCGACCAGTTCGGTCAAGCCCATCACTTCTAGGTCCATGTTGAATTCTTCCAACACGTTGTCCAGGGTGTGATGGCAGTAGGCGCACATGGTCACGATGGCGTCCGGATTGACCTTGTCGATCTGTGCTTTTTTGCGTTTAAACGCGATATTGCGCAACGGTGCTGCACGTTCATTGGCACCCACGCCGCCGCCACCGCCGCAGCACCAGTTCATGGTCCCGGCGTCTTCGGTTTCGACGAAGTTTTCGGCGACCATGTTCATCAGGCGACGCGGTTCTTTGTTGATGCCGCCGCGCCGGTTGATCTGACAGGGGTCGTGGAAGGTAAGTTTTTGGGTGTTCATGCCCTTGGTTTTCAGTTTGCCTTGGGCGCGCAGTTGGTCCAGCAACTCGATGATGTGAATGACTTCGAAGTTGTAGGCCCGTCCGATCAGGTTGGGGCCTTCCCACCGCAAGGCCTGATAGGCGTGGCCGCATTCGGGGCTGATCACGCCTTTAACGCCCAGCTTTTCCGCCGCATCGACCAAACGCTGCACCAGCGTGCGGGCAATGTCGCGGCTGCCGATCTGGATGCCGACGTTGGTGGCTTCAAACGCTTCGCTGGAAATGGTCCAGGTCACGCCGGCCTTTTTGAAGATGCGCGCCATGGCGCCCAGCACATCGGGGAATTCGGCGATTTCTTGTGCCGACAAGATGACCATATAGTCCACACCGGGCTTGTCGAATTCGATCTCAATGCCGGTGTCTGCAACGGCGTTTTTCACTTGCGCATGAATGGCTTTGCTCAAGTCGCCCATGGCGCTGTTGCCGTCGATGTGGCGTTGCGCGGCACCAATCAATTCCACCGGGCCATGGCCAGAAGCGCTCATACCTTCGCGCATTTTGCGGATCATCATGGTGAGATCATTGCCCACCGGACACACCAAGGTGCACCGGCCACACATGGTGCAACTGTCATAGACCAGCGGTTCCCACGCCGTAAGGTCGGCATCGGTGATGGGCTTTGTCAGGCCCAGCCAGCCGCCAATGCGCCCCAAAAGGGTGAATTCGCGAGACCACATCCGACGCATGAGGTCGAGCTTTTTAATCGGTGTGTACTGGGGGTCTTCGGTTTCGCGGTAAAACAGGCAGGCTTCTGCACACAGTCCGCAACTGACGCAACTGGTGAAAAAGCTGGCAACGGGGGCGTCGATTTGTTCGCGCAGGGCGTTGAGGCCGCGCTCTAGTGTGGCGCTCATGATTCAGCTCCTTTCCGGCCTTGGATTGAGCCGTTGTAGTAGCGGGCAAACACGAAGCTTACGGCGTGCATCAGTTTGGTGAACGGGAATGCGATCATCAGTGCTTCAACGCTCAAGAGGTGAACCGCCAGCATCATGGTCGGGTCGCCGAACAGCTTGTTCACGGCAACATAGCCGGTGATCAAAGGCAAGACGCTCAACAGCAACACCAGATAATCGTCAAAGGTGGTCAACGACTTGCGCACCGGATCGGTAAGACGCGAATACGTCAAAGCCACCACCGCCAGCACCGCCAACGCCGTCACACTTTCGATAATCACGCGGCCCGCAGCGGGCCATGAGATGCCGAAGGCGTCTTGGATCAACGCAATGTGCGGGGCGAAGAAGAAAAACGCGATGAAGAACCCTAAGTGAAAAATGTAACCGCCGAGATAAGTGACGGGGGCGAACTTTATCAACCCTTTGCGCGGGACGGAGCGGCTGAAGATGGTCTTAAGGCCTTGCAAAAAGCCGTTGCCTTTGGCCGGGGCCATGTCCTTCTTGCGCCCCAAGATGATGATTTCGGTGAGGCGCAGCACGATGCCGCCAATGAAAATGGCGAGCGCGATGTCGAACCCGGGTCCGCGCGCCCACATGAGAAGATCAAATGCTGGATTGTTCATGACGATTTCTCCAGGTCGTGTGCGTCTACGGTTTCATGGTTCTGAACGGCCTTGGCTTTCCCAGCCTTTGCCAGCAGGGCACTGGCCACGCCGACAGCCGCACCACCGACAACGGCAGCCACGCCCATTTTGCGATAATCACCGGAAGGCACAGACAGGGGTTTATAGAACCCGCCGTTGTCCCAGAAATCCGGTTCCGTACAGCCCAGACACGGATGGCCCGCTTCGATGGGGAAGCTGACGCCGTTGTTCCATTTCACGGTGGCGCAAGCGCTGTGGGTGGTGGGGCCTTTGCAGCCCAGCTTGTAGAGACACCAGCCTGCACGCGCCCCTTCGTCGTCGAAGGTTTCGGCGAATTTGCCTTTGTCATAGAACGGGCGGCGATAGCACCGATCGTGAATGCTTTCGCCATAAAAGGCTTTGGGGCGGCCCAATTCATCCAACTCCGGAATGCCGAAGGTTAGGAAGTGCGCCAATACACCGGTCATCACCACCGGAATGGGCGGGCAACCCGGGACGTTGATGATCGGTTTGTCTTTAATAATATCCGAAACCGAAACCGCCCCGGTCGGGTTGGGGTTGGCATGGGGAATGCCGCCATACGCCGCACAGGTGCCGATGGCGACAATGGCCGCAGCCCCCGCCGCGGTTTCTTTCAACATATCCAAATTGGAGATGCCGGCAATGCAGGAATAGCCTGGGTTGTCCAAGGGGATGGAGCCATCGACAATCAACAAGTACTTGCCGTAATTGTCTTTCATGGCCTGTTCCCGCGCCGCTTCCGCCGCATGACCAGAGGCCGCCTGCAAGGTGTGGTGATAATCCAGCGACACCGAATTGAAGATCAGGTCTTCAAGGGTTGGGGCATGGGAACGAGTGATCGATTCCGTACAGCCTGTGCATTCTTGAAACGAAAGCCAAATCACGGACGGACGCATGGCGGTTTCCAGTGCATGTGCCACGCGGGGCACCAGGGCAGGGGAAAGCGCCATCAGCGACGTCAAGGATGCGCAATACTTCATGAAGGCCCGGCGGCTAACGCCGTGGGTTTTCATCAGTTCCGGTAACATTGGTTTGTTCGCCATGTCAGGTGTCCCCTTGTGGTTTACCGATGGACTCAATCGCGCCTAAGTGCTCCACCAAGGTCGCCAAACCTCGCTCGGCATCTTCAGGTTGCGTCTTTAGGATATTGGGCAGGAAGGTGATTTCGATAAAACGCGACTGAAACGCGCCGTTGGTGTCTAGGTGATCGACACGCCACACGCCGGGAATCGCCGTTTCCCGCACATGGCTTTGTCCCATGATCGTTAAGGTGGCGTCGACTTCGCCTTGCCCCAGAATTTCCTCTAAAATCCGCTCATCGCCGGGGGCAAATGGAATCGCTCCCAAATCGATCACACTCTCGGTGCCGGTTTTTAAAAGATGTTCTAAGGCGTGTTTGATTTCGTGGAGAAAGGGAATGGCGTTTCCCGTTGTGACAAAGGAAAACACATCATCCTTTTCAGGAGAGTCTTTGGCGCTAGAATGCTTGCAATCCATGGAATGAAGCCCCTCGATCGACCCACACGATCCCCAATTACATCAATGATGGTAAAGCATAATTTAGAGGATGGCAATAAATTCACAGGAATAGGGCGTATATTATTTAGGTTTGTCTAAATTAGGACCGCCAAATATGAATAAGCTGCAAAATGGACTCAGCCGCTTTGGGTACGGCGGCGGCCACATCCGCCGTTAAATGCTCACCGATGGTGAGGACGGCGGGCTGGATACCCACCAGCGCACGGTGTTTGGGAACCGCTTCACGCAAGCGCAGACCGTCGAGAATATCGTCGAGCCCGATATCGTGTGGACTGCGCCCGCGGTGGCGTAGAAAGTGATCCATATCGGGACCTTCAAAGATTTTAACGGCACCCGGTTTATCGTTCAAAACGGCGGCATCGACAATGATCATGGCGTCAGCGTCTTCCATGGCGACCAACAAACTCAGTCCCATGGTGCCACCATCCATGAGGGTAAGCCCCTGAGTCTGTTCAGCTGGCAAATCTTGCAGATGCTTGACCACGTCGACGCCCACGGCTTCGTCGCTGAGCAAGATGTTGCCCAGTCCAAGCACCAAAATTGTTTCTTGTCTTGTGATCATGGGCGTCAGCATACATAGTTCGCTCAGACCAGACGAATGAAATTTACAACGGGAAAACAATCCTCATGTGTTTGACGGTGCCCATGAAAGTGGAACAGATCGACGGCCATCGAGCACGTTGCACGGCCTTGGGGGAAGAGCGCTGGGCCGATTTAACCTTGATGGCGGACGCCCCACCCAAAGTTGGGGATTACATCATTGTGCACCTTAAATTCGCCCAACGGATTGTCGACGAAGAGGATGCTCTGAAGTCGTATGCATTGTTTGATGAAATTTTCACAGCCTTAGACGGACCAAAATGACTTCTCATGCACCCCACAATGTACAGGGCCCTAAGTATATCATGGGCATCATCGGATGGAGCGGCAGCGGCAAGACGACGCTTTTGGGCAAGCTGATCCCGGACTTAACGGCGCGTGGCTTAACGGTTTCGACCATGAAGCACACCCATCATGATTTTGATATGGATCAACCCGGAAAAGACAGCTATCGCCACAGAGAAGCGGGCGCGAAAGAGGTCTTGCTGACGTCGCGCAAACGCTGGGCGATGCTCCACGAACTGCGCGAAGACCCTGAATACGCCATCGATGATTTGATCAAAATGATGGCCCCGGTGGATGTTTTGCTGATTGAAGGGTTTAAATCCCACACGTATCCGAAAATTGAAATCAATCGACCCTCACGGGGCAAAAAACTGATTTGCGAAGACGACGACAGTGTGGTCGCCTTGGCGACGGATGAACCATTTGAAGGGGTGGGGATACCGCAACTGGACCTCAACAATGCAAAAGCCGTTGGCGACTACATTGTGAGCTATCTACACGTCAAAACCTAAGGGGCAAACCTAGCGGTCTGCGTCCATCTGAATCCGCCCTTGGATTTCATGCAAAACACCATCCCAAGAGTTTTCCTGACAAACTTGAAGGGCGTCTTCCACACCCAGGCGGTGGACCAATTCGTCTGCCAAGTGGGCGATGTCGTCGTCGGTATTGTCGTGGCTATGATCTTGATAATAGGACATTCTGGCCTCCTCTGGTCTTTCTTGACCATCACCAGTATATGTGGCGAAACCTTTCCAGCCACTTAACACAGTATAGAAGCATATCATGGCTGTATTGGGGCGATGTGCAGGGATGATTCGTCACGAAACGTCTTGGCTTAGACGGCTTGTTTGCCAATTGTTCACACTTTGCGGATCAGACTTATATCTGCCAGCGCAGATGAAAGGGGTTTTCATGGCCTTACCCGGCAACAGTGATGTGTTTTGGGAACGTGTTGAGCGCGAAATGCAAAAGCATCATCCCATCAGCTATTTCTTCCATGCGCAGTTGCTGCGCGGGGGGATTTTGGTGATTCTCTTCACCGCCGTTTATTTGGTGCTCGGCACCATTTTGGAACCCGCAAGGGGGTATTTCCTCAGTCACATGGAAGTTTACATTCATCCCGTTTACTGGACGCTGGGCGGCATAGTTTTGATTATTTGCGGCGCAATTTTACGCTTTCGCGCCATGGGCCCCGTCATCGAAAAGATGAAAATGAACGATGAGAAATATACCTAACGCAAAGGCCGTTGGATCACAAATCAGCTATAAAAAAAGCCCCGCCGTTTCTGGCGGGGCTTTTCGTTATGCGGCTGCGTTTGAATTAGCAGCTGTAGTACATCTGGAATTCGACCGGGTGAGGAGTGTGTTCGAAGTTGTACACATCTTCCCACTTGAGGGCCAGATAGCCGTCGATCATGTCGTCGTCCATCACGCCGCCCTTTTTCAGGAATTCGCGATCGGCGTCGAGGCAATCCAGCGCTTCGCGCAAGCTGCCACACACGGTCGGAACTTGAGCCAGCTCTGCAGGCGGCAAGTCATAAAGGTTCTTGTCCATAGCATCGCCGGGGTGGATCTTGTTCTGGATACCGTCAAGACCAGCCATCATCATGGCGGTGAAGGCCAGGTACGGATTTGCGGTCGGATCCGGGAAACGGACTTCGACGCGCTTGCCCTTCGGCGAAGCCACAAACGGGATACGGCAAGAAGCGGAACGGTTACGGGCCGAATAAGCCAACAGAACCGGAGCTTCAAAACCGGGGATCAAACGCTTGTAAGAGTTGGTCGACGGGTTGGTGAACGCGTTCAAAGCCTTGGCGTGCTTGATGATGCCGCCAATGTAGTAGAGCGCTTCTTCGGACAGATCAGCGTAGCCATTGCCTGCGAAGGTTGGCTTGCCGTCTTTCCAGATCGACATGTGGGTGTGCATACCAGAACCGTTGTCGCCAGCGACGGGCTTCGGCATGAAGGTCGCCGTTTTGCCGTAGGTGTGTGCGGTCATGTGGGTGCAGTACTTGTTGATCTGGATGTCATCAGCAGCACGAACCAAGGTCGAGTAGGTCATGCCCAATTCATGCTGAGACGGCGCCACTTCGTGGTGATGCTTGTCCATGGTTAGGCCCATTTCCCGCATCACGGTAACCATTTCGGCACGCAAATCGTGAGCAGAGTCAACGGGAGGAACCGGGAAGTAACCGCCTTTAACGCCAGGACGGTGACCCATGTTGCTTTCTTCCATGATTTTGCCGGTGACGTAAGGACCTTCGTCACTGTCGAATTCGTAGGAGCAGCGGTTCATGGAAACATCAAAACGCACATCGTCAAAGACGAAGAATTCGAGTTCCGGGCCGAAAAAGGCGGTGTCGCCAATGCCGGTGGATTTCAGATATTCTTCAGCGCGTTTGGCAACCGAACGAGGGTCACGGTTGTAGCCCTGACCGGTGGACGGCTCTTGGATGTCGCAGAACAAGATCAGCTGCGGCTGGGCGCAGAACGGATCCATAACGGCGGTGGTGGCGTCCGGGATCAACGTCATGTCGGATTCGTTGATGGCCTTCCAGCCTTCGATGGATGAACCGTCAAACATGATGCCGTCTTCGAACGCATCCGCGTCGACAAAATCGGTACACATGGTCAAGTGCTGCCATTTACCCTTGGGGTCGGTAAAGCGCAGATCGACGAAATCGATGTTTTCGTCTTTCAGATATTTGATAACGTCAGCAGGAGTCTTGCAATCCAAAGACATAGTTTTGTTCCTCAGTGGATGGTGGTTTTAAGGGTTTAGGCCGATCTTAAGGAGGTCCCGCATGGTAAATGTGTGACCGGGTATATGTGCGACCGGAATTGAGGTGGAATTAGATCAGGTCTCGCTTATTAGGTTTCGTAGTGCAAACCCTGTTAAATGGCATCACTACCGGTTTCGCCCGTGCGAACCCGGATGGCTTCTTCAACAGGAAGAATAAAAATTTTGCCGTCCCCGATGCGTCCCGTATGGGCCGCTTGAAGAATGGCTTCAACCGCGCGTTCGACCAAACTGTCGTCGAGCACCACCTCAAGTTTGACCTTAGGCAGGAAGTCGACAACATATTCTGCGCCGCGGTAAAGTTCAGTATGGCCTTTTTGCCGCCCAAACCCCTTGGCTTCGATGACGGTGATGCCTTGCAGGCCCACTTCATGAAGGGCATCCTTCACCTCGTCCAGTTTGAAGGGTTTGATGATGGCTTCGATTTTTTTCATCGCTCAATTTTTCTCCGCTTGGTCGCACCATAAGGTGGGCTTGGTACGGCCACTGTCTCACGCCGCCGACAAAATTCATAGCCCGGCGTCACGCTTAATTAGCATACCGCGTGCCAACTGGCCTCATAGATAATTATTGCCATGTAAACAAGGTGGTATCCAGCTAAAAGGTGACATTATTGGGGCGATCACTAGATTTGATGTGTATAAAATTTATGCATTTGACGCAATTATGTGCAGACTGGGCATTCGTAAACGTCAACAGACACGCGCCTTTAAAACATGTCTTGCGGAATGTCTCTTAATCTTGCTTTTATAATCACATACCTCTTTGACATAGCTAAGCTGTTGTCGTGAGAAGAGGGTGTCGATGGGGATAGCGGACGTTGGGCGAACATCTGGTCAAAAAACCGAGACTGGCGACAGCTGTGCCGACGCGTATGGCTTTGTGGGCCATACTGGCCCTGGTGATCATGGGCACCATTTGGACTTATCAAGATTATCGCGAACTGACGCGGGAACTGAATCAATACCGCGATACTTCAATTCAAGAAAACAAGGCCTTTCTGAAGGCTGTGGTGTCGGACACGGCGGCGAATGTGCGGGCCGAGGGTAAACTCTATCAGCTTCGTACCAAGCAAAAGCTGACGGAAGAATTGACAAATGCCATCGCCATTGTCGATTCAATCTACAAGAATCTGTCACCGTTGTCTGAACCGGATGTGGTCAAAACAGCCGTCCGGGAGGCCTTGCGAGAGATCCGCTATAATGATGGCCGAGGTTACTTTTTCATTATCGACCTAGAGGGTGTTTCCCAGTTGGCCACGGACCGACCGGAAAACGAAGGCACGAACTTGCTGTTGGACAGCCCGCCAAAAAAAAGGGCAATGGTGCGCCAAACCCTGGCGTTGGCGCTTAATGGTCAAGAACTTGAACGCCAGGGGCCTTATTTTTTCGAACACACTTGGAGCCGTCCGGATCAGCCCGGAGACGAACATCGCAAACTGACGGCCGTCAAACTTTACGCCCCGCTGGGCTGGGTCATCGGCACCGGGGAATATCTGGACGATGCCTTAAAAGCCACCAAGGCCAGTTTGTTGTCGCGGATTGAAACGTCGACCGCCGGGGTCGGTAACTACCTGTTTGGCGGTCAATGGGATGGCATTTCTTTGACGGCGCCCCAAAAAGGCAAGCAGATGATAGGGGTCACGGACGTCAATGGCGTGAAAATCGTCGTCGAATTGATTCGTGCGGCGAAAAAT
This sequence comes from Magnetovibrio blakemorei, assembly GCF_001746755.1. Classification (GTDB taxonomy): domain Bacteria; phylum Pseudomonadota; class Alphaproteobacteria; order Rhodospirillales; family Magnetovibrionaceae; genus Magnetovibrio; species Magnetovibrio blakemorei. Next base: position 62,541 of record NZ_MCGG01000027.1, on the reverse strand, counting down.
GGTGGTGGATTTTTAAACTATTTCATTCCTGGGTTTGAAGGCGGTCCGCCGCGTCCCAAAGTCAGCTATGTTGAAAGCATCGATCAGTTTGAGTGGTACATCGGTGCGGGGGTCATGCTGGACGATATTGAACGGCAAGTCAGTGAACGCCGCAGTGCCCTGAGCAAGCGATTAATGGGCAATATTTTGCGATCGCTGCTGGTGCTGGTGGTGTTGATTGCGATTTATTTTGTTCTGGCGCGGCGCTTGTCGGATTCTTTGGGGGCAAATTTTGCAGCTTTTCAGACCTTTTTTGATCATGCCGCAGAAAAAAATATAAACATTGATGCCGATCAGATGGCTTATGCAGAGCTTGAAGCCGTTGCCAGATCAGCCAATACAATGGTGCGCTCGCAAAGAGATACCGAAAGCCTCGCACTCGACCGCAGCGCCGAGTTGGAGGTCAAGAACCAGCAATTGGAATACGAGATTGCGCAACGCAAAAAAGTCGAGCAAGTGCTCTCCGAGCAGCAACGCCATTTGGAAGAACAGGTGAGTGAGCGTACCCGCGACTATGTCAAAGCCAAAGAGTTGGCCGACAGCGCCAACCAGGCCAAGTCGGACTTCTTGGCCAATATGAGCCATGAATTACGCACCCCGCTGAATGCCATCATTGGCTTTTCCGACAGCATTTGCCATGAAATTCTCGGCCCCCTCGGCCATGATAAGTATGCGGAATACATCACCAATATCCATGCATCCGGCGGCCATCTGCTGGAATTGATCAACGATATTTTGGACCTCTCAGCCATCGAAGCGGGCAAGATGGATTTGCATGAAGAAGCCGTCGATTTGGCCGAGGTTGCCGATGCGGCTGTCTCGCAAATTCTACCGCGCGCAGAGACGGGGGAGATCACCATATTTGTGGATGCGCCGGATGGGATGGATCTGCTATACGCCGACAAACGGCGCCTGATGCAAATTTTGCTGAATTTGTTGTCGAATGCGGTCAAGTTTACGCCCAACGGCGGCACCGTTTCCTTGCTTGTGAAATATGAAAGCGATGCCATTGAACTGATCGTTAAGGATACCGGCTTGGGCATGGATGCCGATGGGCTGGCATCGGCCATGGAACCGTTCGGTCGCACCAACAGCCATATCGCGGGCCTGACGGAAGGCACCGGACTGGGCTTGCCGCTCACCAACGAACTGGTCAAAGCCCATGATGGCGAGATGAAAATTGTCAGCGAACTCGGCGTCGGAACACAGGTTACGGTGCGGTTTGGAAAAAACCGCATCAGATCATTAAACGGGGTGCTTGACGCGACTAAGTCTTCCGTCTAGATAAGGGCGGCTTTCGGGGTTCACCTCGGAATGCTTAACACTATGGTGGCTGTAGCTCAGTTGGTCAGAGCGCCGCGTTGTGGTCGCGGAGGTCGTGGGTTCGAGACCCATCAGCCACCCCATTCCCCCCATAGGGTAAACGTACCGCCAAGCCGCTTCGTTTGAACCGACAAGGGTTGACGCGCGTTTAAAGAATGCGTACTAGATTGCCCCGTGAACGGCACATTGTCGTTACCTCAGTGACCTCCCCGTGGCCGAGTTGAACGTTGATTTTCTGCCCAAAGCGCCTCACGTTTGAGGCTTTTTTTGGGATTGAGCGTTCGATCCGGACAAGAATCGTGATTTCATGGCTATCGGGTCCTTTCCGATTCAGCCATACTGCGCATATTAGAGATCGCTCATTTAGAGCGGCGATTATGAATGAAATCCAACAGGGAAGGATTGCACCCGTGTCCAAAAAACACCCGATTATCGCCGTGACCGGATCTTCCGGTGCGGGGACCAGCACGGTCAAAGATGCATTTGAACACATGTTTCGCCGTGAAGGCCTGACCCCCGCCGTGATTGAAGGGGACAGCTTCCACCGGTATGACCGCGCCGCCATGAAGGCCAAAGTCGCTGAGACCGAAGCCGCTGGCGACATGACTTTCAGCCACTTCGGCCCCGAAGCGAACGAATTCGCCAAATTGGCTGATCTGTTTAAAACCTATGGCGAGACCGGTGGCGGTCAGCGTCGTTTGTACCTGCACTCTGATGAAGAAGCCGCAGCTTACGAAGGCTTAAACCCCGGTCAATTTACGCCTTGGGAAGATATCCCCTCGGGCACCGATTTGATGTTCTACGAAGGCCTGCACGGCAGCGTGAAAACGGCTGACGTTGATATGCCCCGTTATGTAGATTTGAAAATCGGCGTTGTGCCGGTGATCAACCTGGAATGGATTCAAAAAATCCATCGCGACACCTCGCAACGCGGTTATTCGCAAGAAGCGGTGATGGACACCATCATGCGCCGCATGCATGACTACGTTCACTACATCGTGCCGCAGTTCCAGCATTCGGACATCAACTTCCAGCGCGTGCCGGTGGTTGACACCTCCGACCCGATCATTGCGCGCGACATTCCGACGCCTGATGAAAGCGTCGTGGTGATTCGTTTCCGCAAGCCGGAAAATCTGCCCAAGGACATTGACTTCCCTTACTTGCTGCAGATGATCCCGCACTCGTTCATGTCTCGTCGCAACACCATCGTCGTGCCGGGTGGCAAGATGGGCTTCGCCATGGAGCTGATTTTGACCCCGATCTTGCGCCAAATGATGAGCGCACGCGGTTAGTCTCTCAACGCCTCATTAAAAAAGCCGCCGGAGTGAATTCCGGCGGCTTTTTTGCGCTTTCATTTGGAGGAATGAAGGCTGGGGATGGGGGGAACGTGTTAGGCCGCGTCGTTCGGCAGGTCCCAGAAGGGCCGAGCGCTCTCAAATTGTGCTTGGGCACGGGTGATGCCCAAATCGGACAGCTCACGGGCGCTCAAGTGGGCAAGGTGCCGACGCTGGCGGTACACGTCATAGGCTCGTTTGACCCAGTCCACCAACGCGGCCACACGGGTGCCGAAGAGTTGCTGGGTCATGGTTTTGGCCGATACGTCGCACATGTCGTCGCAGCAGGTGATAGTGTTGTAATTCATGATCCCGGTCTCCTCATGTTAACTGTTTTGATAGGGGTATAATGCCGAAGGGCTTGCTATTAGTAAAACCAATGTTCATAATCACTGCTATTATGAGTGCTAATGACGCAAAGATTCCCATACGCGATATCGACACGGCGCTTTTGCGTGCCTTCATCGCGGTCGCGGAAAGTGGCTCGATGACCGTCGCGGCCAATCGTCTCAATGTGACCCAGGGTGCCGTCAGCCAACGGATCAAACGGTTAGAAGAGCTTTTGCAAAAATCCTTGTTTGATCGCGCGGGGCAACGGCTTGATACCACCATTGAAGGGGAAAAACTGATCGTTCCGGCGCAAAAGCTGATTGCCTTGAATGATGAAGTTTTTACGTTAATGACGGCACCGGAATTTTCCGGGACGGTGCGCTTTGGGGTGCCCTACGACATCGTTTTCCCGTTTGTCGGGCCGATCTTGAAAAGCTTTGCCAGTGCATACCCCAAGGTCAGTGTGGAATTGGAAGTCGGCACCAGCGAAGATTTGAAGAACGCCTTGTCCAAGGGACGGATTGACCTCACTTTGACCACCGAGAACCACACCCCAAAAGGGGCTGAACGGCTGATCCACAATGAGCTGATTTGGGTGGGCGGTCGTGGCGGCGATAGCCATCTGCAAACGCCCTTGCCGCTGGTGATTGTCAATGAAAACTGCATGTTCCGCATGCCGATGCTGCGGGCCTTGGAACGGGTCGGGCGGGAATGGCGCATCAACGTCACCCGCAACATGGACGCATCATTTGCCATGTTGAGTGCGGATCTCGGCGTCACGGCCATTTTGGATTCGACCGTGCCGAGTTATGTCGAGGTGTTGGGCGCAGAGCAGGGGTTGCCGGACTTACCAGTTTTTTACATCAACCTGTATACATCTGCCAGCGGTGCCAACGAAATCGCCTCCGAACTGGCGCAACACATTCGCGATCAATTTACCCAATGGCGTAAACCACCCAGAATTATGGCGTCTTAATGAAGCCAAACATGCATTAATACAGATGCTTATCAGCGGGTCTTGAACCAATTCCATAAAAACATAACGGCCCAAATGGGCAGCACCAGCATGGCCCCCATCAGTATATAAGGGCCGATTCGTTGGCCAAAGTTCCACAGCCAATTAAAGGCCGCTTTACCAGTTTCACCGGCCCACGCATAGACGCCCTCGGGCGAGGCGTTGAACCACGCCAACAAGAGCCCGATGATCAAACACCAGATGAGCAGTTTCAATACGGGAATGCGCGGGGCAGCAGCCATGGTTCAATCCAAGTCAAGGGCGTTGAGAGACAGGCAGGTGAGGGATTATTGCCCCAGCGCCTTTTTGATTTTGCTGTCCGTTTTGTACTGGCTCAAAGCGTAGACGGACCAAATCGCGGCGGGAATCCAGCCCACCAAGGTCAGTTGCAATATCAGACAAATGATGCCGGCAATGGGACGACCAATGGTGAAAAATTGTAACCACGGAACGAGAATAGCAAGAAGGAGACGCATAATAACAAACTTTCAATTTAAATTTAGTTGGAGGTTTCTGGCTTTCCCCATGTCTCAGTGTCGAATTTGGTCAAATCTTCAAGGAAACGGATGCTGATTGCAAGTTTTTTGACGCGTAGATGTCTCTATTGCAATGCAATATATGAGCGATAACGCCCCTGTACAAATAGACTAAGTGATTGTGTTTGTGACATTGGTGTGTCGCAACATAAGAAATACGTCATGTAAGTGTTGTTCGTAAAGAACAACACTTACATGAGTAAATGCTGATGAAAATGTCGTGTGTATTTTTTGTTAAAGTCATTGATACACTTGAGTTTTTTTGGCTTTGTCCCCTGCATTTCATGTGCTAAGAAATATTCACGTCAACAACGAGTGGGAGGATGCTCAGTGCGTAAATTTATGACTTATGCTTTCGCAACTGGTGCCGTGATCAGCCTGATGGGCTTTTCCACAGCACAAGCAAGCGATGCAGAAGCCAGCATGCTGGCCAACACCTGTAACGGTTGCCACGGCCCCAATGGCGTTAGCCAAGGTCCAGCAACCCCAACGATTGCAGGAATGAATAAGAATTATCTGATCGAGTCTATGACGAACTATCGTGATGGCACTATTCGCAAATCAACGGTCATGCAGCGGATTGCCAAAGGCTACTCCGATGCAGAAATCGCCAAAATGGCTGATTTTTTCTCTAAACAGAAATTTGAACGTGTGGCGATGCAAAAAACTGACCCTGCCGAAGTGGCAAAAGGTCAGGCTTTGATCAAAGACATGTGCGAAGGTTGCCATGAAAAAGATGGCTATACGGCAGAAGATTATCCCGTTCTGGCCGGTCAAATGTTGCCGTATCTGCGCAACAACTTGATGGATTTTGATTCGGGTAGCCGCAATATCGAAGCCAATCCGAACATGTCCGACAAGGAAAAACGCAAAAAGTTACGTGTCCTCGGCGAACTCAAAGAAAAGGGCGGCGTTGAAGCAGTACTTCAATTTTACGCCAGCCGTAAGTAAGGGGGGGAACTGAGAATGAGTAAGATCATGAACACTATGAACCGTCGTCATTTCTTGAAGACAACAAGCGGCGTCGCCATTGCTGGCGCAGCCACTCTTGCGGCTCCGAGCCTTGCCAACGCAGCTGCGGGCGGTAAGGTTGTCATCGTCGGTGGCGGTGTCGGTGGTGCCACAACGGCGCGTTACTTGAAGATGGGCAATCCCGACATCGATGTCACGGTGATCGAACCCAAAGCCAGCTACCACACGTGCTTTATGTCGAACGAAGTGCTCGGCGGCGAGCGCACCATGGGCCAAATCGAAGTCACATTCGATGGTCTGATGAAAATGGGCGTTAAAGTCATCAAAGACCACGTCACGGCCATTGATGCGGCGAAGAAAACCGTAACGACCGCTGGCGGGACCACATATGGCTACGACCATTGTGTGGTTGCACCGGGCATCAGCTTTGTCGTTGATCCGTTTGTCAAAGAAGGCGAAGCCGTTTTTGACAAGTTGCCTCATGCTTGGCAAGCCGGTCCGCAGACAGCTTTGCTGCGCTCACAGTTGGAAGCCATGCCTGATGGCGGTAAAGTTGCCATCATTGCACCGCCCAACCCATTCCGCTGTCCTCCTGGACCGTACGAACGGGCGAGCTTGATTGCTCAATACTTTATGCACAACAAGCCGAAGTCCAAGGTCGTGATCATTGACCGCAAGGACAAGTTCTCCAAGCAGGGGTTGTTTACCCAGGCATGGAAGAACCTCTATGGCTTTGGCACCGACAACTCCATCATCGAATGGCGTTCCGGTGCATCGACGGGCGGTATCGATGCCGTCAGTGCTGCGGACATGACCATTGAAACCCTGTCGGGTGGCAAAGAAAAGTTCGACGTCATCAACTACATTGCGCCGCAAGTTGCGGGCACGATCGCTTCGATCGCCGGTCTCACCAACGACAAAGGCTGGTGCGATGTCGATAAAACGACGTTCGAATCCAAAGTGCACAAGGGTATCCACGTGCTGGGCGACGCTTCCGTGGCGACGTCCATGCCGAAATCTGGTTACTCCGCCAACTCGCAAGGTAAGGTGACGGCAGCTGCCATCATCAACATGCTTGCTGGCAAGCCGGTTGGTACGCCGTCTTATGTCAACACCTGTTACTCGATCGCCGGTAAGGACTATGCGTTCTCGGTTGCCGCGGTTTATCGCTTCGACGCCGAAAAAGACGTCATTGGCGGTGTTGCGGGTGCAGGCGGGCTGACGCCGATGGACGCGAGCGCTGAAATGCTCCGTCGTGAAGTCGAGTTTGCCCACAGTTGGTACAACAACATCTGTAAAGACACCTGGGGCTAATGCCGGGTTGTCTTTAAAGACATGACACAACAGTCCTCGTTCCCATTTGGGAACGGGGGCTTTTGTTCATCAGAATTAAGAACGAACAAAGCCGAATAATCGGCGTTTAGCAGGACGCCTGCAGAGGGCGCTGGCTGCAAGATCAAGAGGGTGTAGCCGTTGGGGGACGGCGCTTTCACCTGATTGATAAGATCGTGATCTAGGGAGCTCGGGAAAATGATATCGACTATAATCAATTGGCTGAAAAGGCCGATTATGCTGTGGGCCGGTGTGTTTGTTGGCGTCCTTGGAACGTCCATATTCTTGTTTGTTTTCTTTAATGGCGTCGCCATGACCAACACCATGAATTTCTGTGTGTCGTGTCATTCGATGACCCATCCGTATGAAGAATACAAAAAGAGCTTCCATTTCAAAAATACGGTTGGCATTCAAGCGGGCTGCCCCGATTGTCACGTCCCGAAAGAATATCCGGCCAAGCTGATTGCGAAGATTTTGGCCTACAAGGACGTGATGCACGAAATTTTGGGCACCATCGACACCAAAGAACAGTTTGAAGAGCATCGTTTGGACATGGCCAAACGGGTTTGGGCGAAAATGGAAAACCGCGAATCACGCGAATGCCGAAACTGTCACGACTTTAACAATATGCTCATCGACGAACAGGGCCGTCGTGCACAGCGCAAGCATAAAGAAGCGCAAAATGAAGGCGGTCATTGCATTCAGTGCCATAAAGGCGTGGTGCATGAACTGCCCAAGGGCGCTGATTTTTAAGGACAGCTTGGGGTAGGGTGCTTCATGGCTCAGTGCCCTTCGCGCCTTAGGCGTGTCTTGTAAGTGCGCAGGCACCATAAGCGCTGTAGAATTGGTTTAGATGTCCCAGCTTAAATATGCCGGTTTTGGTATGTAGTGAATGAGTTCGAGAAGAGGCAACACAATGCAAATGGCCTTCACGAAGATGAATATTTCTTTCCCTTTGAACGCGCTGGGGAGCGTTGTGCCGGTTGTTACGGCCCTCGCCATCGGCTTGTTCTCAAGTGCGTCGTTAAATGCCGCCGATACGCCTGCGCCCTCAACGCCACCCCAAGAAACATCGGAGGCCATACCTCAAGAGGCGCAAGAGTTGGTGGCCTCGGTCGCGGCTGGCGGACGCATGTACGACAATTGGATCCGTGAATTGGCCCGAAAAAAGCCGACCACGTTGCATCCGCTGTACCCTGCAGACGGTCAATACGCGAAAACACCATGGCAAACCTGGCGCTGTGTGACCTGTCATGGTTGGGATTATCTGGGCGATAAAGGTGCGTTCAGCACGGGTGAGAACTATACCGGAATCAAAGGTGTGGCGGGCATGATCGGTTCAACAGCCGCTCAAGTCAGCGCTATTTTGACCGATGAAAAACATGGCTACAGAGACTTCTTGGACGATCAGGCCCTTGAAGATATCTCTAACTTCATCGTCAAGGGCTTGGTGCCCATGGACCGTGTTATTGACCGTGCTTCGGGCCGCGCGTTGATCGAACCTGTCACATCGTCGGCGCACTTTTCCACCATTTGCGTCAATTGTCATGGATCTGACGGGCGCTTGATGAAAACCATTCCGCCGTTGGGCGATGCCGCCAGGATGGATCCATGGCAAGCTTTGCATAAGATGCTCAATGGTCATCCTGGGGACGCTATGCCGGCGCTGCGTGCGTTTGACGTACGCACGACCCTATCGACCTTGGCGTTCATTCAGGGGCTGCCACCGCGCGATCCGCTGTTTTCCATTGCCCGGGGCGGCAAGCTGTATGATGACTGGGCGGCTGAGCTGAAAACCAAATATCCAAAAGATCCGCAACCCGCTTATCCCAAAGACAAAAAGGTTGAGACCGGGTCAAACACGTGGCGTTGCGTGGAATGTCACGGTTGGGATTACAAAGGCGCCAACGGGATCCGCGGAATCCGCACCATGGTCGGTGCCCATCCGTCCGCAATCATCAAGGTTTTGCAAGATGAAACCCATGACTTAGAACATAAACTCGAATATGCGGACCTGTACGACCTGGCCAACTTTGTCAGCAACGGACAAGTTGATATGAACGAGTATATTGATGCTCGGTCCCTGGAAGCCCGCGGTGTGGCGGGCAACAGCACGCAATATTACTTGACCTTGTGCGCGACGTGTCACGGGGATCAGGGGTATGCAATCCGGACCATACCGCCGCTTGGTCGTGTCGCCATCGAAAGTCCCTGGAAAGCCCTGCACAAAACATTGCATGGTCACCCGGGAGAGAACATGCCCGCCTGGCAGGCGAGTATGTCGCCATCCATTATCAAGGATATTTTGGCAAAACTTCAAACCTTGCCGACCCACAAATAAGCGGATTTCCGCTTCACTTCAAAGCCTCGCCCCGATTGTCCCAGTTGGACACAGGGCGAGGTTTTTTTATCCCTCCCTACATTCCCTTATTGTGTCAGCGTAAAACTGTACAATCCTACCCAACTTTTCCGTTGATCTGCACAAAACCCCACAAAAAGGTGGGGTGGGGAGGCTGTTTCGACTGCGAAGACACTTGATTCGATCTGAAACCCTCCCAGTGGGTGGTCTGCAGGACCTTCTTTTTGATAAAAAATATGATTTATAAACAATATCTTGTGTGGAAATGCTGCAATGCGGGTAGGTAAGTCCTTTACTTATTTGGTTTAATGCTGGTAGACATAACGCCAACCTACCCATTTGGGCGTGATTTTTGCTCAAATTGGTGACGAGGCAGGGCCAAACGGTTTGCTTCTGTGAAAGTGAGGAGCTTTCCGTGAAAACAACACCCACCGAAGAACGCGAACCCATCGACATCGTTATCGCCGATAAGTCGCCCTTGATTTTGGCGGGCTTGGTGCAGTTGTTCGATTTGGATGATCGCTTCAATCTGGTCGCCACGGCGGCGGACGGCGAACGCTTTATGGAAGCCGTTGACCGGTTGAGTTTCGACGTTGGCATCATCGGCTGGAATATGCCCTACCTCAATGGTCAGGGCGTTCTGCAAGCTTTGCAAAAAAATGAGAACGCCCCACGTATTATCGTGTTTACAGGCAACGCTGCGCCGGATATTCCGCGTCAGGTGATGCGCTTTGGCGGGGCCGGATTTTGTTCAAAATGCGATGCATCTACAGTGCTGGCGGAAACGGTTTTGGCGGTCTCCGAAGGGCGTATGGTGTTTCCGTTTATGGATTTGTCTCGCTCCAGTTCAGACCCGTTTTCAGGCCTTACGGCGCGTGAACAAGAACTGCTGGCGTCATTGGCACGGGGGCGCACCAACCAACAAATTGCGGGGGATTTGTCCATTTCCCTGAATACGGTGAAGTTTCACCTGAAAAATCTTTACGGAAAGCTGGATGTGAAGAACCGCGCACAAGCCGTCGCGTGTTATCTGAACGCCAGTGGGAATGTTTAAAGCTCAATCAATTCATTGTGTTAGCAGTGATATTCACCTCTTTCTATTCAACCCCCACCATTAGTGTGGGTCTTGACCCACCCGAAAGAAATGGAGCGGCTCCCCACCCGGGTGTTTGAATTTGTCGCCATTAGGCGTTTGATGGCGACGCACCCCGCCTCATAGGGTGGGGTTGTGTGTTACCGGTCTCCTTTTTGGATGAGCGCGCGGGGAGGCGCTGCTCTCTGAAATGCCAAAGGTCTCTCAGAGATCTCTTTCTCCGGGGTGTCTGAAGATGCCTTTGGCAGACCGGACAAAACGGCTGAGCTTCATATGGATGAGGTTCGGATCTGTCGGTTTGGTGCGCGATATTTTTTTTCAGTTCTCACCTCATGCTCAGGATTTTTTATGTCTCAAGGCGTTTCTGGCTGCGATGATCAGTTGTTCGTATATGCGCTGTGCCGTGTAACGGAAGCGGCTGCGCGTGCCGCTGCGGGACTGGTCGGGCGCGGCAGTCGTGGACAATCGTCGCACACCGCCATTGAGGCCATGCGTTTGGAACTGGGCAAGCTCGCCATTTCGGGCCGTGTCGTGATTGGTGAAGACAACCCCGTCGGGGACGTTCCCCCCAATGCCGTTGGCTTACCTACGGGTTTGGAATTGGTTGGCGGACGGGAAGGCGATACCCGCTTTGACGTCGTTGTTGATCCGATTGAAGGCACATCTTATTTGGCGCGTGGCATGACCAACGCCATGGCGGTTATGGCCTTGGCCCCCGAAGGGGCGTTGTTCAATCCCGGTCCCGCATTTTATATGGAAAAATTCGCCGCATCAGCCAAGGCGCGCGGCAAAATTGATCCCAGCGCACCCACCCAGGTTAAGCTGGGACAGTTGTCGTCGGTTCTCGACAAGCCGGTCTCCGAACTCACCGTGTTTGTTTTGGAAAAACCCCGTCACCGGGAATTGGTCAACCAAATCCACAACGCCGGGGCGCGGGTCGCCTTGTATCCGGCGGGGGATGTTGCGGGGGCCTTGATGGCGGCTATGCCTGATTTTGGCTCGGGCTCCGGCATTGATGCCTTGATGGGCACCGGTGGGGCGCGCGAAGGGATGCTTTCGGCGGTCGCCATTCGCGCCTTGGGTGGTGAATTCACCATGCGCATTGACCCCCAACTGACCACCGAAAAAGCCGCCGTTTCCAAAGCCGAGATGGACACCAAAACATGGATGGCGCTGAACGATTTGGTGAAGTCGGACAATGTTCATTTCACCGCCACGGGCATCACCACCGGATTGTTGTTTGAAGGTGTCGAACGAGAAGGGCCGATGGAACGCACCCAATCATTGCTGATTTCGGGACCCAGCGCCCTCCATCCAAATGGCCGCCGCCAAGTGCTGAGCACCTGGCACCAGTTGGGCGAGCAGGCTTAACGGATGTGCCAGATGATGACCCGCCAGAGGAAGTTTTGAGACCATGACGTTTAAACGCATCACGCGACCGATCATACTCGGCATCGTTGGCGACAGCGCATCGGGCAAAAGCACCATTGCCGAAGGCATTGCGGGCATTTTGGGTTCAGAGCGCGTGGTCAGCATTTGCACTGACGATTATCACAAGTTTGACCGCGCTGAGCGGGCCAAACGAGGCATCACGGCGCTTGATCCTGCCGCCAATCACATCGACATCTTGGAACAGCACATCCAGCTGTTGCGCGATGGCCAACCGATTTTGAAGCCCATCTACAACCATGACAGCGGCACCTTCAGCCAGTGCCAATACGTTGAGCCTCGCGAATATATCATCCTGGAAGGCCTGATGGGCTACGCCACCCGCGATATGCGCGATTGTTACGACGTGAAACTGTTTTTAGAGCCCGACGAAGACCTGCGCATCAAATGGAAACTGCAACGTGACACCAAAGTGCGCGGTTATTCCGAAGACCGGGTCTCGGAAATCATCGCCAAGCGGGCTACGGATAGCCACAACTACATCCAGCCGCAACGCACCTTCGCCGACATGGTGGTGACGTTCTATCCGCCGGAAACCGACCAAAGCGAAACCGGGGCGCACTTGAACGTTCGCCACACCCTGCGCCCAACCTTGCCGCACCCGGATCTGACGCCGGTTTTGGACGCGGCGAAAAAAGGCTTTCGCTTGGAGCTGGCGCGCGACATCGACGGCAAACCGGTCGATGTGCTCGACATTCATGGCGACATTTCCGACAAACGCGCCAAAGCGGTTGAGGATCTGTTGTGGAACCTGATCCCCGAAGCGCAGCACCTGCGCGAAAACGTCGGAGAATACCTAGATGCTGAAAATCACACCGCACACAGCCATCCGCTGGCGCTGTCTGAATTGTTAATCACCTATCACATGGTCAAGGCTGCCCTTGGCCACCACGCAATCTAAAGCTTTAAAAAACCACTCGGGAGGAGTTAAATCCAATGACCGCAACGCATAACGAAATGGCCAACGCTATCCGCTTTTTAGCTGTTGACGCCGTGCAAGCCGCAAACTCTGGCCACCCTGGCATGCCCATGGGCATGGCCGACGTCGCCACGGTTCTGTACACCAAGTTCATGAAATTCGATCCGCGCAAAACCAAATGGGCAGACCGCGATCGCTTCGTTTTGTCGGCTGGCCACGGCTCCATGCTGATGTATGCATTGCTGTATTTGTCGGGTGTTGAAGACGTCACCATGGATGACCTGCGCAACTTCCGCCAAATGGGCGCCAAGACCGCCGGTCACCCGGAATACGGCCATGTGGACGGTGTCGAAACCACCACCGGGCCGCTCGGTCAGGGCATCACCACCGCCGTCGGTATGGCGTTGGCGGAAAAAATGCAGGCCGCCCGTTACGGCAAAGACATCGTCGATCACTACACCTACGTCATCGCTGGCGACGGCTGCTTGATGGAAGGTATTTCCCAGGAAGCCATTTCCATGGCGGGTCACATGAAGCTGGGCAAACTCATCTTAATGTGGGACGACAACGAAATTTGCATCGATGGCAACACCAACTTGACGCTTTCTGATGATCAGTGTGCACGCTTTGAAGCGTCGCAGTGGCACACGCAAAAAGTTGACGGCCATGACCCGGTTGCGATTGAAGCGGCCCTGAATGCTGCACGCAAATCCGACAAGCCGTCGCTGATCGCATGCAAAACCACCATCGGCTATGGCGCGCCCACCAAAGCGGGCACCCACGACACCCACGGTGCACCGTTGGGCGCAGACGAAATCAAAGGCATGCGTGAAGGCCTGGGCTGGCATTCTCCGGCGTTTGAAATCCCCCAGAACGTGTTGGAAGCCTGGCGTTCCGCCATGGCGCGGAACTCTGCCGACCGTGACGCTTGGGAAGGCCGTTTGAACAAGCTCGACGCCGCGACCAAGGCTGAATTTGTCCGCACCGATGCCGGCACGCTGCCCGCAGGCTGGGAAGACACCCTCAACGCGTTTAAGAAAAAAATGGCTGAAGAACCGCCGAAGTTGGCGACCCGTCAGGCTTCTGGCAAGGTTTTGGAAGTGCTCACCGCTTCTATCCCGGAAATGATTGGCGGTTCCGCCGATTTGACCGGCTCGGTCAACACCAAGACGCCTTCCACCGCGTCAATCTTGAACACCGACTTCTCCGGTCGTTACCTGCACTACGGTGTGCGTGAGCACGCCATGTCGGCGGTCATGAACGGTTTGGCGCTGCACGGCGGCTTCATTCCGTACTCCGGCACCTTTGCGGTGTTCGCCAACTACATGATGGGCGGTATCCGCTTGTCGGCTTTGATGGGCAAACGCGTGGTTTACGTTCTGACCCACGATTCCATCGGTCTGGGCGAAGACGGCCCGACCCACCAGCCGGTCGAAACCCTGGCGATGTTGCGCTCCATGCCGAACTTCTACACCATGCGTCCGTGCGACATTGTGGAAACGGCGGAATGCTGGGCAACGGCTTTGAAAGCAGAAAAGACTCCGACGGGCATGATCTTGACCCGTCAAGCCTTGACCCCGTTGCGCACCACCCACACGGATGAAAACCTCTCCGCCAAGGGTGCGTATGTTCTGGCCGAAGCTGAAGGCGGCGCCCGCAAAGTCACCTTGATGGCGACGGGTTCCGAAGTCGAAATCGCCATGGCGGCACGGGCAACGCTGCAAAGCGAAGGTGTACCGACCGCGGTTGTGTCCATGCCATGTTGGGAACTGTTCGATCAGCAAGACGCAGCCTATCGTGCCAGTGTGTTGGGCGAAGGCACCGTTAAAGTCGGCGTCGAAGCCGCTATGCGCTTTGGTTGGGATCAATACATCGGTTCAGACGGCGGCTTTGTCGGTATGACCGGGTTCGGTGCTTCTGCGCCTGCGCCTGAATTGTATAAGCACTTTGGCATCACCGCAGAGAATGTGGTTGCACAAGCCAAAGCGCGCCTGTAAGCCATTCGGTAACGAAACAACAAAAAAGGGAGTTAGAGACTCATGGCCCTCGTATCATTGCGCCAACTTCTCGACCACGCAGCAGAAAACAGCTACGGCTTGCCTGCGTTTAACGTGAACAACATGGAACAGGTCAAAGCCATCATGGAAGCCGCCGATGCGGTTGACAGCCCGGTGATTTTGCAAGGTTCCGCAGGGGCCCGCGGTTATGCTGGCGAAACGTTTTTGCGCCACCTGATCTCGGCTGCCGTTGAAGCCTATCCGCACATTCCGATTTGCATGCACCAAGATCACGGCGCTTCCCCGGACGTGTGTCAACGCTCCATCCAATCGGGCTTTAGCTCGGTGATGATGGACGGCTCGTTGATGAGCGACGGCAAAACCCCGTCGTCTTACGAATACAACGTTGCCACCACCCGTCAGGTGGTCGACATGGCGCACGCTTGTGGCGTTTCCGTCGAAGGCGAGTTGGGCTGCTTGGGTTCTTTGGAAACCGGCGAAGCGGGTGAAGAAGACGGCCAAGGCGCTGAAGGCAAGCTGGAAATGGACCAGATGCTCACAGATCCGGACGAAGCCGCTGACTTCGTCAAAAAAACCAACGTGGACGCGCTGGCCATCGCCATCGGCACGTCTCACGGTGCTTACAAGTTCACCAAAAAGCCGACCGGAGCCATTTTGCGCATTGACCGCGTGAAAGAAATCCACAAACGCATTCCGTCGGTTCACCTGGTGATGCACGGTTCCAGCTCGGTTCCGCAAGACTGGCTGAAAATCATCAACGATTTCGGTGGCGACATGGGCCAAACCTATGGTGTTCCTGTCGAAGAAATCGTCGAAGGCATCAAGTCCGGTGTGCGCAAAGTCAACATCGACACCGATTTGCGTATGGCGTCCACGGGGGCGATCCGTCGTCACCTGCACGACAACCCGTCCAACTTCGATCCGCGTAAATTCTTGGCGGAAGCCACCAAAGGCATGCGTGACGTTTGCAAGAACCGCTACGAAGCCTTCGGTTCAGCGGGTCAAGCCAGCAAAATCAAAGTGCTGTCTCTTGAAGTCATGTTCGGGAAATATGCAAAAGGTGAGCTGGATGCGAAGGTCAACTAAGACCAAAACGTCAGCTATCCAAACAAAAAGGGCGGTCCAAACGGGCCGCCCTTTTTATTTATCCCTCAGGTGAAAATCATCGCCCCGAGTTTGAGAGCGCCTCGGCACCACCGAGAACGTTGAGCTCAAAAGCCTGTAAGGCCATCGGGCCGCTGACTTTGATTTGTTCGGACAAGTCTTGAAGGTTAACGGGCGGGGTGGATTTCAGCTCAACGCGCAAAGCGTCGGGGTTGGTAAGGAACGCAATCAGGACCCTTTGTGCTTTCTCGGCGGCTTCTGCACCATGGGTGGCGGTGATGATTTTCGCCGCTTGCTGGGCGTAAGCTTCGGCCACCTGGGCGGGTTCCGCGTTCAATTGCATGGCCTGAGCACCCAAAAACTTCTTCAAGATGCCTTCGTCTTGGTATTGCAGGGCAAGTTGGGCAATGGACAGGTCCTTAAACATGGCCTTCAACTCTGCCTGCGCTTGAACCATTTCGGGTGACTGTTCCGGGGCCTGTTCCGGCGATGAGGACAGAGCAGGGGCTTGCTTTAAGGCCATTTGTAGATCATCCAAGCTGCGCAGTTCATCAAGCTCAGGCAGCCCCGAAAGGGCAAAGTTTAGGTCGATGCTGCCCGCTTGCTTCAAGCCAAAACGGAGCGCGCTGACGCTTAGGGTGTGTTGGTCTGGATCAAAATCATAGCTTGTTTTTATATGAACGTTGATTTGATCGATGCCCAACACGGCCATCATCGCCTTGCCTTTGGGGCTGTCCATTTTGGAGGTATCAAATTCAAACCCCTTGATTTCCAGAGTGCTCTGCAACGGCATCAGGTCAACCATTTTGGTGTCGGTCATGGACATTTCAGCCATTTTAAGCATCACAGGTTCTTTTAAGTTTTCAGGATCTGAAAGGTTGGCAATCGTGTTTTCATAGCGCACTGAGCCGATATAATCATTTGAGACATCGGTGCCGATGATGCGGGAAATGCTGAGGTCTGCATGTAGGGGCGCAACCTTCTTGGGCTCGCCCGTGAGGTTGTCTATGAGTCCTTGAGAGGTTTGTTTGATGGCCAAGATGATCTGGATGTCTTTGGCTTCGTAGCGGTCAACCTTATACGGCAACAGCATTGCCTTAGTCGCCTGACCCAATCGGCTGTAATCAAATCCGTAAATCTCTGCATGGGGTAGGGCGCCGCTCATCACCATCGAGGTCGACAAGGGGCTGGGCTGCTGAGCATCCGCAGGCGAGGTGATGGTTTGGACCATCTCAGCGCCGAATTCGATGCCATCTGCATCGATACGACTGATCTTATTGCCGCCAAAAACGATCTCCCGAAGCCCAGAGATGGTCATCGTCTGAACCGTTTGGGTGCCTATACCTTTGAGGTCAATACCATCTGTTTTTGTATTGTTAAACTCAGGCAGTTTGCTGAGATAAAGGTCAACTTGAACCTTATGAAGTTTGATCTCATCAGCAAAAAAATCCACCTCATGCCCTTCAAAGCTTGCGGACTTGACTGAGGGCGATGATTTGGCAAGGTCATCAAAATTATTGTGCACGGCCGTACGGACCTTGTTGTCGATCACAAAAAAAACCACCGACACCCGCCCCAACCAATGCTAAGACGACCACGCCGCCGACCAACCCTTTGTGCATAAACAACTCCTCATTCCGCTTGGATAATTTATAGTGCAAAATCATATCGGAATTATTCAGGGTGCGCTATCACAAGTTGTGCTTTCTGCCGGGACGGACCAACCATGATGATTGATACCCACCGCCATAATATGCAGGGCATTGCGTTGATTTTGCTGGGCGCTTTGTTGTTGTCGGTGATGGATGGGGTGATCAAAATTCTGCTGGAACGCGATTTTAGCGTTTTGCAGATTCTGGCCGTGCGCAGTTGGTTTGTGGCCCCCGTTATGTTGATTTGGGCCTGGCGGTCGCTGCCCAGCGAGGCGTTGCGTACAAAACGGCCCGGATTGCATTTTGTGCGGGTCTTGGTGGGATTTTTTGCTCCGCTCGCATTTTTCAAGGCGTTGCAAACGATGGCTTTGGCGGATGCCACAGTGATCTTTTTCGGCACAACCTTTGTGATGACGGCCTTGTCCGTGCCGCTGTTGAAAGAGTATGTGGGGCCGCACCGTTGGGCCGCTGTTATCGTTGGTTTTGTCGGCGTCATGATCGCGGCCAACCCCGGGGGTGACTTTTTTCAAAGCGGAGCCGTGTATGCCTTGCTCGCCAGCTTCGCCTACGCCGTGTTCATGCTGATCACCCGGTGGATGGGCCGCAAGGGTGACGATGTGGGCGAAGGGGCGTTTAAGCAGGTTCTGTATTTTAACGTATGGGTTGGCGTGGTCGCCAGTACCCTTATCTGGGCCGACTTTAAACCCATGTCGGCGATCGACGTTGGCTGGGTGGCTTTGGCGGGAGCCTTTGCCGTGGCTGGACATTTGAGTCTGACCCGTGCCTTTTCCATCGCGCCAATCGGTTTGGTGGCGCCTTTTGAGTATTCGGCGATGGTGTGGGCCGGGTTGATCGGATTTGTGCTGTGGGGGCACGTTCCGGGTTTGTCCACGGTGGTTGGGGCAGGGGTGATTGTCGCCAGCGGCCTGTATCTGTTGCACCGAGAAACCCGGATCAAGCCCGCGACAGCTGCTCATCCTCACGGTATAGATCTGTAAGCAGGTCCCAGCCTTCTTGCCAGTCTCCTAAATGCGAGTCCGCGTTGATGTGACCGCGTGGACCAACATTGGTGTATTCGGCGCCCCACGCCGTGGCGAACAGTTTGGCCCTTACGGGATCGACGTATGGGTCATTGGTGCTGGCGACGACGGTCGAGGGAAAAGGGAAAACGGACAGCGGCATAGGCGCAAAAACGTGTGTCTCGGCCGGGGTATGGGCCTCAGAATCCACATCTGCAGGGGCCACAAGCAACGCACCGCGGACAGGTAGATTGGACACGCCGCCGTTTCTTTTATGGGCTTGAGCCACCCAGTGCGCCACCAAAGCACAGCCGAGACTGTGGGCCACCAGCAAAGGCGGGGTTGCACAGGCGTGAATGGCCAAGTCCAAGCCCGCCAACCAGCTTTCCCGTTCGGGCAGGTTCCAATTGACGGATTGAACAAACTCACAGCTTGCATGACGGTCATGCCAATGGGTTTGCCAGTGTCCCGAGTCGGACCCACCCAGCCCCGGAACCATTAAAACGGGCGTGTCATTTTCCACTCTTTTTTTAGTCCTACGGTTATGTCTTGATATTTACGCATGCACCAAGCAATTGTACTTGCGCAACCATAATTGCGTAAATACACGCTCAAGACAATCTCTGTAGGATGTGTGCTGGATTAACATTAAGGCATTGAGCCAAAGTGGACGCTTATTTGCGCGGGGCCGGGGGGATGGGCTTGCCGTCAGGGCCCGTCAAAACATACTTGGGGCGCGCTGGAGCGTATTTGTTGTTTGCAGCGGAAGGCGTTGGGGCCTTCAGCGGGGGCATCTGGGGCGTCTGTAACTGAGCGGCATCACGCAGCGTTGGTTCTTTGTTGAGAATACCGGCCGCTTCCTGGAGCAAAAAGTCCTTAAAGGCTTGCGCGATGGGCGACAGTCGTTTGCCTTTACGGTGCATCACGTACCAATGTCGCATAATCGGAAAATGCAAAACATCTGGCGCGCTTAGAAGATTTAGTTGAAGTTCATTCTGAATCGCGTCGCGGCTCATGATGCCCAGTCCCAAGCCCGCTTGCACGCTGCGCTTGATGGCTTCGTCTGAGCTGACCTCCATGCCCATAATCATGGGAATATTGTGTTGGGTGAAAAACAGTTCCATGGCTTTGCGGGTTCCCGAACCCACTTCGCGGACCAAAAACACTTCGTTGGCCAGACGTTTCAGTTGGATCGATTTTTCCCGCGTGAATGGATGGTCGGCGGGGGCAATCAGAACCAGGGGGTTTTCCATGAACGCCCCCGATTCCACGTCCACGTTTTCCGGCGGACGGCCCATGATCACCATATCGACGATGTTGTTTTCCAACTGGCTGACCAACTGTTCTCGATTGGTGACATCCAGTTTGACGTTGACGCCGGGGTAGCGCTCACAAAAGATCTTCAGAAGCTTCGGGGCAAAATAGTGCGCCGTGGTGGCGACCGAAATGCTCAAGGTGCCGCGTTCCAAGCCGCTGAGGCTGGTCAGCGCCGTTTCCATGTCATCAACCTGCTGAAGAATCGAGCGCGCAAATTTACGCACTTCGTGACCTGATTCAGTGAGGTGGATTTTTTTCCCCATTTGTTCGAACAAGGCTTGGCCCAGTTGCGATTCCAATTGCTTGATTTGCATGGACACAGCAGGCTGCGAAAGGTTTAACTGTTCCGCTGCACGGGTGAAGCTGAGGTGATTTGCGACGGCGGTGAAAGCTTCTAATTGTCGTAAAGTTACGTGCATGTCGTTGTATTTCATTTAATTTTTTAAAAAAGCCAAGCAGATCATGGTGTTCGCGCATTACTATAAGCAAATATTATGCTGATCATCAATATAAATGAATTCTTTTATGCACATGTGCCCCGTATAGTCTGCGCCACTTGAAGGGTGGTTCTACACGGTGTTGAACACAACGCCCTCCAAACAGAAACAGAAACCTAAGGGAAGGTGCTGGTCCCAAGCGATAACCAAGCGGGACCTTCACGCAATCGAGAGACATGAAGAGAGGGGCCTATTATGGACCAGTCCAATCGTTACGCAGACTTGAGCCTTAAAGAAGACGACCTGATCAAAGGCGGCAACCACGTTCTTGTTGCTTACTTGATGAAACCGAAGACCGGCTACGGTTACCTTGAAGCCGCCGCTCACTTCTCTGCTGAATCGTCCACCGGCACCAACGTTGAAGTGTCCACCACGGATGACTTCACCAAAGGTGTTGACGCGCTCGTTTACGAAATCGACGAAGCCAAAGAAATCATGAAGATCGCCTATCCGGTTGATCTGTTCGACCGCAACATCACCGACGGCCGCGCGATGATCGTGTCGTTCTTGACGTTGGCCATCGGCAACAACCAAGGCATGGGCGACATCGCCTACGCCAAGATGCTCGATTTCTACGTGCCGCAGAAATACCTGCGTTTGTTCGACGGTCCGTCCAAAGACATTTCCGATTTGTGGCGCATTTTGGGCCGTCCCGTGGTCAACGGCGGTTACATCGCCGGTACCATCATCAAACCGAAGCTGGGCCTGCGTCCGAAACCCTTTGCCGAAGCGGCTTACCAGTTCTGGCTGGGCGGCGACTTCATCAAAAACGACGAACCCCAGGGCAACCAGGTGTTCTCGCCGATGCGCGAAACCATTCCTTTGGTCTATGACTCCATGAAGCGCGCTATGGATGAAACCGGCGAAGCCAAATTGTTCTCCGCCAACATCACCGCTGACGATCACTATGAAATGATGGCCCGTGGCGAATTCATCTTGAACACCTTCGGCCCGGACGCCGACAAGGTTGCGTTCTTGGTTGACGGTTATGTGGGTGGCCCCGGTATGGTCACCACCGCTCGTCGTCACTTTGCCAACCAGTACCTGCACTATCACCGTGCCGGTCACGGCGCTGTGACGTCGCCGTCCGCAAAACGCGGTTACACCGCCTTTGTGTTGGCCAAAATGAGCCGCTTGCAGGGTGCTTCCGGTATCCATGTGGGCACCATGGGCTACGGCAAGATGGAAGGCGATGCGACCGATAAAAACATCGCTTACATGATCGAACGCGACAGCGCCGACGGTCCTTTCTATCACCAGGAATGGTATGGCATGAAGCCGACCACCCCGATCATTTCGGGCGGCATGAACGCACTGCGTTTGCCGGGCTTCTTCGAAAACCTGGGCCACGCCAACTTGATCAACACGTCCGGTGGCGGTTCCTACGGTCACATCGACAGCCCGGCTGCGGGTGCGATCTCGCTGCGTCAGGCTTACGAATGCTGGCAGCAGGGCGCTGATCCCATCGAATTCGCGAAAGAGCACAAAGAATTTGCGCGCGCGTTCGAAAGCTTCCCCGGCGATGCCGATACGATCTTCCCCGGTTGGCGCGAAAAATTGGGCGTGCACAAATAAGCTTGCCCAAAGTTCTTTCGAGAACGCATTCTTTGCAAAAAGGACCGGGCGTGGTGCAAACTGCTCCCGGTCTTTTTTCCTCCGCCCTACATGTTTGTAAGGATTCTAAGTTATGCCCAGCCATGAAATAGACGTTTTACAGTACCAGATCACTCAAGAGCCGTATTATCAGCCCACCGGAAACGAAGTGGCACTGTATGAGGCCGCTTATGCCGAACGTCTTCCGGTGATGGTCAAGGGCCCCACCGGGTGCGGTAAATCACGCTTTATCGAATACATGGCATGGAAGCTCAAAAAACCGCTGATTACTGTGGCGTGTAACGAAGACATGACCGCGTCCGATTTGGTGGGGCGCTATTTGTTGGATGCCAACGGCACCCGCTGGCTGGATGGCCCGCTGACCGTGGCGGCGCGTATCGGCGCGATTTGTTATCTGGACGAAGTGGTTGAAGCGCGCCAAGACACCACCGTCGTCATTCACCCGCTGACCGATCACCGCCGCACGCTTCCGCTGGATAAAAAGGGTGAATTGGTCAACGCCCACGCCGATTTCCAATTGGTGATTTCCTACAACCCCGGTTATCAAAGCCTGATGAAGGACTTAAAACAGTCAACCAAACAGCGCTTTTCCGGGCTGAATTTCGATTATGCCGAAGGCGCTGTCGAGGCCGCCATCATTGCCAAAGAAACGGGAACCGATGAAGACACCGCCGCCAAGCTGGTGAAAATCGGCGCCACCGCGCGCAATCTGAAGGGCCACGGCCTGGATGAAGGCATCTCAACGCGCTTGTTGGTCTACGCCGCACGCTTGATCAAGCAAGGCATCAACCCCAACGCCGCATGCCGCATGGCTTTGGTGGCGCCCATCACCGACGATGCGGACATTGCCGCAACGTTGAAGCACACAATTGATGCCGTTTTCGGCTAGGAATTGTTTTTTAACCACAGAGTACACAGAGCACACAGAGGACCCTAAGACAGCAAAAATTCATCTCATCGAAGATCTTTAAAATGGCTTTTTGATAGAGGTGAGGGCGGTTTTGAAGATCATCTCTGTGACCTCTGTGCTCTTTGTGGTTCAAAATGAAGCTTATGTATTTTTTTACCAGCAATTCACCTTGCAAAAAGGCTATTTGCGATGACCCTCAACCAAGCCGAACTGGACGAACTGCGCAGCCAACTCACGTGTGGGTTTGAGCAGCTCGACACCGCGTTCGCGGGGTGTATGGAAGACGCTGTCCAGCGCCTCAGCCCGCAAGGTGTGCGCACCTTGTTGGACGGCGCGTCGCTGATTTGCATGATTGGTCGCGGCTTTGAGCCGGTGCAGGTTTACCTGGCCGAAATGCCCGAAATTGCCGAGCGTCTGGGCGAGGGTGTGATCGAACAGGTCTCCCAATCGGTGTGGAAGATGTCGCGCACCCCCAACGGCAAAGCCATCTTGCCGTTTTTGCAGACTTTGGGCGAAGCCGCCCGGCGCTTGCGCTCCCATGACTTGTTCAGCCAATACATCGACACCCTGTTTGCCTTCATGGAAAAGACCACCGGTTCCATCCACGGTTTTCACACCACCATTCCCAGCCCCGGTCTGCCCGAAATGCTGGCGCATATGCCGTATCTGTTGAGCCAGTTGTCACTGGAAGGCCTGAAAAACTGGATCACCTACGGAGCCACCCATTACCTCAGCCATCCGGAACGGCAAAAAGACTATTTTTCGTTACAGTCCGCAGATTCCAAAGCGATCTTGCAGCGCGAACGTCACGGCACCTTGTTCGCCGACAACGAACGCAAAATGGGGCTGTATATGAAAGGCCTGTGGAGCGAGCACGACGCGCATTTTGTGCCGTATTCGCTGGGCTATGACGAACTGCGCAAACCCATGCCGTACTTTGACGAGCTGGGGTTGCGGGTGCCCGATGTGTACGATGACTTTGTCCGCCCCGGCACCGGGTTGCGGGTCAAGGGCACGGATCGTTACCGCGTTTTGCTGGCCCACATGGCCGCACACCGGCGTTGGACCCAGGCCATTTTCGCCGACAATTTCAGCCCCTTTCAACGGGTCGCGGCGGAAATGTTTGAAGATTGCCGGGTTGAGCATCTGGCCATGCGCGAATATCCGGGTCTGGTGAATTTGTTTTTGGCTCTACATCCCAGACCCATCGAAGGCGATTGCAACCCGGAAATTCAGTCATGCATCCGCCATCGTTTGGCGATGTTTTCCTATGCCGTGTTGGACCCGGACCACGGCTATGAAAACAAAGACGTGATTGAATACGCAGAGCGCTTTTTGGACGAAATGAAAAAGGGCGAAAGCTCGACCCAAGAGATTGCCAATTTGGCGATTTCGTTTATCGCCCGCACGCGCCGCCAGCAAGACCAGTCGGCTCAAGTCTATTTCACCGACACCGAAGTCAATTACAGAGACGACAATCGCCACATGTGGAAATACCACGAGCTGGGCGACGAAGAAGAAATGTTTGACCAGCAAGAGCGCAACGCCAAAGACCAAGACAGCGAAGACGAACAAGGCTTGCCGCCGCGTCATTATCCGGAATGGGACTACCTGTCCAAAACCTACCGTCCCGATTGGGTGAGCCTGTACGAAAGCCTGCACCCCATGGGCGATGCCGGGGTGATCGACGGCTTGCTGGCCAAGCACGCCATGCTGGCCAAGCGTTTGAAACAGATCTTGGATCTGCTGAAGCCACAGCATTACGTGCGGGTACGCTACCAAGAAGAAGGCTCTGAGCTGGATTTGGACGTGGCCATTCGCTCGCTCATCGATCTCAAGTCCGGGGCCCAACCGGACCCCCGCATCAACATGAGCCACCGTCATGACGGCCGCGATATCTCCGTCATGTTGCTGTTGGATTTGTCCCAATCGGTGAACGAGATTCCTGAAGGCTGCTCGCAAACCATTTTGGAACTCAGTCAGGAAGCGGTGTCTTTGATGGGCTGGGCGGTGGACTGTTTGGGTGACGAGTTGGCGATTGCCGGGTTCTCATCCAATTCCCGTCACGAAGTGCGCTATCAGCACATCAAAGGCTATTCACAGTCCTGGAACGATGAAGTCAAAGGCCGCTTGGCCGCCATAGAAGCGGGCTATTCCACCCGCATGGGCGCGGCCATGCGCCACGCGGCGCAGACCTTGTCGCAACGCAAATCGGATAAAAAACTCATGCTGGTGCTGACCGACGGCGAACCGTTCGACATTGATGTATCGGACGAACGCCACTTGATCGAAGACGCCCGCAAAGCGGTTCAAGAACTCGACCAACTGGGGATTTATACGTACTGCATCAATCTTGACAAAAAGGCCGACGACTACATTGGCGACATTTTTGGGAATCAATACACCGTTATCGACAATGTTGAACGGCTGCCGGAAAGATTACCGCAACTGTTTATGTCCTTAACCAAGTAAAGACCATTTAAATGGGCAGCAGGTGACTACCCAATAGGGTTGGGAATTGCGAAAAAGTACTTAAATTCTGCCGTTTAAGGCTTTGTTGCGTTGACTTTATTAGGAAACTGCCATACAAGAAAATATGTTCATTCGTCGGTGAAAACCGATTGGGTAGGGGGCTTACATAAGCTGCCAATACAGACGTTGAAGACGTTGAATGAGCTCCGGATCGCGGAGGTTCTGGGCGACGAGTAAACCTGGGGAGGTCCGCTCGCACCTATCCCAGAACCACCCGGAAGGCCCCCGTCTCTGGCGGGGGCCTTCTCTTTCACAACAGAGCTTATCGCTCCTTAAATTTGGCCCCATACGGAGAACCGCCATGACTGATTACGTCAAAATTGCTCCCAGCATTCTGTCTGCTGATTTCGCGCGCCTCGGCGAAGAAGTCAAAGCCGTTGACGAAGCGGGTGCGGATTGGATTCACATCGACGTCATGGACGGTCACTTTGTGCCGAACCTGACCTTCGGCCCGCCCGTAATCGCGTGCATTCGTCCGTGGACCAAAAAATTCTTCGACGTGCATTTGATGATCGACCCGGCGCAACCGTTCTTGGAAGATTACGCCAAAGCCGGTGCCGACCAAATCGTCGTTCACGCAGAAGCCGACAAGCACTTGGACCGTTCCATCCAGGTGATCAAAGGCTTGGGCAAAAAAGCCGGCGTCAGCCTGAACCCGCACACCCCGGTGAGCGTGCTGGAAAACGTCATTGATCAGCTCGATATGGTCTTGATCATGAGCGTCAACCCGGGCTTCGGCGGTCAAAGCTTCATTCCCGCCGCACTGAACAAAATCACCCAGGTCAAAGAAATGATCGCGGGCCGTCCCATCGACATCCAAGTCGACGGCGGCGTCAATGCAGCCACCGCCAAATCGGTTGTGGACGCGGGCGCAACCTGCTTGGTCGCTGGCTCGGCAGTGTTTAAGGGCGATGATTACGTTGCCACCATCAAAGCCATCCGAGACGCCTACAGCGCTTAAATCGCGCGATTCCAGAAACACGAAAGCCCGCCTTGGTTGGTTAACCGGGCGGGCTTTTTGTGGCTTAGGTCTTGTGGTTGATGCGGTGGATGAACTCGTTGAGAATCTTGATGTAAAGTTCGTCCTTGATGACTTTGTCTTCGACGAAACGATCAAGTGACGGGTTGTCGTTGACTTCGATCACAAATAGACCTTTATCGGTTTGTTTGAGATCCACACCATACAATCCATTACCGATCAGGGCGGCAGCGCGGGTGGCGGTTTCGACCACGCCGGGCGGCGCTTGATCAATGGCAAAGGTCTTAAAAGTACCTTGGCGGAAGGTGCCGTCGGTGCTGTGGTTAACGATCTGCCAGTGATTGCGCGACATCATATACTGACAGACATACAGAGGCTCGCCGCGCAACACGCCGACACGCCAATCGTAAGCTGTGTAAATATATTCCTGGGCCAAAATCAGCCGCGAGCTTTGCAGCAATTCTTCCCCAAAACGCATGATTTCTTCAGCGTTTTCAGCCTTGTGCATACCGCGGGAAAAAGAGCCGTCGGGAATTTTCAAGATGATCGGATAGCCCAGTTCACGGACCAATTCGGGGATGATTTCGGGGGTGAAATTGTGCCGATTGATGGTCTGGGTTTTCGGCGTTGGCACGTCATGGCGGCGCAGCAATTCATGCAGATAAACTTTATTGGTGCAGCGCAAAATCGAAGTCGGATCATCAATCACCGCCAGCCCTTCTTGTTCAGCCTTGCGGGAAAACTGATATGTGTAATGATCAATCGACGTGTTGGTGCGGATAAACAGGGCGTCAAATTCAGGAATCCGCCGATAATCTTTTTTGGTGATCAATTCGACGTCGATGCGCAACGACTGGCCGACGCGGATGAACTTATCCAAGGCTTGCGCATCTGATGGCGGCAGCGCCTCGTCCGGATCGTAAAGAATGGCCAAGTTGTAAAGCGCCGATTGACGCGAACCGCCCGGTATCTTGCGGGTGCGGGTGTAGGCTCTGACGGCGTCAAACAAGATGTGTCCCATATCGTCGGGAACCTGATGCAGGCCCATCGGATGGATTGACGAAATTTTCCAACGTTTCCCTGGGGTTATCTCAAGACGCAAAATGGGAAAGCGAAACACGTCAAAACATTCCGCCGCCAAGCGCTTAAAGCGGGGATCGTTTGAGCGTCCAAAAAACACCGTCAGGCTGAACGCATCTTCGGGCGGATCGGTCAGGCGTTTGATGATTTTGTTGAGCATGGATTCCAGTTCGGGAATGGCGAACGAATAGAGGTTCTTGCGTGCCAAGCTCAAAACATCGGCCACCGTCGGCATGGGCAACTGGCCCCGTGCCTCGGCCAACAAAGAGCAATAATACCCGGCGCTCAAGTAGTCGTAATGGCGGCAAAAGTTGATGATGCGCGTCGGTTGACGACGGATTTTGTGGTCTTGGGTGAGAAACGCCTCAGCGCTGGTGATGTTGAGACCTTCTTGCGACCACGTCCAATCACTTGGTCTGTCAACGATGATGATGTAACGAGACACGAGCGAATAAGCTCCTCTCAATGGGGGTGAATAACGATGGCTGAAAAATGCTTGCGCCGACCAAATCGCAGCATGCGTTCAAATTCTGGCAGCGTGATGGGAATGCCGATGCAGTCCGTTTCGGTGCGGTTCTCGGGAATGTCCACAAACGGGTCGTTGACGTAGATGAAGCGCTCATCATGGGCGGTGGCAACCACCCAATGGGGCGCTTTGTCACCGCTGAGACGATAGGCGCTGATGAGCACGATGGGGATCGCCCCTTGATCCAAAAGATCGCACAGGTCGTGCGCCGTCAGCGGCGTCTCCGCCACTTTCATGCCGGCGGCGGCGAGTTCGCTTTGAAAACCTTCTTCAACCAAGCGGATGACGTTTTTTTTGTCCTCACTGCGCACAGAATCGATGAACATTTCGGTTTCGTCGCTGGCGGAAACATCAACTTTAAAACCACGCTTGTGCGCCGCCAGCGCAAGGCCTAAGGGACCGCACCCACCATGGCCTGAGGTCATGAAAATGGTGGTTGCCTCCCGCCACAATTGCAGTTCCAACTGGCGACTGGCCTCAATCGATTTATCTTGCGCGCGCATGGCCATGATCAGGCAGGCCGGGCCACAGGTGAATTCCAAACTTTGGGCAAAATAGGGAACCCGATCCAAGTCTCTGGACAGGTGGGGGGCCAAATGCTTTTCCATGCGCACGGCGGCGGCGTGGTCTTCGTAATAGTCCGATTCAATGGCGAAGGCGTGGTAGCCGACATCGGCATAAAGCGCCTGGGCGGCGGCGTTGTTTTGGTGAACTTCGAGACGCATGCGCGTGGCCCCTTGTTCCAGCGCCCGCGCTTCAGCCGCCGCCAACAAGGCGCGACCAATGCCTTTGGCGCGCAAACGGGGATCGACGGCCAGGGAATACAGCCGCGCCAAAGAGGTATTCGGGTGCAGCAACACCAGGGCATAGCCCTGCAAAACGCCATCGACGTCATCGACAATCAGCGGTGCGCGGCCTTTGGCCAGGAAATGGCGGAAACTGCGCGCTGAAAGACGATCCGTCGCAAAACAGCGACTTTCAAGATCCACAAGGGCCGAAACATCGGCAAGAACACCATCGCGCAGCATGATTTTATGACGCCAAGATAGGGATGTCAAAATGACATCCTTGAGAGACTCTGACGCATTCCACACTGATAATCAAAGACTATTCGCGCCCGCATCTGTAAAACCACACTGGTGTGAACGTTGAAATGCCTTGCCATATGCTGAGGGCTCTGCCAAACATAGATATGCATAGGTTCTAAGCGGGCAAAGCCTGCTGGATGAAAAGGGAACATGGTAGGGATGACCTTGACGGGTCCTGAACCATGGCTGCCCCCGCAACTGTTAACGGTAGTTGACTTGCACATGCCACTGAGGCTTCAGTCTTGGGAAGGCGCAAGAAAACTCTGATCCGTGAGCCAGGAGACCTGCCTGTGTGTGTTGTGGCCCCGATGAATTGGGGCCGTGTACGGCGGGTACGAAAGGATAATTTACCCATGCATATCGAACCAGGCGTCGTCGAAGGCGCAAAAATCACCCTCAGCTTTGCCACCGCAGCCGGATCCCTTGGATTTGCCGCGAAACTGGCTGTGGATTCCATCAAAAACAGCGGTGCCGTGTCCAAAGGGATTGTCTCCCTGGGCATGCGCAGTGCCATTGCCACCGCATTGGTGTTCAGCTTTTTCCAAATCTTACCGCACCAACCGGTTGGCGTGTCGGAAGTTCACTTAATTCTCGGCTCGACCCTCTTTTTGATGTTTGGCGCACCGGCTGCGGCAATCGGTCTCACCTTGGGATTGTTGGTCCAAGGGCTGTTTTTCGCGCCGTTCGATTTGCCCCAGTTGGGCATGAACTTGACCACCTTGCTGGTGCCGTTGTTCGCCATGAGCGTTTTGGCGAAGCGGGTCATCCCGGCAAACGTCGCCTATAAGGATGTCACCTATGGACAAGCCTTAAAGCTCTCGACGGCTTTCCAAGGCGGCATTGTCAGCTGGGTGGCGTTCTGGGCGTTTTACGGTCAAGGTTTTGGCGCAGAAAACGTCGCCAACGTCGCCGCCTTCGGCGCGGCCTATATGACGGTCATCGCGGTCGAACCGTTGGTGGACTTAGCCGTATTGGCATCGGTCAAAGGCTTGCACCGCTTCAAAGACAGCGGCGTTCTCAACCAACGTCTGTTCCAGGGCGCGGGTGTCTAAGCACGGCGTCATTTAAAATGACAAAACGGCCGACGCTGCATGCGTCGGCCGTTTTTTGTACGCAAAAGCTTTCACTTAAGTGATGTTGTCGATTTCTTCATCCGTCATGTTGCCGGGCACTACGGTGACGGGAATGTGCAGGCGACCAGCTGATTTATCGACAAAATAGCTGACCAGCGGACCGGGGCCGTCTTTGCCCGTTGCTGCGCCCAAGACCAGCAAGCAAATGGTTTTGTCTTCATCGATCAGTTTCAGCAGCTCTTCTGAGGTGTCGCCATGGAGCAAATGGACGATGGGTGTTTTTCCGGTGGCTTGCACGACCCGATCAGAATTCTCCGCCAGCAGGGCTTCCGCTTCTTCGCGGGCCTCTTCCTCCATCAGGTCGCCAATGGCCATCCAATGCTGAAATTCGGCAGGTTGGATCACATGCACCAAAGCCACCCGCCCGCCGACGCGTTTGGCGCGTTGACAGGAAAAACGCAGCGCACGGCTCAGCTCAGGACTTTTGTCGACCACGCACAGGAAGACAAATTCTTTATCACTGTTCGCGGTTTGGGCGTCGTTCATGGTCCTACCCCCTTTTCTTGAACACGGCGTTCGCGGACCATCCTGCCACCACTGCAATCAAGATAGCAAGGAGCCCGTAAATTAAGGCATGATCATGGGCGAAGCTAAAGATTTCCGCTTCAAGACCGACCTTGTGCACTTGTAGATTGGTCGTGTTGTGAATTTGGATTTTTCCATCCTGAACCAAGTAGGTGTCGACCGCGTAATGGCCGACATGCACGTTGGCGGGGAACCATAAATTGGTGCGAAACAGCTGTTTGCCGACCAAATCGACGGGACTGTTTTTGCTCGAATACAAAGCCCGACGCACCATGTTGCGGATCAGGCCAGCCCGGAAATTCTGAATGGTGGCTTCATCTGCGCCATCGGGAGCCGCAATGGCTTTGAGGCCTAAGTGCTCGGTGCCGATTTTTTCGTGCTCAAGAACGGCCTTGGGCAAGATAAACTCAACGGGCTTGGTCGCAGCCAAGGCATAATACGTCGGCGCCTTTTCAAAAATCACTTCATCGGTGTTGACCCAAACGCCCATAATGCGCTCTTTCAGGCGCATTGACGTGTCTTTTTCCGGGCCGCGAACCACAACAATGATATCACCATCGGTTTGCTTGGCGCCAAACAACAGCAGCTCAGAGCCTTCGAAAGACACATCCAAACGCACATCAGGCTTGGATAAATCGACGTCTAACTGAGACGCACTGGCAAATCCGGAGGAGAGGAGAAGGGCGCTTAAAACCATCAAACGCTTAAACGTTAGCATCATTGCGCGGGTCATTTTAATGGCCTCCCGTGGTGCCGAGGGCATAGAGATCAACGGGCGTTAACGTCAGGTCCAAAGCGATTTTGACGCACACACCCAAAACCATCAAGGCCAGCAGCCCGCGCAATTGCTCGCCTTTCAGCTTGGCCCCAGCCCGTGCCCCAAATTGCGCCCCAATCACGCCCCCGATGAGCAACAGCAGGGCCAACACAACGTCAACGGCGTAGTTGTTGACCGCTTGCAGCACGGTGACGTTGGCGGTCACAAAAATGATCTGAAACAGCGACGTCCCCACCACCACGGCGGTGGGCATGCCCAGCAAATAGATCATTGCCGGAACCATAACAAAGCCACCACCGACACCCATGATGGCGGACAAGATGCCGACGACGACGCCAACACCGATGGGCAATATGGCGGAAATGTAAAGCTTAGAGCGGCGAAAGCGGACTTTAAACGGCAGCGCATGCAAAAAATTGTGGCCCTTGTGTTTGGGCGGTGCCGCTTTTTTGGCGCGGCGCATGGCATTGAGACTTTCAATAAACATCAACGAACCAATGATCCCTAAGAAAATCACGTATGACAATTTAATGACCAGATCAATTTGGCCAAGGGTCTTTAGGAACGTGAACAGCCACACCCCAAATGTCGACCCGATCACACCGCCGATCAGCAGCATAATCCCCATTTTCACATCGACGTTTCCACGTTTGAAATGCGCCAACACGCCGGAAATGGAGGAGGCGACAATCTGGTTGGCTTCCGTGCCGACCGCAACGGCGGGCGGGATGCCAATGAAAATCAGCAGCGGCGTCATCAGAAAACCACCACCGACGCCAAACAGACCGGATAAAAAACCGATCCCGCCACCCATACCAAGAATAAGGAAAATGTTAACCGAGACCTCGGCAATGGGCAGGTAAATTTGCATCTTTACGCCTCAGCACGCCAAAAAAGTTTCGCATGAAGCCGGAAAAGAGCGTCTTCAGCGGGCTTCATCTTGCCAACTGCAAAGAGTGAAATCCACCGGGGGAAAACGGCGTGGTTTCGCGACTTAGATCAGTCCCAAGACTGACGGTCGAACCCCAAAGGGGCAACGAACCATCTGATAATACATCAAAAAACACAGAAGGTGGAGGCTCTTTTTATCACGCGCAACTGGATTGTCCGGTGTTGAACAGGCGATACAAGACCTCGATGATCGCGCGCGGCTTATCGCCATCAATGGAATAAAAAATATTCTGCGATTCCCGTCGGGTCTGAACCAAACCGTGATCGCGCAGCACCGCTAAATGCTGCGATAATGCGGATTGGCTCAATTTGGTAGCCGAATCCAACTCACCTGCCGTTTTTTCACCGTGCAGAAGCTGGCAGAGGATCATCAGACGCGTTTGATTGCTCATCGCTTTCAGCAACTCACTCGCAGCTTGTGCGTTGCCTTCCATGTCTTCAAGTTTTAGTTCCACGTTCCGAGTATCCTTGCTGTAGATAATTCTTAATTAGATACGGCTTATATTGAGAAAAAGTCAAGGTTCCTTTAGCGTTATTTCAACTAAGAAATCATGTGGATCTTAACTTGACGCGTTTAGGGCGATCTCGGAACGTGCGCCCGACATCAACGAAGAGACGCATGCAGGGAAACCCTCCTTTGTCGTCCCAAAATTTCTCCAACTTTGAATTGAAACCTATTTAGATAAAAGGCGTTACACGGTAAACTGAGGCAAATCCACAGGGGGGGAGGAAACGCAGATGAAAAAGCTTTTAGGGATTTTGTGTTTTGCCCTGTTGGGGCACTTGGCGCTTTCAACGCCCGCACATGCAATGATGGCGGAACCCGCACCCGATTTTGACAACCCGCGCCTGATCGTTGTTTCCCTGAATGAAAAAGACGAAACGCGTGTCAATGCGGTGCTCAACAATGTCATGAACATTCACAAGGCTTATGGAGCGGACCACGTTAAATTGGCTATCGTAGCTTATGGCCCCGGAATTTGGTCCGTACTGGCAGACTCGCCCGTGCGCGCCCGGATTGAAAGCATGTTGCTGTATGACATTGAATTTATTGCCTGCGGCAACACCTTGGACTCCATCCACAAAACCCGTGAAGACATTATCAACGGGGTCGGCTGGACCCAAACCGGCTTGGTCGAAATCATCGAACGCCGATTGTCCGGCTGGGTCGATATCAAACCCTAAAAGCTTGAAATAACGCTTCCCAATGCCGACATACTGGGGGACGCCAAACTCTGCGGAGATGCAAATAATGTATTTTTACAACAAACCGTTACGATACTTTCTTATTGTAATACTTACACTTGTCATTGGGGCTGTATCTAGCCTCGGTGCCCCCGCAGCCATCGCGAAAGAAAACCTTTTGCCCGCTGGTGATATCGGTGAGGACGGTCTGCATATGCAGCCGTGGTTGCACCACGGTTTTCTCAACTTAAGCGAAGACCTGAGCGAAGCACATGCCCAGGGCAAACGCTTGATGATCATCTGGGAGCAGCGCGGCTGTCCGTACTGCAAACGCCTTCACGATGTTAACTTGCGCCTCCCGCGCGTGGTCGACACCATCAAGAACGATTTTATGGTGGTGCAGCTGAACTTGTGGGGGGACCGTGAAGTCACCGATTTCGACGGCGAAGTGCTGAAGGAAAAAGACCTCGCCAACAAATGGCGGGTGATGTTCACACCGACGCTACAATTTTTCCCTTCCACGCTGAAAGAGATGAACGGACAGGCGGGCGGCGAAGGGGAAGTCGTGCGCATTCCTGGTTATTTCAAGCCGTTTCACTTTTACTTTCTGCTCCGTTATGCCGCCACCAAAGGCTATGAAGCTGAGCCCAGCTTTCAGCGCTGGCTGAGTGGCGTGGGCAACAAGCTCGATGCTCTTGGCGTGGAATATGATTTGTATGCTGACGAACTGCCCGAGAATTTACCGCCGGACCTGTAAACAGTCCGCTCAATACATAACCGTTCAATTTAAGGGGAAACTTCCATGTGTGATGAACTCGGCTGTGGCACAGTGCCATCAGACAAACCGTTACCCGAAGTGAGTGATGAAGTTCGTCGTAACTTTATCAAAGGCTTAGCCGTTTTGCCGTTGGCAACCGTGCTGGCCTATCCGGATTTGGCGCGCGCTTCGGGCAACAATATGACGACCCCCATTTCCATCAAAACTCCCAGCGGCAGGACGGCCATGGGCGTGATCGCCATGCCTGCCGTCACCCCCGCACCGACGGTGCTGTTAATCCATGAATGGTGGGGGTTGAACGACCAAATCAAATCGGTCGCTGCCGAACTTGCCAAACTTGGCTATATCGCCTTGGCCGTAGATATGTACGGCGGCAAAACGGCGAGCGATGGGCCAGGTGCAAAAGCCTTGATGAACGGCGTCACCGAACAAGGCGGCACCGAAGACCTGGTGGCGTTGATCGACTATCTCAAACACTCAGACAAGAGCACCGGAAAGGTCGGTACGATTGGATGGTGCTTTGGCGGCGGTTGGTCGCTCAATGCCTCCATCGCCACGCCCGTAGACGCCACCGTCATCTATTACGGACGCTGCAACAAATCGCCGGAACAACTGGCCTCCCTCAACAGCCCGGTTTTGGGGCATTTCGGCACCTTGGACACCAACATCAACGCCGAAATGGTCAACGGCTTTGAAGCGGCCATGGCCAAGGCGGGCAAGACCGATTTGCAGGTTAACTGGTACGAAGCCAACCATGCCTTCGCCAACCCAACGGGGGCGCGCTATGACGAAGCCGATGCTAACTTGGCGTGGGAACGCACCTTGGCGTTTTTTAAGACGCACTTGATGTAACGCATCAATTTAGACACAAAAAAACGGCGTTTCCAAAATCGGAAACGCCGCTTTTTTGTGAGATCAAAAGACCTTAGCCAACTTCACCAAAGCTGGGGAAGGTCTCGAGCAGCCAGTTGGACGCTTCGGATAACGAACCGGTGAAGATCGCAATGCCCGTCACCACCAACAACGTGCCGATCATGATTTCAACGGTGCGCATGTGGCGGCGAAACTTGCCCAAAAACAGCATAAACGGTTTCACCGCAAACGCTGCCAGCAAGAACGGCAGACCGATGCCCAAGGCATAAACCGCCAGCAAAGAAGTGCCGTACATGACGTCGTCGCCACTGGCCGCCACCATCAAAATGGTTGCCAAAATCGGGCCGACGCAAGGCGTCCAACCGAACGCAAAAGCGAGGCCGATGACGTAGGACCCCACCAATCCGGCGGGCTTGTTTTCCAAATGAAAGCGCTTTTCAAAGTTCAAGAAGCCGATCTTGAACAGGCCCATGTAATGCAAGCCGAAAATCACAATGATCACGCCCGCAATTTTGGACAGAATACCGATGTTGTCGGCAATCATGGCGCTGACTTGGGTGGCCGTGGCGCCCAGCATGATAAACACTGAGGCAAAGCCCAACACGAATGCCAGGGCGGAAACGAACACTTGGCGTTGCACTTTTTTGTCAACGCCGCCCTCTGCTGTCAATTCATCAAGCGAGGCGCCGCCCAAAAAGCACAAATACGCCGGGATAAGGGGCAAGACGCAAGGCGAGGCAAAGCTCAGTACGCCAGCGCCGAATGATCCCCAGTAGGTGATATCCATAAAAATTCCCCTCTAAATGCCAAAATGGCAAAAGGTGAGGGGGCCTTAAGCCCCCACAACCTTAATATTGGTGTTGGGTTGAACGTCGATGACTTTCTTTTTGCGGATGTGGTCCGCCAACAAGTCATAAATGGGCGGGCCTTCGGTGCCCTCGTTGACCGAAGCCCAGCCGCCAACCGTGTATTTTTTGCTGGCATCGATGGCTTCCCCGGTCGACAGCAAGGTCATCTCGGAAATGCGTGAACCGATCGATTTTTGGATATCGATGCGATAGCCCATGCCGCCGACGCGCACCATGTCGCCACCTTGCTGATAGTAGGGATCGGGGTTGAACAGGTTGTCCGCCACGTCTTCCAAAATCAACTTGATGGTCTCGCCGGTCATTTCACTACGATACACATTGGGATAGGTGATCGCGGTCTGGGTGTAGATATCATCCATGGTGATGTCTTGACCCGGAATCAGAGAAGCCCCCCAGCGGAAGCCCGGTGACAAGGAAATCTGCGTTTCGCGCTCTTCAATGATGGCGTTGCAGATCAAATCGTCAAAGGTGCCGTTGAAGTTGCCACGGCGATACAACAGGCTTTCGGTGGTCCCCAGCTTTTCGCCAATGATCTTTTGATGGGGGGCGCGAATGGCGTCGACCACCGCCTGAATTTCCGCGTCCGGCTTGATCACGTCGGAGAAAATCGGCATCAGTTTGTAGTTGTAGTTCTTGACCTTGCCGTTTTGCACATCCAGGTCCAAACGACCCAGGAATTTGCCGTGTGATCCGGTGGCGACCAACAACGTGTTGCCCACTTCAATGATTCCCGGAATGGCGTCGTGGGTGTGGCCGGTCAAGATCACGTCGATGCCATTCACACGTGACGCCAACTTGCGGTCCACGTCAAAGCCGTTGTGCGACGCCAGAACCACCAGTTCGGCACCTTCGGCACGGGCTTTGTCGACGCTGGCCTGAACCATTTCGTCACGAATACCAAACGACCAGTCAGGGATCATATAGCGGGGATTGGCCACCGGAGTGTAAGGGAAGGCCTGGCCGATGACGGCAACTTTGACGCCGCCACGCTCAAAGTGAGCGGTCGAATCGAAGACCTTTTCCTGCCATTGGTTGTCGATGACATTGCCGGCCAAGAACGGGAAGTTGAGTTTGGAAATCAGTTCCTGCACCCGTTCCGCGCCGTAGGTGAATTCCCAGTGCGGCACCATCACGTCAACGCCCAAGGCGTTCATGGCGTCCACCATGTCTTCGCCACGGGTCGCCAGTGAGGTGTAAGAGCCCTGCCAGGTGTCGCCGCAATCGATCAGCAAGGTGTTGGGTTCGCGTTGGGCGCGAATGGCCTTGATCAACGTCGCCATGTGCGCCAAGCCACCAATGCGGCCGTATTCGCCCGCTAAGTGGCTGAAGTCAACGCTTGAAAACGCATAGGCATCGGCGGTGCCAGCCATCAGATCAAATTTTTTGAGGAATTCTTTTCCGGTCAAATGCGGCGGCAAACCGTAAACTTCGCCAACGCCCAGATTTACCGACGGCTCACGGAAATAGAGCGGCATCAGTTGGGCGTGGATATCGGTAAAATTGAGTAACGTGACTTGGCCAACGCTGTTAAATTTCAATAAATCGTCTTGTGTAATAGCTTGATTGCTGGCGGCGCGCGCAATGTTGACGCCTGTTCCCAGCAACGCCGCAGTCGCGGCGGTCACCTGCAAAAAATCACGACGGGTGAGCATGATGTGAAGTCTCCGTTATTCTTGGTCTTATATTTTAGGGGAATTTTTAAATACGTCTGGATATTTGAACGGAAAAGGGGCGGCAATCCAGTTGGATGCCGCCCCTGTTCGTCAACCGTTACTTACGAACGGACGGCCCTTCCATAGGCAGGCCGCGACCGCGCCAAGCCAAGTAGGTTTCCAGGTTCAGATATTCGTCTGACCCGTAACCATACGGCTCCGCACGGATGTTACCGTTACAACCACGGAAACGACGATGCAGGGACCCGAGTTTGCTCCACTTCAAGCGGTAAGTCGGGAAACCGTTAGACTGGCCCTGAGACAGGACTTCCGCACGGATCAATTCACCCTGATGGTCTTCGTGGCAATGTTTGCACGACATGTTCAGCTGACCACGACGCTCATAGTAGAACGCTTCACCCGCTTTCCATGCTGCATTCAGCTCGTCAGACGGATTGTCTGCCGTGCTCATCATCGGAATGCCGCGCGACTGCAAGGCAATCAAACCGGTCATGCCCAGCATGGCGTCTGATTCGTATTTGTACTCTTTTGCTTTTTGGTACTTGGTACGGCATTTGTTAATGCGCAGTTCAACGTTGATCGGCTTTTTGGTGTCCGCGTCATAAACGGGATAACGCGCCGAAACGCCCTTCATCGGAAGCCCCTTAGAGCCACCTTTGGGGTCGTCCACAGCACCGTGGCAATCTGCGCACGACATGTTGGCTTCACCGTCTTTTTTGTTATAAAGCGCAGCGGCGGAATCCACCATCGGCATGCCGGGGTTCGCAAAATCATCGTCCTGCATGGCGCGTGTTTCTGCTGTTGCCGTTTTGTAGCCAGACCAGAGTTCGCTACCGTTCGGGTTCGGTGCCTGATAGGCATCCATTTGGCAAGCCGCAAGTGTGATGCCGGTACCGAGCACGGCGATCGTAGTGATAATTGTCTTGAAATTCATGACGTAAGCCCTCCCTTAGTCTTGATTTAAGACACACTCATGTCTTGCGACACTTTTGTGACTTCGCCATTATCGTCGGTCCACGTGAAATCATACGTACCGCTTTCTTTCGCCGTAATGGAAAAAGCGATGTATGGGTTTGCGGACACGGACGGATGCATGGTCGCACCAAAAAGTTCTTCGCCTTTAAAGGAGCAGGAGAACTTGTTGAGGATCAGACGGGGGATCTTATTGCCCTTTTTGTCTTTGCGATTTCCGGTTTCCATGTCGTGAGATGCCAGAGTTTTAATCTGGACGATTTCGCCAGCTTTTGCCGATTTCGGCAGCTTAACGCGAGGTTTGTTAGCCATGTTTATAGCACTCCTAATATATCTTCGTGACCAAAGGGAAGGGGACGGGGCGATTAGCCGCCGCAGCCGCCGATGGTGACTTTTACTTCCTTTTTGTTGGTCAAAACCGAACCGTCGTTCATGACCGCTGCAACCAACACATTTTGCGTTTTGCTGAGGCGAATACGGGTATTCACATCGGCCGTGCCGGTCGGGGTCAAATTGAACGTAATGGTTTCGGGGCTGGGATTGCCTTCAGCAAACACGTGGATCTGCTTGACATAGCTTGCCGCCGTCATGGGGCTATCAACGGTGATGCCCACGGGAACAGTTGCGCCATTTTCTGCAATTTCAGGCAAAGAAATGGTGATTTTGTCTGATGTCGCAGCGGCGGCGCCACCGGACAGTTTAGCAAGTGCCTCAGCGGCGGCTTCAGGTGAAGCATGGGCTGTCGAAGCGAAACCCAAAGCGACGAAACCTGCGCCAGCGGCTTTAAGCGCTGTGCGACGGTCCATACGGACCAATTGCGAGTTGGTATTGCTCATAATTTCCTCATATTCCTTAAATTGAGTAACAGTCTCTCACCGGGACTACATCAGTGTTTTCAGGTATGCAATCACGTCTTCAACTTCTTGTGCACCGAGGATTGTTTTACCTTCAAATTTTTTCGTGACGCGATGTTGGCCGGTGGTGAAAAAACTCGGCATCATCGTGTCTTCGTTGAGCACTTTCGGATCAACGACACGCATGCGAAGCGTGGCTTCGTCATAACGTTTTGCTACGCCGTGCAAATCAGGGCCGACATGGCCGTGAAACTGCTGTTCCGGAATCGGCATCACATGGCACGCCAAACAGTTGCCTTTTTTGCGATCAATGGCGACCTTTCTGCCGTTGGCGGCATCACCCGGTTTTCCGGTGAGCGACGCAGGAATTGTGTCGTTTACGATCGTAAACTTCGGCATATCCGCAGCCTGCGCATTGACAGCAAAAGCGCCAACAAATGCAAGACCGATTGCAGCCGTCATGAATTTAGTGTGTTTCATTATCCCTCCCATAAACGAGCCGATTAAGACAGAATTCCCACTCGCTCCCTCGAACACAGGGGGAATCCATAAGTGCCAATAGCTACGTCTCGGATAAAACAAGCCCAAATACGAAATGTATGAGGAGCCAATTGTTTAAAACCTCCCAAACGTGCAATGTCTCTATCGTACAGCGTAGAAATGTTTTAATCGCACATTTGTATCGAAAACTTGTGGATTAAGTTATATTAACCCACAAACATGCTGTGTATTAGCATCCAGTTACATTAGATATCTTTTCTCGACGTGGCAAGCTTTCTGTCAGGGAAATTTATAATGAGTATAAAAAAATGAGGTGGATATTACATCCACCTCATTTTCAATAGTGTTATATGCGCGACACTTAGCCGCGAAATTATGCACAATTGTGATTTAAGAGCTGCGCGTTAGCATGGCTTTCAGACCACCCAATACGGAATCCTCTTCCAGGGCTTTCAAGCCCCAAACAGCGCCGAGAATAATCGATATAAGAGCAATCAGCGAGCCCAGCGCCAACGTCGACATGCCGGTCAAGCCTTGACCAATGGTGCAGCCCAGGGCCAGAACACCGCCGATTCCCATCATAATGGCCCCAACAAGGTGACTTTTCATGTCATCGGCGCCGCTGAACGCTTCGATATGGAACGATTTGGTGGCAACAGCCATCAAGAATGATCCCGCGATAACACCGCCGACGGTGGCAATCCCAAAGTTGATCGAGGCCCCGGTAAAGGTCATTAAATACTGGATTGATTCGGCTGACGGCGCGACAAAGGTGAACGAAAATAAGGGGGTAGGGGCGAAGTCATCCGCGCCCAACACACCCGTGATGTACCAACCCACAGGAATCAACAGACCAATAATCACGCCGCCGATGATGTCTGACGAAGAACCGCGAAATTCTTCGCTTTTGAAGCAATAAGCCAAAATGGCGAATGCAAACACCGCCGTCACCCCCAAACGCAAACTTTCCGTTTCCATCCCGACGAGCGCAGCCGCGATTTCAACCATCGACTGACTTTCCAAACCAAATACACTTAAATCAGTGTTGAACGTTTCCAATTCCAAACGCACGAGACCAAACAGACCGCGCAAGGTCATGTAAGCGACCACGCCCATGACCAAAAACACCACCAGGGACTTTAGGTTCCCAGCACCGAGTCGGACCAGCGTTTTGTTGCCGCAGCCCCCCGCACGGGTCATGCCGAAACCAAACAACAAGCCCCCGATAATGGCGCCGGGCCACCCCAAGGAAGAGGTCAAATAAATGGCACCGCCATCAGCCGGTGTAAGGGTCAGGTCAATC
Organism: Magnetovibrio blakemorei; assembly: GCF_001746755.1. Taxonomy (GTDB): domain Bacteria; phylum Pseudomonadota; class Alphaproteobacteria; order Rhodospirillales; family Magnetovibrionaceae; genus Magnetovibrio; species Magnetovibrio blakemorei. The sequence goes on along the minus strand of NZ_MCGG01000027.1, from coordinate 21,109 downwards.
AGCTCCATCATATGCAAGGCTTGGGTGCCCAAAATCGCAACGGCAATCGCCAACATCCAGGCCCGAAACCGTGAGGTGTCGCCCATCAAAACCATGTCGGAAACGCCGCCCATGGTGCAAAAATTGGTTTTGTTCGCCGTTGCTCCAAACACTATGCCTGCAGCGAATCCCGCCGTTGCGACCAGCGTGGCCACACTCATCTCTTCCATCTTAACTCTCCCGGTATTTTAAAGCCATTATCGCGTTTTATGGCGGTTAAATCCGCCTTTATGCGCTGAAGTTGATCCCACATTTCGCATTTTTTTTGTGCGACGGATATAGAGCATTTCGCGGCGCTTGTATATTAGGTTTGTCTAAAAGCTGGAGGCGTGTATATTAGTCATGACTTAAGTGTTTATCGCGCCGAAGATGTCTGTCTTTTGGGTGCGTATTAAATGCAAATGTCGCGCGGGACCTGCTCAGTTTTTTACGTAAAATACTGGGGGAAAATCCGGCGCGATGAAAAAACGCAAAGTGGGCACCGAATACTACCAAGCCCTTTCCGTTGACGTTTAGATTGTGCGTATATAAGCAAAATCTAAAATCAAAGCGCGGCCAACAAGCGCAGGTCAATATCGATAGGCGAAGCCAAGGCTGTGCACCACACAGCAAACACAACACGCCAAGGACGACCTTACAGGGACTGCGAAGCAGGGTAGGTCGGGACGGCGCAATTGGGAGACGAACATGAGTGACGGCAGCAATAACAAAAAGATGAGCATCATTGTAACGAAGGGCACGCTCGATTGGGCTTATCCTCCGTTCATTCTGGCTTCCACGGCTGCGAGCCTGGACATTGACGTGACGTTGTTCTTTACGTTTTACGGTCTTCAACTTTTGAAGAAAGACTTGAGCCACCTGCAGATTTCCACCCTGGGCAACCCGGCGATGGAAATGCCGATGATGGGCATGCACATGACCATGCCGAACATCATTTCGGCTATTCCCGGTGTTGACGCCATGGCGTCTTCCATGATGCGCAACATGATCAAGAAAAAGGGTATTGCTTCTATTCCCGAACTGCGTGACATCTGCGTTGAAAGCGACGTGAAAATCGTCGGCTGTAACATGACGCTGGATCTGTTCGAGTGGACCCCCGATATGATGATCCCGGAAATGGAACTGGGCGGCGCGGCGACCTACATGGCCGAAGCCCTGGAATCTGACATCAATTTGTATATCTAAGTTCACTGCAGGACGCCCGGATGGTGACTGGCGTAACAGCGCTGTGTACACATCTGGGCGGCGCACTGCACACGCATAAAGGGGCCGTGTTGAGGCCTACATTTTGTGTAGATTGTGTAGATATCGTGATCAAGCAATGGGGATAGCAATGAAATCCAAATTCCAAAGCAGGGCTGTTAAAGCGGCTTTCGGCGCCGTTTTTGCGCTGGCATTCACCTTCCCGGTAACCGCTATGGATACAGCCGCGCTGAAAACTGAAGCTGTCGGTGTTGTTAAAGCGTTCGGCGGACCGTTGAAAATGGCGTTACAAGACGGCATGAAAAATGGCGGACCGATCCATGCCATTGGCGTGTGTAACGAAAAGGCACCAGCGATCGCGGCTGCGGCAATGGCCAGCACCGGTTGGGATGTTGCGCGCACCAGCTTAAAACTCCGCAACCCCAGCAATGAAGCGGATGCGTGGGAGCGCGATGTTCTCAACCAGTTTGAGGCGCGCAAAGCCGCAGGTGAAAGCCCTGATGACATTGCTTTTGGTGAAGTGGTTGAGGTGAACGGCGTAAAGCAATACCGCTTCATGAAAGCCATCGGCACCGCTGAGGTTTGTTTAAGCTGTCATGGTGACAAATTGAACCCCGACGTCGCAGCAAAGCTGGATGGGCTGTACCCCACAGACCAAGCACGAGGCTTTTCCATCGGCGACATTCGAGGCGCATTTACACTCAAAAAGGACCTCTGAGTGCTTTGTAAATGGCGAAATGGAGCGTTTGACGTGATTGCAAACCTTGGGAATGAACGTGAACATGAACAAGATGAAGGAACGCCGTTAAATCAGTTGTTCGGTTTGTGTAGTACGGGCAACCAAGATACGGAGTTTTTGCCGGAACGCCGCTCTTTGCGAATTCATGGACATTCAACCACAATCCGTTTGGAGCGTGCTTTTTGGAATGTTCTTGAAGAATTGGCAGCTTCGGAAGATTTGTCCGTCGCCATGGTCGTCACCAAGATTTACGACCACTGCCAATTTGCAAACCAAAAAAATCTTGCTTCGTGCTTGCGGGTCGTATGCCTCAAGTTTATCAATATTGGCCTTTAAGGGGCACGAGGACTTCAATCTGACAAAGCCCATTGTTTTATCCACTTAGGATTTTCGTATTTAACCAAAAACCCTCAGACAAGAGAGAGATTAAGAATGGCTACCCAAACTCTTGATACCAAAGGCATGAACTGCCCTCTGCCGATCCTGAAAACCAAAAAAGCGATGAAAGACCTCGCCACCGGCGAAACCCTTGAGGTTTTGTCGACCGATCCGGGTTCCGTGAAAGATATGGAAGCGTTTTGCAAATCCACCGGCAACAAGTTGCTGAGCAGCAACGACAACGGCGGTGTGTTCACCTACGAAATCGAAAAAGGCTAAGCTCTTTTTTGATCAAAATGCTTCCGCGATGTTCTGATATCGCTGTGTTTTGAAAACGAAAGATCCCAAGGCCGTTGGCGCTAAGTCGCCCATGTGCCAAGTTGCCGGCGTGCTTTGGGATCAGTTTTCCTTTATCGTGTTGAGATGCAAGCCGATGCCGAAAACACTCTTCGCCTTGATCACGTCAGCGCTGGTTGTCGTGGCTACGATTGCCTTTACCGCACAGAGCCGTGCGGCAGAATTGATTTATTTCGGCTCAAGTGCGTGTTTGGTTTGCGAAAGATGGGACGAAGAGGTTGGCGAAATCTACCCCAAGACGGAAGAATCGCAAATTTTACCTCTGCGCCATGAAGATGTTCACGACGAAAGAGCTGCTGACTTAGCTTTTATCAAAGGCGTCGTCTACACCCCCACTTTTGTCGCCGTTGAAGACGGTAAAGAAATGGGACGCATTGTCGGCTACATGGGTGACTTCTTCTTTTGGGAACAAGTTGGGTCCTTAATCAAAAAACTCAAGGCTGTTCCGCCGAAGGGATAAGCGCCCTGGAACCGCTGATTCCCCCTCTAAATAGACTCGTTTTGAGCGCGTCTGAATGCCTAGTCCTCTTGTCTTAGACGGCCTAGAATTAATGCTCTGCTCTTAAGTCGAACCACTCCCGTATCTTTGCTTGCAATTGAGCTTATGCAGGGAAAGAATGATGCTGAAATTGTTGAAGATTTACGATGAGCTAAGGCGGAGGCGGTACAGGTTTAAGATGACACCAAATTTGATCAACCAAACCGACAAAGCAAACCACGGGCATGACAGTTAAAACCAAAAAACAAGCTTCGTCGGATGAGGGGAAGGCTGGTCAAAGGCATGCTCCTGCTGGGTGGGCGCGCAGTTTATTTGACTGTCTGCAAAATGACTTGGCCGTGTTCCTTCGCGACGGCCGCATTGTCGACATTAATGAAAACGGTCTCACGATGCTGGGAATGGATCAGGCCGATCAGGTGCTGGGGTCCTTTTTTGCCGAATACATTTTTCCCGACCATCTTCCCAAAGCTGCCGAAGCGTTGTCGGCCAGAACGTCACCCGGTACGGAAATCGTCGTGCAAATGGTGCCCTCTGACTCCAGCGAGCCGTTTGACGTCGCCATAAGTTCATTAAAAATTGGCCCTGACGGCATCGCCATTCGGGCACGCCGTGTACGCACGGTTGCCCAAAAGCAGCAAGGCGACCTGATCGGCAGCAATCTCTATCAGTACCTGTTTGAAAGTTCGCAGGCGATGATCTGCGTGCTGGATCGTGACGGTTACATTTTGCTGTCAAACGAAGCCGCTTGGCGGATTTTAGGCTACACCAGCGCGGTGGGCCTTTCCGGTCGTCCGTTCCTCCATATTGTCCACCCCGACTATCACAACGTGATCGAAATGGGACTGGATGTGTTTGCCGATGAAAAAGAACCTTTTCCGCTCAAGTTTTTGGCAGCCAATGCTGATATTATCGACGCCGATGTCAAATTCTCGCCCATCGGTGATGGCCAATATATGCTTGAAGCGCGCGATATCACCGAACGCACCCGCACGGCTGAAATTTTGCAAGAACGTGAACAGCGTCTGCGCGGAATTTTGAACACCGTTGCCGACGCCATCATCACCATCAATATTCGTGGTGAAGTGGTCGCTTTTAACAAGGCTGCGGAACACATTTTTGGCTATGAAGCCCGCGAAGTGGTGGGCCACAACATCTCCATGCTGATCCCGGCCCCCCACGGGGCTCAGCACGATCAATATTTGGCGAATTACGCTGCCACGGGAAAGAAAAAGATCATTGGCGTCACCGGACGCGAAGAACAAGGTATGCGCAAAAACGGCGACATTTTTCCATTGGAACTGGCCGTCACAGAGCTCACCCATGGCACAAAACGCTTTTTCACCGGGGTGGTGCGCGACATCACCGAGAATAAGCAAGCCCAAGAACAAATTCGCCGCGCTCATGACGAATTGGAAATGCGGGTCGAGGAACGCACCCGTGAACTGACCCAGGAAATCGTTGAGCGTCACCGCGCTGAAGATAAGTTGCGCTTGGCCGGAGAAGTCATTGAAGCTTTGGTCGAAGGCGTGGTGATCATTGATCCCGACTTTAAAATCAGTTCGGTCAATCCAGCCTACACATCCATTTCGGGTTTCGACGTCGAAGAAGTCATCGGCAAGTTCCCCATCAATCACACCGCACTCAGCCACACCGGGGCGATGTTTGATGAAATGTGGGCGGGGCTTGAGGCTGAGGGACGATGGGAAGGGGAATTTTGGAATCTGCGCAAAAATGGCGAGGAGTACGCCGAACGCCTGTCGGTGACTGCCATCACCAATCCCAACGGCGAAGTCATGCAATTCGCGGCGATCATTTCCGACATCACCAAGCGCAAGCAAGATGAAGAGCGCATCCTCTACCAGGCCAATTATGACAGCCTGACGGGCCTGCCCAATCGTTCTCTGTTCTTGGATCGTCTCACCCAGGCCATCAACAATATGGAGCGCACGTCCAGCAACCTGGGCTTGTTGTTCATCGATTTGGACGGTTTTAAGCTGGTCAACGATACTCTGGGTCACAACATCGGTGATTTGCTGTTGAAGGAAGCCGCCAAGCGTTTGGGTATATGCGTGCGCACCGGGGATACGGTCGCGCGTTTGGGCGGCGATGAATTCACCATCATCATGCCCAACTTGGACGACCCCAAAAATGCGCCGTTGTTGGCGCAACGAGTCTTGGACACTCTTGGCCGGGCGTTCTTGCTGGGTGGCCACGAAGCCTTTATTTCCGGCTCCATCGGCATCACCATTTACCCCGATGATGCGTTGGATGCCCTTGAACTTTTGAAAAACGCCGATGCGGCGATGTACCGGGCCAAGGAAGAGGGCAAAGCCAACTATCAATTCTTCACCGCTGACATGAACGAGCAGGTGAAAGAACGCCTGATCGTCAAAAACGGGCTCTCCAAAGCCTTGGAACATGACGAGTTTTTGCTTTTGTATCAGCCCAAACTGGATCTCAAAACCAACCGGGTGACCGGTGCTGAGGCGCTGATGCGCTGGGAAAGCCCGACCATGGGAACGGTCAGCCCGGTGAAGTTCATCCCCATTTTGGAAGAAACCGGCATGGTGGTCGAGGTCGGCGAATGGGCCCTGCACACCGCGTGTCGTCAACATGCGCAATGGATCAAAGAAGGCTTGCCGCCCATCAAGGTGGCGGTCAACCTGTCGGCGCGTCAGTTGCGCGAAACGTCGTTCGTGGGGATCGTCAAATCGGCGCTAAAAAGCGCCAACCTGCCACCCAGTGCGCTGGAAATTGAAATCACCGAAAGCATGTTAATGAGCGACGCGCAGGTCATCGTCGCGGCCCTGGAAGACTTGCATGATTTTGGTGTGCACATTTCCATGGACGACTTTGGCACCGGATACTCGTCGCTGAGCTATCTCAAACGGTTTCCCATCGACACCATCAAAATCGACCGTTCGTTCGTCAATGATATCAGCGTCGACCAAGACGACGCCGAGATCATCCACACCATCATCAATATGGGCCATACCCTCAATCGCAAAATCATCGCCGAGGGTGTCGAAACCGAAGAGCAGCTTGATATTCTCAAGGCTTATCGGTGTGATGAAATTCAAGGATATTTCTTTTCTCGACCGTTGTCGGCAAGCGATTTCACGACCTTTATTCTGGGCTTGCCCGGTCACGGTCTTTAGGGTCAGTAAACCAGCTGCTCTTCTTCACCTTGTCCGGCGATGACGATTTCGCCGCTGTCGGCCAGTTGTTTGGCGATGGAGACGATGGCGGCCTGGGCTTCGTCGACGTCTTTCAAGCGTACAGCACCCATGGCGTCCATGTCTTCGCGCATGATCTTGGCGGCGCGTTCCGACATGTTGGAGAAAAACAGTTCCTTGACGCTTTCCGAGCCGCCTTTGAGCGCAATGGACAGTTGCCCCTTGTCGGTCTGGCGCAGCAACACCTGAATGCCGGAGCTGTCGACCCGTTCCAGATCGTCGAAGGTGAACATCAACTGTTTGATGCGTTCGGCGCTTTCGCGGTTGCGTTCTTCCAACGCCCCCATGAACCGGGTTTCGGTGTTTCTGTCCAAGGTGTTGAAGATACCGGCCATCATTTCATGGCTGTCTTGACGGGCGGTGCGCGCCAGGTTGGTCATGAATTCGGTGCGCAGGGTCTTTTCCACGTGGTCGAGAATTTCCTTCGACACCGCTTCCATCGAAAGCATGCGGATGACCACTTCCATGGCGAAGTTTTCCGGCAAGGTACCCAACACGTTGGCGGCGTGATCGGGGCGAATTTTGGACAGCACCACCGCCACGGTTTGCGGGTATTCGTTCTTTAAATAGTTGGCCAGAACCGCTTCGTTGACGTTGCCCAACTTGTCCCACATGGTGCGCCCGGCAGGGCCGCGCAGCTCTTCCATGATCTGCGCCACGCGCTCTTCGCCCAGCGCCTTGCTCAGCAACCGTTCGGTGGAATCGTACGACCCCACCAGCGACCCGGTCGAAGACAATTGGTCGGCAAAATCCAGGAACAAGCGTTCCACAACCTTGGAATTGACCGAGCCCAGGTTCGACATGATCTGCGACAGTTCGCGAATTTCTTCGTCGTCCATCAACTCAAACAAAGCAGACGACTGTGCATCGTCCAAAGACAGCATGAAAATCGCCGCCTTTTGGGGTCCGGTGAGGGCTCTATAATCGTCTTTTACACGGGCCATGATGTCAGTGATCTATTGATGCATTTTGCCAGGTCCTGAGCCAAGTCGGCAGGATTCGCAAAAGTATGCCATGAGCGGTAAAAAAATTCTACGGATGAACTTTGTGCCACGCACACGTCAGGCCCAATTCCCCGGCGGTGTTGGTGACAGTGGCCAGGCAGGAATTTTCAGTGTCCGGCGGAATGGCCACGGACGCGCTGATCACATATTGGTTCAGCCCATCGACCGGCAAACGTTCGGAATTGAGGCGCACGATATTGGCATTAAATTGCTCAAACACTTCGCACAGCCGCGCCATCAAACCGGGGCTGTCCCCGCCTGAAACGGAGATGGTGTGGGTGATGGTTTCCGATGCGGGATGGGTTGCATACAGATCAAACTTGGAAACTTTGATCTCGGCCCCCTCAAGTTCGGGCAGGGCTTCGAGTTCACGGTATAAATCATCGAGTTCAATGCCGCTGGGAAATTCGCAAATGGCGGTGAATTCCGCACCTCCACCCAAAACGGCAAAGGTGGTGTCGCCAAGATCCGCGCCCAAATCGAACAACCGTCCTGTGATGGCGGAAATGAGACCGACGCGGTCCGGACCGATAACGGAAACCAAGGCTGATGTGGACATGGTGCTCACTTTTTTCTCAAGGTGTCTTTGGGCTGAGATCGTTTCAGTGGTATTTTATACAAGACTGGATCACGATACAAAATAATCCCATAACAATCGCGTTAGAGTGTTGATATCCCCTTAAATCATTGGAGCATGTCGGGTGAAAATCTTTTGGCGTCAAGGCTGTGTTCTGGGAGTGTGTGTGTCCTTGTTGATGAGCACACCGCTTTTAGCAGAAGAACTGCGCCCGCAACTTGATGATTTGGTGCGCCACTTCGGCAATGTCGTCTTTGGCGATGAATATGGGGTCGGCGATGCGCCGGGCGTGGTCGCCAAATGGCAAGAAAGTCCCATCGGGATTGCCGTGCAAGGGCATTCAACCGATCAACTCATCGATATTGCCGCACGCCACATTCGCGGACTGACTGAAATTACCGGCGTTCAATTCAAAAAAGTTGCCCCGGGCTCGCCCAATGCGAAGATCGATTTGATGTTTCTTTATCGCCAAGAAATGTCGGCGGTGGCCAAACAGCTTCCGCCACGCGATGCCTCAGCGTTGACGACGATGATCAACGATCCGACGGCACGGTGCTTTTTTTTAAGTTGGAAAGTCCCCAACGACCGGATCGTGAAGGCTATCGTTCTTGTGAATGCGAAACTTGAACCAGCAGAAGTTAACGCATGTTTGCTGGAAGAACTGACCCAGGTGATGGGGCTGCCCAACGATGTGGATGCGTATTGGCCGACCTTGTTCAAACCGATCGACAGCTCTTTGAATTGGTCACGGTGGGACAAATTATATCTCAAAACCCTGTACAGCCCGCAAATGAAGCCAGGATTGAACAAGGCCCAAGCCCTTGAGGTCGCACGTACTCTTTTTGCGAAAGAGTTATCTAAATCTCCCTAATAAGGTTACGTTTACCTCAGACAATGAAACCAGGAGTGTTCAAGAATGGGACATGACGTGCTGATCGAACGCAAGGTGTTTCCCCAAGGCGACATCATCTTCAAACAAGGCACAACGGGGCACACGGCTTATATCGTGCAAAAGGGCAGTGTTGATATTGTGCGCGAAGGGGATGACGAAGAACAGGTGCTGTTGGGCACGGTTGGCGTCGGGGGGATCTTTGGCGAAATGGCGGTGATCGACGACAGCCCGCGCATGGCGACGGCGCGCGCTGCGGAACCCACCACAGTGATTATCATCACCGAACAAATGTTTCTCAACAAGCTTAGCAAAGCCGACCCGTTTATTCGCGGTCTGATGAACATCATGGCCGACACCATCCGATCCATGGGCAAAAAAGCGCATAACGAACTGCAAAAATAGGGTGCAAAACCATATTTTTGTCGTTTTTATTCCTCATATTGACTTACGGACGAATATCGCTTGCCGATTGTCCGCGCTTGCTAGAGTGTTCGCTCGCGTTTCCCATCCTTTCGCTTCAGCCCTGAAGAGTGATCCAAATGTCCGATGAAATCAGTCCCTCAAGTTCCAATTCAAAACCCGCGCGGGGTGGGGTTCTGGGCAAGCTCAGAGGCTATTTCATTGCGGGCATTCTCATCACCGCGCCGATTTCCATCACCATTTATTTGGGATGGGCATTCGTCACCTATGTAGACAGCAAGGTCACACCGCTGTTTCCCGCGAAATACAATCCTGAAAACTACCTGCCGTTCGGCGTGCCAGGGCTGGGGGTCGTGGTTTTGGTGATTGGTCTCATCCTCATCGGCGCGTTCACGGCGGGCTTTATGGGACGGTTTTTCCAGCGCTCCTGGGAAGGGATTATGGACAACGTTCCGGTGTTGCGTGGGGTTTACAAAGCACTGAAGCAAATCTTGGAGACCATCTTAGCGCAGCAATCGAATGCCTTTCGCGAAGCCGTATTGGTTGAATATCCGCGCCGTGGCATGTGGGTGATCGCGTTCATCACCGGAAAAACCCAGGGTGAAGTGCAAAGCTTGACGGAAAAGGAAGTCATCAATCTGTTTGTGCCGACCACCCCCAACCCGACGTCGGGTTTTTTGATCTTCGTGCCCAGAGAAGACATGGTGTCTTTGTCCATGAGCGTTGAAGACGCCCTGAAAATGGTGATTTCCGGCGGCATCGTCACACCACCCGACGATCGCCCTCAGGACGAACGGCCCAAAAACGTCGTGCGTTCGACCGAGAACACATCCACAGAGGAATAGGGCCTGAGCCTAAAACGGTTGGCGAATGTAGGGACGGTAGCTGTCTAAAATTTCTCGGCCTTCTTTCATCTTATGGGGCTTTAACGTTGCTGCCAAAAGATCGGCCTGTTTTTGCGATCCGGGGTTGCCCAACTCAGCCGCCAAGGTGAAAAAAGCCCACGCCCGGGGCGGGTCCTTGTAAAACCGCTTGCCCACGCCATTGAGGCTTAGCAAACCATTTTGGTGAAAGCTGGCACCGTGGCGGTAAAAGCCTGCAACGTCGAACGCTATGCGCAGGTCTTGAAGCTTCTGGGTGGCTTTGTCGCGGACCTTTTTGTCGGTGGATTTTTCCATTTCCAGTGCATTCGTCAGGTCAATCATGGCCATCCTGTAAATGCCGTCAATGGGCAGGGCTTCATTGGCCTTTTTTTGCTCTTCCGCATCCAAAAGAACACGCGAAACTTGGCCATAGATGGGGCGATAATAGCTGTACGCTTTGGCCATATCCGTCTCTACGCCCAAGCCGTGTTCATACAAAATGCCCAGATAATACTTGGCCCAAAAGCCCGCTATGCTCTTGTCGTCCCGGAGGCGCTCCCACTGCGTTCGCGCAGTCGCGTAATCTTGGGCTTCATAAGCGCTCAGGCCGTCCTCCAATGGGCTGGCCCAGGCGTTCAACGCCAAGGCACACACAAGGGAGAGCGTGAGGAAAAAAAATTTCATCAAAATTCCTTTAACCAGATCGCAAATATTTGATCGCAGCGTCGCGTTCAAACAAGTACAAAAGCGTGCGCAGAGCCTGGCCGCGTGGGGTTTTTAAATCCGCATCGCCGTTTAGAATCACCTTGGCGTCGTCGCTGGCGGTGGTCAGCAAGGCCTTGTGCGCTTCCAAATCCGCCATGCGAAATTGGGGCAAGCCGCTTTGCCGTGTGCCCAGCACTTCACCAGCGCCGCGCAGCTTTAAGTCTTCTTCGGCGATGACAAAACCGTCTTCGGTTTCGCGCATGATTTTCAGGCGTTTTTGCGCCACTTCGCCCAACGGCGTTTGATACACCAGCAAACACGAAGAGGCACCATGACCGCGTCCGATACGACCGCGCAACTGATGCAGTTGCGCCAGCCCAAAGCGTTCCGCGTGTTCAATCACCATGACGGTGGCTTCGGGGACATCGACACCCACTTCAATCACCGTGGTGGCGACCAAGATGTCGATGGTGCCCGCTTTAAACGCCGCCATGACGGCGTCTTTGTCTTTGCCTTTCATGCGCCCGTGGACCAGACCCACGCGGTCGCCGAACATCTTTTTTAAGTCTTTAAAGCGGTCTTCGGCAGCAGCCAAATCAAGCTTTTCGCTTTCTTCCACCAACGGGCATACCCAATAGACCCGCGCCCCTTCATCCAGCTTGCGCGATATACCTTCGGCAACACTCCCCAGCTTGCCCGACGGCATGACGCTGGTTTTCACCGGCAGCCGCCCGGCGGGTTTTTCCACCAAACGCGACACGTCCATGTCGCCGTAAGCGGTCAGCATCAAGGTGCGGGGAATGGGGGTAGCGGTCATCACCAACACGTCCACGGCTTGGCCCTTGGCGGCCAGTTCCAGGCGCTGATGCACGCCAAAACGATGCTGTTCATCGATCACCGCCAGGCGCAGGTTTTGAAACGCCACGTCGTCTTGAAATAGCGCGTGGGTGCCGACAGCGATTTGAATGGTGCCGGACTTCAAATTCTCCAGCAACGCCTCGCGGGTTTTGCCTTTGTCGCGCCCGGTCAGTAAGGCGACCTTGACGCCCGCTGCTTCGGCCAAAGGCTCAATGGTCTTTAAGTGCTGGCGGGCCAAAATTTCGGTGGGGGCCATCATCACCGCTTGCGCGCCCGTTTCAATGGCCGCCAGCATCGCCAACAAGGCCACCACGGTCTTGCCCGAACCCACATCGCCTTGCAGCAAGCGCAGCATACGGTGGTCCGATTCCATATCCGAAATAACGTCGCCCAGCGCCTTAAGCTGCGATCCGGTCAGGGTGAAGGGCAGGGCGTCGAGGACCTTTTGACGCAACGCGCCGTCACCTTTGGTGGGGTGGCCCTTGGTCTTGCGCATACCCAAACGCACCAGAGCCAGAGCCAATTGGTTGGCCAGCAATTCGTCATAGGCCAACCGCTGGCGGGCCGGGGCCAGCATATCGATATCCGTCGTCTCTTGGGGATTGTGCGCCTTCAACAGGCTTTCGTGCCAGCCGCTCCACCCATGCTTGGCCATCAAAGCCGGGTCGTGCCATTCGGCCAGTTCCGAGGTTTGGGCCAGCGCGCCATGAATGGCCTTGGCAAGAACCTTTTGCGACAGACCTTGGGTGAGGGGATAGATGGGCTCCAGCTTCAAAACGCTATCGATGTCTTCAACCTTCACCACATGATCGGGGTGGGTCATTTGGATTTCGCCCGAATAATGCTCAACCGTTCCCGACACCACCCGCAGCTCGCCTTCGGGCAGGGTTTTCAGCAAATAATCGGAATGGGCGCGAAAAAATGTCAGCACAAGCGTACCCGTCTCGTCTTCGCAAAGGATGCGATAAGGCCGCGTCGGGCTGGATGGCTTGATATGCTGAGAAATGCGCACCGTCAGAGTGCACAGCGCGCCGTGTTCGGCCTCGGCGATTTTACATTGATGGCGGCGATCAACGGCGGCGGCGGGCAGGTGCCACAGCAAGTCCACCACATGCCCGCCCACAAGACGCTCCAGCGCCGGCTTCAAACGCGGACCGACGCCTTTGAGCGTATCGACAGGCTTGAACAGGGGGTAGAGGACTTCAGGGCGCATGTTTATCCCAAATGAGTGTGCTGACAGACGGCGTACAAAGATTTATACCTTCACTCGCCCTCCCACACTAGCCGAGCATATCGATGGACGCCAAACGCAAACGCCTTCTATTTCATTGCACCCATATGGGTATGAAAGAAAACGATGTGATTTTTGGCGACTTCGCCCAGGCCCATTTGATGGATTTGAGCGATCAACAGGTCGAAGCGTTGGAGGTTTTGCTTAAAAACAATGACCTGGACCTGTTCAAATGGGTGATGGGCAAGGCCCCGGTGCCACCCGAGTGGGACACGGACTTGATGAAACGCCTGCAAACCTTCGCGTTAGAGGCCAAAGACGCGTGAAACACGTACTTGATCACTTCACCCAGCCCGGACGCATACGCATTTCCGGCACCCCCGGCGGTATGGATGCCCGCTTGGTGGGCGAATTGGCGAAAAGCGGGCGCGACGTTTTGTTCATTGCCCGCGATGACGTGGCAGGGGCGCGTTTGGATGAGGCGCTGCAGTTTTTTGCTCCCGGTGTGGAACGTATTGATTTTCCGTCTTGGGACTGTCTGCCCTATGACCGGGTTTCGCCCAACGCCACCATCGTCAGCCAGCGCATTCATGCCCTGACCCAGTTGTTGTCGAAATCCGAAGGTCAAGGCCGAGTCATTGTGGCCAGTGTCAGCGCCTTTTTGCAGCGCGTGCCGCCGCGTGATGCCTTCAAAGGCTCAACCCTGATCATCCGTCCAGGTCAAACCATAACGTCTGATGCTTTGGACACCTATTTGGTTGAGCACGGCTATCACAACGCCCAAACGGTGATGGAGCCGGGCGAATTCGCTAAGCGCGGTGGTTTGGTGGACATTTTCCCCACAGGGGCTTTGGAGCCCGTACGGCTTGATTTTTTTGGCGATGAGGTCGAAAGCCTGCGTCGCTTTGACCCCGCCAGCCAACGCACCATCGGTGACGTCGAAGAACTGGCCCTGCACCCGGTCAGCGAAGTGCCCTTAAACGAAGACGCCATCAGCCGGTTTCGCACCGGATATCGGGCGCTGTTTGGGGCCGTAACCAAGGCTGATCCGTTGTATGAAGCGGTGTCGGAAGGACGCCGTCACATCGGCATGGAGCACTGGTTGCCGCTATTTTACGATGGCCGATTGGAAACCATACTCGACTATATGCCCGGCGCGATTGTTTTGTTGGATCACCAAGCGAGCGAGGCCATGGAGGCCCGCCTGGACCTGATCAACGAATACTACCAAGCCCGAAAATCTATGCTGGGTGGGCCCAAGGGGACAAAGGTAGGGGCGCAGTCATCCGACGCGCCGCCCTACAAACCTGTCCCGCCGGAACGTCTGTATTTGGGCGCGCAAGACATCCCCCAAGTCCTTAAGCCTTTTGCCGCCGCCGATTTGGACCCCTTTGACGCCCCCGAAACGGAGGGCGTCATCAACGGTGGGGCCAAAGCCGGGCGGGATTTTTCCGACGCCCGCGTCAATCCCGACATCAACGTCTTCGATGCCTTGGGCGACCATGTCCAAGCCTTGGAAAAAGAAGGCAAAAGGGCATTTATCGGGGCGTTTAGCGAAGGCACCCGCGACCGTTTGATGACGGTGATGGGCGAGCATGGCTTGGAGCCGCTGGCGTTGATCGACAGCTGGACCGCCGCACAAGGCTTGGCCAAGGGCGTCATCGGGGTGGCCGTGTTGGGCTTGGAACGCGGGTTCGTGACGGCGGACATTTGCGTTATTTCCGAACAAGATATTTTGGGCGAACGCCTAAGCCGCCCCGGCAAGCGCAAGATTTCAGCAGAAAACTTCATCGCCGATGTCACCACCTTATCCGAAGGCGACATGGTGGTGCACATCGAACACGGCATCGCGCAATACGCCGGGCTTGTGACCTTGGATGTGGGCGGAGCCGCACACGATTGTTTAAAGCTGATTTACGCCGGTCAAGACAAACTGTTTTTGCCGGTCGAAAACATTGACGTCATAACCCGCTATGGATCGGAAGACGCGGGCGCGCAGTTGGACAAGCTGGGCGGTGCCGCATGGCAAGCGCGCCGTGCGGGGCTGAAAGAACGCCTCAAAGACATGGCCGAGGAGCTCATCAAAATCGCGGCGGCGCGCGAATTGCGCACGACTGAGCGCATGATCCCGGACCCCGGCGCGTTGGATGAATTTGCGTCGCGCTTTGCTTACACGGAAACCGAAGACCAGGCCCGAGCCATCAGGAGTGTGGTGGCGGATTTGGGCGAGGGCCGTCCCACCGACCGCCTGGTGTGTGGCGATGTGGGCTTTGGCAAGACCGAGGTCGCACTGCGTGCCGCGTTTGTCGCGGCCCTGTCGGGGCGTCAGGTGGCTTTGGTGGTGCCCACCACGTTGCTGGCACGCCAACACTTCAAAAACTTCCAGGAGCGTTTTAAGGGCTTTCCCGTCCGGATCGCGCAATTGTCCAGACTGGTCAGCGCCAAAGACATGAAAGCCAACAAAGACGCCATGAAATCGGGCGACGTGGACATCGTCATCGGCACCCATGCATTGCTGGCCAAAGACATCGGCTTTCGCGATTTGGGCTTGCTGATCATCGACGAAGAACAGCACTTTGGCGTCAAACACAAAGAACAGCTGAAAGCCTTAAAAGCCGATGTGCATGTACTCACACTGACCGCCACGCCGATTCCGCGCACGCTGCAACTGGCGCTGACGGGGGTGCGGGAAATGAGCCTCATCGCGACCCCGCCGGTGGACCGTTTGGCGGTGCGTACCTTCGTCACGCCGTTTGATCCCGTGGTGGTGCGCGAAGCCATCATCCGTGAACGTTTTCGCGGCGGGCAAACGTTCTACGTCTGTCCGCGCATCCAAGACCAAGCCTTTTTGAAAAAACAATTGAAAGAATTGGTCCCCGAAGTGTCCGTCGCCGTGGTCAACGGGCAAATGCCCGCCAGCGATTTGGAAGATGTGATTTCTGATTTTTACGACGCCAAGTACGACGTGTTGCTGTCCACCAACATCATTGAATCGGGCCTTGATTTGCCCAGCGTCAACACCATCTTGATCCACCGCGCAGACATGTTCGGCTTGGCCCAGTTGTACCAATTGCGCGGCCGGGTGGGGCGCTCCAAGACCCGCGCTTATGCGTATCTGACGTTGCCACCGGGCAAAAAGCTTACCCCGACGGCGCAAAAGCGTCTCACCGTCATGCAAACCTTGGACACCTTGGGCGCTGGGTTCCAACTGGCGTCCCACGATTTGGACATTCGCGGCGCGGGCAACTTGTTGGGTGAAGAGCAATCGGGCCACATTCGCGAAGTGGGCGTCGAGCTTTACCAGCACATGCTGGAAGAAGCTGTCGCCGAGGCGCGTGGTGAAATCAGCGGCGAGGGCGCGCCCGCTGAGGAATACTCTCCGCAAGTCAGCCTGGGCATTCCGGTGCTGATCCCCGAAAGCTACGTTTTGGATCTAAATTTACGCATGGAGCTGTATCGCCGCGTGTCGCGGTTGACCAGTGACCCAGAATCAGAAGCCTTCGCCGCAGAGCTGATCGACCGTTTTGGCAAGCTGCCCGGTGAAGTGGAAAACCTGCTCAACATCGTGTCCGTAAAGCGTATGTGCAAGCGTGCGCACATCGACAAAATCGACAGCGGCCCCAAGGGTGCGGTGCTGTCGTTTCACAACAACACCTTCCCCAATCCGGGCGGCCTTATTCGCTACATCACCGACCAAGTCGGCACGGTCAACCTGCGCCCCGATCACAAACTGGTCATCAAGCGCGCCTGGAATTCCGAATCTGACAGGCTCAAAGGCGTCATCACTTTGGTCCGCACTCTGGCCGATATTGCTGAGGCTGAAGCCTAAGCTGCTGCGGCGTCGAGCAAGCGGGCGATGATTTCGGGCGGTTGGGCACCTTGCAGGGCGAGTTCGCCGTCGAGCAGAAAACACGGCACGCCATTGACGCCGATGCGATGCGCGCGACTGTTTTGTTCGCGCACCCAGGAAATGTCGGTGCTGCTGTCTAGGTATTCATCCAGTGCGCCGCCGTCCAGGCCGATGGAACGCCCCAGTGCGGACAGTTCATCAAGTTCGCCAATGTTGCGGCCTTCTTGGAAATAGGCGCAAAACAACCGTTCAACCACGCTTTCAGCCAAACCGAATTCATCCGCGTAATGAACCAGCCGGTGAGCGTTGACGGTCGAAGGCGTCAAGTTGATGCGGTCAAAGCGAAACGAAATTTCTTCAGACTGCCCGGCTTCTTCCAACGCCCCCAACAGCCGCCGCACGCGCTGTTCGGTGCCGAATTTATGCATCAAGTAGGCATTGCGGTCCATACCGGCCGGAGGCATTTCCGGATTCAGCATAAACGGACGCCACACCAGACTTGCACTGATGGTGGCGCGCAAACCCAAGGCACGCTGAAGTCGGCGCTTGCCGATGAAACACCACGGACAGATGGGATCAAAAAACACGTCAATTTTCATAGGCGCATTCTTTCACGCCTTGTTCGCGCCGTCGAGATCATCGTTTACGAGAGTGTAATATTGACCTAACCCATACAGCACAATATGCTCCGCCCCCATGAGCCAAAAATCACAAAACATCACTCGCGTAGACCACCGCATTAAGGCCACTGAGCGCCATTCCAAAAATGGTCACCGGGGGGGCGTGGTGTGGTTTACCGGACTGTCTGGTTCAGGTAAGTCGACGTTGGCATTTACCTTGGAAAAGCATCTGTTCGACAAAGGCTTTCAGGCGTATGTCCTAGACGGCGACAACATCCGTCACGGTTTGTCGGGAAACCTCGGTTTTTCAGAATCTGACAGACGCGAAAACATCCGACGCGTCAGTGAAGTCGCGGGCTTGTTTGCCGAGGCCGGCATCATCGCCATTGCGGCCTTCATCTCGCCCTATCACGAAGAACGCCAATTGGCCCGCAAGATTGGCGGAAAAAACTTTGTCGAAGTGTTCTTGTCGGCCGACGTGGAAGTCTGTGAAACCCGCGACCCCAAAGGCTTGTACAAAAAAGCCCGCGCCGGAGAAATCAAAGACTTCACAGGCATCGACGCGCCCTATGAACGCCCCGAACAAGCCGAACTGGTGCTCGACACCGGGCGATTGTCCGTTGAAGCGTGCACCGAGCAACTGGTCCAACTGATCGACAGCCGCTTTCGCCTTTAAGGGCTGCGGTGTGGGGCACACCTTGACACTCAAAATTCTTGTGTTATTCCAAGTATTTATCTGAAAAACAATGTTTTTAGCACAATTTTCCACAAAATAGCGTATAATTAACTTTCATCACACAAGACCGCGCACCCGGTGCGCAAAGGAGGCTTTATGCGTTCACCTCACGTTGATGAATATACCGCACACCTGGTCGGCGCCCCGAAGAGAAGTCACTGGCCACTGGTCCTGTTGATACCTGTTGGTGCCACGGCACTGATTGCCGCAGGCGCATTCGTCATCATGATCATATCCATGGTTTTTTAACGCCAGCACAGTCTTGGTTCAAAAACGCCCCTTAGACAAAGCGGGGCGTTTTTTTTTGTAAAGAAACAATCACAGAGACTTGCTATGTTGCACCATGAGCTTGCCTGATGATTTTCCCCTCAATTTAGCGATCGACCGCCAAAGCCTTTGCGACGGGCGTGGGCGGTTTCGTGAAATCATCGCAGAGCTGAATGCCCATCACGGCCCGTCTTTGCCGGATGCCCGTTCAACGGAATCGATTTTTACGGATCTTGGACCTCCTCCACTAGGCAGCGGAGCCAAGGTTGACGTGTCGAGGGCGTTGGACGGTATCAACGTCATCGCCGTTCCGGGCTTTTTGACCGAATGCGTGGCCTTTTTGGCCGATTGCTTAACCGATGCACTGGCGCACATGGAAGATTTGGGGGCTCGCACCTCCATCGCCCCGGTGGCCGGACGAGGCGGGTGCGCGTTCAATGCCGGGCGGCTGTATGAGCATATCAAAGCCCAAGGCACCAAGCCCGGTGAACTCACCATCTTGGTCCCCATGTCCAAAGGGGCCGCTGACACGTTGGAGATGTTGGCGCTGTATCCCGACGTTGTAGCGCACATCGACGCTATCGTCTCCATCGTTGGCTGTGTTTGCGGTTCTCCTTTGCAGCAGATGTCGCCCAAATGGCTGAAATGGATTGAGCGCAATATGCCGTTGTTCAACTGCGCGCGCTTTAACGGCGACGCGGTGCACAGCCTCAGCCCCAAAACCCGTACGGATTTTTTAAGTCACTTTGAAATGCCCAAAGGCGTGCGCGTCTACAGCTTAGGCGCGGCCGTGGGGGAAGAGGGGGTGTCAAAGGGGATGTTGCCGTCCTATCGAGCCTTAACCACCATTTCGCCGCTTAACGACGGGCAAATGCTGCTCCGCGACCAAATCATGCCGAACGCCACCGTATTGGGCGTGCTCAACTGTGACCAC
Source organism: Magnetovibrio blakemorei (assembly GCF_001746755.1). GTDB lineage: Bacteria > Pseudomonadota > Alphaproteobacteria > Rhodospirillales > Magnetovibrionaceae > Magnetovibrio > Magnetovibrio blakemorei. Next base: position 1,701 of record NZ_MCGG01000027.1, on the reverse strand, counting down.
ATCGCCTCGGCCATGCCCTTTAACCGCAATTTGGGACTTCTGGCGCGCTTTGTCACCCGGCAGTTTCTCAACCGCAATGCCTTTCCCCGCGAAATCATGCTGGAAGCCATTGTGCGTCAGGTAATTGAAGACACCCAATCACTTCCGACGAAAAGCTAGGACATCAGGCGTAAAAATCGTCCCGTCCGGAACGGATTTGTTAAAAATGCATCAAATTAATAGGTCCTGACCCTAATGGGACGCGATCAATTCATCCAGGAGGCGCAGCACTTCGGCGGACGGCTCTTGCACCAAATAGATTTCCGCAATCGCACCATCCAAGTCTTCATTTTGAAATTTTCGGGCCGCTTCGATACCGTGCTTATGCACCAAGGCGTGGGGAGTACTCAGGGCCTTCATGGCGGGGTGGTTTTTGAGGGTTGGATCGGTTACGGCATCGTACCATTTGCCTAAACGACACGTGTGATGATCCGCCAATTCATCCGGATTAAGGGTACAACGGCCTTTCATCATACCGGCCAGTTTTTTCTTCCAGATCACATGGTCAGACTTGGCCCGCATTATGGTGCCGTTGGGCACTTGCATGGCCATCAAATCGTCCATGTCGGCGGTGATGTGTTTGTCCGCGTTTTCCATGGCATCAACCACTTTGTCAATGGACGCCACGTTTTTTTCCGCCATATCCGAAATCTCCGTGATCCCTTTGCTCACCTGTTGAGAAGCATCCGTTTGGCGCACCAAAACATTGGCGATTTCCCCCATACGATTGGTGACATCGGCAATGTGCGTGGAAATGGTATCCATCTCATCGCAGGTCTCTTGAATGACTTCACGACCCGCAGCAACGGCGTTTGCACCTTCTTCCATGGATTTAACGATGACGTTCATTTCCTTGCGCAAGTTGTCGATGCGATTGGTGATTTCATCCGTCACCCGCGAGGTTTGGTTGGCTAAGTTTTTCACTTCCGAGGCCACCACGGCAAAGCCTTTGCCCGCATCGCCCGCACGTGCCGCTTCTATGGTTGCATTCAACGCCAGAAGGTTCGTCTGTTTGGCAATAGCGTCAATTTCACCGACCATGTCGCTGATTTGCGAGGCGGCGCCTTGAAGCGTATCCACCTTAGCGGCGGCGTCTTCGACCGCGCGGGCGATAGTTTCCATGGTCGTGACGGAACGTTCCGCAGCCATTTTTCCGGAATGTGAGGCTTCTAATGCCATCTGAGATTCAGCAGAAGCGGCTTGAGAATTGGTGGAAATTTCATCCACCGTGGCGATCATGTCAGCGGATGCCGCATGAATTGAGTGACTAAAATGATCAACTTCCCGTACATCGTGGGTCATGGATGCGGCGGAAATGACGGCATTATTGAGCGAGATAGAGACATCGACCATACGCCCCAGGGAGCGCTCACAAAACTGCATCATTTTATCCGCTACTTGGCGGACTATGCGACCCGCAGGGCTGGCCCCTTCTGGAACCTCGATAAACTTACCATTCTCAAGTTGTGTCAGTGCACCAATAGCGTCATCTTCAAATTCAACAGAATGGTTTTCTTGAAGTATGTCCATCGTCAGCCTCCCCCATCGTATATTATCGCATAGTACTAAAATCGCATCATCGTACATCAAATGGACTAGATGTTAACAGTGTGTTAATTCATAAAATTCAGCTTTTTTGACTTGATAATTGTCGATCTATTT
>NZ_MCGG01000026.1 GCF_001746755.1 Magnetovibrio blakemorei | reverse complement strand
GGTTGGGTTCAGTACGGCGGTGGACGTGCGCTGTATGATGAACTGATGCATGATAACTTGAAACTGAATTTGGTCGGCTTCTTGTCTGGTCCGATGCCGGCACAGCCGTTCGGTTGGTTCAACAAGGAAATCAAAACCGCCGATGACATTAAGGGCTTGAAGTACCGTACCGTTGGCTTGGCTGCCGACGTTCTTCAAGAAATGGGTATGTCCGTTCTGCAGTTGCCCGGCGGTGAAATCCAGCCGGCAATGAAAAGCGGTCTGCTGGATGCGGCTGAATTCAACAATCCGACGTCGGATATGGACTTTGGCATGCAAGATGTGTCTAAGGACTACTATTTGGCCAGCTATCACCAGTCCCAGGAAAGCTTCGAGATCATCTTTAACAAGACTCTGTTTGACAATATGTCAGCGGAACAGAAGTCGATCCTCGAATACGCTTCCGAAGCCGCATCTGCAGATATGGCCTGGAAGGCGATGGAACGTTATTCCGCAGACTTGTTGCGCTTGAAGACGGAGTTCGGCGTGCGGGTTCACCGTACCCCTGACAGCGTCATGAATGCTCAGCTTAAGGCTTGGGACATCGTGGTTGACCGGATTAGCAAAAAGGATCCGTTCTTCGCCAAGGTCATTGAATCGCAAAAGGCCTGGGCCAAGCGTTATGGTGCTTATGCATTGCAGAATGCACCGGATTATCGGGGTGCTTACGAGCACTATTTCGGCGCACTCTAAGTGTGGGCCGGACTTAACCGTCCACCGAAGGGGGCGGCGCTCTGGTGCGTCGCCCCATCGGCTTCAAAGACTATAATTTTCTGAGGCTGTAGGCATGACCCATATCCTGCACTTTATCGATAGTCTGAGCGCCTGGACAGGTCGCGCCTTTTCTTGGTGCATCTTGGTGCTGACATTCGCGACGTGTTACGAAGTTTTTGTCCGCTACGTCTTGAATTCTCCGACAACGTGGGCGTTCGATATGAGCGTGCAGATGTATGGGGCATTGTTTCTGATGTCCGGCGCGTATGCGCTGTCTCAAGACGCACATGTGCGCGGTGACGTGATCTATCGCTTGATGCCCAAGAGAACGCAAGCGAGCATTGACCTGACACTCTACATCCTCTTTCTGTCACCGGGTGCGCTGGCGCTGATGTACTACGGTTATGGCTTCGCAGCTGACTCTTGGTTCTATAAGGAAGTCAGTTGGTCAAGTCCGACGCGTATTCAGATTTATTTCTTTAAGACGCTCATTCCCATCGCAGGCACGTTGGTGCTGTTGCAGGGGATTGCTGAATCGGTGCGCTGCATCCAATGCATTCGCACTGGTCAATGGCCTGCGCGGTTGAAAGATGTGCAGGAAACAGAAACCATGCTGATTCATGAACGCGAAGATCTTCAACATCTAAAGTCTGAGAAACACTTATGACAGACCCACAAATCGCCCTTTTGATGCTCGGCCTGTTCATTTTTGTTGTGCTGCTGGGATTTCCGATTGCTTTTACCTTGGTCGCGATGGGGCTTGGTTTCGGTTATTACGCCTATTACGATCCGATGCGTATGCAGTCTCTGTTCGACAACCGAATATTTGACTTGTTTGTGCAAAACACGTTTTCGGTGATGTCCAACGACGTTCTTGTCGCGGTACCGCTCTTTCTCTTTATGGGCTACGTGGTTGAGCGCGCCAATATTATGAACAGGCTGTTTTTCAGCTTTCAATTGGCGGCGCGCAATTTGCCCGGCTCCATGGCTGTTGCGGCATTGCTAACCTGCGCGGTGTTTGCGACTGCCACGGGCATCGTCGGGGCCGTGGTGACGTTGATGGGTATGTTGGCTTTTCCGGCGATGCTCGAAGCGCGTTACGATAAAAGCTTTGCTGCGGGGGTCATTTGCGCGGGTGGGTGTTTGGGCATTCTCATTCCGCCTTCGATCATGTTGATCGTGTATGCCGCAATCGCTGAGATTTCCCCATTGCGCCTGTATGCGGGGGCCCTGCTGCCCGGCTTCATGTTGGCTGGTTTTTATATCGTTTACGTCGTGACGCGCGCTTATTTTAATCCCTCATTGGCGCCCAAGCCGGAAAGAGATGTGGTGCCCATCCGTGAAGTCATAAACGAATTGCTGGTGTCGTTTTTCCCCCTGGCCATGCTGATCACGGCGGTTTTGGGAGCTATTCTTTTGGGTCTTGCGACCCCAGCCGAAGCGGCGGGTGTTGGCGCTGCCGGTGGTCTGCTGTTGGCCGCGTTGTATCGGTCGTTGTCTTGGGAACGTTTAAAGGAAGCGGTGTTTCTGACCGCCAAGACCTCGGCGATGGTGTGTTGGTTGTTCGTCGGTTCATGGACGTTTGCATCTGTGTTTTCGTATCTGGGCGGTCATGACATCATCAAGGATTGGTTCCTGGCGCTTGATATTGGCACGATAGGCTTTTTGATCTTGGCGCAAACCACCATTTTCTTGCTGGGCTGGCCGTTGGAATGGACCGAGATCATCATTATTTTTGTGCCGATTTTCTTGCCCATGCTGACCACCTTTGGCGTTGATCCCTTGTTCTTCGGCATGCTGGTTGCTTTGAATTTGCAGACGTCCTTTTTGACCCCACCGATGGCGATGGCCGCTTATTACCTGAAGGGCGTTGCGCCTGCCGATGTGGAGCTGATGGACATTTTCAGAGGTATCATGCCGTATCTGGGGATCGTCATTTTCTCGATGGTGTTGCTGTACAACTTCCCTGCTATCGCCTTGTGGTTACCCGTCTATCTGTTCGGTCCGGGTTAACGTTGTGAAGATGGCGCTATAAAGATGAGCAATCTGAATCAACTCAGTGCAGCAGAAGCGGCCCGTCTCATTTTAGCGGGGCAGGCGTCTTCGGTTGAGCTTGTCCAGGATTGTCTCACCCGCATTCGTGACCACGATGCGACCGTTAAAGCGTGGGCGCACTTGGATGAAGATTATGTCTTGGAACAAGCGCGCCAGTCGGACACGTTGCGTCGCTCCGGCGCCTCAGTCGGTCCGCTGCATGGCGTGCCGGTTGGCGTAAAGGACATTTTCGACACACAAGACTTTCCGACGGAATGCGGCAGTCCTCTATATGCGGGGCGCAGAACGATTGAAGATGCGGCGGCCGTGGCGCGGTTGCGCGAAGCGGGAGTTGTCGTTCTGGGCAAAACCGTCACCGCCGAATTGGCCGGAATGTCGCCCGGTCCGACCACCAATCCACACGATCCAGAGCGGACCCCCGGTGGGTCGAGCAGCGGATCTGCTGCCGCCGTCGCCGCCTATATGACCCCCTTGGCGTTGGGCACACAAACCAACGGTTCGGTCATTCGTCCGGCATCTTATTGTGGCGTGGTTGGGTACAAGCCCACGATCGGCCTGATTTCACGCCATCGAGTGCTCACCACGTCCAGCAATTTGGATCAAGTGGGGGTGTTCGCACGGACCCTCGAAGACGCGGCGCTGATGGCTGAAGCGATGGTTGGTTTTGATGCCCGTGACAAAGACACCTGTTTACGCCCGCACCCAAGCCTCGCCGCCAAATGCCATGAAGCGCCGCCGATGCCGCCCAGATTGGCCTTCGTTAAAGGACCGGCTTGGGGCCAGTGCGATGCGTCTACCTGTGAAGCGTTCGGTGAGCTGGTGGAGGTTCTGGGCGAACATGTTGAAGAGGTCGACATTGATGACGTCTACGACGAAGTGTTCGACTGGCACCGTCGCGTCATGGAAGCCGATATCGCGCGCAATCTTGGTCAACTGTCAGACCGTGCGGGCGACAAGATGAGCGATACTTTGAAAGCGACCATCGCGCGCGGACGTGACGTTCGTGCCGTGGACTACACCTTGGCCCAAGACCGCATGACGATGTTCGCGGACGGGTTTGATGAAGTGTTGACCAAGTACGATGCCATTATCACCCCCGCCGCAACGGGTGAAGCTCCCGTGGGGTTGACCGCGACCGGCAATCCCGCATGCGCGACGCTGTGGACATTTACGGGCATGCCCGCGCTGAGTTTACCGTTGTTGGTGGGCGAGGCGGGGTTGCCGCTGGGTGTGCAATTGGTGAGCCGTCGTCACGACGACGCCCGACTGTTTCGCAATGCGGCGTGGCTTGAAAAGTATATTCAAGGCATGGCGGAAGGGGCTTAAACGAGATGTCCAAAAAAGATAGGCTCAGATTGAGTTTCATAAAGATGGAGAGGACCCAAAGATGATCAATGCGATCACCGGCCTGCTCGGCATGGCGATGTTTTTGGCCTTTATCGGGGGCTTGGCAGAGTCCATCGGTGCTGCGCCATTTGTCGCCATTGTCGTCATTATCGGATCAATGGCCCTGTACGACTATTATGAGTCCATTCGGGATGAACGTCAGAAAGCGGCGGCTAAGACCCCTCAACCAAATCAAGAACCTTGATGAGCGCGGCATGGTCGAGATCGCCAAATCCAGCCTCGATCACACGGTCGTATTGGTCCATGACCTGGGCCGTGGTGGGCAGAAAAAGGCCATGTTCATTTGCCAGTTTTTGGGCTTGAAACAAATCCTTGCGTTGGGTGGTGCATTTTCCACCGGGGGTGAAATCGCCGCTCACCATACGTTGGCCGTGGACTTCAAGAATGCGGGAATCCGCAAACCCGCCCTTCAGCGCCTCGCGCACCCGGCTGGGATCAGCCCCCGCGCGCTCCGCAAGCTTCAGGGCTTCGCCCACCGCACTGATGGTCAGGCCGACAATCACCTGGTTGGCCGCCTTGGCGATCTGTCCGGTACCCACAGAGCCGACGTGAACGATGCTTTGCCCCAGGCAAGACAGAACGGGGCGGGCCTTTTCGATGGCCTCCGGTGTGCCGCCCGCCATGATCGAAAGGGTGCCGTTTACAGCGCCGATGGTGCCGCCGGAAACCGGAGCATCGACGTAAATCCCGCCCGCGGTTTCGATGTGCGTGGCAAAAGCGCGGGTGGCGGTGGCTTCGGTGGTGCCCATGTCGATGACCAAGGTTCCCGGTTTAAAGTCTTTGAGAACGCCGTTGTCGCCGTTCAGGGCCAGATCAACCGTCTGGGTGTCGGGCAGCATCAAAATGATGGTGTTGGCCGCTTTGGCGATGCCAGCCGGACTTGTGGCAGGGTGCATGCCCTCAGTTTTCAATTCGGTGATCACGTTCTGGGAGCGGTTGTGAATGATCAGGTTTGCTCCGGCCTTGTGCAGATTGCGGGCCATGGGTTTTCCCATTAACCCCAGGCCAATAAAACCGATGGTCCAATTGTGAAGGGCGAGAGGCGGGAGCGACGTCATCATGAGACTCCAGTTTGTTCTGAAAAGATTTTGGAATCATATCTCTTTTTTACCGATTTGAGGATTGCTTGAGTTGAACTTTTACAATGTGGAACTCATCAAAAGGGTCGGGAATACAATGTGCTGCAAATCGTACATAAAGGTGGGAATGTGAAATGGCGAAAGATGTAAGACGCAAGGCCCGCGTGAAGAACATCGTGAAAATAGGCGAACACGGTGGGGGGCAGGTTCAATCCTTGTGCCGAGCCCTGTCGATCCTCAACGTGATTGCCGATAAAGCCCATGGGATGACCATGACCGAAATCGCCCAGAGTACCAGTCTGCCGATGTCGACGGCTCATCGTCTTTTGACGACCTTGCAGCACGAGCGCTACGTCCGCTACGACCCCGAGCAGTCGTTGTGGAAAATGGGTGTTCAGGCGTTCATCATCGGCAATGCGTTTGTCCAGTCGCGCGATATCATCTCGACCTCCATGCCGTTCATGGTGGCCTTGATGGAAAAAAGTGGTGAGACCACCAACTTGGCTGTCGCAGACCAGGGCGAATGCATCTATCTGGCCCAAGTCGAATGCCATCAAATGATGCGCATGCAAGCCAAGCCGGGATCACGTGTGCCCATTCACAGCTCTGCGGTTGGCAAAGCCCTGTTGGCGGCGATGCCGGGCGAAAAAGCCAAAAAATTCATTCAAATGCGTGAGTTTGAGCGTGCCACCGACAACACGGTGATCGACCAGAAAGCGCTGTGCAAAGAAATTGAACAGGTTCGAGAAATCGGATTTGCCTATGACGACGAAGAGCATTGCGTGGGGCTAAGGTGCGTGGCTTCGCCCATTTTTGATGAGTTCGGAGAACCGATTGCAGCGGTGTCCCTGTCGGGTCCGTTGGCGCGCGTCAGCGATTCCCGGTTCCCCATTTTGGGGGCCATGGTGAAGGAAGCGGCAGAGGATATCACGGCGGCCATGGGGGGTAAAAAACCGAAAAATGTCAGCACCAGTTTTTGCCGCTAACGCTGCGTCCCAATGACGTGAGGCTTGGGTGTCGTTAGGCTTGGCTATCTGTAAAGGCCTGGATGCCAGCTTCGCCACAGGCGATGTCTTGCTCAGGCGCGCCGCCGGACAGACCAATCGCGCCGACCAATGCGCCGTTGGCCATGACCGGAATGCCGCCGCCGACGATGGAAAAACGCCCTCCAGCAGAGGTGTGAATGCCAAACGTCAAATTGCCCGGCACGCAATTTTGATTGTAGGCCTGGGTGCTTTTGCGCGAAATCGCCGCCGTATGGGCTTTGTCCTGGGCCAAGGTGGTCGACAGCGGTTTGCCGCCGTCCATGCGTTGAAAGGCAATCAGAAAACCCGATTCATCCACCACGGCAATGCACATGGGCACGTTGATCTCACGCGCCTTGGCTTCTGCGCCTTGGATGAGAATTTGAGCATCTTGATAGGACAGGCGTTCGATGGTGAGCACAGTGTTCTCCCGCTGTGCGACTTGGTTAGCCGCAGGTGAAATCTCTTGATCCTCTATACGCTCGAGGGCCTTGGACCTCAAACCAATATGTGCTGATCAACGCTGTAACTCACCCTATAATGGACATTCAATATATTGATATTAATGCTAAATAGTGGCGTTTCCCAAATTGCGGAAATGATTGTCATTCCGACCGTTTAAAGCTAGCCGTAACCGCGTGTGGGGTGTCACCATGTGAGGCATGTGGCGGACAGAGTGTGTTTGCCACAGATGTGAATTGTATTTTCTCAACGGGAGACCTCTGTGCCAAAGCTTGCGGCCAATATCAGCCTGATGTTTACAGAAGCGGATTTTGCGGACCGTTTTGCCTTGGCCGCCCAAGCGGGGTTTCGGGGCGTTGAGTGTCAGTTTCCCTATGATTTTGACGAGGGTGTGTTGAGTACGCGTCTGCGCAGCAGCGGCTTGGCGCAGGTGTTGATCAACTTGCCCGCCGGGAACTGGCAAGCCGGGGATCGCGGCATCGCGTGCCTTCCAGATCGCCGTACCGAATTTAAGGCCAGTGTTGTTCAGGGCCTGCGTTATGCAGCGGCCTTGGCATGCCCACAGGTCCATGTGATGGCTGGGATCGTACCGGAAGGTCTGGCGTTTGATGAAGCGCGCAACGTCTATATGGACAATCTGGTTTTTGCTGCTGACAGCTTCAAAGCCGAAGGCATCCGTTTGCTGATTGAACCGATCAACAATCACGACGTGCCGGGTTATTTTCTCACAGGCACGCGCCAAGCCTTCGACATTATTGCCGCAACCGGGTCGGATAACATTGCGTTGCAGTACGATGTTTACCACATGCACATCATGGAAGGCGATGTGGCCGAAACGATCAAACGTCATTTGGCCGCTATTGCGCACGTGCAAATTTCCGATAGCCCAGGACGTCACGAACCGGGCACCGGGGAGATCGACTATCCGACACTGCTGGGCGCGCTGGATGCACTTGGATATGACGGGTGGGTTGGGTGCGAATACGTTCCCGCGACATCAACGCAAGACGGGTTGGGCTGGGCACAGGCCTATTTGAACGGTTAACACGCATAAAGGAGACCTAAGTTATGGCGAAAATCGGTTTTATCGGACTGGGCATCATGGGTCATCCCATGGCGGGGCATTTGCAAGCGGGCGGTCACGACCTCTTTGTGCTCAAACGCTCCAAACCGACACCTGCCGATATCCTTAACGGCGGTGCGGTGGAGTGCGCTTCTGCCCAAGAGGTTGCCCAAAAAGCCGACATCATCATCTTGATGGTCCCAGACACCCCCGACGTCGAAGCGGTTCTGTTTGGCGCTGACGGTGTTGCGTCCGGTTTGTCGGCGGGTAAGTTGGTCATCGATATGAGTTCGATTTCCCCCACGGCAACCAAAGTGTTTGCCGTCAAAATCAATGAACACGACTGTCAATATCTGGATGCTCCGGTATCGGGCGGTCAGGTGGGGGCTCAAAATGCGACGTTGACCATCATGGTTGGCGGTCCCCAAGACGCTTTCGACAAGGCCAAGCCCTTGTTTGGACTGATGGGAAAAAACATCACCTTGGTGGGCACCGCCAATGGTGTTGGGCAGACCTGCAAAGTCGCCAATCAGATCATTGTCGCGCTGAACATCGAGGCGGTGGCAGAAGCTTTGGTGTTTGCCTCAAAGGCAGGTGCCGATCCGGCCCGCGTGCGCGAAGCGCTGATGGGTGGGTTTGCATCGTCCAAAATTTTGGAAGTGCATGGTGAACGCATGATCAAACGCACCTTTGATCCAGGCTTTCGCATCGAACTGCATCAAAAGGATTTGAATTTGGCGTTGCAGTCTGCCCGTGAGATTGGTGTATCCTTACCCAACACCGCCATGGCGCAAGAACTGTTTAATGCGTGTAACGCTGCCGGAGGTTCTGGGTGGGATCATTCCGCGATGGTCAAAGCGTTGGAACGGCTGGCGGACCATGAAATTGCTTAGGGTCCAGAACTCCAAATGAGTGTGTAACCATGACCAACATTGATCCCGATCAATTGCTGCGCAATCTGTTTGCGGCCGCCACCGAGGCGGCCTTGCCAGAGCGCTGTATTGGCGCACATCTTCCGCCCCGGCCCAAGGGGCGCACGGTGGTGATCGGTGCGGGAAAAGCCGCCGCAGCCATGGCGCGTGCGGTGGAGGAGCACTGGGATGGCCCCTTGGAAGGTTTGGTCGTCACCCGTTACGGTCACGCCGTGCCGACTCAGTTTATTGAGGTGGTCGAAGCCAGTCATCCGATGCCCGATCAGGCCGGGGTTGAGGCCTCAAGGCGCATCCTCGATTTGGTCTCGGACCTTAGCGCCGATGATTTGGTTCTGTGTCTGATCTCGGGCGGGGGGTCGGCGTTGATGTCTTTGCCGACCAACGGTCTCACCTTGCACGACAAGCAAGACGTGACCAATCAGTTGCTGCGTTGTGGGGCGACCATCACGGAAATCAACTGTGTGCGCAAACACCTGTCCGCTATTAAGGGCGGACGCTTGGCCATGGCGTGTTATCCGGCCAAGGTGGTGTCGTTGATCATTTCCGATGTGCCGGGCGATGATCTCTCGTCCATCGCCTCCGGGGCGACGGTGGCGGACCCGTCCACCTATGCGGACGCCATTGCGGTTTTTGAAAAATATGCCATGACCATGCCACCCGCCGTGGCTCAAGTGCTGAGTGCAAAAGCGGATGAAACACCCAAACCCGGCGATGCGCGGTTTGCCTTGGTCGAAAACACCTTGATTGCGACCCCGCAAATGTCTTTGCAGTCCGCCGCTCAAGTGGCGCGCGACGCTGGCTATACACCAATGATTTTAAGCGACCGCATCGAAGGGGAGGCACGCGACGTCGCCGTCGTGCACAGCGCGATTGCCTATCAAGTGGTGGACCACGGCCAGCCCCTGAAAGCCCCGGCGGTGATTTTGTCGGGCGGTGAAACCACGGTGACTGTGCGCGGAACTGGCGGGCGTGGCGGGCGCAATACGGAATTTCTTTTGGCCTTGGCGATCCACTTGGACGGGCTCGATGGGGTTCACGCCATTGCGTGCGACACCGATGGCATCGACGGGTCCGAAGACAACTCCGGGGCCGTTATCCATCCGGACACGTTGGCACGCGCTGCAGAGATGGGCTTGGATGCCAAAGCTTTTTTGGCGAACAATGATGCCTTTAGTTTTTTTTCCGCCTTAAACGATTTGGTGATGAGCGGACCGACGCTGACAAACGTCAACGACTTTCGTGCCATCGTCATTGAATGCAGAACGGGAGCGCGCCCATGAGCCGTGCTTCTGAGGTGGTGAAAAATTATCTGCGCGTTCCGTTCATTATCATTGTGTGGATGATGGAAACTTATTCTAAGAACCGTCAGCGGTTGCGCACGTTTATGGCCCAGCCGGGCACCAAGACCGCTTTCAAATGGGCCATCACGGTGACGGCACTGGCGTGGATTGTCATCGCGTTTATGGCCCGCGATGAACATGGGCAGCGTCTAAACGATGCGCTGATCGGGGTTTGGGGCGATACACAAACCCTGATTGAGGAACGTGAAGCCAAGCAAAAGAGCACCGTGCAGACACAATAAATCGAGATCAGCTCGCCGCTTCCACCCGGTTACGGTCACCTTTTTTTGCTCGATAGAGGGCTTCGTCGGCGCGGGCGATCAGGTTGCCCTCACTTTCGCCGGATGCCAGGCTGGCCACCCCGAAGCTGGCGGTCTTCTTGCCCACAACGGGGAAAACGTGATCGCCGATGACGATGCGGATTTTGTTGGCCAGATCTACCGCGTGTTCGAGGGTGGTTTCTGGGCAAATGATCAAGAATTCCTCTCCGCCCCAACGACCAGCCACGTCGATTATGCGAATGTTTTCCGTCAACAGCTCCGTTATTTTGACCAGAACGGCGTCCCCCGTTTGATGGCCGAAAGTATCGTTGACGGATTTGAAGTGATCGATGTCGAGCAAGACCACGGACAGGGGATGGTCATAGCGGGTTGAACGTTCCATTTCCTGTGTGAAGGTCTCGTCTAATTTCAGACGGTTATAAAGACCGGTCAGTCGGTCGGTCACCGACAGTTCCTCAATGTGCTTTTTGTCGGTGATGTCATAGCGGATGGCGGTGTAGCCGGAGATGGATCCGTCGGCCAAGAAATCCGGTTCGATATTCACATCCACCCAATAGGCACTGCCATCCTTGGCGCGGTTTTTGATCTCGCCGTGCCAACCCTTTCCGGCGCTGATGGTTTTCCACATGTCTCTGTATATTTCCTTGGGCATGTCTGTGTGGCGGACGATATTGTGAGCGCGTCCCATCAGTTCGCCTTTTCCATATTTGGAGATTTTGGCGAAAGCTTCCGAAGCGTAGGTGATGCGCCCTTGGGTGTCGGTGCTCGACGTGATGATGTGTTTATCCACAATATCGACATAACTCTGGAGGCTGTCCCGCGCCGCCTTGAGGTCACGGGATCGTTCTTCGACCAGTGTTCCCAAGCGCCGGTTTAGGGTAAGCAGGATAAGCGTCAAGATGCCGAAGGCTGCGGCAGCTCCGCCAATCCACAGAATCCATTGAGACATTCTCCCATCAGCTTGTAAATAATCCCGGTAATCGACGCCTTCGGAGTCAGAGTTTTGCGGGACCATGTTTTGGGTGCGGTAGATGTTCGCGATGCGCTGAAAGCGCCCAGAGTTGAGGTGCCCAATCTCCACCAAATTGGGCTGAATCATACGGGCGGTTTCCACCGCTTCGAAGCGCAGATGATCCAGGCTCTTCTTCGATCCATATTTTTCCAACAACCAACCGATGACCTCTTCGGGGTTGTCCAGGGCGTATTTCCAGCCCTTAATGGACGCACGGCGGAAACGCAGTGCCAAATTGGGCTTGTTGCGCATGATCCTTTCGCTGGTGAACAGCATGTCACCGTAAAAATCGATGCCGTAGTTGGTGGGATTGATGATGTGGATGGGGAAGCCCGCTTGCTCATACAAAAAAGGCTGATTGGTTATATAAGCGGACTGGGCGTCCGTCTGACCTTTCAGCAAAGCCATGTCGTCGAATGAGTGGGGCACGTCGATCACGTCCTTAGTTACCATGCCTTCATGATCGAACATGGCGGCAATGGAAGCATCGTCTATGCCCTTCTGGCGCATGACCTTTTTGCCCTTGAGTTCATGGGGACCAAGCAAGACATCTTCTGCTCGGGTCAGAAGCACCAAGGGCGAATGCTGAAAGATGGCGGCCAGAACCACGACGGGTCGACCGTGCATGCGATGCAGAATCAGGCTGGCATCGGAAATGCCGAAATCAGCTTTGCCGCCCAGCACCAAATCAATGGGAAATTTCTTGGGATCGCGTTCATGGATTTGAACGTCCAGACCCTCGTCGGCGTAATAGCCTTTCTCCAAAGCGGTGTAGTAACCGGCGAACTGAAACTGAGAGAACCACTTCAGTTCAAGGCTCACTTTATCGGCGGCATTTGCGCCAGCGGTTGCAAGCAGCAGGGTTAGGAAAATAGGTGTCGCAGTCATGCGCCCGCAAAAATCCATGTGACCCCCTTTCCAACAAACCTCTAACACTCACGATAGTGTAATATAATAATATGATTTGTGGAAATGCTTCATATCTATTTAGCCCCTTTCGCTCTTTAAAAACGCGCTTATATCCAGATTTCCGAAAACTTTGAGAGGGCGCGATGATGAGCGCACATAATGGTGGATCAGAACCTGAAATCATTCCCCCCGGTTCGCACGGATCGCACGAAAGCTCCGGTTTCGATACGGGAGGAAATGCGCAAGCCAGGCCATCTATGGATTTTGATGACGTGAAGGGCTTCGTCAACACCCCATTGGCCATGCCAAGGTTGACGTATGCGCTGTACGCCATTGCGTCAATCAGCGGTTTTCCTATGTTGATCGGTTTGATCTTGGCCTATGTGGCTCGTAGTGAGGCATCGCCTTGGCTGCACAGCCATTACACGTTCCTGATCAGGACCTTTTGGGGTGGGCTGTTGCTGATCTTGGTGGGGCTGTTGACGTTTGTCTTTGGCGTTGGGATGTTTATGCTGTGGGTGCTGCCGTTGTGGTACGTGATTCGGATTGTGCGTGGCTGGGTTTTGCTGGAAAATAACCAGTTCATTCCCAACCCCAAAAGCCTGTTGTTCGGCTAAATTCCCATTCCCTCTTGCGCTTTTTCCGCCTAACCTAAACCCTAAGATCGAAGGCATGTTATGGGGGGGATGGACCAAAGGGGACGCCATGCACGCCAGTGCCACGGTTTCAGCCGATTTTCAAATGTGGGTGACGTTTGGTGTCATCGTTGCTGCCTTCGCCCTGTATGCCTGGGAAACGGTGGCTATTGAAGTCACGTCTTTGGGCGTGCTGTGCGTGTTAATGATCTTTTTTTATATTTTTCCCGTTGCGGGTTCAGGTCCTGCGGGCGAAGTTAAAAACGTCTTGTCCGCCGAAGTATTGCTGTCGGGATTTTCCAATCCAGCGTTGATTACGGTGTTGGCCTTGCTGGTGATCGGCCAAGGCATGGTGCGCACGGGGGTCCTGGATGTGGCCGCGCACTTTGTTTTGAAGTGCTGTGGCGGGGCCAGTTGGTTATCTATTTTGGCGGTGTTGCTGACCGCGACCTTGGTCAGCGGTTTTCTCAACAATATTCCCGTGGTGGTGATTTTCATTCCCATCATGCAAGCGCTGGCGGACAGGTTTGACATGCCCCCCAGCAAGCTGATGATGCCGCTGAGCTTCGCCGCAATCTTGGGCGGCATGACGACCCTGATTGGATCGGGCTCCAACTTGTTGGTGAATTCTGCTCTGATCAGTATTGATCAAAAACCGTTCAACTTTTTTGACTTTACGGTGCCGGGCTTGGTTTTGGCGGCGGTGGGCTTGGTCTATTTGTTGGGCGTTGCCCCATTACTGTTGCCCCGCCGTGAAGGGATGGCCGAAAGTTTGGTCAGCGGCAAAACGGGGGGCAAGCAATACATCGCTCAAGTCACCGTTGGTGCGCAATCTCATTTGGTGGATAAAAAAGCCGTTGGCGGCATTTTCCCGGCATTGGGCAACATGACTTTGCGTATGGTTCAGCGCGAAGAAGAAGCCATTTTACCGCCCTTCGAAGACTATCAAGCGCGCCCCGGTGATGTGTTGGTGGTGGCCGCCACACGCCAAGAAATTCAGAATGTTTTGGCGCGGGAGGGGGCAGGGCTCTATCCCGACTTGGAAGGTGCCGCAGCTGGCGCTGTGCGTCTAACGGCCGGACATCGGGCGGAAAATGAAGCCGAGGTTGCCGACGACGCACAACTGGATGACGATGGCATGCCGTGGCATGGCGGGGAACGGGTGCTGGCCGAAACCATGATCCCGCCTGCATCGCGCTTCATTGGTCAAACCCTGCCGCAAGTGGGTTTTCGCTTTAAGACTCATTGCATTGTGCTGGGGGTGCAACGCCGCTCACGTATGATCCGTTCGCAGTTAACGGAAATCCGTTTGCAGGCCGGCGACGTGTTGTTGGTTCAAGGCCGTCCCGACGATGTGCAGGCGTTGCGCACCAATCAAGACGTCTTGCTGATCGAATGGTCGGCCGCCGAATTGCCAGCCCATCATCACGCCAAACGCGCTGCAACGGTGCTGATCGCGGTGGTCATTGCGGCGGCGACGGGACTGGTGCCGATTGTTATGGCGGGGCTAACCGGGGCGGCGGCGATGGTGGGGCTGGGGGTGTTGAATATTCGCCAAGCCTTTCGCGCCGTCGACACCAAAATCCTCACCATGATTCCCGCGGCTTTGGCCATGGGGGCAGCTCTGCATATTACGGGCGGGGCGCATTATGCCGCCAACTCGGTGATGGGAATGTTTGAAGGTGCCGGTCCGTGGGCGGTGTTGTCGGTCTTTTTCATCACCTTGGTGATGCTCACCAACGTCATCAGTTCCCAGGCCCTCGCGGTGTTGTTTACCCCCATTGCCGTGGACTTGGCGATCTCCATCAACGCGCCGATCGAAGCGTTTGCGGTGGCTGTAGTGTTTGCCGCCAACTGTTCGTTCGCGTCGCCCATCGGCTACCAAACCAACTTGATGGTGATGGGGCCGGGTCATTACCGTTTTGGAGATTTCGCGCGCGCCGGAATTCCGCTGATCTTGCTCATCTGGTTGGTGTTTAGTTTGTTTATGCCTTGGTATTATGGGCTATAAAGAGTCCATACTCGCTTTGTATCGTGTCAGGGAAAGCAGACCACATGTCTTTCGAAGAGCAGATGAAGAAGGCTGTAATATTACAGCACCAAGGGGACAAGCCTGCGGCCTTGGCAGCATTTGAGGCTTTGCTCAAGCACCATAAAAAAACCCGGAATTGCTGGTGAGAACGGCTATTGCGGCCCTGAATCTGGGGCGATTTGATTTTGCTCAGAAACTGGCCTTAAGGCTTCTGAGTGTGCACCGTGAGTCCAGCGATGCCTATAATGCCTATAATATTTTGGGCGTCGTGAATATGGTAAACGGGCAATATGCAAAAGCGCTCGCGCATTTTACCAAGGCCCTTAAGCTGAAACCGGGTGATGCGCAAACACACCTGAATATGGCTGAGGCGCTCAATGCGCTCAACAAAGCAAGTCTTGCCTATGAGCATTTGGAACATGCCTTGCGTCTAGAGCCGCATGCGCCCCAAGTCCACTATGCAATGGGAACCACATGCCGGGCGATAGGAGATGCGGACCGGGCCGAAGAGATGTTTCGCGCCACGTTAAGTTTGGACCCGTTCCACCCCTTTGCGTGGAAATCGCTTGCTGAAATGGGGCGGTCCACCATGGGGCAAGACACGGAGCGCATGATGGAGGCTGTCTCACATTTTCAAAACGCGCCCCATCAGCGTGCTCAAGTTTTATTTGCTTTGTTTGCAACGTTTGAACGCGCAAAAGAAGATGATCAGGCCTTTGCCTTTCTTGAGCAAGCCAATCAACTGGTTGCATCCGTGCAAAACTACGATGTTTCTGATGATGAGCAGTGGATGCAGTCCATTGCGGAGGCTTTTCCCAAAGACCGTTTGGACGGTCTTGTCAGTCCAAACCAAGTTACGCCTCGGCCAATTTTCATTGTCGGGATGCCGCGTTCCGGCACAACGTTGGTTGAACAAGTCATCGCGGGACACAGTGACGTGCAGGCTTGCGGGGAATTGCCTTTTTTGTCTGCGGCAGTTGAATTCATCGGCGCGCGCCCAGGACTCAATTACCCGGACACGGTGGCGCGGTGGAAAGGCAAAGACATCAAAAAAATTGCGGCGGACTATTTGGACGAAGTGAAGTCTTTTGACATCACGCAGCCCAACTTTACAGATAAGATGCCGGGAAATTTTCCTTATCTCGGCGTTGTCGCTTTGGCGTTTCCAAATGCACGGATCATTCACTGCCAACGGGACCCTATCGATACGTGCCTGGCCAATTATCGCCAAATGTTTACGGAGCAACACAGGTATACATTCGATCAAGGCGATTTGGTTCGTTACTTTAAAGCCTATTCGAACCTGATGGCGCATTGGCGCAGCGTCATGGGAGCACAAATTCTAGATGTGTCTTATGAAGCTTTGGTCGAAAACCCGGAAGACCAAGCGCGTCGGATCATCGCGTTTTGCGATCTCCCCTGGGAAGATGAATGTCTGAACGTCGGACAATCTGATCGCAGCATACGCACGGCCAGTGCATCACAAGTCCGCGAAGGCATTCACAAAAACTTCGTGGCCCGCTGGAAGCGTTATGAAAAACATATCCAGGTGTTGATTGAGGGGCTGTCGAGGTGATTTTTAGCCTTTGATCCACGCGGCAACCATGTCATGGGTGGGCATGCCGCCAGCATGAACGACGTGTTCATCGAGCACCACGCCCGGTGTGGACATCACGCCATAGCCCATGATGTCGGCGATGTCGGTGACTTTTTCCACCGTCACGTCAACGTTCAGTTCTGCGGCTGTTTTTTCGATAAGGGCGACTGTGTTGATGCAGTTTTTGCACCCAGATCCGAGGACCTTGAAATTTTTCATAACGGTGTTCCTTTTTGAATGAGTTAAGTCAGGAGCGCGTTGAATAAATATCCAACAGCGACAAATGAGAAAAAGAGAATGGCCGTGAATGTGGCGATGAGGGGCACTTTGAGGACCTTCCGCAAAATGATCATTTCCGGCAAGGAGATGGCGGCGACGCTCATCATCAAGGCGAGAACCGTGCCCAGGGGAACCCCTTTTGCCATCAAAGCTTCAACAATGGGGATGACGCCGGTTGCATTGGAATAGAGCGGCACGCCCATGATCACCGCCATGGGAACGGCAAACAGATTGTCGGCTGAGGCGTACTCCACGAAGAAGGATTGTGGAACATAACCATGCAGAACGGCCCCCACGCCGATGCCGATGAGCACATAGACCCAGATGCGTCCGACGATTTCTTTCACTTGTGCTTGCGCGTAGGCGAGGCGGTCTTTCAAAGTTGTGTTGACCTTTTGCAGCACCGTTTCGCCCATGCGGATTTTCCACACATAGTCTTCGACCCAGCGTTCCAACTTTAAGACTTCAATCAATAACCCGCCCACAATGCCGACGACCAATCCTGCTGCGACATACAAAAGTGCAACTTTCCACCCCACCGCCGCGGCCAGGATCACCACAGCCACTTCGTTGATCATGGGTGACGCGATGAGAAAAGCCATGGTCACGCCAAGGGGAATGCCCGCTTCTAAAAAACCAATGAACAGCGGAACTGATGAACACGAACAAAACGGAGTCACCGCACCCAATCCGACGGCTAGGGGATAAGAGATGAAGCGCGACCGTCCGCCGACGATCTTGCGCACCCGTTCCGGTGACAGCATGGCGCGAAAAAACCCGATGGCATAAATGATCACAATCAAAAGCGTGAAAATCTTTGTGACGTCTTCAATAAAAAAATGAACGCTTTCGCCCAAGCGCGAACCGGCCGTCAGGCTCAGCACATCAAACGTCACAAAATCAGCAAGCTGGGTAAAAATTTGAAACATTAAGACCCCCTAAATGGTCTCGCGTCAGGCTGCGCAGCACCGCTGGGGACGCCCCTTCATTTTTTTGAGACGCGCGATATCCGTCGCGAAAGGGATGCAATCCCTTAATCCTTCCGAAGCCGTCTGCACAATGTCTTGAGCCCACCGGGGCAGATCGGCATCAATTTCGTAAAACACCCATTGGCCTTGGCGACGATCAACAACGATCCCTTGGTTTCTGAGCGAGGCCAGGTGGCGGGAAATCTTGGGCTGGGACAAATCGGTCGCATGGCACAGTTCGCACACGCACAGATTTCCTTCCCGCGCCAGCAGCGTCAAACAGCGCAACCGCGTTTCGTCAGCAAGGGCTTTGAAGATGTCGTTATGGGTCATCGTAATCACGGAGTAGGGGAGGAGTATCTGAATGTACATCAATACCCATATACGGTCAACCATATATATGTTTGTGCATATGTTTTTGGTTGGGGGAATTGAAATAAGGGAGGCTGAACAGAGCCACCATTGCCGTTTCTCGCACTGACCTTGAGGGTCATGGGCGAGAAACGTTGAAAGGGGCACTTTACTTCGAGCGCGCCGAGCCGCGTTTTGCGCCAGCGAAGTTATTGGCGTTCACATTGCCGTGAGGGCTTTTTTGCGCCAGGGTTTCGGCGCTGAAACGTCCTGTCTGTTGCGATTGGTCTTCGGGGGCTGCGGCAGCGGCAGCGCGCTTTTTGGCGAGTTTAAGCGCGTTTGATTTGGCGCGTTGACTGGCTCTTGCTTTGGTCATTTTACGTTTGCCTTTCTTGTGTGGCTTGGTTGTTTCACGGTCAATTTAGCACAGAATTGAGCGGACAGGCGTAAATCATCTTGTGTCCGACACCCGGACTCGGCTATACCGTCTGCGGGCCACGACCTCCCAACGGGTCGCGACCCTTCTGCCGTAAGGCGAAGGGCTTACATTTGAAGACCAAATCAGCTGCGGACACTTTTCTGCCCTGATCGCGTTTTTGGAAATCCCTTCGCTATTGAGCCATAGAAGGGATTTTTTCATGACCAATGCCAAACCTCAAATTCGCCCCGCCAACCCCAATTTTTCGTCTGGCCCGTGCGCCAAGCGTCCCGGTTGGACCGTGGACGCGCTGTCAGACGCCTTAACCGGGCGCTCGCACCGATCCGCTCCGGGCAAAAAGAAGCTTGCCGAAACCATCGATCGGTCCCGCGCCATCTTGGGTGTGCCCGATGATTACCGAATTGCCATCGTACCTGCTTCTGACACCGGTGCGGTTGAAATGGCCATGTGGTCCTTGCTGGGACCGCGCGGCGTTGAGCTGTTGGTGTGGGAAAGCTTTGGCGCAGGCTGGGCCGGCGACGTCACCAAGCAACTGAAGCTGGACGACGTGAAAGTCACCAAGGCTGACTATGGCCAAATCCCCGATTTGTCCCAAGTCGATTTTTCCCGCGATGTGATCTTCACCTGGAACGGCACCACGTCGGGCGTCAAAGTTCCCAATGGCGACTGGATTCCCGACGACCGCGCTGGTTTGGTGATTGCCGATTCAACCTCGGCCGCATTCGCCATGGAGCTGCCGTGGAACAAGTTGGACGTCATTACATATTCTTGGCAGAAGGTGATGGGCGGTGAAGCTGCGCACGGCATGCTGATTTTGAGCCCCCGCGCTGTCGAGCGATTGGAAACCTATACTCCCCCTTGGCCCATGCCGAAAATCTTCATCATGGCCAAAGGCGGGAAGTTGAGCGAAGGCCTGTTTAAGGGCGAGACCATCAACACCCCGTCCATGATTGCGGTCGAAGACGCCTTGGATGGCCTGAAATGGGCCGAAAGCCTTGGCGGGTTGAAGGCGCTTGTTCAGCGCTCCAACGCCAACTTGGCGGCATTGGAAGCCTGGGTCGAAAAATCCGACTGGGTGGCGTTTTTGGCCGAAGACAAAGCGACCCGCTCCAACACCTCGGTGTGTCTTAAGGTTAAAGACCCGGCCTTTACCGCCCTTGATGCTGACGTGCAGGGCGCTGAGTTGAAAAAGCTGGTGAAGTTGCTGGACGGCGAGGGTGTCGCTTATGACATTGGCGCTTATAAAGACGCCCCTGTGGGGCTGCGCATCTGGGCCGGTGCGACGGTGGAAACGTCCGACATGGAAGCATTGCTGCCGTGGCTGGATTGGGCGTTCGCTGAAATCAAAGCTGGTCTTTAAGCCATTCCTGTTTTCTATCGATAAAAAGGACGAACCCCATGGTTAAAGTTCTCATTTCCGACAAGATGAGCCCGCGCGCCGAACAAATTTTCAAAGAACGCGGCGTTGACGTTGACTACAAACCGGGCATGACGCCGGATGAGTTGAAAGCCTGCATTGGCCAGTACGATGGCTTGGCCATTCGTTCCGCCACCAAGGCCACGGCCGAAATCATCGCTGCCGCCGACAACCTGAAAGTGGTTGGCCGGGCCGGCATCGGCACCGACAACATCGACAAGGCCGCCGCGACCGCCAAGGGCATCGTGGTGATGAACACGCCCTACGGCAACGCCATCACCACCGCCGAACACGCCATCACCCTGATGATGGCGGTGGCGCGCCAAATCCCGGCGGCCAACGCCTCGACCCACGCGGGCAAGTGGGAGAAATCCCGCTTCATGGGCGTGGAAGTCATGGGCAAGACGCTGGGCCTGATCGGTGCGGGCAACATCGGTTCCGGTGTGGCGGAACGCGCCATCGGCCTGAAGATGAAGGTGGTCGCGTATGATCCGTACCTGTCGCCGGAACGCGCTCAAGACATTGGTGCAGAAAAAGTCGAATTGGACGAGCTGTTCGCCCGTGCCGATTTTATTTCCCTGCACACCCCCATGACCGACAGCACGCGCGGCATCATCAACAAGGATGCGTTCGCCAAAATGAAGGACGGCGTGCGGGTCATCAACTGTGCCCGTGGCGGCTTGGTGGTCGAAGCCGACCTTCTGGACGCCCTGAACAGCGGCAAATGTGCCGGTGCGGCGTTGGACGTGTTTGAAGTTGAACCGGCCAAAGAAAACGCCCTGTTCGGTCGCGAAGACGTGATCTGCACACCGCATTTGGGTGCCAGCACCACCGAAGCCCAGGTCAACGTCGCGGTGCAAATCGCGGAACAGATCTCGGACTACCTGCTTGACGGTGCCGTCACCAACGCGCTGAACATGCCCAGCGTGTCGGCCGAAGACGCACCCAAGTTGGCGCCTTACATGAAGTTGGCCGAACAGTTGGGCAGCTTTGCCGGTCAAGTGACCCAATCGGGCATTTCATCGGTGGTTATCGAATACGAAGGTCATGCGGCTGAGCTAAACACCAAGCCCATCACAGCGGTCATTTTGCAAGGTTTGCTGAGCCCGATGTTGGAAGGCGTGAACATGGTTTCGGCCCCGCTCATCGCCAAAGAGCGCGACATCGACGTTACGGAAGTCAAGCATGACCGCCCGACCGAATACCAGACCTTGGTTTCGTTGACGGTTACCAGCGAAGCGCAAACCCGCACGGTTAAAGGCACGCTGTTTGCCGGTAAAGATCCGCGCATCGTCGATATCAAAGGCATCTCCATGGACGCCAAGTTGGGCAAGCACATGCTGTTCCTCACCAACCAAGACAAACCCGGCTTTATTGGCGGCCTGGGCACCGTTTTGGGCAATGCGGGCATCAACGTTGCGACCTTTAACTTGGGCCGTGCCGAAGAAGGCGGCGAAGCGTTGGCGTTGATCGAAATCGATCAAGCCGTTGACGACAACGTGCTTGATGAACTGCGTGCCTTGCCGCAAGTCATGCGCGCCCAGGCGCTGCGCTTCTAACAAAACGCAAACACCTCTCTGCAAAAAAAAAGGGCCTCCTTCGGGGGGCCTTTTTCATGTCCCGCGCATTCCCGGAAAGGTAATGAAAATGGGACTTTGCTCATCACCGCATTTCTCGTACTATAATTGGACTATACACTGTTATTGTGTTTGACTGAAATTTGCGCCAATTGTCGCTGTAATATTGAAGGTGTGCCTTTTGTGAACTCCCGCCACAATGATCGATATAAGGTTTTATTTGAACATTCCGCCGATGCGATGCTGGTCATCGATGACGGTAAGTTCGTTGATTTTAACCAAGCAACGTTGGATATGCTGGGTTATACGAGCCGCTCTGAATTGTTTTCAACGCACCCTTCGCAGTTGTCTCCTTCACACCAACCCGATGGCCAACCCTCGTTCGACAAAGCCAATGAAATGATCGCGCTGGCGCTGGAGGTGGGTAGCCACCGCTTTCGCTGGGTGCATACCCGCGCCAATGGCAAAGATTTTCCGGTTGAAGTGCTGCTCACCGCCGTACCCTTCGAGGGTCGCACTTTGGTGCATGTGGTGTGGCGAGACATCACCAAGCGTACACAGATTGAACAAGAACTGCTGTCTCATCGCGATCATTTGCAACAGTTGGTGGACGAGCAAACCCAAGAATTGCGTGAAGCGCGTGATAAGGCGGAGGCGCTGTCGCAGACCAAGTCTCAATTTTTCAGCAACATGAGTCATGAGTTGCGCACGCCCCTGAATGCGATCATCGGGTTTTCCCACTCCATCCGTGAACAGGTGTTCGGCCCCATCGGTCACCCCAAATACAAGGAATATATTGATGACATTGCCGCATCCGGAGAGCATTTATTGTCGCTGATCAACGACATATTGGACGTTTCAGCGATTGAAGCCGAGAAGCTGGAACTCTATGAAGAAATCTTGAACGTTGAAGATGTTGTTCAGGCCGTTCAGCGCATGGCCAATCCTTTGGCTGAAAAACGTCAAGTCTGTTTGGAAACGTTTGTCGGATGTGATACCCCGCGCCTTGTGGCGGATGAGCGTCGCCTGAAACAGATTTTGCTCAACTTGTTGTCCAATGCCATCAAATTCACGGCCCCTCAAGGCCTGGTGGCCCTCACCGTGAGTTGCCGTTCAGGGGAAGGCCACGTGTTTAAAGTTAAAGACACGGGTCAAGGCATGACGGAAGATGAAATCGCAAAGTCGATGACCAAATTCGGCCAAGTCGATCGTGCCACCAACAAGGACCTGGAAGGCACCGGTTTGGGACTTCCATTAACCCAGGGCCTGGTTCTTTTGCACGGCGGTCATTTTCAAATTGAGAGCGAAAAAGGGCTGGGGACGACCGTGACGGTCTCTTTCCCTGAGCAGCGTTCCCGTGTCGTAAAGGCAAGTTAGACTTGGTTGTCTATGTATGTTTGAGACAGGTGCTCAACAACTTCTAGAAAAATTCAAAAAAATACTCTTGCGCCTATAGCCAAGTTGGGTGCTTAATATTGGGGGAATTCAATGGTCATACAAATGACTATTTGCGGGAGTTTGTAAGTCGCTTGTAAAGTACACAGACGAGTTATGGAATTAGAAAAATAATTTGAAAAACGGCTTGGGCTGGCAATCATGTGTATGAGCCGCTTGAGCGATGTTTTCCTTCCGCTTCTGTCTTGTTTTCAGCTTGCCGCGACAAGCTGCAACCGGGTTGATGATAGCCTGGTAAATCATGGGAGGTGCACATGGAAAAAGCTTTGGTACTTGACGCCGGTAAGTGTACCGGGTGCGAACAGTGCGAAGTTGCCTGTTCGATGGTCAACGAAGGGGTATCCAACCCCGCGAAATCCCGCATAAAAGTTTTCAATTTTCACGATGAGGGACGCTTCGTGCCCTACACCTGCACCCAGTGCGACGACGCTTGGTGTATGCAGGCGTGCCCGGTTGACGCCATTTCGGTGGCACCGCTCACGGGGGCCAAGGTCATCTCGAACGCCTTGTGTGTGGGGTGTAAAGTTTGCACCATCGCGTGTCCGTTCGGCACGGTGAATTACAATCCGTCTTCCGGCAAGGTCATCAAGTGTGATCTGTGCGGTGGCGACCCAGCGTGTGCCAAGGCGTGCCCGACCGGGGCCATCACCTACACCGACGCGGCTGCGACGGGGTATGCAAAAATGAAGGCATGGGCACAGGCGACCGACGCCGGTGCTCAAGCCAGCGCTTAAGGGAGGATACGGATATGTCATGGGCAAAACGAATTCTCCGCGTGAACCTAACCAAGGGCACGTGTCAGGAAGAACCGCTCAACATGGATTGGGCGCAAAAATATCTCGGTCAGCGGGGTTTGGCGACCAAGTACCTGTGCGAGGAAATTGACCCGCGCGTTGATCCACTGTCGCCCGACAACAAACTGATCATCGCCACTGGGCCGTTGACAGGCACGGCGGCGTCCACGGGTGGTCGCTGGTCCGTGATCACCAAGGGTGCGTTGACAGGCGCGATTGCGTGTTCCAACTCTGGCGGATTTTTTGGCGCAGAGCTGAAATTCGCGGGCTGGGACATGATCATCTTTGAAGGCAAGTCGCCCAAACCCGTATACCTGTTGGTCCAAGACGACGTGGCCCAGTTGGTGGATGCGTCAGGCTATTGGGGACGCACCGTTTGGGAAACGGAAAAAGGTCTCAAGGCTGAACACCAAGACCCGCAATTGCGGGTCGCGTCCATCGGTCAGGCGGGCGAAGTCGGCGTTAAGTTTGCCGGGATCGTCAACGATCTGCATCGTGCTGCCGGGCGTTCCGGCGTGGGTACGGTGATGGGCTCGAAAAACTTAAAAGCGGTGGCTGTGCGCGGTACCAAAGGCGTCCAAGTGCGCGATCCGATTGCGTTCATGAAAGCGACTTCGGAAGCCAAAGCCGTGTTGGCGGAAAATGCCGTGACGGGCGAAGGCTTACCCGCCATGGGGACCCAGGTGTTGATGAATGTGATCAACGAATGTGGGGCATTGCCGACGCGCAATCACAAAGACGTTCAGTTTGCCGGCGCTTCGGACATTTCCGCCGAAGCCATGCACGAAACGCGTCGCTCTGACGGTAAGGCCAACCTGACCCGCAACGGAGCCTGCTTTGGCTGCACAATCGGCTGCGGTCGTATTTCGACCATCGATCCCACCCACTATACGGTCAAAGATCGCAAGCAGTACCAAATGGCGTCTGGTGGTTTGGAATACGAAGCCGCTTGGGCGTTGGGCGCGGCCAACGGGGTCAATGATTTGGACGCTCTGACGTTTGCCAATTTCATTTGTAACGAACAAGGCTTCGACCCCATCTCGTTTGGCGCTACCGTTGGCGCGGCGATGGAATTGTATGAAATGGGCGTGATCACCACCAAAGATACGGGTGGTCTGGAACTCACCTGGGGCAATGCCGAAACGCTCACCACCTTGGCCGAATTGACGGGCCGGGGCGAAGGCTTTGGCGCTGAAATCGGTTTGGGCTCGAAACTGCTCACCGAAAAATATGGACACCCCGACTTGTCCATGTCGGTCAAAGGTCAAGAGTTTCCGGCCTACGATGCGCGCGGCATTCAGGGCATGGGTTTGACCTATGCAACGTCCAACCGCGGGGCCTGTCACTTGCGCGGCTATACGGTTGCGTCCGAAGTTCTGGGCATTCCGGAAAAGACCGATCCATTGTCATCTGACGGCAAGGCCGGTTTGGTCATCGCCTTCCAAGACGCCACCGGTGCGGTGGACAGTGCCGGGATCTGCGTGTTCACCACGTTTGCCTGGTCGATGGACAACATTGCACCGCAAATCGCCGCGGCGTGCGAAGGTGACTGGAGCGTTGAAAAGCTGTTGGAGGTCGGCGAACGGATCTGGAATTTGGAGCGCAAATTCAACATGGATGCGGGCTTTACCGGAAAAGACGACACCCTGCCCAAGCGTTTGTTGAAGGATGCGGCCAAAACCGGCCCCGCCGAAGGCAAAGTCAACGAATTGGGCAAAATGCTGCCGGAATATTACGCCCTGCGCGGCTGGACTCCGGACGGCGTGCCCACCAATGATACCTTGGGCCGCTTGGTTCTCTAAGGCTTGAGCATCGCGCGCTAAAAACCGAAGCCCCGCCCGTTTTTTTCCCGATTGGGAGAGGGCGGGCGGGGTTTCGCACTTTGGGAGGTCCTTATGAAATACGTGATACTTGGTGCAGGACCGGCGGGCGTCGTGGCCGCTGAGACTCTGCGCAAAGCTGATCCTTCGGGACAAGTCATTTTGGTGGGCGGTGAAGATGCGCCGCCCTATTCGCGCATGGCGATACCCTATCTGCTGACGGGCAAAATCACCGAAGACGGAACGTATTTGCGCAAAGCGGATGAGTATTACGACCGCCTTGGCATTCTCTACAAGCGAGGCCGCGCAGCCCAAGTCGATCCGCAAAAGAGCACGGTTGTTCTTGAAGACGGTCAAAGTCTCGATTACGACAAGTTGCTGGTGGCGACCGGGGCGACCCCGGTCACGCCGCCCGTGCCCGGTTTAGACTTAAAGGGTGTCCACCATTGTTGGACCTTGGAAGACGCCCGGGCCATTGCGGCGCTTGCCCAAGCGGGTTCCAATGTAGTGCTGATGGGGGCCGGCTTTATCGGCTGTATCATTTTGGAAAGTCTGGTTGAACGCGGCGTCAATTTGACCGTCGTTGAAGCCGAAGACCGGATGATTTCGCGCATGATGGATGAAACCGGCGGCGATATGCTGAAGCGCTGGGTCGAAGCGCAGGGCGTCTATTTACTGACGTCGACCAAAGTGACCAGTGTTTCCGAAATTGGCGGGTCCCTGTCGGTCAGCACCGACAAAGCGGGGCATCTTCCGGCTGACTTGGTGGTGGTGTCGGTGGGCGTTAAACCCAACACCGATTTCTTGAAAGGTTCCGGCGTCGCCATTGATGTGGGCATCGAAGTCGATGATCGCTTGCAAACATCGGTACCCAACATTTACGCCGCCGGTGACGTGGCCCAAGGCCCGGACTTTGGCGGTGGGTTTCATGTTCATGCGGTGCAGCCGACGTCTGTCGAACACGGACGCATTGCGGCGTTGAATATGGCGGGTGCGGATGCCAAATACCGGGGCAGCTTGAT
Organism: Magnetovibrio blakemorei; assembly: GCF_001746755.1. Taxonomy (GTDB): domain Bacteria; phylum Pseudomonadota; class Alphaproteobacteria; order Rhodospirillales; family Magnetovibrionaceae; genus Magnetovibrio; species Magnetovibrio blakemorei. The sequence goes on along the minus strand of NZ_MCGG01000026.1, from coordinate 4,850 downwards.
CATGAACGTGCTTGACACAATGGGTTTGGTGTCGGCGTCGTTCGGCCATTGGATGGGCGAAGACGACGTTGCGGTGATGCTCGATCAGGACGACCATCGTTACACCAAGTTGGCATTTCATGGCGATCATTTGGTGGGAGCGTTGATGTTGGGACGCACGGATCAAATCGGTGTGCTGCGCGGTCTCATCCAAACGCGGGTGCGATTGGGGGCGTGGAAAGATAAATTGAAAAAAGATCCCAGCCTCATCGCCCAAGCCTATGTGGCCTGCACCCAGGGTTGAGTTGGACAGTCGCCTGTGAAAATCACCATCAAATTGTTTGCGCTGTTGGATAAGTATCTGCCCGACGGCGCACACAAAAACCAAGTGGACATCACCGTTGCCGATGACGCGACGGTGATGGATGTCATCCGCTCCATCAATTTGCCGCAAGAACATTGTCATCTGGTGCTGGTCGACGGCGTCTACGTTGCGCCGTCTGAGCGTGAAACGCGGGTTTTGAACGAAGGCGAAGCCTTGGCGATTTGGCCACCTGTCGCGGGTGGTTAAATGAAAATCAGCAAAGAAATGGCGCTGACACAAAAGATGTTTCTCGACACTTTGGCTCGAGCACTGGACAGCGATGCTTACACTTGGGACGGCAAACAAGCGGTGCTGAGCACCGGGGCCCGCACCTTCACCATCACCTTCGAGCCGCAAGCCAACTTTGCCTTGGGCGGATTTTCCATCCCCCGCGCCAAGGTGAGTTTAGAGCTGGATGGCTATTCTTCAGAAGATGCCGAAGCTGCCATAGCGCGGTTTGAAAGATATTTTCATCGCGGTGGTGGCTGAACCCGCTGAGTTGTGTTTATAATTCTCAGATGGTGAAAAAATCTTCCAAACTCAAATCAGCGTCAAAAGGTCCGCGCGTGCGTATCTCTATTGGAGCGGCAACGGCGTTGGGGCCGGGCAAAGTCGGCCTGTTGCAAGCCATTCACCATCACGGTTCCATATCGGGGGCGGCGCGCGAAATGGGCATGAGCTACCGCCGTGCATGGATGTTGGTGGACACCATGAACAGCTGCTTTACATCCGATTTGATTGTGACCAGCACCGGTGGCAAAGGCGGTGGTGGTGCTGTCGTCACGCCTTTGGGCCAGGATGTGATTGCGCGCTATCAAGATATGGAAACAAAGGCTGCCAAAAGCGTTGAGGTCGAAGCACGCGCGTTTGCCAAGCTGCTCAAAGACCCCAGCAAAGAAGGCTAAGTTTTTTCCACCTTCACCGCACAGTATTTCAGCTCGGCAATTTTCCCAAACGGATCAAGCGATGGGTTGGTGAGCAAGTTCGCCGCCGCCTCATGAAAGGCAAACGCTAAAAACACCACGCCTTGGGGGACATCTGAATCCGCACGGGTGGCGGCGGTGAGCGTGCCGCGTCGACTGGTGAGCGTCACGCCATCCCCCGCGACAAGTCCAAGCTGGGCCAAATCCTTTGGGTGTAGAGCTATGACGGGGCCGGGTTCCAGGGCGTCGAGCACTGAGGCGCGACGGGTCATCGCTCCGGTGTGCCAATGTTCCAACATGCGCCCGGTGGTTAAAATAAAGGGATAAGCTTCATCGGGTTCTTCATCGGGGGCCAGCGTCTGGGCGGGGACCAATCGGGCTTTGCCTGAGGCCATGGGAAAACCTTCACCAAACAAAATCTCTTCGCCCGCGTGCTCCTCAGATGTGCAGGGGTACGTGACAGATCCTTCGCGTTCCAGGCGCTGGTGTGAAATGCCCGCATGGGACGGCATCACCCGGCGCATTTCTTCAAACACATGGGCGGTGTTTTTATAGTGCCAGTCCAGCCCCAGCCGTTTGGCGATGTCTTGGATGATGATCAAGTCTTCACGGGCATCGCCGGGAGGGGGGAGCACTTGGCGGCCCAATTGCACTTGGCGGTTTGAATTGGTGAAGCTGCCCGTCTTTTCATAAAAACTGGTGGCGGGCAAAATGACGTCGGCCAGCATAGCCGTTTCGGTCATGAAGATGTCTTGCACAACCAGATGGTCGAGGCTCGCCAGGGCGCGTCGGGCTTTGTTCAAATCCGGGTCCGACATGGCCGGGTTTTCGCCCATGATGTACATGGCGCGCACATCGCCCGCCAGCGCCGCGTGCATGATTTCCACCACCGTCAAACCAGGCACGGGATTGAGCGCCATTTGCCACACCGTTTCAAATCGGCCACGACCAAAGTCGTCGTCCACGCGGGTGTAGTCGGGCAGCACCATGGGGATTAACCCCGCGTCAGAAGCCCCCTGCACATTATTTTGTCCGCGCAGAGGATGCAACCCGGTGCCGGGGCGTCCGACGTTGCCCGTGATCAGTGCCAAGGCGATCAGACAGCGCGCGTTGTCGGTGCCATGGGTGTGCTGCGAAACCCCCATGCCCCAAAAAATGATGGCCCGTTTTGCTTGGGCGAAGGTGCGGGCTATGGCGCGGATGGTGCCCGCATCCACACCGCATTTTTCAGCCATACGCTCGGGGGTAAAGGTCTTGATGTGTTGGGAAAATTCTTCAAAGCCGTTGACGCGTTGTTCTATGTAGGCGTGATCGACCAAGTCTTCGGTAATGATGACATGAAGCATGGCATTGAGCAGGGCGACATCTGCGCCCGGCTTGAACTGCACACCATAGTCGGCGTGACGGCTCAATGCTTGACCGCGCGGATCAAGAACGATGAGCTTCGCGCCATCACGTTTGGCGGCCTTGATATAGGTTGACGCCACCGGGTGGTTTTGCGAAGGGCGCGCCCCAATGACCAAGATGACGTCGGCTTTTTCAGCGTCCGTAAACGGTGCGGTGACGGCCCCCGAGCCGATGCCCTCCATCAAGGCGGCAACCGATGAGGCGTGACACAGTCGTGTGCAATGATCGACGTTATTGGTTTTAAATGCGGTGCGCATCAGCTTTTGAAACAGATATGCTTCTTCGTTCGATCCCTTGGCCGAGCCAAATCCGGCGATGGCGTCGGCGCCAAATTCTTCGCAGGTGGATTCCAAAGACGCCGCCGCGTGGCCAAGCGCCTCTTCCCAGGTGGCTTCGCGAAATTGCCCGAAGGCATCGCCGCCGTTCAGGATGGCCGGATCTTTGGCAACGCCTTCGATGCGGATCAGGGGCTTGGTCAGGCGGTCCGGGTGGTGGGTGTAATCAAATCCAAACCGCCCCTTAACGCACAAGCGGCTTAAGTTGGCGGGGCCGTCCCGTCCGTCCGTATAGATGATTTTGTCGTCTTTGACGTGATAGGTGACTTGGCAACCGACCCCGCAATAGGGACACAGTGAATCCACCGTCTCGGTTTTGAGGACCGGGTGGGGCATGGCTTTGGGCAACAGTGCCCCGGTGGGGCACGCCTGCACACATTCCCCACAAGCGACGCAACTGCTGAATGCTAAGGCATCGCCTTGATCGAACACGATGTGCGCCAAATGTCCGCGCCCGGCAATGCCGATGACGGCGTTGGACTGAATCTCTTGGCAGGCGCGTACACAGTTGGTGCACAAAATGCACTTGGACATATCAACGTCGATGGCGGGATGCGAAGTGTCGGGTGTTGAGCCATCAGCTGCGGGTGTGAAGCGGCTGGACGATACATCCATCTGTTCGCCCAGTGTCAGAAACCGATCGGCGGGTTGATAGGTGGAGGGCGTAAAGGCGGGGCGATCAGCCAACAGCAATTCCATAACCATACGACGAGACGCTTCGGCACGTGGGGACGTGGTTGAAACATCCATGCCGTCCGTCGGCTGGCGCTTGCAGCTGGCGGCCAAGGTGCGTTCGCCTTTGATCTCGACCATGCACAAACGGCAACTGCCGTCCGTCCTGTAATGAGGGTTGATGCCGGAACAAATGCCTGGAATATCAAAGCCTAATCGCTTGGCGCACGCTCGGATGCTTTCGTCGGGTTGTGCGGTGATCTGTTGACCGTTGAAGGAGAAGGTAATGGGCTTGCTCATGATCCATCCTTTTCAAAATGGGTGAGCAACGTGAGCACCGGATTGGGGGCCGCCTGACCCAGGCCGCAAATCGAAGCATCGCGCATGACGCCCGCCAATTCATGGATGAGGTCGCTGTGCTTATGGGGGGTGTCGAGCAAGCCCAGCATTTTTTGCGTCCCAACCCGGCACGGTGTGCACTTGCCACAACTTTCTTCCGTAAAGAACTGCATCAATGTGCGCGCCACATCCCAAACGTCGTCTAAATCGGACAACACGGTCAACGCCCCAGAACCGACAAACCCGCCGAAGTCTTCAAACACACCAAAGTCCAGGACCTTGTCTTGGAAGCTGGCCGGGAAAATGCCGCCCGATGCGCCGCCAGGTAAGAAGGCGGTGAATCGCTGCCCATCCAACACGCCGCCCGCCTTGTGGATCAACTCAGCGACGCTGCAGGTGCAGGGCGCTCTGTAGACGCCGGGATTTTTCACCCGCCCCGATACGGAATAAAAACGCGGTCGCCCTTCGGACACGTAGGCATCAGAACCTCGCTCAGCGATATCGGCGATCCAATACATGGTTTCGACATTGTGCGTGACGGTGGGACGGCCCTTGTAACCGTGTTGGGCGGGATAGGGCGGGCGGTTGCGGGGCTGGCCGCGTTTGCCTTCCAAGCTGTTCAACAGGGCCGTTTCTTCACCGCAAATATACGCCCCGGCACCGCGGCGTAGATGCAACGTGACGCCCGGTATGCGCAAGCTTGCAAAAGTTTCAAGCAGTTGGCTGCGGATGTGGGGGTATTCGTCGCGGAGATAAAAGAACACGTCTTGTACGTCCAGTGCCCGGGCGGCAATGCCCATGCCGGTGAGCACTTTTTCGGGTTCCGTTTCC
>NZ_MCGG01000025.1 GCF_001746755.1 Magnetovibrio blakemorei | reverse complement strand
CCCGAGGCAGGCACCCCAACATAGATGTCCTATATCGGCTCACATGGGGGTTACACGATACCTACCTCGCTTCCATCCAAGCGATGGAAGAAACCAGCGACAATGATGAACGCAAAGCCTTTGAGGTTGGTGTAGACGCCTTAGAAACGATCATGGGGCGTGTGCAGGACGAGATGGATCGGCTGTGCGAGTCATGAGATGCACCCCTGAACTCGAAAAACTGCTCTACCGGGTCATCGATAGTTTTGACCACGATGATCGCCCCATTCATCGAATTCACACCAGCCAATGGGATGCCATCGAGATCGAAGTGAGACCATTTACGCTCTGCCTGTCTTTTGACGGAGACGACATGATTGCACCTCGCGTTCAATCAATCGCTCGCATCGAAGGTAAAATGCAAGGACAACCGTTTCTTGCCTTGTTGCAGGTTTATCGATCAGAATCCGATTGTAGAGACATTGTGGAAATCGCTTGGCACTCGGATGATCCAGATTTGGTTCGACGCTGGATCGTGATGTTTCAATTAAAAGGCAAACCAGGTCTTCTCCCCGAACCCGTTAAATCGTCCATCCCAGCGGGTATTAAACACTGCTGGGCTTGGGACCACGCTTTCATCATCAACGCCAATGCCACCGCAGCAATGACGGGGTTCAGCGAATGGATCAACTCCACCATCCCTCGATCTGTGCAGGAATTTTACCTTGGGGGCGAAGTCGTCGATGCCGATGATATTTACAGGATTGGAATGGACCTGGGTAAGGATCAATTTTTTTGGTGTGGATATTCGCTGTGTGATCTAACACCAGAATCGTGGGCAGACACTATCGCAGGTCAGATTACCAAAATGCCAGGATCGCTACGGTTTAAAAGCGTCGATTTACCATCCCTGTTGGCGATCAACTGGTTTATCGGCGGAGCCATACGTTTACGTAATATTGAAATCCATTCGTACCACGACGATCAAGAATTAGGTCGCCGTCCACTCAGCCCCGCCATGCGTGACCGCCTCGAACAAGCTCAAAATGATCTACTTGAATGGTTGGAGCGGCGGTGGTTGGACCGCCTTCCGATCCTGCTCGACCGTATTCAGTGGAACCAGTACCCCAAAACGGAGTTTTACAAAGATATTAAGCATCATGATGCTCAGCGACTACCCGTTGCTCAGGTTGACGCTCCGTCTATTGGCTGGTTCCTCCCTTACCCGCAACAATGATAGTTTGTATATTTAAATATATATTAATCATAGGTTGATTTGCAAGCAGCGTATGCACGTAGTGATTGCGTGTCTCATTGTGCGGCATACTAAAATTATGACTGAAACTCTTCATGTATAACTGTTACGAAATCTTTTGCTGTCCAAAATGACTAACCTATGGACACCTCTATAAATACCAAGTTTTGCAAAATATGAGGTCATATCGTATTGATTTTAAACAGGTTACAAAATCAAAGTTTCAATTTTCTGAGGTGCCGCTCAGTAATTGGGATGAAAAACCCCGTGTGATTCTTTTATACCGAATCTAAGTCTAAAAACGACGAATACAATGGGGGGATTTTGGGGGGATTTTTTTCGGGCTGGGGGGGTAAAAATTAAACCCTTGAAAAGCTCAATGCTTTCAAGGGTTTAATGGTGCCCGGGGGCGGATTTGAACCACCGACACGCGGATTTTCAATCCGCTGCTCTACCAACTGAGCTACCCGGGCACAGATCACCGAACCGAATGGCGCGATGATGGGGTGGGCGGTTTATAGGAAATTCCGAGGCCGCTGTCCAGCACTGGAATTCAGCTTTTTTTTAGACCTCAATCTTCGTCATAACCCGTGTCATCGCCAGCGCCCGCAACTTCGTCGGTGGGAACCCGATAACCGTCGCCCAGCCACTTGCCCAAATCAAGGTCGGCGCAGCGTTTAGAGCAGAACGGCTTGTACTCAGGCACAGTCGGTTTGGCGCACATGGGGCACTTAGAACCCTTATTTTTCGCCATTTTGGCCGTCTTAACGGTTTTCAGGTCAACAACTTTGTTGTCATTCATGGCACTTATCTCTCTGCCGGATCGATGCGGAACTGACCGAAGGGAATCGAATCGTCTGCGATCAATTCCAACGGTTGCCCCAATTTGGTTTCCATTTCAGCCAAGACCACTTGGCCCTGTTCTTTTAAGGCGCGGATGACGGACGGCGAAGACTTGAGGGCCGGAATCAACGCGGGCGAAGCCCATACTTCCGCCAACACCCGGTCTAGCGCCCGATAACCGATCGACAGCGGCGCTTCGGCGCGGCCCATCTGGCACACCGGGCACGGTGCCATCCACAAGGTCGAAAGCGGCGGACGGCGACGCGGACGTGTCACTTCCAACAAACCGCCGTTGGTGGTGCCCAGAACTTGAGGACTGGCCGGATCAAGGGCCGTAGCCTCTTTCAAGGCCGTAACCACACGTCCGGGGCCGTCTTTGCCCGACATGGTCAAAATATCGATCACAATCAAGCCCGCCAAGTTGCGCAGACGCATTTGCCGGGCAACTTCTTTGACGGCTTCCAAATTGGTCGACAAGGCCAAATCCGTGGCCCGCCCGCCTTTGCCCTCTCCGCCCCCACCGACGTTGACATCGATGGTGGTGACGGCGGCCGTTTCTTCGATGATCAACGAGCCCCCACCCGGCAATCGCACCGTTGCGTTCATTAAGCCCATAACTTCATCGGCGATGCCCAAAACGTCAAAAACATCGACGGCACTGGTATGGCGTTCGATGCCGCCAGATGGCAAGGCGCCGAGGGTCGTTAAGTCCGTTTGCAACCGGGCGGCGCTGACCCCGTCATCAATAACGATCTTGGTGATGCCGCCTAAGCCGTTTTCGGTCAAGAATTGAACGGCGGCGGGCACATCGCCGCTGACCAAGGCGGGCGGCTTGGCGTGGGAGGCGTGGGTTTTTAACTCCATCCACCGCGCGCGTAGCAATTCGATTTCACTGTGAAGGGTTTTGATGCTGGCCCCAGCAGCCCCAGAACGCACCACACAGCCTTCTTTTTCGCGCAGCTGACCACTGGTGAGCAAAGCCCGTAGACGATTGCGTTCAGCATCGTCACGGATGCGCTTGGACACGCGAATGCCGGGATCGGTTGGTGTCAGCACCAAAAAGGCTCCGGGGACGCTAATGCGCGCGCTCAGTTTTGGCCCTTTGCCGTCGCGCTCTGCCGCCAACACCTGCACCAACAGGGCTTGGCCCTCGTGCACATAATCAGAAATGCGGTCACGCGGCGCTTCACCGCCCATGTGTGGGTGAGGACGGGCTTCGGGCAAACCGAGAAAACCGTCACGGCCCGCACCGATATCGACAAACGCCGCTTCCATGGCGGGAATGACTTTTTTCACCCGCCCCAAAAACACGTCGCCCACAAGGCCGGCGCTTTGATCGTGATAAATGGCAAAGTCTTTGAGCCGTCCGTCAGCACCTGCGCGGGCTATGCGCGTTTCACCGGGACGGACGCGAACGATCAACGAGTCAGCCATGGTCCAGCCCCTCTAGACCAAGCCTGGGGGATGAATGCCCAGGCCCTTGAGCGCATTGGCGACGTCGTGCACCGCCAGACCAACAACATTGGAATAAGAGCCGTTGATGGATTTGACGAACGCCCCGGCAAGGCCCTGAATGGCATAAGCGCCTGCTTTGTCGTGCCATTCGCCGGATGCGATGTAGCCATCAATTTCGGCCGCTGAGAGGCGTTTAAAATCAACTTTGGTGGTGAGTACCCTCAGCACGGCTCGACCATCTGGGGCCAGCACACACAGCCCACCGATAACCCGGTGGCTGCGTCCCGACAGCAGCGTTAAAAAAGCCCGCGCCTGGGCTTCATCTTCGGCCTTGCCGAGGATGCGCCGCCCCACTGTAACAACGGTGTCCGCACCGATGATGCAGGCCTGAGGGTGATTTTTGTGAACTTCACGCGCCTTGGCATCTGCCAAACGACGCGCCATATCTATGGGACGCTCGCGGTCCAGCGGCGTCTCGTCCACGTGGGCCGGAACGATCAGGTTGGGTGTGATGCCGATTTGCGCCAACAGTTCAACCCGCCTGGGCGAGGCTGAAGCCAATATCAATGCAATGGGACCGGACAAGACGCAACTCCCCCTCTTCCATCTCAGCCGCGTGCAGGGAACCTGCGCCGGGCTATTTGAAGCGGAACGTGATGCGACCTTTGGTCAGGTCATACGGCGTCATTTCGACCGTCACCTTGTCACCAGCAAGAACGCGGATGCGGTGCTTGCGCATCTTTCCCGCTGTGTGCGCCAGGATTTCGTGTCCATTTTCCAGTTCGACGCGGAACATTGCGTTGGGCAGGAGTTCGGTAACGAGCCCGGAAAATTCAAGAACTTCTTCTTTTGCCATTAATCTCTCAATATGTTTATGCCTTAGGCGGCCCATAAGTGGCTAGTTGTGCCCTAAAGGTCAAGTTTTTTCCCACATTTTCGTAAAAAATCATTCTCAAATGTCATATGCGGAGGGCAAAGGGAATCTTCCCTTGATGTGCTCTACCAGTTCATCGCGCACTTGGCGATAGGCTTGCAAGCGTTCCTCACGCGACCCTTCCGCCACGCTGGGGTCAAAAGTGTTCCAAAATTCCACGTCGCACGCCATATAGCGCGTCAGATCGACGGCTTTATGCTGCGCTTCAGGCGACAGCGACACGACCAGGTCGAAGGAGCTGTCTTCCAAGTCATCAAAGGTCTTGGCTTGATGCTCGGAAATGTCGATACCGATCTCATCCATCACCTGGATGGCGAAACCGTCAACATCTTTGGCGCGCACGCCAACCGAATCGACAAAAATATCGCGACCGTGAAAATGGCGCAAAATCGCCGCCGCCATGGGAGAGCGAATGGAATTCATGGTACAAGAAAACAAAACGGCGCTGGGGAGGGACATCCGCTTTGAGCCCCCCCTATGCCCGAATGTGCAAAACGCACACCAACGTGAATAAACGACGCGCGGTATTGTTGTCCAGCTCGGCCTTGTCTTTGAGGCGCTGCTCTAAAATATCGGAACCGTCGTTGTGCAGGCCGCGCCGCCCCATGTCGATGGCTTCGATTTGCGACGGGCTGGAGGTTTTGATGGCTTTATAATAGCTGTCGCAGACCATCAGGTATTCGCGCACGATGGATCGGAACGGCGACAACGCCAGCATAAAACGCTTGATCGGGGTTTCGTCCGCAGCGCGCACATCAAACGCCAAACGATTTTCTTCAATCGACAGACGCAACACATACGGGCCTTCGGGTCCGCCCACCAGATTAAAAAAGTTGTTGTCCAAAAGATCGTAAATGGCGACTTTGCGCTCATGCTCGACTTGGGGGCTGCGGTTGACCACCGATTGCTCATCTAAATAAATCTTTTGGATGCGCGTTTTATCGGACATGGCGTCCTGCCCTTTGCTCAAGTTCTATTCAAACGGATGGACACGGACAACCCATGCGCTTGAAGGCCTTCGGCAGTGGCCAGTTTCACCGCTGCCGGGCCGATGGCATTGAGACTTTCAGCATTACAGCCAATAAAGGTGGTGCGCTTCATGAAATCAAGCACCCCCAACCCCGACGAGAAGCGGGCCGTGCGCGAAGTCGGCAAAACATGATTGGGACCCGCCACATAATCGCCGATGGCTTCAGGCGTATAACGGCCCAAGAAAATGGCCCCGGCATTGCGCACCGCTTCCGACAGCGCATCGGGATCAGCGACCGCCAGCTCTAAGTGTTCAGGGGCGATGCGGTCGACCAAAGGCACGCCGTCGCGCATCAGATCGTCGACCGTAATGACCACGCCGTAATTTTCCCAGCTGGCGCGAGCGATGTCTTGGCGGCTCAAGGTCTTCAGGTGGCTTTCCACGGCGGCTTCGACCCGGTCTGCGAAGTCTTTGTCGTCGGTGATCAAGATGGATTGAGCGACGCTGTCGTGTTCGGCCTGGCTCAGCAAATCAGCGGCCACCCAGGACGGATCGTTTTCACCGTCGGCCACCACCAGGATTTCACTGGGCCCTGCGATCATATCGATGCCCACGGTGCCAAACACTTGGCGTTTTGCCGCCGCCACATAGGCATTGCCGGGGCCGACGATTTTGTCGACCGCTTTGATGGTTTCGGTGCCGTACGCCAGCGCGCCGACGGCCTGTGCGCCGCCGATCCTGTAGACCTCACTGACGCCGGCCAGTTTGGCCGCTGCCAACACCAACGGGTTAATTTGGCCGTCAGGCGTCGGCACCACCATAACCAAACGGTCCACCCCGGCCACGCGGGCGGGAATGGCGTTCATCAAAACCGACGACGGATACGCCGCCAAGCCGCCCGGAACGTACAGTCCAGCCGCTTCCACCGCAGTCCAGCGATAGCCTAAGCGCACGCCGTCTTCGTCGGTGTAGTCTTCCATGTCCGGCAATTGACGTTCATGAAAGGACTCGATCCGCTCTGCGGCCAGCTTAAGCGCGGCCAACAGGTCAGGCTCGATCTTGGCCAGGGCCTGGTCTAATTCTTCACCGCTAAAGGCCAACTCGGCAGCGCTCAAGTTTTGCCGATCAAAGCGATTGGTGTACTCGACCACCGCCGCGTCACCCCGGTTGGCCACGTCTTTTAAGATCGCGGCGACGGCTTCGTTCACATCAACGTCGGCTTCGCGTTTGGCCCCCAAAACCTCTTTGAACTGAACTTCAAAATCTGGGTCAGAAATATCAAGACGCTTGGGCATGGAGGGCCTCCCGGAAACGTTCAATCCAGCCACCGATTTCGTCGGGGCGGGTTTTCCAGGCGGTGCGGTTCACCGCCAAGCGAGACGTAATTTCGGCAATCACTTCGACTTCCACCAAGCCATTGGCCTTCAAGGTCGAACCCGTGGACACCAAATCGACAATGCGCGAGCACAAGCCCATGGCCGGGGCCAGTTCCATGGCGCCATTCAGCTTGATGCACTCGGCCTGCACGCCGCGCTGGGCAAAGTGCTTTTTGGTGATTTCGGGGTATTTGGTGGCGACGCGCACGTGGCTCCAGGTGCTGGGATCGTCTTCATCCCCCAGTTCCTTGGGTTCGGCGACCGACATGCGGCAATAGCCGATGCCCAAATCCAACGGCGCATAAATTTCGGGGTTGTCGAATTCCATCAACACGTCCGCGCCGGCAACGCCCAAGTGCGCCGCGCCAAAGGCGACGAAGGTGGCGACATCGAAACTGCGCACGCGGATGATTTCCAAATGGGCATGATTGGTGGCGAACGACAGCTTGCGCGACTTGGGGTCGTCAAAGTCGGGTTCAGGCTCGATTCCCGCCGCGCGCACGATGGGCATCACCTCTTCAAGGATGCGCCCTTTGGGCAACGCCAGAACCAGTTTTTCTTTTGCAGCAGCACTCACAACATTCTCTCCACACCCGGAATGCCCGGAAGGCGGCATATATAAAGGGTTTTGCTGAGGGTTTCCAGGGGTGTTTCCGCCCAAGGTGTCCGCCTGGGGCGCTATTCCCGCACCCGTTCAATTTCCGCCCCGCACGCCGCAAGTTTTTCTTCCAGGCGCTCATAGCCGCGATCCAAATGATAAACGCGGCTGATTTGGGTCGTGCCTTCGGCCACCAAAGCGGCCAGCACCAAAGAACTGGACGCCCGCAAATCGGTCGCCATCACTTGCGCGCCGGACAGCTTTTTCACCCCACGCACAATGGCTGAGCGACCATGAACGTTGATATCGGCGCCCATGCGGACCAATTCGGGGACGTGCATGAAGCGGTTTTCAAAAATGGTTTCGGTGATCATCGAGGCCCCTTCGGCCACAGACGCCAGCACCATCATCTGGGCTTGCATGTCGGTGGGAAAACCGGGATAGGGCTCCGTCATCACATCAAAGCCTTTGATGGCGCCGTTTTTACGACTGACGCGCAGGCCGCCTTCGACCTCTTCAATATCCACACCGGCGCGGCGCATGACGTCCACCACCGCCTCGATCAAATCAAGACGGCCGCCTTTCAACACCACATCGCCACCGGTCACCGCCGCCGCCACGGCGTAAGACGCCATTTCGATACGGTCCACCACCACGGTGTAATCGGCACCATGAAGACTTTCACAGCCTTGCACTTTCAGGGTATCGGTGCCGATGCCGTCGATTTTTGCCCCCATGGCCACCAGACAATGGGCCAAATCCGTCACTTCGGGTTCGCGCGCCGCGTTGCTGATTACGGTCTCGCCCTTGGCCAGACACGCCGCCATCAAGATGTTTTCGGTGCCGCCCACGGTGACGTTGGAAAACAGCACATGACCGCCCTTCAGGCCGTTCGGGGCTTTGGCTTCAACATAGCCTTCGGACAGTTGAATTTCAGCACCCAAGGCTTCCAGAGCTTTCAAGTGCAAATCAACGGGGCGCGTGCCGATGGCGCAACCGCCAGGCAAGGAAACCCGCGCGTGACCATGTTTGGCCACCAAAGGCCCCAACACCAACACCGAGGCACGCATGCGCCGCACCAAATCATAAGGCGCAGTGGTTTGGGTCAAGCCCGAAGCATCCAGGGCAAACACCCGGCCAATCGGCCCACCGTCCGGCGCGTCGCCTTCCATGGCGATGGAGACCCCCATGTCGCCCAACAAGTGCGCCATGGTCGAGATATCAGCCAAATGCGGCAAGTTGGACAGGCGCAGCACCCCGTCGGTCAAAAGCGAGGCCGCCATCAACGGCAACGCCGCGTTTTTTGCCCCACCAATGGGGATGATGCCTTTAAGGGGGTTGCCGCCCCGGATCACGATTTGGTCCATGAACTGTCCAATGTTAAAGAGAATGTGCCCAGGCTTTTCGCCCAAGGACCCGCTTTTAGCCCAAGGACACCGCGCTCACAAGGCTTAACCGGGCCAAAACCCTCGGTCCCCCATCACCATAAGGGCTAGTCGTGCTTTTCTGTGTCCGAATTGGGATCTTTTGCGGGCAACGCATCGGGCACGGTAATAGGCGCTTTGCGCGCGCTGCTTTGGCGTTTGCGTTTTTTGAGGTTGGCCCGCAAAGCAGCACCCTGACGATCGAGACGATCAAGCTCGCTTTGGGCGATGGGACGCTCATCTGCGCCTTCGGAGGACTTATCTTTGGGCATGGCTTAAGGCTCTAATTGAAGACAAATTATGGCTTCACCATGCGCGGTGAAAAAAATCCCGTCAAGGACGCTTGCCTTTCCCCGGACCGTGTGGCATGTTCCGCCCGCTTTCACAGCATGTGCCGCCGTAGCTCAGGGGTAGAGCGCACCCTTGGTAAGGGTGAGGTCGACAGTTCGATTCTGTCCGGCGGCACCATTTTTTCTTCATTAAATTCAATATACTAAATCCATTGCGCAACTTTCGCGGCATTGGGTTTCGTACCAGGTTTCGTACCAAATCGAGCCCTGGTTGCATAAAGAAAATTAGCCGTTGTAGCTCAGGGGTAGGGCACGCCCTTGGGAAATAGATTACCTATCCAATTTGAAAACAGATTTATATACACCGCACCTGGTCGGGGAAACCTTCCAGAAACGCTGCTGGAAATCCTGAGCCAAGCCAGGAAACGGAAGTTGTAGAAGGTATGAAGGGTGAAGTCGACAGTCCAATTCTGACCGGAGGCATCATTATTAAAAAGCCCCACATCGAAGGATGTAGGGCTTTTTCAATGCAGACCTACACTGTAGGTCTATCAGATTAGATCACTCGTGTGATTAAGGTCTGACAATGGTCAGTTGAGACCTGATACTCACAACGCTTTAAGATCTGTCACAATTTACAACACCGAGCAATTGTCCGGTTCCTTTTAGTTTTGATAAAATTGTTTAAAATTTCTGCGGGTAAAGCGGAGCATTCAGCCAATTTCCGACAATAGTTCGTTCTTCACGATCTAGCTTGGACCAACAATCGACAATGTCGAAGTCCAAATCATCATTGTCATTTTTCCATCTCCAGACAGCCGCAAAAAACTGAGCCATTGCAGCTTCGCCACTGGATAAAACACCCAGTTCGTTTACAAGGTCCTCAACTAACATTTGATGTTCGTTGTGATCCCAGAAGACAGACAGGCGCGGGTAGCCTTTCATTTTTTCGCCAGGATCGTGTGGTCCAAAGGTTCCTCCGTAACGATGGTATTGTTCTTTGAACCGCAAATGGTTTTGGCGACGAACACGGGTTTTCTTCCCGTCGGTTCCAACCAGGTAGCGTATTGAAGCTGACGTAAGCAACTCCATTTTTTGCAAGATTGTCAGAACAAATCTCTAACAGCCTGTTTTGAATATTTTGGGGGACCCAAGAATACACTTGGTTCGCAATAATGATGTCGAACTTTTGGTTTTTAAGCTTTAAATCAAATATTGATATGGCTTTAAATTGAATGTTGCTCAAACCCAATTGGTCTTTGTATTGATTGGCAAGGCCCACTTGGTTGGCTGACAGATCAACACCCGTAAATGATGCATTTGGATATCGTTGCGCCATCGGCACAAGGTTTGCCCCCGTGGAGCTGCCAATTTCGAGAACAGATAAATCTTCCTTGTCTTCCTGATCAGCATGGCCGCCGTATGGCCGGTGACATTTGCCACCGCAAACGGTTTGCGCAAGGTCGATCCCAGTTGGTTCAAGGTGGCCCGCAATCTGGGTGCCAAGAGCTATCACATGTTGTTCTACGTCATCTTCCCGGCCATCGCCATGGACATCATTACAGGCATTCGTTTGGCGCTTGGCGTCGCCTGGATCGTCCTGGTTCCGGCCGAATACTTAGGCGTGACATCGGGGCTGGGATACTCGATCAACGATGCACGCGACACCCTCGAATATGATCGGCTTGCCGCCATCGTCCTTATCATCGGCATCATCGGATTTGCTTTGGACAGTATTTGTCTGCTGCTGATCAAACGAACCGCGTGGGTCCGTAACGATTGATGCCTGCTCTCTCACCCGAATTTGTCATTACTCAATAGGAGAAGTCACTATGGAAGCCAAAACTGCCCCCACCGCGTGCTTGATGCCTGATACAGACGGCCTCGCCCCAATCGATAAAGCTGGACTACTCAAGCTTATCGAGTCTGGCAAAGCCAATCCTCAAGCGATTAAAACACTGAAATGCAAAACCATTGCCGAAGGTCGTTTCCGCCACCTCAACATGATCCGCGATCTCGAGCCGTACATCGTGGACGAGCCCCCCGGACTGTTGGGTGACGACACCGCACCGAATCCGTCCGAAGCCGCCTTGGCTGCCTTGGGTTCGTGCATTGCGGTTGGCATTCACGCCAACGCTGTTGCCCGTGGCATCAAAATCCAAAAGCTTGAACTCGACCTCGAAGGTGATCTGAACATCACCGCCGTTTGGGGCACGGGCGATACCTCTGAAAAGCCTGTTGGCTTCACCGACGTTCGCATCAAAGTCGACCTGGAAGCCGATGCGCCGAAGGCTGAGCTTGATGCACTGGTTGCTCACGTCAAAGACTGGTCGCCTGTGGCAAACACGTACACCCGTCCGGTGAACTTGGAACTTGGCCTCAAATAAGGGCATTGGAGTCCAGTGCTGATGCATTGGACTCCGTCCCTATTACTTTAAGAGAGGAGGGCTAAATCATGGCTCTTTCGATGATGGTTTCAGAGACAGTCAGTTCCATGCCGAACAGCAAGGAAGAGATGCTGGCCGCCATTCAAAACATTGCCGAAACCGATATCAGAAACATGGCCGTAGCGGTTGATGTGGATGGTATTTACCCCGGCGACAACATGCGCAAGCTGGCCCAAGCCGGTGCGTTTGCGCAACACATTACAGGGTATGGCTACAACCCTCAGCAAAACAACCTGCTCGACACGGTTCAAGCCATGGCGACGGCAGGCGTTGAATGCGGTAACACCAGTTTTTTGATGTGGCTGCAAAATGCTTTTGCTTGGTATTTGCTGCAATCGGACAACACGGCCTTGCGCGATGAGCTGTTGGGCAAAACCATCAGCGGCGAAATCATGGGCACATCCGGCATGTCCAATCCAGTGAAAGCCATGGATGGCATTGAGAAGTTTAAACTCAAAGGCCAGCGCGTCGACGGCGGCTACATCGTGTCCGGCATTTTGCCGTACGTTTCCAATTTGGGTGATGGTCACTACATGGGCACGGCCTTTGAAATGGCCGACGACCCCAGCGTTAAAAAAATGGCGGTCTTCCACATCAACGGCGACGACATTCAGATTGCACAGAACACCCATTTCATCGCCCTGGAAGGGTCCGGCACCTATGCTGTGAAAGTCAAAAAAGCCTTCATCCCTGACAGCCGCATCTTGGCCGAAGACATGCCGTCGTTTGTCAAAAGGATCAAACCGGCTTTCTTCTTGATGCAGGCCGGTATTGCCTTAGGTCAAATCAACGCGTTCATCAACATCATGAAGGACAGCGACAAATCCTTGATGCACGTGAATAAATATTTGCCCGAACGCGCAGAAACATTCGAAGCCGAATTGGCCAGCATTCTTCCCGGCGTCGTGGCGTTGATGGAAACACCCCTGGAAAGCTCGCCAGACTATCTCACCAAAGTGTTTGAGGCCCGACTGTATGCCGGTGAAATGACCATGCGGGCGGCGAATGCAGCCCTGATGCACGAAGGTGCAAAAGGCTACATCAAGGGCTCGACCGTGGACCGCCGTTTCCGTGAATCCATCTTTGTTGCCATCGTTACCCCCGCCACCAAACACTTACGCAAGGCAATTGCTGATTTAGCCGCCTAACCTAAAGGAGATTTGAATTATGCCCCGTCTCGAAGTTACCGAAAAAATCGTTGCCGCCAAGTTGGCCAAAGGTCTCACCTGGGAAGGTGTCGCCAAGGAAATCGGACCGGCTAAAGAATGGTGCACCTGTGCATTGTTGGGCCAAATGGCGATGAACGCAGACGAAGCCGCCAAGGCTGCAAAAATCTTCGACCTCACCGACGAAGAAGCCAAGTGGTTGACGGTTCCGCCCTATCGTGGCGGCCTGGGTCAAGAGGTTCCCACCGATGCCTTGCTGTATCGTTTTTATGAATTGATCCAGGTCTATGGTCCATCCATAAAAGCGCTGATCGAAGAACAGTTCGGCGACGGTATTATGTCGGCCATCGATTTTTCCATGGACATTTCCAAAGAAAAAAATCCCGCCGGCGACCGCGTAGTGGTGGTTCTGAACGGAAAGTTCTTGCCGTACAAACGCTACTAAGGTGATGAGAAGCCGGTGCACGCTGTGCGCGCCGCACTGGCTTCTCATAACAATACAGATGATATAACATCAACAAAGGATACGCACATGGCGACGTTAAAAGTTACCGACGCATCAGGCGAATGCAAAGTCATTGAAGCGAAGGTTGGCCTGTCTTTGATGGAAATTTTACGCGAAGCCGGATATCCGGTCGCTGGTGAATGCAATGGCTCGCTGGCCTGTGCAACGTGTCACGTGATCATTGGTGAAGCGTGGGCCGATAAAGTTCCCGAACTCACCGACGAAGAAGAAGACATTCTCGACACGGTATTCAATCTCGAAGAAACATCCCGCCTGTGTTGCCAAATTCTGATGAATGATGAACTGTCTGGGCTTGATCTCAGAATTCCAGACTAATTTTTTACGATGAGGACACCCTACTGATGAGCAAAACCATCACTTATTACTGCGCCCTGATTTCGCCATTTACCTATCTCGGGCAACCGCGCGTTATGGAGTTGGCCAAACAGCCGGGTGTGAACATCGTGTACAAGCCGATCGACATTCTCAAAGTCTTTGGCGCGTTGGGCACGGTTCCCCCGGTCAAGCGTCATCCGTCTTTGAAAGCGTATCGGGGTGCTGAACTCAAACGCTGGAGTAAGCGTTTTGGCATGGACTTGACCATGATGCCCAAACATTTCCCCACCCCCACGGACTTGGCGGGGGCCATGGTGATCGCGGCGCGTGACCAAGGTGCGGATGTGGGACCCTTGGTGATGGGATTGCTCAAAGGCGTGTGGGTGGACGAAGCCGACTTAAAAGATGCCGACACCTTAGCCGCCATCGCCAACGCTGCGGGGCTAAACGGCACAGCCCTGGTCGCCCAAGCCCACCCCCCCGAAGCCCAAGCCCTGTTTAACGCCAGCACCGAAGAAGCCATCGAAGCCGGCGTCTTCGGCTCGCCCACCTTCATCGTAGACGGAGAAATGTTCTGGGGCCAAGACCGCATCGAGTTGGTTGCTGAGAAATGCGGCACCTAAGTTTGTGTATCCTTGTTTGCTAGAGGCTTAATTCAGAAGAGAATATCCGTTAAACCTTATGATTTTTAAGAACCCTTTTGAGTTCTCTTGCCCAAAGCGATAGGTGTGCCAAAACTGTGCCGCATCCGTACTGTTTTAACCTCTCTCAATCCCCGTTATTCGGAAAATGACACAACAGCACCCGAACAACGAATTGATTTAAAAACATTATATTTCGATCTAGCCCTTTGGTAAGGGTGAGGTCGACAGTTCGATTCTGTCCGGCGGCACCATTTATTTTTCCATAAAAATCAATATGTTACATGCAGCTCGATCATCGTGATCAGAGCCGTTTCTGACGCCTGTAACAACTGGTTTTCCATCTAAAAAACCCATCGTCCCACCGCCTAAACGTGAGCATAATTTCGCGGGATTTATGATTTGCGCGAATACAATCGATCCAATGTTTGGGATTCGTTGAGGTTAAAGTTTGAAACCGATCACGGAAACATCATCGCGGCGGGCTTGACGGCCTTGATGTTGGAAGAGCGTTTGCAAGATCATATCTTTCTGCTCGGACATCGGCAGATGCTGGCTACTCAGCAGCAGTTCCTTGAAACGCTTTTTGCCGTAGGAGCGCTTAGTTTCTTCACCGACTTGGTCAATCAAGCCATCGGAACTCATATAGAAGGTCTTACCCGGCAAGTTGACGATGCGGTTTTCGGCAAATTCCTGGTTCATCGAAATGCCCCGATACCCAGTTCCACTTTTGGTGCCCTTGATGGTACTGACCATTCCGTTTTCGACAATGAAAAGTTCGAAACGTGCGCCGACAAAAATCATTTCATCCAACTCTGAGCCGATAAAGCAAACGCCGAGTTCCATCCCATCATCGGATTCACTGTTTTCCCCGTGCTGACCCAATGTGGTTTGAATCAACTGGTGAATACGCTGGGTCAACACGCCGACGTGTCCATGGGGAACATCGGCAAGGGCATTGTCCAAGGCACCGGAAGCAATCAACGTCATGAAGGCTCCGGGCACCCCATGGCCGGTACAATCGCCCAGCATCACCAAAAGTCCATCTCCCCAAAGGCGACACCAATACATATCGCCCCCCACCACATCACGGGGTTGCCAAATCACAAAATGATCTTGAAAGAGCGTCTCAAACAAACTGTTGTCAGGCAAAACAGACCGCTGGATGTGAGACGCGTAATTGATGCTGGCCGACATTTCATTCAGCACCGCTTGCAATTCACTGCGCGCCGCTTCAGCATCCGCCATCATATTGAGTGTGGCTTTACGCGCTTTATCCAGTTCCTTGAGTTGCTGTTCGATCTTAGCATCGGTTTTTTTGCGATCCGTAATATCGGAATAGGTGCTGACGAACCCGCCACCCGGAATGGGCCCACCCATCACATCTATAAACTGACCGTTGGGGCGTTGACGTTCAAAATGGTGATCAATAAACATGCGCGCTGAATCGAGTTTTTCGTGGAGAATTTCTTCCGGATCGCCAGGGCCAAATTCATCGTGGGTCACATCATATTCAATGAGCGCCTTAAAATCCTGTCCTTCGAACACAAGGTCCTCTGGATAGCCGCGAATGGTCAGGAACTGCTTGTTGAAGGCAACCATTTTGAGGTCGCGGTCAAATGCGGCAATGCCTTGGCCCATGCTGCCCATGACCGCTTGCAGAAGTTGCGTTTTGGAGGTGACTTCTTCGGTGCGTTCGCGAACCCGGTCTTTGATGCTTTCGTTTTGAAACAACAAAAACATGGTGAACAAGGTGATAAAGACGGTTGAGATCGTCCCGCCAATCATAATCGCGTCGGATAAGGCCAAATCAATGCCACCGGCAAAGCCCGCAGCAGCGTCCCAACGAAAATCAAGGACCGTGGATCCGCTGATGGTGCGCAAGGGAACTGTGCGAACGGTTTCGGCAGGGGCATTTTGTCCGCCATAAAGCAAACGCAGGGATTTTTCTCCATCGTTGTTGGCGACTTCTTCGGACAGACGAAGGGTTAAATTCTTGGCCTCTGGTCGCGCAAACAGGCCGTCCAGGGTCGCACTCAAATCAATCGTCGCCACCAACACGCCTTCTTGTGTCTGGCTGTCAGTACGCATGGCTGTAATCAAGAGGATTTCTTGATTGTCCCCCACACCTGTTGAGAGATGAAGCTTGCCCGAATCAGACCAAGCCTGGGCAAGAGATTTGCTCAGTTTGGCATCGGCACCCACGGTGGTTTCTGCCGCTAAGATTCCCAGCGTGCTGGTTGAAAAGGCAATCGTCCAGTCCTTGCCGTCTTCTGTTTTGAGCACATAGGCCATGCTGGAGGGAAAGTTAGAGCTCTGGACCGCTTCTAAGTTATCAACGGTGTCGAGAAATTCATCTTCATCAACCGCGTTGGAGCCGCTGAACAGTGCCGTTGTGCCGTACACGGAAGCGTAGGAAAGGTCGAGCCACAGCAAAAAAGTGGACGTCAATTGTTGGGCGGTGCTGTCGGCGCGAGCTTGCCAAACCCGTTCTGCCTGGTCGCGCAAAGATGAACTGACCCAGGATGTGGCGAAAAATCCAATCGCCAACAGGACAATCAAAACACCCTGACGCACGTGATTCATGCGCATCATCAGCAAGGCAAAGGGGGTAAAGAGGATGACGCCAATGGTGTCCCCACCCCACCACGTGAAAAGCGTTGTTTGAAACAGGGCGTCATGGATCTGACCGCTGGTGAGCAGGGTCAATGCACCGATGCTCGAACTAAGCACACACATCAACGGCGCAATCGCCAAAAAGGCGATGCTGCTTTGAACGGTGCTCAATGGATTGGCTGCATTGCTGAAACGGCGCACCGCCCACGCCCCAACAAAAGACTGGAGGATCGAGCCAAAAGCCATCACCGAGGAGACCAGGGCGAGAACCTCGAACCGAGGCGGGGTGGGCGAGCCTAAAAGGGTCCAGCCATTAATGGCCAGGGCACCCAACCACAACCCTGCCAAGCTTCGTGGTCCCATCATCAGCACCGCCGCCAAGGCAATGCCCGACGGCGGCCAGAGGATGGTTGCATTGGTCCCGGGCAAAGCCATAACGTGGCCCACTTTTCCGGCCGCAATGTAAATCACCGCCAGAAGAAGTGTCTCTATTATCCAACGCAGAGAAGCAGGAAGCCCGTTCATGAGGTCAATTTACCTTAAAGACAACCCGGAACCCTTTTGGGGCCAAGGACGTAGTCAGATCAAAATGAGCAAGGTTTGTGCGGTCAACGACGGCAATCTTTGGCCCCACGTGACGCAGAACCGGCTGTCCTTCCAAAAGCCTAACCGCTTGGTCAACGGCGATGCGGGCCTGAATGGCGGGCAGGTCACTTGGGGCGGCGAGAATTTTACCCCGTTCGATGCCGCGATGAACACCCGGCCCAAAGTAATAGGAAATGATGTCAACGTGATCGTCCAACTTGCGCTTGCGCAATATGGAGATTGCCGTTTCCGCCGTGACGGCGGTTCCGGCGATGTGCGCAACGTCTGGGTTTTGATCCAACACTTTTTCGATCAAAGCCGCTTGAGCGTCTTTGCCCGTATCGCCGAATTCGGTGGCGACGATGGTTAAGGGGCTGCCCTTCAACGCTTCGCGAAAGCCCCCGTCGCCAGCCTCAACCCAGGCCGCACCTTTTGGCCCCGGGAACCACGCCACCTGCGTGCCGCCGCCCTGTTGGGCCTGCTGGTCCACCAAGTATTTCCCCGCCTGAAAGCCCATATCATGAAAAGAGACTAAGGATTTGGCCGACATCGCTTGACCATTCATTCCATTGATGAGGTCAACAACGGGAATGTTTTTGCTGCGCAGTTCCACGACCAAATCAGTCAAACCGTCAGACGAAATGGCCCCAATGATGACGGCCTGCCCCCCTGACCCTACGCATTCACGGATCTGCGCTATCTGCTGATCAAGATTGCCGTAGCCACCCGCCTCGTAGAGATCCATGGCGACGCCCAGCCGCTGTGATTCCGCGGCGACGCCGTAATCTACGGCCAGCCAATAGGCGTCTTTCAAGTGAGGGATGGAAACGCAAATTTTCCATTTCTGACGGGCCTTATCCAAGGCCACATAAGTTTGCTCCGAACGCGTTCCGTTCGCCTCAAAGGGGGGATTGGTAATTTCCACCGGAAAGGGGTGCCACGCATCTGCGGACAGGGCCGGCGAGATCATCCCCTGGACGCACAGCGCAAATGAAGATGCAAACAGAGATGCTGAAATCAGCTTATTGGACAATTTCATATTTTTCCTGTGCCCCCTTTTCTTTGAGTAGAACATTAATTTCTTGCTTCAATTCGATCATGCGCAATTCTCGGTCAACGGCCAATTCGTTAAATTTTTCAACGTCTTCTAAATGTTCGTGCAAGGCCGCCGTGGCTTTTTGCACTTTGGTGATATCGCGAAAAGAAATCACCGCACCGATGATAGAATCATGACGGCGTAATGGGGTGGCGTTGTATTCCACCGGAAAAGATGTGCCATCCTTGCGCCACAAAATTTCATTGTCGATACGCGAGACCTTACCTTTGGTATAGGCCTCCCACATGGGACATTCTTTAACCGGGAAATCCGATCCGTCCGGACGGGTGTGATGAATCAAGGCATGGACCTTTTCGCCGATCAGTTCATGCGGTGCATAACCCAGAGCCTCGGACGCCACCGAATTGACAAAGGTCACTTGGCCTATTTGGTCGACCCCAAAAATACCTTCACCAACCGATTCCAGCAGCATCCGTGAATGCCTTTCGGCCTCATGACGCTCTTCAACTTCGCGCCCCAATTTGCGGTTCCACACCACCACAAAGCCAACAATCACGATGAACCCACCCAACACTGGCAAGGCGTAGATCATCATGGTTTTGAGGTCCAAGCCGAACTCAACCTGCAAAGCCACCCAACTGTTTTTGATCGCGTTCATTTCACTTTCGGTGATGGCATCGAGCGATTTTTGCAAGATGGAGAGCAAAACGGGATTGCCCTTGGGCACGCCCATGGCCAGGTCGTTGTTGTATTCAGTCGGTGCCGTCACCCGCAAATTCACGAGGTTAAGCTTATTCATCGCATAGGTCGCCACCGCAAGATTAGACAACGCCACATCGATCTTGCCCGAAGATAGGTTCCTCAACATGCTTTCAAGATCGGTTTGCGGAACCCGCTTAATTTCTTGGTAGTGTTTTTTCACCATGGTCTCGATGGAATAGCCCGAAACCATGCCGGTCTTGAGACTGCCGATGGCGCCGAGACTGGAAATGAAGGGGGTGTCGTCCCGCGTGAGGATGACAATGGGATACGAGACATAAGGCTTGGTGAAGTCAAGAAACTCTTCGCGTTCCGCCGTCGGCTGCATCATCGGCATAATATCGATTGAGCCACTTTTTGTCCCGGCCAGAACTTGGGCCCAGGTCAAATCCGTTTGTGCAATAAACTCAATTCCGGAAAATTCTGAAATCTTCTTCACGACATCCGCAGAAATACCCTTGTGAATTCCGTCTTCGACAAATTCGAAGGGGGGCCAAGCCATATCAACGCCCAGTTTCAACTTAGGATGCGCCGCGATAAAAGCCTTTTCTTCGTTGCTAAACACAACCCTCTCGTTAACGCTACGGCTTTCGGAACTGCCCAACGGCAACCAGCGATTTCTTATGGTACGCATTTCTTCTGGTGAAACCGCGTCCAAACCCTTTTGCAAAATATTGCGCAAAAGCTTGTTGGATTTTAATGTCGCCATATGCAGTTGGGTTTCGGTGCTGTTTTTCATTTCATGATTGAACGACAGAACAAGATCGGGCACCAGATTGTTGTCGAGAACGTGGGAAATGACGCCGATACTGTCAAAATAGGCATCGATTGTGCCAAGCGAGACCTTCTGAAGCCCCTCCAAAGCATTCGTAACCGTAACCAGTTCGATTTCGGGATAACGCTGACTGAGCAGTTCCGCGGTACCGAAGCCTTTAATAATACCGACCTTATGACCCTTCAGGGCCGCAAAGGAATTTAATTTCTTATGGTCATTGTGAACCACCAGAACGGAAGAATTAACGGCATAGGGTGTGGTGAAATCAAACGTCTTGGCACGCTCTTCTGTCCAATAAAGCGCGGGAAGCACGTCAATATCACCGTTATTAAACTGTTCCAACAACTCGGCCCAAGAATATCCATTCACAAACTTCACATTGATGCCGGTTTTTTGCGCAATCAGATCAACCAGTTCAATGCTTATGCCCTTTGGCATATCGTGTTCCACAAAATCAAACGGCGGCCAATCCATTTCGTTGGCGAAGGTGACGTTTTTATGATCCTTAATCCATTGAATTTCTTCATTCGTTAGATTGGCAAGATTGGTGTCCCCAGCGGCCTTGGGCACCCATTGTTCCCGCAGCGCTGCCCATTCCGACTGCGTGATCGAATTGATGCCCTTTTGCACGATGGACGCGAGCACTGGTTTACTCACCGGAACGCCGAGCGTAACTTCACCTTGGCGATCATCAATTTTAGCTGTGATGGCCAGTTTCAAATCCTTAAGCCGTTGTGGCGAAGCGCTGAGCCAAGCGACGTAAGCATCGCCTTCTCCATTGGCAAGCCTCGTCAGGGCATCGTCTTTCGATAGCATTTCCACGACGATGGCGTCGGGCAACTCAGCTTTTATTTTATCGATGATTGAAGTGTTCTTGGGAACCAATATGGTTTTGCCGTTAAGCCCTTTCCACTCCTTAATAGGGGTGTCCCCGACCCGCATGAGCACACTGGCGGGTTCATAATAATAAGCACTGGAAAACAAGAACGTTTTTTCCCGCTCTTTGGTCCAACTCAGGCCCAAAATGCCATCCACCTCACCCGATGCGGCCTTGGTGTAAGCCTCAGGCCATGCATCAAAGGGTAAGACAATGAGATTGGTGCCCAAATGTTTGTTGATCAAACGCAGCAGATCCGAATGCATGCCATAATGGCGGCCTTCCTCATCCGTGAAATCATACGGGGGCCAGTTATTCATCACCGCGATGCGCGATATGGGGTTTTGACGTAACCATAACTTTTCTTTGTCGTTCAACACGACGCTCTGGGATGTTTCATCTTGAGGAGTGGAGTTCAGTGCATTGCTTGAATCGCCTAACTCAGCCTTATAAAAATGATCAAAATCGTCCGCCAGCCAGCGGCTTTCCGCTGCCTTGAGTTTGGCGCGCGCAATGGCCTTAAATCCGGCATTGATTTTTTCGAGCAGAGCCGTGTTGCCCTTGGCGACACCCACATAAACGAAGTTCGTCAGGATGGTTTCATGTCCACGCTGGAAAACACCGCTCAGCCCAAGACGCGCTAAAGTCGCTTGGTTGGCGACGGTTTCATCAAAAATGGCCCGCACTTCACTGCGCAACAAGGCTGAGACCAATTTGTCATTGCCTGCGAAGGGGACCCGAATGACGTTTGGATATTTGTCTTGAATAAATTGATCGTGAAGTGTGCCCTCAACTACGCCCACTTTTTCCCCAGCCAAATCTTCAAAAGGGATGGGTTGGGTATCACCACTGCGAAAATACAGCGCACTCCGTCCAACATGGATGGGGTCTGAAAACTCAAGGAACGCTTCGCGCTGTTTGGTTTTGTTCAGGCCGGAATGAACATCTGCAGTGCCGTTTTTTACGGCCTCAATGGTCTCGCTCCAGGAACTGGCTTGAAATTCGACCGGAATTCCTGTGGTGACGCTCCACAGCTTCCACATATCCACAAATAGGCCGTAAGCCTGTTTGTCCGGCCCGAGAATGGTGAAGGGGGCATAATTATCGGTTATCGCAATGCGCAGAGGCCGTTGCGGTTCCCCCGCCATGGACATACCATAGAATGGCACAGTCAAGCTCAACAGGAGCAGCCCAAGAAACGATAGCCTATAGAACGACTTAAGCATGATGTCCCCTCACGCGCGGCTTATCGCCTCATATAAAAATGCTAGCATAAGTCCATACTCATAAGTAAGACTTTTATTCCAAAACACGCGCAAATGAGCGACCATTTCATTGCAAAATAATTCAGAGCGTATAACGTGTAAGGTACAATTCATCGGAGCTTTTGGGACGGAGGTGGACCTAATGCTCGCCAAAGATATGTTCGAGTTAAGAGGCCGACTGGAAAATGAGGGCATTATTTTCTGTTACAGCGGCTATGTGACCGAAGAAATTCTGACCGGTATCGGCAACTCCATCCGCAAAAAGCTGGAATTGGACAATACGGACAGAAACATCGGTCGTCGGCTGTTCTCCATTTTTGTCGAGCAAATGCAAAACGTCATTCGCTATTCGGCAGAAGGCTTAAATACTGATGATGACCAAAAGGACGAGTTGCGCTTTGGTCTCTTGCTCGTTGGCGCGGACAACGATGACTTTTATGTCTCTTGTGCGAACAAAATTCGTAAACACGATGTCGTGCGCCTCACCGAGCAATTGGAACATATCAAAGGATTGGATCGCGAAGATCTGATGAAGTTGTATAAAATGACCCTAAAGGGCGAGACGCCCGTGGGCAGCAAAGGTGCAGGCGTGGGCTTTATCGACATTGCTCGTCAAGCGAAGCGTGGTTTCGATTTCCACTTTATGGACCTTGACGACACACACTCCTTTTTCTGCTTGAAGGCTCATGTTTAAGAGAGACACTATGGAAAATATCAATATCGAAGCCACCGAACGTTCCCCGGAAATCCATTTTGATTTTGGTTCAAATACGTTTGCCCTAAAGGGTGAATCGTATCCCGAAGACGTATCCACCTTTTTTGGTCCCGTCATTGGGGCTTTGGAAGAACACTTAAGCGGTCTAAACGGCGCAAGTGTAACCTTTACGTTTGATTTGATTTATTTCAACAGCAGCACCGCCAAGGTTCTGATGGGACTGTTCGACACCTTGGATGAAGCCGCTGAAAACGGAAATGACGTATCCATCATCTGGTCGTATGAAGAAGACGACGACAACATGGAAGAACTGGGTGAGGAATTTGGCGAAGACTTAGAACACGCCAAGTTTGAAATGAAGGCATACGCGAAGAAATGAGTTTTGACCTTTTTAAACGCGAGGAAAAAACCATCGCCGAAGGGCATGCCTTGCTCGAAACAAATGCCTTGCCCAAGGATATGCAAGCCCATTACGAGAAGCTTCTGAAGGCTTATGAAAAGCAGTTCAAGTCCACCAAGAGACTGGTGAGTTTGAGTGACCGCAACGAAGCGGAACTCAACAAATTGGCCTCTGAAATGGACCAGAAAAACCAGATGTTGGAAGGCCTTTCGAAAAAGCTTTCCAAGTATCTTTCGCCACAGATTTACCGCTCTATTTTTGAAGGGGACCGCGAGGTCTCTTTGGAAACGAAGCGCAAAAAGCTGACCGTTTTCTTTTCCGACATCAAGGACTTCACCAGCACCACCGAAAATCTTCAAGCCGAAGATTTGACCTATCTGCTCAACAAATACTTTTCCGAAATGTCGAAAATTGCGCTGGAATATGGCGCTACCATCGACAAGTTCATCGGCGATGCCATTGTCATCTTTTTTGGCGATCCGGAAACATTGGGCGTTAAGCAAGATGCTCAGGCGTGTGTGCGCATGTCCATTGCCATGCAGCGGCGGATGAAGGGATTGCAAGAAATCTGGCGCGACAAGGGCTATGAAAAGCCGTTTGAAATGCGCATCGGCATCAACACCGGGTTTTGCAACGTGGGCAACTTTGGCAGTGATGAACGCATGGACTACACCATTATCGGCGGCGAAGTGAACTTGGCCGCGCGCCTGGAAAGCAAAGCCGATCCCGGCGGCATCTTGATGTCTTATGAAACCTATGCGCTGGTGCGTGAAATTGTCGCCGCCGAAGAGTTGGAACCCACCCGCGTCAAAGGCATTCAACGCGACGTGCGACCTTATCGTGTGATTGGCATCTATGATGATATGGAACCCGGGCGCTTCATCCACAAAGATCAAGACGGGTTGCTGTTGATGATGGACCGGGAAAAACTGACCACCAATCAACAGCGTCACAAAGCCATTGCCGAATTGGAAGCGGCGATCAAGATTTTGAAATCGTAAACCCAATCCATACGCCCCCGCCGGAGACTTCAGATGTCACCAACTTCGTTTTCTTCCCTTTGCGTTTTGATCGTTGATGATGACGTTTTTGCCCGTCATATCCTCACCCGCGTTCTGGAACAGCTTGGCGTTGTGCAAATCCTGGAAGCCGAAGACGGTGAAAAAGCCCTCGCCCTGATGGCCGAGACCGAGCACACCATCGGTTTGATCATCACCGACATTTCCATGCCCGAAATTGATGGGTGGAGCTTTGCCCGGCGGGTTCGCTACGGTGCGGTGGAGCGTTTTAAGGGCTTGCCGATTTTGATGCTGACGGGAAACGACACCGACGCAAATGCGCAAAAGGCGCGCACCCACAAAATCAACGGCTTTGTTGTCAAACCGCCCCAGGCCGAAACCTTGTCGCCCCTGATCAGCAAAGCCCTAAAAGAAACCTCATGACGATTTGTCCGTTGCGGTTTTGAGAGCATGTGTGAGACGCTTTGACAAAGTCTCATGCGAAACCGGTTTGACGATATACCCATCAATGCCGATTTTAAGTGCGGCCTCCACGATTTCCGCATCGGAATGACCTGTCAACACGACCACCGGAATGGTATTGATTGCCGGGTTGGGATCAGCGCGCAACTTCGATGTGAACATCAAGCCGTTCATCACCGGCATATTGAGATCGCAAATGATGACATTGGGCGGAGACGGAATTTTTTTCAGCGTTTCCAGCCCCTCGGCACCGTTGCTGGCCCGATATACCGTGGTCACGCCCAAGTCGTTCAGAAGCCGTTGGATGAGCTTTTGCATAAAAACCTCATCATCGATGAGGAGGACTTTGATGTCTTTCCAAACAATTTCCGCCATATTTTTCTCCCCTTTTGTGGGCCATGAACGCCACCATGAGTGTCAGTTCATCATACCTTTTGGATATAGTCTATGACGTCTTTGAGGTTTGGCGCCAAGTTGGGGTAATGGGCTTCGACTTCTGCCCAGTTTTCGGACTTTCCGGCGCTTTCCAAGGCTAGGGCCACATCGCCCAAGGCCATCGCACCGATGGCGCGGGCGGACGATTTCAGCTTATGGGCGGCATCCTTAATACCTACCGGATCGTGGGCACCATAGGCCGTATCGATCTCGCCCTGGATATCCAACGCGGGTCCGGCAAAATCGCCCAAGATTTCCCAAAAGGTTTCTTCGTCATCGCCAAACATGCCCTTGAGCACCGATGGGTCAACCGGGGTCCCGGTTGGTGATGGTGATGGTGAAATATCTAACACAACATCCTGTAGCGTGTTTTGTTCGGGCGCGGGCAACCAATCCAACAAAGCTGCATGCAGTTTTTTCATTTCCAACGGCTTGGTCAGAACGTCATCCATGCCGACAGCAAGACAATGGTCCGTTTCTTCGCTCATGGCACTGGCCGTAACCGCAATGATGGGTAATGGATCACCGTTGGGTGCCGTAAATTTGCGTTCGCGCAAAAGCCGAGTCAGCTCAAACCCATCCATGTTGGGCATATGACAATCGGTTAAAAATAGCCCGTATGACTTTTTCTCCAGCGCCGCCAAGGCCTGAACACCATCCTCCACGGCTTCGGCAGCATAGCCCAGCGTTTTCAACTGGCGCAAAATGACATCTCTGTTGGTGGGGGCGTCATCGGCCACCAAAATCAGCGAGCCCGCCTGTTCGGCCTCTTCCAAGGTCGGCACCCGCCCGGTCAGTGCCGCGGGCAAATCATCGGCCTGGGTGAGTTCCACATCCGCCCGTCCACACAACCCGGCAATGGCATTAAGGAACCGTGCCCGTATCAATGGGGCGCGGCGCAGAACAACAACCTGTTTGTCGTCTTTGAACGCACCGCCGAGGCTGGGATTGTCGACCAGCAACACTTTGGGGCCCAGGATCGATTTTGCCGCCTCAATGGCGGACTGACCGTTCCAGCCATCTACCAAAACCGTCACGTCACTTGCCCCGGCGGAAGGCGTTTCAATGGGCAAGGGAAATCCCCCCCAATATTCGATGTACGTTTCCAGTGCAGCGCGTTCTGCATCATCGCCCGTCGCCAGCAAAACCCGCAGATTGTTGAGCCCAACCGTAGAGAGCACGTCTTTGGCATTGGTATCGAGGGGAAAGTCGATGCAGGCATGAAAAGTGCTGCCTTCGCTGGGCTGGCTTTCGACGCCAATGTCTCCGCCCATCAAATCGACCAGATTTTTACTGATGGACAATCCCAACCCCGTTCCGCCAAAACGCCGGGTGGTGGAACTATCGGCTTGGGTAAAAGGCTGAAACAGTTTTGCGACGGCCTCCGCGCTCATGCCGATGCCTTGATCCGTAACTTTAAAAATCACTTCCGCCACGCCGGAAGACGTTTTCATGAGGTCTGCACGGATGACGACCTGAGACCCTTCTTCCGAAAACTTGATCGCGTTTCCGCTTAGATTGATGAGAACCTGACGCAAACGGGCAGGGTCGCCCAAAACCGATGTGGGGATGGCGGGATCGACAAAGGCCTGCAGTCGAATATTTTTGCCCTGCGCATTGACCATCACCGTTTCGGCAGATCCTTCAACGACGTCGCGAATGTTAAACGGAATGGTTTCCAGATCCAGTTTTCCAGCCTCGATCTTGGAAAAATCCAAAATGTCGTTGATGATGGTGAGCAATGCAAAGGCTGAATTGCGGATGGTTTGCGCCATGGGCCGCTGTTCTTCATCAAGCGACGTGTAAGCCAGCAAATCGATCATCCCGACAATGCCGTTCATGGGGGTGCGGATTTCATGGCTCATGGTGGCCAGAAACGTGGCCTTGGCTTTGGTTGCGGCTTCGGCTTGCTCACGCGCGGCACGCAATTCTTCGGCTTGCGCTTCGAGGGATTTGTTCAACTGGGTGAGTTCGGCTTCGCTACGGTCACTCAGACGCATCAGGCGCTGGGTTTGCTTAAACAGCTTTTGATAGCCGCGCAGCAAATTGTCATAGGACTGAACCGCCTCATCCGGCCAGTCGCGGCGATCGGCGACGGCCTCTTCCGCCTCCGCCAAAAGGGCATTTTCGGCCTTAAAAAGGGCATCGTCTTTGGACATTGACTGTTCCGTTGCTGGATGGTGAACCAATTTGATTTAGGCGTTTTTAGCGAAGAACATCAAGACAATAGTTTCCCAGAACAAGTCGGTTCATTCCGCGCGAACAATGGTGCTACAGTCAACAATCGCTGACCCTAGATGTGGATTTATAACATGCGGCGCGTCCTGATTGTTGATGACGATGTATTTTACGGCGGCTTGGTGGCCAAGACCTTTGGCTATCGCAAATGGTTGCCGGTGGTCTGCCACAATATGGAAGACGCCTTAAAAGAGCTTGAAGCCCTGCACGTTGATCTCATCGTGACCGATATCTTTATGCCGGGTATTGGTGGTATAGACGGCATTCAGTTTCTCAAAACAAAAGCCCCCGACGTTCCCGTGATTGCCATGTCGGGCGGATGGGATAGCTTGGGGCCAAAGGATGCCATCAAGGCCGCCGTCAAAGTCGGCGCCCGCGCCGGCCTTGCCAAACCCATTAAAGGCGACCAGCTCGATGCCATATTGAAAGACTTAGGGCTCAGCGGGGCTGAAATGGGTGAGCCCGATTGGCCGAAAACCGCCAATCAAACAACCGATTGGGACGAGGTGTTTGACGCGCCCGTCAATGGTCTCATCGCGTGGATTTCCACTGCAGAGTCATTTGATATTTTGAAGATCTCCGCATTCAACATGCTCGATCATCTGCTTACAAACACCCACACGCAAATTGATACCGACAAATACCGCGAACGCCTCAAAGACATTATCGGTCGCGGCACCTCCACCAATGCAAAAGAAACACTTGCGGCAATCGTCTCTCTGCTGAACGAAATCAAAATTCAATTTAAGGCCGATGACGCCCGCTTTAACACGGCGCAAAAGTTGGAGCGATTTGAACAGCGCAAAGCCATGCGCTTGGCCGTGCCGGATGTGAAGCCCAGGACATCAATTTTGCCCTACGCCGTGGCTGGCGGCGGTATCGTTGTGACACTGTTGGTCGGACTCTTTTTTGCCTTTGCCGGTGAGGACAAAATCACGACCGCAGAGCTGAAGGCGGACAAGGCTAAAGTGACGAAGCAACAGGTCACGCGCTCCGAAGCAGCTCGGATGTCTCCGGTCGACCTCAACAAACCGCGTCCCGATGCCAAGACCCCTTCTGCGGCTCCGGCGTCTAAGGCCGACGAATGGAAACCACCCGAGCAAAAATTTACACCGCCCGCAGATGCCGGGCCCGATACGCGACCCACCTTGGCCCTAGCGGCACTGCAATGGTTGCCAACGCCCTATACGCCGGGCCGTCAATCTGTGCGTCTGGTTCCGTTGTTGAGCGTAACGTCCTACGACGACATGGCCACACTTTGTGACCGGGCCCCCACTTTAATGGATATGATCAACACCGCCCTGTCCCGCGTTCCCGATACCGACGATGCTTCTGTACCAACGGAACTCAAAGCCCTTGGAGCCCCCCTGGCACAACACATCAACGCCGTCCTGCAAGGCAATATCGTGACGGCGGTGACCTTAGCCCATGGGCCGGATCTCTTGAAAATTCACTTTATCAATGACCCTTGTCGTCCCCTGACGCCCGCCGAATACCAAACGCTGAACATGAATGCCAAAAAGTGAAAGCTGCCCCCATCACCCAGTTTCATACCAATCTGGTATAAAACTGGGTGATGGGGGCAGAAACATGTTTGTAAAACCGCAATTTTCTTAGTCATAAGTGGCGAAAAAGGTAGGAATACGTCCCCTTGGTAAGGGTGAGGTCGACAGTTCGATTCTGTCCGGCGGCACCATTTTTCCCCCAAATAAAAATAAGGCACCAGCACGCCATAGCCAAAAGTTAATTTGGTAACAAAAGGCTGAGCTTGGCATGGACATGCCGGTAAAGGTGGGCGAAAGGCGGGGATATTGGGTAGCTTTTGCTCTTAAAATCATATCGTTAACAGCCCTATTCAGTCTTCGGTCACCAATTGTCCGTCCCTGACATGAAAAATGCGATCAAACTGGTCGTAGATTTTTTCGTCATGGGTCACCGCCAAAACCGCAGCATCCTGTTCGACGGCCAATTTGCGCAGCAGTTTCATAACGATGAGGGCGCGTTCGGAATCCAACGCCGCGGTGGGTTCATCGGCGAGAATGATGCGTGGGTTGTTCGCCAATGCGCGGGCGATGGCGACACGTTGCGCCTCACCACCCGATAAATGCGCGGGATAGGCGTCACGGCGATGGCCCACTTCCAAGTATTCCAAAAGTTCTTGAGCGCGTTGCTTTGCCCGATCGGCGGGAACCCCCGCAAGGTCGAGTACAACGGACACATTTTCCATAGAATTAAGGAACGGCAACAAATTATGAAATTGGAAAATAAAGCCAACCTTGTCCAGACGTAAACGGCGTAAATCCGATTTCATCCAGGCATTGTCGTAGATCACGTCGCCATCAAGTTTTGCCCATCCGGAACTGGCCTCGACGATGCAGCCGATGATGTTGAGCAACGTCGTTTTTCCCGAGCCACTCGGTCCAAGCAGGCCGATCACTTGCCCGGGATACACCTCAAGACTAACATCCCGCAGGGCATCGACACGGGTCTCACCTTCGCCATAATGCTTGGAGATATGTTTCAATTCTATCAGCGGTGATTGTGGCGTTGTCGTCATCGCTCAGCCCCCCATTGCCGATGCGGGATCGATCTTCAGCGCCAGACGCACACCCAAGGCGCTGGATAATAGACAAACGATCAAGATAACGCCGGCCAACGCCAAACCGTCTTCGGGTTGAAGTACGACGCGGCGGGGGAAGTAATCCTTTATGTTGACGATCAACAAGGCACCAAAGCCAAAGCCGATCACGCCCATGGCGACGGATTGCTGGATCACCATGCCAATGATGGTGCGGTCCGGCGCGCCAATCAGCTTAAGGGTGGCGATTTCGCGGATTTTGTCCATGGTCATGGTGTAAACGATCAGCGCAATAATCACCGCCGACACGACCAAAAGAATGGCGGTAAAAAGCCCAATTTGCTTTCGCGCCCGATCCACCACGGATTGCGTTAGTAACGTTTCCTGCTCCACCTGAGACATGGCCGCAAGGTGTTTCCAACGCTTGATATCTTGGACGACGGTTTCCGGTGCAATGTTCGCAGAAACCTGTGCGACCACGGCGTTGACCGTATCGGCACTTCCAGGCCGCGCCCCCCGCGCACGCTCCTTACGCACAGCGGATGGTGACAGTTCGAACTGAAGCTGCTGTGAGTCGCGCAGGGTCATGTAAAGCAAGGGATCGCCACCTGAAGCCACCATGCCTTCCGTCAGGCCGACAATTTTGAACGCCGTACGCCCGAGCTGCAGAGTTTCGCCGGTCTTTACGCCGAGCCCCAGGTCCGCCACGGCTTCATAACGGTCGCGGCCGATGTTGCGTCCCTCAACGATGTTG
This sequence comes from Magnetovibrio blakemorei, assembly GCF_001746755.1. Classification (GTDB taxonomy): domain Bacteria; phylum Pseudomonadota; class Alphaproteobacteria; order Rhodospirillales; family Magnetovibrionaceae; genus Magnetovibrio; species Magnetovibrio blakemorei. The sequence continues at coordinate 112,472 of NZ_MCGG01000025.1, read as the reverse complement.
ATGGGGCCGCCAGGATGGCCCAATTCATAGCCAACGACATAAAGACGCAGTTCTTGACCATGACGCTGCGTTTGCACCGACTGAAAATTCATTGCCCCCGCCGCCGTGACACCGGCGATGCGGGCAATGTCTTCACGCGTATTCCCGGGAATGCGGGAGGCTTCGGCGAAAGGGCCAAGGGTGCCGGTTTCAACAACCCAGATGTCTGCGTTCGGCGCCCGCACCAAGGTCAACGCATCATCGACCAAACCACGATAAATGCCGATCATCGACAACACCACGCCCAGCAAAAGGCTGAGACCAAAACAGGTCAGCAGGAAGCGTCCCAAGTTATGCTTGATATCCCGGTAGGCCAGATTCATCGCTCGGTCACCTCGTTCACAGTGACCGCACGTGTCTCCTTAAGCCCCTTAACGCGTTTGATTACGACTTCATCCCCTGTTTCCAAGCCGGAAATAATTTCCAGGCGGGCGTCCAGAGTTTGATAGCCAAATCCAACCGTTCGACGCTTCAATTCACCGTCCTGGACCACCCACACGACGCCCCGCTGCCGCTGGGCATCCAGGCCGTCAACGGCGATTTCCGGAACCAGCACAGCCGTTTCCAAAGTATCAACGGTAATCGTCATTTCGGCCTGTTCCCCCAAATGAAATTGGTCGGGGCATTCGTCGCATACAGCATAGACGCGACGCTCTTCATTGGCGCGATCGCTTTCGATGTCGATGCGCGCCACGTGTCCGGCAAAGTAGCGATCCGGGCGCGAGCGCAAATGGATTTCGACTTGCTGGCCGATTTCAATGTGTCCGGCGCGACCTTCGTCGATGTAGCCGAGCACCCAAACGGTGTCGGCCTTAACAAGCTTGAACAGCGGCACGCCCATATTGAGAACTGTGCCGAGTTCGTTGGTCCGCGAGACGACCAGAGCATCGTAAGGGGCGCTCAAGGTGAAGTTGTCCAGCAACACACTTTGGTAGTCATGCTCTGCTTGTGCGTTCTCCACGCTGGCCTTGGCGATTGAAATATTGCTTTCCGCGATCAACAGATCTGCGCGCGCGGATTGAGCCTCCGTCAGCGCGTTGTCGGCTTCCTCTTTGGTGGTCGCCCCGCTTCTGAGCAAGGTCTGGCGACGGGTGTTGATGGATTCCTTGAGCTTGAGGACCGTCTTCGCCTTAACCAATCCGGCCTCCGCACTTTCCAGCATCGCACGAGCATTGGTGACGCCAGCTGCGGCTTTGACCAAGCGAGCCTGTTGCTCGCGATCATCAAGGCGAGCCAAGACGGTTCCCTCGCGCACCCTTTGACCTTGATCAGCTAACAGCTCGACAAGCGTGCCGTTCGTCTGAAACCCGACGTCAGACAGGATACGGGCCTCGACCGTTCCCAGACCGAAGACCTGTACGGGAACGTTTTGTTCCGTCTGCGCCACCTCCACCTTTAGCGGCACAATTTTGATCACGCCGATCACAATGGCGGCGAGTCCAACCACAATGCCAAGTCCGAGTATCCAACGCCTTTTCTGTGTCATCGTTTTGTTCCGTTTTGTTGCGTGGCGCCCGGTGCTGCAAAACCTTCCAGTTGAAGCGCAAGCAGACGGGCTCCCGTGGTCGGCAAATCAATCGTTCGACCACTGAGCGACCACCGCATGGCAAGCGACTGGATCATGCCAATCAACAGAAATGCAGCGTCTTCAGAAGGAAGGTCTTGCTTGAACTGTCCCTCTTCGATCGCGGCCTCGATTATTTTCGTCAACCGCGTGTGAAAATGGTTCATGATTTTGTAAAATGCTTGCCGCAGAATTTTGTTCTCGATGTGCAATTCACGAGAAAAGATAATTCCCGGAAGGGCCGGTGTTTTTTGAATAAGATCGAGTTGGGCCATGACCACGGCTTGAAGCTGGTCTACAGGTGAAGTCTTTGCGTCTTGCGCCTTGCCCCAGGCCTTGCTCATTTGCCCACTCAGATGAACCGCGACGGCCTGCCAAATGTATTCCTTTTTAGAAAAATGCCTGAAAATACCGGGCTGCGTCAGGCCGACCGCCTTGGCAATCATGTCCGTCGTCAGGCGGTCCGGCCCCACTTCATCGGCCAGCCGAATGGCCGTTTCAACAATTTGGTCTTTGCGCTCTTCTGCGGTCTTTCTCGCGCCCATATGAACCCCCTTTTTGATTTAACGCGGTTGTTTTAGGCTGGTGGAAGTCTTGAGGACTATGGCAATGACTATCCATAAAGTGCAACGCACCGTCATCGCCACCACCGTACGCGCCTCGAACGCACCGCCACTGATGACGTAGACGCCGAAGGCGGCAAACACGGCCAAACTCAGGACCGCAATCGCGGTCGACACCGGAACCGTCCACGGCCGCAATCTAAAGAGGCCATACGCCGCAATCAAATACGCAAAACCGGCCATAAAATTAAACCACAGCACAAATGGCACGTAGTTGCCCGCCGCGGCCCGTGCAGCTCCATCAACAAAAAGAACCGCCCCGCCGGAATAAATCGTCATGGCACCAAAAGCGCCGGAAACTATCACAAGACCCGTCATCCAGTGCGGGCGCTTAACGGAATGCATGACATATCTCCATCATCAATATCTGATTCATCACGGCTCAAAACAGGCTGCCTGACTTAAGCGCCTCCAGGCCCAAAAGGGTATCCACAAAACATGGTCACGCCCATTTAGTTAGTTACCTATAACTAACATATAAATATCGATCCCTTCTGTAAAGCCCCCAATTTGCCCCATAGGTTAGCGCTTCACATAAATCCGAAACGCTCAATCCGTGTGGATTACTTTAATTTAAGGGCAGGTCATCACCCACGCCCCCCGTACAAACAACAAACTGACAAACAACAAACTGGCAAACAACAAACTGGCAAACAACAAGCTGGAGGTCAGCCGCTTGGTCGTATGTCACCGTACCGATTCATGGAAGCGCCCATCAGACTCCGTGAACAATTCGCCAATGAAGGTAAGTTTTGGAGTTTACCTTCGCATCCCCCCAAAGGCTTGCCCATTTCGCGCCAATTTCTGAAATATTTTTTTGTTGTTCTGCTTTCTGAATCTGGGTGAGATTCCAGATAGTTAATGACTTCTTAACGCCTAGATGTCCGAAAAAGTTGTAGAGACGGTGAATTAAGACGTTGACGCGTGTATTAGATTATTCTAAATAAGTTGCAGCTAATAAATAGCGCCCGGCCGCAAAGAGCCCCATAAAAAAAGTACCCCCAAAAAAGTTCAAAATTAAATCTTGGTGCCCATGGTGGGTTTCCAAGAAGGTCAACATTGCAAACTTATTGAGGATCACGTTTATGAAAAGCATCAAAACAATCGCTATCGCCAGCATCATCGGCGTTGCAGCTCTGTCCGCCACCTCCGCTCAGGCTTTCTGGGGCTGGAACAATGGCAACGGCAACGGTTACAACAACGGCAACGGCTGGGGCAACGGCAACGGCAACGGTTATGGCAATGGCAACGGCGGCGGCGACGGCGCGTTCAACTTCTCCATGTCCGGTAAAGGCAACGGCAACGCTGCTGGCAACGGTTACAACGGCTACAACGGTAGCGGTTATAACGGCTACAATGGCGCGAACGGCTTCAATGGCTACAACGGCTACAACGGCGCACCTTACGGCTATGCACCTTATGGCTACGGCGCACCGCAGCAGGCGCCTTACGGTCAAGCTCCTCAGGGCTATGCACCTTATGGCCAGTTTGGTCCTCAGGGTCAGCAAGCTCCGGCTCCTGCCGAAAACAAATAAGCAAACATCGTCACACCGGGTTGCTCTTGCAACTCGGTGTGATCGTTGCTTAACTGTTGGTGTTCAGGAAGGATGAGCTGACGATGCTGTCGGCTTTTTTGCTTTCTTACACGCGCCTATTTTTTGTGAAGCCCGAGATTCTAATGATGAACGGACAAGGCCGCTGATGGAAAAGCCTACACTGAGTGATATTCGTGGTGTTGGTCAAGCCGCTGCTGTGCGCCTTATGGAAGCTGGATATACCCGAATTGACGATGTCGCGATGGCCGATCCGGCCAAGCTCGCTACCGTTCCCGGCTTTGATGAAGAGCGCGCCACACTCATCATATCCGCAGCCAAAGAACTGGCTGGTGATGACGGCCCCATCAATGCGTCCCCCATCAATGCCCAAAAGGCTTCCCGTCACAACAACTCGGCGACCGTCGTTGCGCACACCCAAATGCCCACAAAGCCACGTGCCACAGCGCCCGCCCCAATGGAGGTTATCAACATGACGACTGATAAAACCGAAACCACCCCTGCCCCGACCGAGCCTGCAAAAGCGGAAGCTCCGAAAGCGGCTCCTGCAAAAGCGGCCCCCGTAAAAGCTGAAGCCAAAGCTGTCGCCAAGAAAGCACCGGCGAAAAAGGCACCTGCAAAAAAAGCTGCTGCCAAACCGGCTCCGGCCAAAGCCGCCGCAACAACGCCCACCAAAACAGAAGCAAAGCCTGCCGCCAAAGCAGAGCCTGCCAAAGCTGAGGCCACAAAACCCGCAGCTGCTGCTGCCCCTGCTGCAAAGCCTGCTGCTGCAGCTTCCGCTGCGAAACCTGCTGCAAAAGCCTTCTCGGCCCCTGTCAACAACCGCAGTGTTTTCAAAGAGCCCGGCTATCTGGCACTCGCCGCCGTGCTGGTCTTGGCCGTTTATGGTTTTGCCCAGCAAGATAGTGTTCAGGACTACTTCGGATTTGAACAGTCCAACACCAGCACCGAAACCACCAAAGCCATGACATCCGACACTTCTACCGCAAAAGAAGCTGCTGTGGCGCCTACAAATTCCGCCCAAGCCGACGCTGCTCAACAAAGCACCACCGCTCAAGCGCAAATGGGTGAAATGCCCCAAGGCATGTACCCCAGCATGAACCCGGGTATGAACCCCGGCATGAACCCGGGTATGAATGGTATGCACCAAGGCATGAACCCTGACATGAACCAAGACATGATGGACAACATGCATCAAAATATGGGTAACGGCATGGGCAATGGTATGGGGCCGTACGGCAACATGCAAAACCACCCGTCATTTGGCCCGTCTCATGGTCAGGCTCCATATGGCATGATGGGCAACCCGAACGCTGCACCGACCGAAAATGCAGCAAAAGCTCCTGACGCCCCGACAGCCGACAATGCTGGCGCTCCGGCCATCGCCAATGCTCCCGTCGTGCCTTACGGCGCACCTTACGGCTATGGTGACAACGGGTATGGCTACGGCAACGGCAATGGCTATGGTTACGGCAACGGCAACGGGTATGGACAAGGTGCCGGCGACGGTAACGCCGATGGCAACTTCAACATGAACTTCTCTGGTCGCTCCAGCAGCCGAATGTCCGGCAACGGGTATGGCAGCGGTAACGGCTACAACGGCTGGAACGGTTACAATGGCTACAACGGTTATAACGGATACGGTCCTTACGGCCCGACGCCCTATGGTTATGGCCCGGCTCCGTATCCGATGCCCGCTCCCGCAGTTGCTCCGACACCTGCCCAATAAAAAAACAAAAGCCGCCTGAAAACACAAATCGGCTTTTGGTTTCTTTCTTAAAAATGCACGTCCTGCGGGGCGTGCATTTTTTTGTCCGACAGATCCACGTTTGATTCCCGGTGCCCACGGGGGTGAAAATCTTCTATACTGGTCTCATGAGCACACTGATCGAAGAAACCCCGCCCAAGTGCAGCCTTGCCCTTTTGGGAGACGATGAGTGCGGCGCGTTCGAAATTTACAATCCGGGCGGCGAGGCTCCACTGATCATCGTTTCGGATCACGCCAACCGTCGGGTGCCCCGCGCTCTGGGCGACCTGGGTTTGGCGAACGGGAACTTTGACAAACACATCGCCTATGACATTGGTGCGGAGCTGATCACACGCCGCTTGGCCGACCGTTTGAATGCACGTGCGGTGATGAGCACCTATTCACGCCTTGTCATCGACGTAAACCGCCTGCCCAGTGATCCGAGCTGCATTCCCACCATCAGTGACAACATCCTAATTCCCGGCAACCAGGACCTCAGCGAAGAACAAGTTCAGTGTCGGGTCGAATCCTTGCACACTCCCTATCACGCCGCCATTAATCGAGAAATCGCCGCGCTGTGGCGGCGCGACGACAAGCCCCCAGCCGTGTTTTCCATTCACAGCTTCACCCCCACCATGAACGGCCAAGACCGCATCTGGGATATTGGTGTGTTGTGGAACCGCGATCCACGTTTGGCGGTGCCCTTAATCGAAAATCTAGGCCTTTGGGACGGCTTGCGCATTGGTGACAACGAACCGTATTCGGGCCGCGATATCGCTTACACCATCAACACCCACGGGGGGGCGGGCGGTCTCGCCAATTGCGCCGTCGAAATTCGCCAAGACCATTGCGCAACCCCTGAAGACGCCAGCCATTGGGCCGATATACTGGCCGATGCCCTGCGGCCCATTTTAGCCCTGGACGGCCTGTTTGAGGTCCGGACATACTGAACTGAAGACAAGAATTTGTGCGGAGGGTCCAATGCAATGACCGTCAAAGAACCCAGCTTCACCATTGGCATCGAAGAAGAATACCTGCTGGTCGATACGCAAACCCGGGCTTTGGCCAGTGAACCCCCGTCCGAAATGCTGGTCGCGTTCGAGCACCGCATCAAAGATTTGGTGCGTCCGGAGTTTCTCAAAGCCCAAATCGAAGTTGGCACCACCGTCTGCGCCAGCGCCAGCGAAGCCCACGGACAATTGGCCTATCTGCGCCGTACCGTCGCGGATGTCGCCGCTGATTTTGGCTTAGCCCCCATTGCCGCATCCACCCATCCATTTTCCGAATGGTCCCATCAAGTCCACACCGACAAGCAGCGCTACAACGAACTGGCCGACGCCATGCAAGGAGTCGCGCGGCGCTTGCTGATTTGCGGCATGCACGTGCACGTTGGCATTGATGACGACGACCTGCGCATCGATCTGTTGAACCAGGCCAGCTATTTTTTGCCCCATCTGCTGGCATTATCGACCTCATCGCCGTTTTGGCGCGGAGCCAACACCGGGTTAAAATCTTATCGCCTCAGCGTTTTTGATGAATTGCCGCGCAGCGGCTTGCCGTGTCATTTCGACACCTTCACCGAATACCAGCGTCACGTCGATATCTTGATCAAGGTTGGTGTCATTCCCGACGCCTCCATGCTGTGGTGGGATTTGCGCCCCTCGGCGAAGTTTCCCACCCTGGAAATGCGCATCACCGACGTGTGCACCCGACTCAAAGACGCCACCGCCATCGCGGCGCTGTTTCAGTGCATCTTGCGCATGCTGTACCGCTTACGCCGGGGCAACCAACGCTGGCGCATTTACGCCAATATGCTGATCAATGAAAACCGCTGGCGAGCGCAACGCTATGGCATCGATGAAGGCATGATTGACTTTGGTCGCGGAGAAATGGTGCCGTTTCATGAGTTGATCGATGAATTGCTCAACATCTTGGCCGAAGACGCCGAGGCTTTAAATTGCGTCGATGAGCTCGCCCACATCCCCACCATCTTAAACGTATCAACCAGCGCACACGAACAATGCGCGGTCTTTGACACGGCCAAGGGTGTTGGCGCCTCCGACGAAGAGGCCTTTAAATCAGTTGTCGATTGGCTGATCTCAACCACCGTGGAAGATCTATAGTTATCCCCAAGTTTTCCACATAGACGGCGCATTTCGCCCCGGTTATGGTCCAGCCCAACAGCTCATGTTGCAACAGGGTAGAAAAGGACTTCACCATGACCGACGTTGGTGGCATTGCCGGCGACCGTTTACGCTCTTTCATCGAACGCATCGAGCGCCTGGAAGAAGAAAAAGCCGCTCTGGCTGCGGACATCCGCGAAGTCTATTCCGAAGCCAAAGGCACCGGCTTCGACGTTAAAATCCTGCGCCAAATCGTGCGTCTGCGCAAAATGGACGTTTCAGAACGCCAAGAACAAGAAGACCTGCTCGACGTCTACAAACGCGCGCTGGGGATGTGATCATCCGTCGTTAATGACAGAAGACCAAACAACGCAAATCGGCGCGGGGCTGGGGCACCGCGCCGTATTTTCGTTTGGAATCGTTTTTTTGAGCGTGAAACCGGGTTTGTCTTAGCCGCGTGCGATGGCGAGTTCGCGCATCACGCTGGCTTCGGTTTGCGCTTGTTCGATGCACATGTGCATCACGTCACCCTGGCTGATCACGCCAATGAGTTTGCCTTCTTTGATCACCGGAATATGGCGGAAGCGGCCATTGTGCATTTTTTGCTGAACGCTTTGCACATCTTCGTCTTCAGTACAGGTCGTCACTTTCGTCGACATCAAATCTTGCACCAAAGAATTGATGCAGGCCGCCCCCATTTGATGCATGCCTTTAACGATGTCACGTTCGGACAAAATGCCAACCAATTCTTCAGCGCTATTTCGCACCGGTAACGCACCAATTTTATTGATCGTCAAAATGGCCGATGCGGTTTGCACGGTGTCTTCAGGACGCAATGAAATCACGTTGGCACCTTTGCGCAGAAGGATCGTCGAAATTTTCATGTTGGGTTACCTCTTCTCTAAAAGTTTTTATGTCCCAGTCCGACTATAATAGAGAATTATTTCAGTTTATCCATATATATTGAAAGGATAATATACCGCACTGCACAATTCCCTAATTTTCACAAAGACATCCAATAATTTTACAAATGAAATTGGGAACTTAGCCCACCGCGCCAGACATGTGTGCAACTGCGATGGAAATGCGACGGGTGAGGTCATAGAGCTGTTCGAGAGGCTCAAACAGTTCACGATGCTCTTTTTCATAGCCACGCTCATCACCCGTACGGTAGGTGGATTCCTCGCCGAAGGCCTTTGCATCCGCAGGCACACCGGACACCGGAAAGGCTTGACGCAGCACGCCCAGCGCGTGTTCAACATCTAAGTTCAACAGTTCATTCACCAAGTCATCGGACGACGTATCGTAGCGATCAGAAAATTTCGGCAAACGCGCCACAATAAGAAACATTTCATGGATCAACGCAATGCGCACCGCATGCAACAACAGCAAGTCGGGATAACACTCATCCACCAATTCAGGCAGCATTTGATCCGCGCCCACAGCTTTCAGGCCTTGGTCCAGATACAAGGTGTCGTTCAAGAAAATCCGGTACACCCGGTTAACCTTTTCGTGACGACTGGAATGACGCAGCATATTGGCCAGCGTCTGCATCTGCTCGGCGCGTTTTGCATTGGGTTCAATCGCCGCACGACGCAACCAGATGGCAGGATCGAACAAAGACACATAGCCATGCAAAGCGTCCAAGTTGGACAGGTGGCGGGCAAACGCCACCATGGCGGTGAAACGGCGACATCTGTCGGAAAGCTGAAAAATTTCGACAAATCGATCTAAGTCTTTGGCCATGGCTTTGCCGTGGCCGCTGATGGTGTTGGAAAAATAACCGAGCTGCTGCAAAATCGCGTTGTGGGGAATGGCCCGCACTTGGCTGGGGTGTTCCAGGTCCACCTGGGCACCGCCTTCGTGCTGGCGCTTCACCTTGCGCGATCCGGTCGGATACAACAGGTTGGTGCCAAACAAGTTCAAGGTCGCGGCGTAATTGGCATTTTCCATCAGCCGTTCATTAAATCCCTTCACCGTCATGAAGTAATCCAACGAATAATCGGTGTCTTCGTAAAACACATCCAATGAGCCCGTATTCTTGGGCTCGGACAGGGCATGTTCGATCAACCGACACACGGTGGCGAACGCCAGGTCGGGGTGGGAGAAGTAGACATAACCATCACCGCCTTGGAAGCTCACCTCTTGCTTGACGTGAATGCCCGCATTTTTAAAGCACGCCCGCGCGTGGGGCGGATAGGTGTAGTCCAACCGGTCGGCAAAACTCAACGGATGCGCGCCCCGGCCAATGGATTCACCGTGGGTGTCAAAAATCAGCAAATCAACGCCATCAACGCCGCTTTTTTGCATGCTCTTGGCCAATTTAATGCGAATGCGTTCGATGGCCAAAGACGCCGGAACCTGCCCAATATAACGCCCCGCATCGGAAAAGCCCGTCTGCATGCAAATGCGCCCGCGGGTTTTGACATAGTCCACGTAGGTTGGGTTTTTGAGCAGTTCCGCAATGATTTCGTGACCTTGATCCAACGCCACCCCGGTTTCAAACAAGGGTGAAATGTCGATCTTGTCGGCAACCCCAAACAGCTTGGCAAAATACAACGCCGTCAGAACCGTAAAGGGCGTGTTGCATTCGGCAATCAAAAACCGTACCGGTTCCGCAGCGTCGACGTACTTCAAAAACTTCGCCACCAACATAAACACCCGCTTGGCGGTGGCGCGTTCATTCATCATGGTGCCAAAGTTGATTTTGACGGGCTGAACCTTGTCCAGCAGGGCCGATATTTCCACCAAATAGCGCCGCCGGTTGGCAGGATCTTCCGGCGACGTGGTGATGTCGATATCGTGACGCACGGCGTTGGTCAGCTGGGTCGCGTTGATGCGCATATGGGTGTGCGCAAAGGCCAAGCCAAAATTCGCCATTTCGGCGCGCAGCACCGCCAGCTCCGCCGTTTTGGCCGCACCCCCGTTGATGGCGTTCGTCAGCATATCCGTAACTTGGGCGATGTTCACCAAGCGGTGCTCAAGGCTGGCCGACAGAGTCCGGCTGAACGCACCAACTTCATCGGCGTTATCGGGGTTGAGTTTGAGGCGCTCCATGTCGGCAGCCAAGTTATCGAGAGCCGTTTGCAGCATCGCTTGGGCGGGGGCGACTTCAGCCCCACCGATATCGGCAAGGCTGTGCAGATAGCCTTCCAATGCCAAACGCTCCACGTCCATGCGCATGGACAAAGAATCCGACCAGCGAATGTCGGCGCGGCCATCCAAATCGTAGCCCACCCAGCTGGCGACGGTCAAAAGACGCGGGGTGAGGGTCTGCCACTGATCGGGGTACAAATCCCTGGCCACGTCAAACACCACCGCATAAATCCGCCGCAACGCCTTGTGAATGTTGCCAATCGCCATAAGGGCAAAGCGTTGTTCATCATCCAGTCCGATTTGATCAGGGGTACCGTGGGGTTTTTCGGCGATGGTTCTGACCAGCGCATCCAGGTCGGCAGACGATAACGGCACGCCGTCCACCCCGCGCCCCGCCGCCAAGGTGGCCTCGGCACAAGTTAGGTCTTGTGACACCGTAAAGGTCGGGTGTGCGGTGATGACGATGCCAAACACTTCGCGCTCAACACGGGCCTTAAACGCGTCGAACGAAACGGTTTTGCCGTCCTGACACGCCAAGTCCTGAAACAGGGTGCGCAACGTGGCTTCGTTGCGTTCACGATCGATTTCACCGACATAAGCACGCAGGCGTTCCGAACGATATTTAAACGCGTTGATGGTCAGCAACCGCACCAAGTCGGACAGATCGCTAACCGATACCTGGCCGTCTTGGGCCAAACACGAAACGTGCAGGGCCATCCGCCGGGTCGGGGATTGCAGATGATTTTCCCGTGCTTCGCGCTGAAAGAGGACCAGCCGATCGGCCAGTTCGTCACGCAGGTCGCACGCACCGGGCAAAATCTTCTTTTCTGAATCGCGAAAGGCGTCGGTGGTTATCGCTGACGTTGCAGCCGTTTTCGTGGGGTGCACCATTGTGTCCTCAATTCTTGCTTTTGCAGGCCGTATTTATGGCTATGGGGGGAGGTCACAACAGGTCAACGGTATTGGGGCTTAGCTGACCTGGGCTTGGTATAATATAGCCGTGTTGATTTGTAAATTTATGACGTGCAGGCTAACGCGAAAAATGCGCCACCAACTCCACATGCGGGCTATAGGTGAACTGGTCAATGGGTTGGACCGACAACAATTCATAGCCGCCGTCCACCAAAATGCGGGCATCGCGAGCAAACGTTGCCGGATTGCACGACACCCCCACAACGCGGTCCACATCGGCGCCGGCCAAGCGAGAAACCTGTTCAGCGGCACCTGAGCGCGGTGGATCGAACACCACCGCGTCAAACTTCGCCAGCTCTTTGCCATCAAAGGGCTGCCGATCCAGATCGCGCACCTGAGCCTTCACCCGCCCGCCCAACCCAGCCCGTCCGGCGGCGCGTTCCAGGGCCTTGACCGGGGCCTCCGTCGCGTCCACCGCATCGACGATGACTTGCTGCGCCAAGGGAATGGAAAAACTGCCCAAGCCGCAATACAAGTCAGCCACACGGCCGGCCTTGGGTCCAATACCCGCCAAAACCGCATCGCGAATGGCGTGCTCCCCTTCGACGCTGGCCTGCAAAAACGCCCCCGGAGGCAATTCCACGGGAACCCCCGACAAATAAATCATCGGCGGGCTTTCTTGCGCAATGGGCTCAGGGTTCTGGCCGTCTTCTTTCCAACTGACCCGCACCGCATCGGTGCTTTGAACAAACGTGGCCAAGGCTTCACGCGCCGCCAACCCCGGCGTTTCGGAGCCTTCGATCATCACATCCGCGCCATTTTCACACGCCGTCACATGAACGCGGGTGCGCTCGCCGTCTTTCAAGATGGAGTTCAGCGCTTGGTTCAGCGGCTCAATCAAAGCATTGAGGCTGTCGACCAACAATGGGCAACGGTTCACCGCGACAATGTCGTGACTGGCATGGGCGTTATAGCCGAACAGAACCAGCTTGCCGCGTTTTTGCGCCGTGAAGATCACCCGCCTGCGGGTCCCTTCACCGGTCAAAATCGGTTCGGTCACAGGTGGGTTTTGAAAACCCCGCTGGACCAACGCCTGCACCACCCGGTCGCGCTTAAAAGCTGCGTAAGCATTGAGTTCAAGGTGTTGAAGCGCGCATCCCCCGCAGGTGTTAAAATGCGGGCAGCCCGGTTCCTTGCGCAGCGGACTGGCCTGCTGAACCTCGATCAATTGGGCCACCAAGCCATCACCGCGTTTGGAAACGGTCTGCGCCAACACCACTTCACCGGGCAGCGCGCCCGCAATGTAGAGGGTTTGGGGGCGTGACAAAATGCTGGCTTTCGCCAAGCCATCACCCTGTGCACCAAGTTTGTCGATGCTCACTTGGACCGTCAGGGATGGGGCTTTGGCGTCAGGACGCTTGCGCCGTCCTTTTGGACCGCGCCCGCCACCCGGCCTGGGTTTGGAAGGGCGGCTCACTTTGCCTCTGCTCCCCGAGTTTGTGACCCCTGAATTTCCATGCCTTGAGCCTGAATGTCCGCAACAAAATCGTGAAAGGCGTTGTTGGCGGCTTTTTCAATAGCCAAGACATCCGCCTTCACGCCATTGGAGGTGGAAGGCACTTCGGATGAATATTCACCCAACACCAACAACGCGCCATCGCTTTCGCGGCGCAAGCTCAGCTCAAATTCCACGACCCCTTTGGGCGTCTCGCCAACCAGGGTTTCCAAACGCATCAAGCGCCCTCGCACCGTATAATCGGGGGTGTCCCGCATTTCCGGGGTCGCGACCCGTTCGGCAACGCCCGCAGACCGCAAATAGGACACCAAGGCATTTTGCAGCAAGATGGGCGGCGCTTCGATCCAGAAGTGATAATGATATTCACTGACCGCATTGGAACCCGCTTCGACGAACAATACCGGACGATTTGCCAACGAGCCCGACGCAACGAAGCGATCCACTTCGATGGCGCCCTTCAATACTGGCGTCCCGGCAAGCGGAGCGGCGGCGCGCGGACTCAAGCGATAAAACGCGTCTTCCGGCGCGGGCGGTGCAGACGCGCACGCGGCGACCAAGCCAACCAGCAACAAGGTAGGGAGAGACGTGCGAATGAAGTGTTTCATGTTTTAAAGACCTTACTGGTTGCCTTTGGCCTGAGGCGCTGTACCCGACAACAGCAGCCCAGGATTTTGGCGAATTTCACGTGAGAACTCGTTCATGTTGCGCGCAGCGCCTTCAATATTTTGATTGATCGAATCAATATGACGCGCCAAGGAATCGGTGACGTGTTTTAAGTCTTCCATGGATTGGCGTACTTCGCTCCGGTTTTCACCGATCATCGCGTTGCTGGAGTTCAGCAATTGATCAATCTTGATGCGGGTCGCCGACAAATCGCGCGACAAATCGGCAAAATTGGCCGTTGAATTGTCCACATTTTCAACGATGCGCGGCAACCGTTCGTTTAAGTCCACCACCAAATTCGACAGGTCGCTGGCCACCGCACCAAATTGCTTGACCATCCGCTGTCCGTCTTCATCCAACAGATTGCCCACGGTTTCAATGGTCGCGGCGAAGTTGGTAACAGCGACGTTGATGGTGCCCAAAAGCGGGCGGATATCGTGCTCGGCCATGTTGGAAATGTCGCCCGCGACACCCGACATCACTTTAAACAGGTCGGAAGCCTCCTGAGCCTCGACCATAGCGCCCGGTTTGTGGGCAATGGGACTATCGCCCGCGTCGAGGTTAATGGAAATCGCCGACAAAAGTCCCGCTGCACCGATGCGCGCGATGCTGTTGTCCGGAATCTGCCAGCCTTGGGACACTTCGTAATCCACGCGAAAGGACATCGCCCCGCCATCGGCGATGGGCGTGACCTTTTCCACTTGGCCGATGGGATAGCCTTCGTAAAACACTTGGGTGCCGAATTTCACGCCGGTGACATTTTTGTAGACGGAATAATAGGCATCCGTCGCCCCCGTTCGCCCGGTCAGCATGGCAATCGACACCACGACCCCCACCAGGGTGAGGATGACAAAAGCCCCGACTGCTACATAATTGATTCTCGCCGTATTCATCTTGGCATTCCCTCAGCTTCTTCTTTATCACCGGTCAAGCGGCGCAGATATTCATCGGCATCAATTTCCGCTTCTTCCGAACGGCGATTGAGCAAGTTTTGAATGCGTTCACTGGGATGATCGTGCAGTTCTTGTACCGTGCCGACGAACAAGATATTGCCCCTGTCCAACACAGTGATGCGATCAGCTATTTTAAACGCACTTTCCAGTTCATGAGTGACCACGCAAATGGTCATGCCCATGGCGTCGCGCAGACGCAAAATCAAATCGTCCAATTGCGATGACACCACCGGATCAAGACCCGCTGACGGCTCGTCAAAAAACAAAATGCGCGGATCCATGATCACCGCGCGCGCCACCGCCGCACGTTTGATCATGCCGCCCGACAGCTCTGACGGCATCAGATCTTCAAAGCCGGCCAGATCAACCACTTCCAGCTTCATGCGGGCCATGATTTCCATGGTCATGCGGTCCAGCTTGGTGTGTTCATAAAGCGGCAGCATGATGTTTTCGCCCACCGTCATGGAACTGAACAACGCTCCACCTTGGAACGTCACGCCCAGCTTTTTACGCAGTTCAAACAGCTTCTTTTGCGGCAGACGCCAAACGTCTTGGCCGAGGATTTTGATGGTCCCGGAGGTCGGACGTTGCAGCGCCATCAAGTGGCGCAAGAACGTGGACTTGCCCGAACCGGACCCGCCCATGATGACCATGATTTCGCCTTCGACGATATCAACGTCGACACCGTTGAGAATTTGCCGGGTACCGTAGTGCGTGACCAAGTCGCGGACTTCGATGACTGTCGGGGGGTTAGGGTCAGTTTGATCGGTCATGCGCCCCTCCCCCTAAAACGTTGCCACAAGCGCGAACAGCATGTCCGTCACAACGATGGCGGAAATGCATTGCACCACGGAGCGGGTGGTGGCTTTGCCAACCCCTTCGGCCCCGCCCTTGACCAAAAATCCGTTGAGCACGCCAATCAACGCAATCAAAATGCCGAAGATCGCGGCCTTGCCAAGGCCATGGGTGAGATCATCAACCGACAAAACATCAACGGTTTGGTCAAAAAAGGCCGCCAGCGACATGCCCAAGGCGGCATTGACATACAACGCCGCCGCATACAAACCCAACACCATCGACATAAACGTCAACACCGGCACCATGATCAACGACGCCAGCAGCGACGGAACCACCAGAAACCGCACCGGGTTGATGCCCATGACTTCCAAGGCGTCGAGTTCTTGGTTGATTTTCATTGTCCCCAACCGCGCCGACAACGCCGAACCGGATCGGCCCGCAACCAATATCCCCGTAATCAACGGGGCAAATTCGCGCACCATGGAAAACGCCACGCCCACCACGACGTGACCTTCGGCACCAAAAATTTTCAAACTGTAGATGCCTTGAATGGCCAACATGGCGCCGATGGCTGCGGCCATAATGCCGATGATGCCGATGGCGCGCACGCCGATTTCCATCATTTCGCTGAACACCGCGCCCAGGCGCACCGGCTGGTTCATGCGCGGTCCGATGATAAGCCAATACAGGCTTTCGGCGATCATCACCCCATGACGGCCCATTTCTTCGAGCGCGGACGTGGACATACGTCCGATTTTATCGAAAAAACGATAGGCAACGCTTTGGTTTGAACCCTCGGCCATACGGTCCCTTGCTCCTAGCAGAAAAATCGATCTGATTGCATCCCCGAACGCATCAGCGTGTTACGCCATGGCCGCGACGGCTTCGTCGACACGGGGGTAAATCACAAACACCTGATCGAGGCGCGCCAGCTTGAGAACCCGCATCGGCGTTTCACTCACCTCAGCCAAAGCAAAACCCAAGCCCTTGGTTTTTGCGGTTTGGAAGGCTTCGACCAATGACGCCACGCCGGAACTGTCGATATAGCTCACCGCCGACAAATCAACGACAACACCGTGAGCGCCCTTAATGCAGCTCAACAAGGCTTCACGCACCTTTGGCGAAGTGCTCAAATCCACTTCACCGGATATGGCAACGACTTGTAGTGCCCCCTGCTGAGAAATGTTGATTTCCATTTTTTTGTTCCCCCAAGCCTTAGATGGCTTTGATTAATCTTAACAAGTTACCCTGTCCATCTGGAGGCGGCAAATGTTCAACCGTATCCATGACTTCGCGAATAAAATGAACCCCAAGCCCCCCTGGGCGCACGTCATCCAAATCACGCGGTTTAATCTTTTTGACGTCTACGGCGGGTGCATAGTCCCGAATTAATATCACAAATGACCCCTTTTCGCGGCGAAGATCAACCGCAATATCGCCTTGGCTCTGATTGCCCTGACCGCCCCGATCCCCGCCCCCATAGGCATGGCGCACGACATTTTGGCAGGCTTCGTCCACGGCCAACACCAAATCTTGACATTGTTCATGGGAAAAGCCGCAAGCCGTTGACGTTTCGCTTACCGCGCGACGCACCAGTTTCAAGCTTTCCGCCCGCGCCGGAACGGTCAGAGCGCACAAGGAGCCTTCAAAGACACTGTCCTCGCCGTTTTCCCCCATCGCTTGATCCCTCTTCACGACTTTCAGGGCCGTATTGTCGCCACGTTTCAAGCGCTCTTGCAAGGGTTTGGCGTCATCAATGACCAAAACCGTTATATCATCGCGCAACACCACGCCGTCCTTGGTCAGGCAATCGGCAATCGCATCGATGCGGGTTTGTGCGGACTGACCGGCCGCAACCCCGCTCTGCACCATCGCCTTAAAACCATCCGCACCCAACTCGACGCCGGGTTCCACGTACCCCTCCGTCGCACCGTCGGTGAAAATATAAAGTGAGCCCCCCTCCAGATAAATCACCTCTTCCGGCACGGGTCCACCGCCCGTGAGTTCGGGAGGAATGCCCACAGGGGGGGCTGTGGCCTCCAAAGCTTGGAACTGATCGTCGGTGGAATGCAGCAAGGGCGGCTCGTGCCCCGCATTGGCCAGCACCAAGCGCCCGGTGGTCGGGTCATAGATGCCCGCCACCATGGTCACGAACATGCCCCTGAGCGACGTTTCGCACACTTCGGCGTTGATGCGCTGCAGCAACCGCCCCGGACGCAAATCCTCTTTGCCCAAGCAGCGAAACAAACTGGCGGTTTTCGCCATCAACAACGCCGCATTCATGCCTTTGCCCGACACATCGGCCAAGGTGAAGGCAATGCGGCCGTCATAAAGCGTGAAATAGTCGAAAAAATCACCCGACACCACCCGGGCTGGGCGGTTGACGCCGCAAACGGGAAAGTCTTCCCCAGCGGGTGCGGGCAACAGGCCACGCTGAATTTCCGCAGCCAGCGCCAGTTCCCGACGCATGACTTCCTTTTCCGCCAGCTCACCCGCCATGCGCGCGTTGGAAATGGCCAACGCCGCCGATCCCGCCAAGGCTTCAAGCAGCGTTAGGTCTTCCTGCGTAAACAGAGCATCGCCACCGGACTTGTTGACCATTTCCAGCGCGCCCAAGATCTCGTCCTTGACCGACAACGGCACACACAAGATTGAGCGGGTGGTAAAATCAAATTGTTTATCGAGGCTTTTGTTGAAATGAGGATCGTTTTGCACGTCCCAAACCATTTCCGGGGCATTGTTGGCCACTGATCGCCCCACGATGCCGGTACCGGCGGGAATCGACAAACCGCGCACATCGACCGGGCCGTGACTGGCGCGACACACCAGTTGGCCGCCGTCCAAATCGCCTTCCAACAAAAACAAAGCGCCACCTTCGGCCGCCATCAAATGGGCAATGCGCTTCAACGCCAGGCTCATGGTGGCTTCAATGTCTAAGGTGGCGGCAAAGTGCCGACCAATCTCGACCAAAAGTTCTAACGGCTCGTTCACCTCGTCCCCTCCTTATCCACCACTTTTATAAGGGACTCGCCTCCATCTGTGATGCGTTATTTTAAAAATTCAGGTTTTTTAAGAAAAATTCCAAAAACTCTATTTTTGATCCACAGGCCCACCCCATCCATATGCACGCACATGTGGCGCAGCTTTCCTAGAATCTCAACCCATCCCCCCCCTATTGTCCCCCTATTTTGAGTGCGGTCATTGTGCACTGCAAAAGGACAATCAATTGACACTGGTCAATTCACATACTACGAAGTCTGTACAATCCCCCGAAAATCACCCCGGGGGTGAGATTTTATCGTCATTACTACACTTTATTTAGTGTAATAAACATCGTTAACAACATGACACACACTTCGTCCGACATTGGGGAGAGACTATGACTTCTGATGCTGAAACAGCCCATGTGCATGAGCACCATTGGGAATGGAGCTGGGCACCGCTTTTTGTGGTAGCCGGTACGTTTTTCCTTCTGCCGATCTCGTTTGGTTTTTACTTTGCTTATGACAGTTTGATGTATACGGCGATTTTCGCTGGTTTGGGGACCGTTCTGCTCCTGGCTGGTGTGTCCATTTGGGTGAACGAAGGTCTGACACAAACGCCGCTGCTGGCGGGCGTTGCGAACATCGGTCTGCCGATTTTCATCCTGTCTGAAATCTTCATCTTCCTGTCGCTGTTTTCCAGCTATTGGATGCTGCGTTTGGGGGGTCAGTCTTGGCCCCCCGAAGGCACGCCCGATGGCGGTTTGGAAAAGGGCATCCCGTTGATCATGACCGTCATCTTGGTGTCATCTTCCGTGACCTGCCACATTGCCGAGGAAAAACTCGATCATGGAGATCTGTCCGGTTTCAATAAGTGGTGGATTTACACCATTATTTTAGGCGCGATCTTCTTGGGTTTCACGGTATATGAGTGGCAACACCTGATCCATCTGGACTTCATCCCCTCCACCAACGCCTATTCCACCGCGTTTTACACCATCACCGGTTTCCACGCTTCACACGTGCTGCTCGGTCTTGGCGCTTTCATCGCGGTTTTGATCCCGGCGTTGGGTGGCCGTACGAACAAAACGTTCGTCAATTGTGTGTCCGTGTACTGGCACTTCGTTGACGTGGTTTGGTTCTTTGTCGCTTCTCAGATTTACTTCTGGTAAGCCAAAACGGACGGATATCGGTCGATGTTTTGGACACGGACTCTCATTTCAGCAGCTCTGCTCAGCTGTGCTTTGGCTGCATTTCCAGCCAAAGCACAGTACGGCGGAGCTGTACCCGTGTCGGACATCGACCCATCCATTTTCCAAATCGACGAAAAAAAGTTTCTCGGCACGAAGGTGAACGGTGATGTTCAGCTGATCGACGCCATGGGTCAGGAATTCAAACTGGCCGATAAACTTGGCAAGCCGCTCATATTGGTTTTGTCCTATTACACATGTGATGGCAGCTGTTCCATCATCAATCAAGATCTCAACGCCCAGTTGGCCGACTTGCAAGGTCTCACCCCGGGTGAAGATTTCAACGTGTTGACCATTTCATTTGACGAACACGATGGCCTCGACAGCTTGGGCGTATTCAAACAACATTTGAAAATGACCGAAAGCATGAACGGATCGTGGACGTTTGCGACGTTCAAAAACACAGACCAGATCAAGTCGTTCGCCGATTCAATCGGCTTTACATATTTTTGGTCGCCCCAAGATCGCACCTTTTTCCATCCGGGTGCCTTTATGTTCTTGACGCCTGAAGGGCGTATGGCGCGGGTGTTGTATGCACTCAATTCCTCGCCCCAAGACATCAAACTTGCCGTTTTTGATGCGAAGGCCGGTGAGTTCAAGCCGGGTGAGATCATCGATTTCGCCGTGAGCCTTTGTTACAGTTACAACTATGCTGAAGGAAAATACACGGTCAGCATTCCGTTGTTTGTTGGTACGGGCGCCTTGTCCTTAGGCGTCACGTCCTTTGCAGTTTCCGTCCTGTTTTTTCGCAGGCGGAGGAGAGGGAGATTAAGTAAATGAGGAAACTTCTGTCAGCAATGACGGGATTGGCGGGTGCGGCGTTGGCATCGGGTCAAGCTCTTGCTCAGGAAATCCGCAATCCGGCCGAAGAGTGGGAACACTTGTGGGATGAGGTGATGATGGACATCACCATCATCGGCGTGATTATGACGATCGCAGCCATTGTGATGTTGATCAAATACCGTGCAACCAGCCCAGACCAAGTCGGCACAGCAAAAAAGTTGACCACTGTTCAGTCGATTTCCTTTGCCCTGATCCCGGCTGCTGTGTTCATGGCTGATGACTTCTATCTGGCCGCAAACGGCTGGACCGTTTGGAATGCGTATCGCCGCGTTCCTGAAAATGCCATGGAAGTCAAAGTCACAGCCTATCAATGGTACTTCGAATTTGAATACCCCGATGGCACTGTGGCCGATGGCCTTTTGGGTGACGATGACCTGCCCAAACCAATTTTGGTCCCCCAGGGTCAACCCGTTGTGTTTCGGATGTACTCGGAAGACGTGCTGCACTCGTTCGGCTTGCCTTACTACCGCGTCAAGGAAGACATCATGCCGGGACGTATTACCTACGTGTGGATCAACACGGAAGAAGCTCAGACCGATGCCGTTTTGCAATGCGCTGAATTTTGTGGTGAAAACCACTCGAAAATGTCCAATCCGATCCATGTCGTGCCGCAAGATGAGTTTGAGGCTTGGCTCGCGAAAACCGCGGCTGAAGGCTAAGGCGTAGCCGAGAGGGAGAATTTACCTATGAATACACACACAACCACGGCCGGACACGCTGCTGTCCCAGCCTGGAAAGAGTGGCTACTGACCACCGATCACAAACGTATCGGCATCATGTATCTGGTCGGTTCCATGGCCGCGTTCGGCGTCGCTGGCCTGATGGCCCTGATCATCCGCGCAGAGCAGATGGAATTGGGCATGCAGATCGTGACGTCCGGCACCCAGTACAACAGTTTTTTGTACTTCCACGGCGCAGCCATGATCCTGGCCTTTTTGATCCCCGGTTTGACTGGTTTTGCGGCCAACTACTTTCTGCCGCTGATGATCGGCGCGCGAGACGTCGCGTTCCCACGCATCAATGCGTTTAGCGTATGGCTGTTCTTCTTCGCCATCATCTTGGCGTTGTTGAGCTTTGTCATTCCGGACGCGCCCGACATCATGTGGACCGGCTATCCGCCGTATTCCGTCAACACGTCCGGCAACACCGCATTTTACGTGTTCACCGTTCACTTGTTGGGCTTTTCGTCAATCTTGGGTGCGGTGAACTTCTTGGTCACAGTGATCTATTTGCGCGCACCGGGCATGGGTTGGAACCAGTTGAATATTTTCGTCTGGACCACCGTTGCCGCATTTGTCTTGCAGTTGGTCTTCATTCCGGTGCTGGCCGCCGCGGTAACGCTGTTGCTGTTTGACAAGTATCTGGGCACGCACTTCTACGACCCGTCTGCGGGTGGCGACGTGCTGTTGTACCAAAACCTGTTTTGGTTCTACTCACACCCCGCCGTGTATGTGATCTTCCTGCCGGCCGTCGGCATCTTGTTTGAAATCATCGCGACCATGTCTAAAAACCGCGTGTTCAACTACAAGGCCGCCGTCTATCCAGGCATCTGGGGCATCGTTGCCATTTCCGGTATCGTGTGGATTCACCACTTGTATATCTCCGGCATGCCCGACTGGATTCGTCTTGGCCACATGGTGACGACGCTTCTGATCTCGGTTCCGGTCGGCATCTTGGTGCTGTCGCTGTGGGGCACGTTGTACAAAGGCGCAATCACCTATAACACCGCCATGATGTATGCGGCTTCGTGCTTGTATCTTCTGTTGATCGGTGGTTTGACGGGTATTCCGCTGGCGCTGCCGTCGATGACGCTGCACCTGTCGGAAACGTCCTATGTGCACGCGCACTTCCACTTCATTATGGCTTTGTTCTCTGCCTTTGCGCTGTTTGGTGGCATTTATTACTGGTTCCCCAAAATGACCGGCCGCTATGCCGACGGTGCCTTGGCGACGTTCAGCTTCTGGATGAACTTTATCGGCGTGAACGTGACCTTCTGGCCGCTGTTCATCATCGGTAAAGAAGGCATGCCGCGGCGCTATTGGGATTACGAAATGTTCAAGGACGTGCTCGTCATGGGCCACCCCTTTGAAGATTTCCACAAAGTCGCAACGGTGGGCGCTGGTATCATTGCCATTGGCATGATTATGCAGACCTACAACTTCATCCACTCGGCCTTTAAAGGCAAACCGGCACCGACCAATCCCTGGAACTCCAGATCCTTGGAATGGACCCACACCGTGAGCCCTCCGGGACCCGGCAACTTCGGCGACACCGATGTGGTGGTCGACGAAAACTGGACGCCATACGAGTACAACAAATAAGATCTCACGATCTGATCAAAATGAAGCGGGGGCCTTTGGGTCCCCGCTTTGTTTTTGCACCCTATAGCCCTTTGCATTGTGAGGATAAATGCGCTCTCTCCTTGCGAAAAACACCCCAGAGCGCTATACCAACACGACCATTCAAACCGGGAGCCCTAACGCATGCACGACGCCACGAAAGCCACGCCACCGCAGGTGCCCATCCGGCCCCAAATTCCACGCGCAAAGATCTGGCTGTTCGGGGCTTTATTCTTTTTCGTTGCCATTTCCATGTATGCCGGGACCATGTACCGAATTAAGCACTACGGTTATGTTGGTGTG
The DNA here is from genome assembly GCF_001746755.1 of Magnetovibrio blakemorei. Taxonomy (GTDB): domain Bacteria; phylum Pseudomonadota; class Alphaproteobacteria; order Rhodospirillales; family Magnetovibrionaceae; genus Magnetovibrio; species Magnetovibrio blakemorei. Next base: position 89,169 of record NZ_MCGG01000025.1, on the reverse strand, counting down.
GGGGCAGACCAGCCCATCACGCCAGACGCAAAATTGACCAACTGATGCGGACCATCCCTTATGCTTGATATCTCCTCCATCCCACACATCAACGCCGTCTTAAACGCCGCGACCGTTGTTTTGCTGTGGATTGCGCGCCGTCATGTTAAGGCGGGCAACATCACTGCACACAAGAAAACCATGATTGCGGCGCTGAGCGTCTCGATGGTGTTCATGGGCTTTTATCTGGTTTATCACTTCAATTCCGGTCTCGCGCGATTTGGTGGCGAAGGCTTCATTCGTCCGGTCTACTTTACAATTTTGATCGTTCATGTCATCGGCGCCGTGGCAATCGTTCCGCTGGTGCCCTGGGCCGTATATCACGCGGTCAAAAACAACCGCGCCACCCACAAACGCATTGTCAAATGGGCGTGGCCGATCTGGTTTTTTGTCGCCGTGTCGGGGGTTCTGGTTTACACCATGGCGGTCCATGTGTGGCCCTGCACCGGGCCATGTTTGGCATCGGGATTGAGCCTTCCTGGTCGATGATTTAGGGCCATAATTTGTTTGAAAGTACAAGGCAATCACTATGGGCACGAAACACCATAACCTTCCCCCATTGATGGACCGCTTGAACGAGGCCATGGCTGAGCCTTCTGCGCGCCCCTGGCTGACCCGCTGGGTGGTCGTGGCCTTGATCGTGCTGGGTACGGCGGGGCTGTTCGCGCTGCCTTTGGCTTTTGGACGTGCCCCGGGACTCAGCGACCACTTCCCTTGGTTTGTGGACAATTTTCACCGTTTTTTGGTGGTCCACGTCGATTATAGCTTTGTGGTGTTTTTCCTGACCATTTTCGCCGCCATAGCGCACATCACCGCGCACCGTCTGGCCGCCGGGCAACCTCGTTACATGGTCCTGCAATACTTGGCTTTTCGCGCCACGGTCGTGGCCGTCGCCGGTCTGTTTATCCCCGTGTTCATCATGCCCGAGGGCGAACCGGTGATGAGCAATTATGTGCCGGTTTTGACCAGTGGGTTGTTTTACCTGTCTTTGTTGGTACTGGCAGGCGCCATGGCATTGATGGCCGTGTTCGTCCTCTTGAACCTTTTTAACCGCCCCCCAAAAGACCTCCAAACCCACGCTTATGGCATCGATATGCTGAGCCTTGCGGGTATTGCAGGGGCGCTGATTTATCTTTTGGCGTTTGCTTATTTTCTCTATGCCTGGAGCCTGCTCAACGGCCAGCCCGTCACCCATCAATTTAACGAAGAATTGTTTTGGGCCGGGGGCCATGTGCTGCAGTTCTTAAACGTGGTGTTGCTGGCGGGGACTTGGTATACGGTGAGTGCGGCGGTCTTCAACCGCACCCCGGCGCATCCCATGGCGACGGTTCTGTCCATTGATTTTTTGGTCGTAGCGGCTTTTGCCACCGGTGTTTTTTTCTTCCTCTATGAGGTTTTTTCCGCAGACTGGCTGTTGGGTTTCACCAACATGCAATACGCTTTTGGCCCGGCGGCTCTGCTGGTTGCCCTGCCGCTTTTTAAGTCGATTTTGCAAAGCCCGACGCGCCCTTGGAACAACCCCGGCTACGTGGCACTGATCCTCAGCCCCTTGGTTTTTGGCATCGGCGGCGTCATGGGTTTATTCGTCGATGGCCTAGACACCCGCACGCCGGCTCACTATCACGGCATGATCGCGGGCGTCACGCTGGCATTTATGGCCTTGTTTTACACCGTGTTTCTGCCGCTTCTGCACCGCCCCATCACGTCGCCCAGGCTCAGCTTGGCCTCTGTCTGGCTGTTCGGCGTGGGTCAAGCCTTGGCCAGCACCGGGCTGTTCATCGCGGGCGGTCACGGAGCGGCGCGCAAAGTGGCCGGTGCCGAACAGGGCCTGACGGAATTTTCCGCCAAGTTGGGCATGGGCCTCAACGGCGGGGCGGGTCTTTTGGCCATCATTGGTGGGGCCTTGTTTGTGTGGGTGTGCGTTACCGCGCTGCTGGGTAAACGCAGCGCACGATAAATAATCATTCGATATTCGGCCCGATGCCTATACATTTAAATTGGGCACGATGTTAGGGGTAAGGTTCACGTGGCAGAGACTAGCGAAAACAAGACGGCGGAAAATCCAGACGATCCCGACAACGGCGAAACGTATCGCTTTCGCGTTGCCGATTATGGCAATTTGTTAAAACCTCGGGTGATGATGCTGGTGGTCTTTACGGCCTTTACCGGCATGGTGCTGGCGCCCGGTCACATCCCCTTGTGGCAAGGCCTCGCTTCGATCTTGTGCATCGCCATCGGCGCAGGGGCGTCAGGGGCGATCAATATGTGGTATGATCGCGACATCGACCAATTCATGGCGCGCACGCAAAGACGTCCCATTCCGGCGGGCAAAGTCGAACCCACCCGTGCGTTGGTGTTCGGCGTGGTGCTGGCGACCGTTTCCGTGGTGGTGATGTATTTCGCGGTGAACAGCGAAGCGTCAGGCTTGTTGCTGTTCACGATCTTGTATTACGTGTTTCTCTATACCATGTGGCTGAAACGCTCGACCCCGCAAAACATCGTCATCGGTGGCGCGTCGGGGGCTTTTCCGCCGATGATCGGTTGGATTTCGGTAACCGGTGATTTTGCCTTTGAAGCAGGACTGTTGTTTCTCATCATCTTTTTGTGGACGCCGCCGCACACCTGGGCGTTGGCGTTGTTCCGCCATGGCGATTACGAACGCGTCGGCGTGCCGATGATGCCGGTGGTGGTGGGCAGCCACTCGACCAAACTGCAAATGCTGATCTATACCATGCTGCTGGTTCCGGTGACCTTGCTGCCGGGCTTCATCGGCATGTCGGGGCTTTTGTATACGGCGGGTGCCGGTGCGTTGGGAGCCTTGTTCTTGCATCATTGCTGGAAACTGTTGAAGGACAAAACCGACGCCCATGCCCGACCGACGTTTTTGTTTTCCATTCTCTATCTGACCTTAATTTTTGCGTTCTTGTTGATTGACCGGGTGGCGTGGATTCCCATGCCCATTACCTTGTAAATGAGCAAGACACCCTACCAAGACTTAGAAGACCGCTTTCGCCGCATGGATGCCGTCAGCGGTGCCTTGAGCATGTTGCACTGGGATATGTCGGCGATGATGCCACCCGGTGGCGTTGACAGCCGCACCGAACAATTGGCCGTGTTACAAACCTTGCATCACGCCATGTTGACCGATCCCGCCGTGCCGGATTTGCTGGACGGTGCCCAAGCCGATGTGCACTTGGACATCTGGCAGCAAGCCAACGTCCAAGGCATGCGACGCACCTGGGTGCACGCCGCCGCTATTGATGCGGATTTGGTGGAAGCCACCAGCCGGGCCTGTGCCAAATGCGAAACCGTCTGGCGCGACGCCCGCAAAAATTCTGATTTCAAAACCATTTTGCCGCATTTGGAAGAGGTCCTCAACTTAACCCGCCAGCAAGCCGAGGCCAAAGCCGACAAACTCGGCGTGTCCCCTTACGATGCCCTGTTGGATCAATACGAACCTCAGGGGCGCGCCGCCGAAATCGACGTGGTGTTCGCCGACCTGAAAGGCTTCTTGCCGGACTTTCTCGATGATGTTTTGTCCAGGCAAGCATCCGGTCCGGCGCTTCTGCCCCTGCAAGGCCCTTTCCCGGCGGCCCAGCAAAAGGCCTTAGGCAAGACCTTCATGACGGCGCTGGGTTTTGATTTCAACCATGGACGCCTGGACGAAAGCCACCACCCCTTTTGTGGCGGCACCTATGACGACGTGCGCCTGACCACACGCTACGACGAAGCGGATTTTATATCGGCCCTCATGGGCGTGCTGCACGAAACCGGACATGCGCTCTATGACCAAGGCCTGCCCAAACAATGGCGGGGCCAGCCGGTGGGTGCGGACCGGGGCATGAGCATTCATGAAAGCCAGTCGTTGCTGATGGAAATGCAAGCCTGTCGTTCGCCGGAATTCCTCCACTACGCCGCGCCCTTGCTCCGCGAAACCTTTAATGGTTCCGGTGAGGCGTGGAGCGAAGACAACTTAACCCGGCTCTACACCAAGGTGGAAAAAGGCTTCATCCGGGTCGATGCCGACGAAGTGACCTATCCCGCCCACGTGATCCTGCGCTTCAACTTGGAACGCGCCGCCATTCAAGGCGATCTTCAAATGGCGGATTTACCCGGAGCGTGGAACGACGGCCTCAAGGCCATCTTGGGCATCACCCCGCCCTCAGATCGCGAAGGCTGTTTGCAAGACATCCACTGGTTTGATGGCGCGTGGGGGTATTTCCCCACTTACACCTTAGGTGCCATGACCGCGGCCCAGTTCTTCGCCAAGGCCAAAGCCGACCAACCGGAAATCCTGCCCTCCATCGCCAAGGGCGATTTTGCCCCGCTGCTGGGCTGGCTGCGCGACCACGTCCACGCCAAAGGCTGCTTGCTCAGCACCTCTGATTTAATCCAAGACGCGACCGGCGAACCGCTGAACGCAGCGCATTTCAAAGCGCACCTCAAGGCCCGCTACCTGGGCTCTTGATGACAAATCCGGTTTGCGCCCCCCCACGGAACCTCCTCCTTCGTTAATCGAATTAGCAAATACATAGCATCGAACAATTTCGTTTGTTAAATAAGCATTGCGGCTGCAGGTTCTCCCCCGTTGCGACTCACATTTTTGCATGAGGAGACTTAGTCACATGCGCCGCGTATTCCCCGCCTCCCTTTCCGTCCTTTCCGCTGCTGTCCTTAGCTTGGCCAGCATGGGGGCAAATGCCACCGACATTTCAAACCATGATGCAGTCAACTATACGATCATGGTCACAGCCAACGACGTGACAAAAACGATCGTGCTCGATGCCAATAGCGATCTCGCCGAAGTCTGTGAAGGGTGTGAAATCTTTATGGAAGACGGACAAATCGTCCAAGCCAAGAACACCGACATGGTGATCATTGCGGGTGGTGAACTCAGTATTGCCGAATAACCCCAATACACTTTTGCAAAACGCTTAAAGCGGGGGGGCGGTTTCTGCTCCCCCGTTTTTGTTGCAACGCCCTTAAAGTGCGGTGCCTTCAAAAAGATCAGGACTGGGCGTCCGAAGAACCGACGTTTTTGTATTTTGTAGCGCGTTTGGCGTTTTGTTCCTTGCGCCGCAAACCCGATTGTTTGCGCTTTTTGCGCTCATCATCGTATTCTTTTTCAATGTGCTTATTGTCTTTAGAGAACTTATTGCTCATAGCGGCCTCATGGATGACGGGGCAGACACGTTCTGCCACGGCCTAAATTTACCCGCGTCCCTAAGCTTGCGCATAATGAAATTGCTTGATGGGTTTAATCAATATTTTCGATTAGAGCCGCGATTAAAAAATCAGCTGCAAAATCAGCGGCAGCAGCACGGCCGTCGCCAAGCCGTTGAGGCCCATGGCTAAACTGGCGAAGGCTCCGGCAACTTCGTTGACTTGCAGGGCCCGTGCCGTGCCGATGCCGTGGCTGGCTGTGCCCATGGCGAGACCGCGCGCACGCCAGTCTTTGACGCCCAGCGCGTTGAGCGTCCAGGTGCCGAACACCGCCCCGATGATGCCGGTCAAAATCACCAACACGGCGGTGAGCGACGCCACCCCCCCGGTGGCCTCGGCGATACCCATGGCGATGGGGGCGGTGACCGATTTTGGCGCCAGCGACAACAGGGTTTCGCGCGACGCCCCCAACGCCCAGGCCACCCCGATGGCGCTCAGCGCCGCCGTCACGGAGCCCGAAAGGATCGCCGCCAAAATCATCAAAAACGATCCCCGCACCTTTTGAAATTGCCGATACAAAGGCACCGCCAACGCCACCGTCGCCGGTCCCAGCATAAAATGAACGAACTTGGCCCCTTCAAAATAGGTCCCGTATTCGGTCCCGGTGCCCATCATCAAAGCCACCAACACCACCACTGCAATCAACACCGGATTGAACAACGGGTTCAAGTGGGTGCGGGTGTAAATCCACATCCCCACCTGATAAGCCACCAACGTCAACGTCAGCCCCAACAAAGGGGATGCGGCCAGATACACCCAAATTTCCGTGAAATTCTCACTCATCGGCTTGGTCCTGTTCCGCTTGTCCTTTGAGTTTGATCAACCCTTTCATCACCAAGGCGGTCACGGCGATGGTCGCCAAGGTGCTCACCAACAGCGCCGCGCTGATGGCCTGCCATTCGTCTTGCAGCAAGTGCAGATGCATCATCACGCCCACGCCCGCAGGCACAAACAACAAAGACAAATGCTTCAACAACCCCGCAGCGGTGTCCTTCAATCCATCGGGAAGCTCGCCGCGCACCACCAGCACGACAAACAACAACGCCATGCCCACCACCGGTCCGGGCAACGGCAAACCGAAGCCCTTGGAGATCACCTCGCCCAGCAATTGGAACACCAACAACCACGTGATAAAGCCGAGTGTCATACTTTTGTCCCTTAAAAACCGACGCTGATAAACGCTTCTCGATTGCTATTTTGGTCTCACAACACTAAGAAAGGGAGCACTTTTTTGACAATTTCAACGGAAGCTCAGCCGTGAAGTACATCAGCACCCGGGGCAACGCCCCCAAACTCGCCTTTGACGACGTCCTTTTGACCGGTTTAGCCCGCGATGGGGGCTTGTATTTGCCCGAAACGTGGCCGCATTTTTCCCCCGCCGATTTGGCCCAGATGAAAGACTTAAGCTACGTCGAGCTGGCCGTCAAAGTCATGCTGCCGTTCGTCGAAGAGGTCGTCAGCGAAGACGAGCTGCGCCAAATCGTAACCGACACCTACGGTGCGTTTGAAAGCGAAGACGTCGCCCCGCTGGTGAAACTGGGCGAAAACGAATGGGTGTTGGAGCTGTTCCACGGCCCGACATTGGCGTTTAAGGACTATGCTCTCCAGTTCTTGGGCCGCATGTTCGACCACGTTTTGACCAAGCGCGGCGCCAAGCTGACCATCGCCGGGGCCACGTCGGGCGATACCGGCTCTGCCGCCATCGAAGCGTGCCGTGACAGAGACAACATCGAAATTTTCATCTTGTTCCCCAATGGCAAAGTGTCCGAAGTGCAGCGCCGCCAGATGAGCACGGTGCTGAGCGACAACGTCCACAACATCGCCATGGACGGCAATTTTGACGACTGCCAAGCCATAGTCAAAGCTCTGTTCGCCGATGAAAAATTCAGAGACGACGTGCATTTAAGTGCCGTCAACTCCATCAACTGGGCACGCATCATGGCCCAGGTGGTGTATTATTTCTGGGCGGGCTTGCGTGCCGGCGCCCCCGAAACATCGGTGGCGTTTTCGGTTCCCACCGGCAATTTCGGCAACGTGTTTGCCGGATATGCGGCGCAACGCATGGGCTTACCCATCAGCCAGTTCATCATCGGGTCCAACGCCAACGACATCTTGATCCGCTTTATCGAAACGGGGCGGATGCAATCCAAGGATGTGTTTGCAACCACCAGCCCGTCCATGGACATTCAGATTTCCAGCAACTTCGAACGCTTCATGTTCGAATTGATGGGCCGTGACAGCAGTGCGCTGAACGATGCCATGCAGGAATTTAAAGACACCGGACATTTTTCCGTCACCGATGCGTTCATGGATCGTCTCAAGGCGATCATGGACGGCGCGCGCTTTGACGACGAAACCACCGCCCAAGTGATTGGCGACGTTTACAAAGAATCCGGCTATCTGCTCGACACCCATTCCGCCATCGGCGTGGGAGCTGCGCGCACCCGGCGTTGGGACAAGGCCGTGCCGATGATCATTTTGGCGACCGCCCACCCCGCCAAGTTCCCCGATGCGGTAAAAGCCGCCGCCGGCGTACATCCCGAGTTGCCATCTCATCTTTCCGACCTATATGAACGAGAAGAGAAATACGCTCAACTGCCCGGCAGCTATGACGCCGTTAAGGGCTATATCGAAACAACGCTTAAGGAGCGCGGTAAACTTTGACCGACACCACCGTTCGCATCACCACCCTGGACAACGGGTTGCGGGTTATCTCTGACGAGATGCCCAACGTCGAAACAGCTTCCGCGGGGGTGTGGATCGAAGCCGGGGCACGGTTTGAAAGCCAAAAGGTCAATGGTGTCTCGCATATGCTCGAGCACATGACCTTTAAGGGCACGCGCAAACGCTCCGCCCAAGCCATCGCCGAAGAAATTGAAGACGTCGGCGGGCACATCAACGCCTATACGTCACGCGAAAACACCGCTTATTACGCCAAGGTGCTCAAAGAAGATTTAGGCTTGGCCGTCGATATGGTGGCCGATTTGGTGCAGAACGCGGTGCTCGACGCCGAAGAACTGGAACGCGAACGCGGCGTGATTTTGCAAGAAATCAATCAGGCCCAAGATACCCCCGACGATGTGGTGTTCGACATGTTCCAAGATGCCTGTTATCCGGATCAAGCCCTGGGCCGCCCGGTTCTGGGCACGCTGGACGGCATCGGTCAAATGCCCCGCAGCGACATTGTCGATTTCATGTCCGACCATTACCGCCCCAGTTCCATGGTGCTGTCAGCGGTGGGCAACCTGAACCACGAGCAACTGCTCGACTTGGCGCACACCCACTTTGACAGTGCGCCCTCCAAAAGCCCCGGCGACACCCAAGGCCCCGCCAAATACATCGGCGGCGATATGCGCGAAAGCCGCGACATCGAACAGGTGCAATTGATGTTGGGCTTTGAAGGTTTCAGTTATTTCGATGAAGATTTTTACGCGGCATCGGTAATGTCGATGCTGTTTGGCGGCGGCATGTCATCACGGCTGTTCCAGGAAGTGCGTGAAAAGCGCGGCTTGGTGTATTCGGTCTATTCCTTCATGGCCGCCTATGCCGACGGCGGTGTGTTCGGCATTTACGCCGGAACGGGCGAAAAAGACGTAATCGATTTGATCCCCGTGGTTTGCGATGAAATCGGCAAGTTGGATGCCCATGTCAGCGCCGAAGAATTGCACCGCGCCAAGGCACAGCTCAAATCGTCAATTTTGATGAACCTGGAAAGCACCTCATCCAGGGCCGAACAATTGGCCCGCCAATTGATGATTTTTGGCCGCCCCATCCCCACCGAAGAGGCCGTCAACCACATCGAAGTGGTCGATATCGAAGCCATCAAACGGGTGGCTGGGCGCATCTTCAAAGGCACCCCCACAGTGGCCGCGCTGGGCCCCATTTCCCACTTGGAAGATTTCAACAAAATCACGGAACGGCTCAACTGAGCATTTACAAAGCCGCTTTAAAGAGGTGAAAAGTTATTCACTTGAAAGGGATTGATCAATAATTCGCTTACTTCTCAAGACACCTCTTTGACCACGGTCCTGCGGAACCAGATGAAGTTTAGTGCGCGCAAACAAAAACCCCATCTTCACTTCTTGCCAGACATAATACTCTTCTCCAGCCGAAGTGTTTATATCCAAAACATCCGTATTTTCCGCTTCAGATGTAATCTGGTGCGCGCCTGGGTCAATGGTCAGAAAAAAATACGACAGGGACGCTGTTTTGCCGAGGATACGATTATCTAATCCCACCGTCATCGGTACAGCCCCCCCCATACCTTCATCTCGAAAAATATATAAATTACTTTTATCGCTCGGCGCTTTTGGAAATTGTTTAGCAGCCAGGTCTTGTTCGGGTGTTGTCATCGGCACAGATGCACAAGCTGACATCACCACCATCGAAAACACGGCAAAATACTTTTTCATTTTGTATGGCTCCCATGAAACACATATGCGTCACTATACATATTCATTCATGAGTTGCCATGAAATAAAATAAAGCAACTTAAAGCATGTGTTTTAGGATATTTGCCCAATATCCGCTCAGGCGTGGCCAGCTGTTTCCGACAGCAGACTCTGGTCGATACCCAATTTGGCCAGGGCGCTCAGCCACTTTTGTTCGGGCTCGACCGAAAACACGATGTTGGCGTCGGCTTCGACCGTGAGCCAGCCATTGGCGAGGATTTCATCGTCCAACTGGCCCGGTCCCCAGCCCGCATAACCCAGCGCCAAAATCCGTTCCTTTGGGCCGCGACCGTCAGCAATGTCTTGCAAAATATCAACGGTTCCCGTCAGCGCCACCTGACCGTCCACCACCAAGGTGGCGTCATGAACATAATCAACGCTGTGCAAAACGAAGCCGCGCCCCTGTTCCACCGGACCGCCAAATTGAATGGACACCGCGGCACCGGGGTCCGTTTGCACCAAATTCAACTGATCCAACAAATCGGGAAAGGTGATTTCTTTCATTGGTTGGTTGATTACCAAACCCATCGCGCCTTCGTCGTTGTGCGCGCACACGTAAATCACCGACTTGGAAAAGCGTGAATCGGACATGCCCGGCATGGCGACCAGCAAATGGCCGACAAAATAAGGACTGTTTGAGGTCTGTATGGTCATGGCCACACCTGCTTTAGCTTCACTCCAAAAAGAAGCTTCAGTATGACATATGTGCCTTTAACTTCAAAATGGCCCGGTTTAAAAGTTCATTTTGCCTCAAAGCGGCCACGATCAGGACTTACCTTAATTGAAAATATGGATAAACTCCGAGGCCATGAAAACACTGCTTTGCCCATCACGCCTTATTGGCCGCCTGTTCGGCGCTCTGCTTCTGACACTCGGCCTGTTTGCCTCAAACGCCGAGGCGGCATCCGGCGCGTGGGCCGAAACCGACAACACGGCGCTGCGCATCATCAGCCAGACGGACGCCACCGGAGACGGTGACAGCGTCACCTTGGGGCTGCACTTCAAACTTAAAGACCATTGGAAAATCTATTGGCGCGCCCCAGGCGATGCGGGTTTTCCGCCGTCGATCGATTGGGACGGTTCCTATAACGTCACGGATACCCAAATCCAATGGCCGCTGCCGGAACGCTTTTCCATCCTCGGCTTTGAGACCTTGGGCTATACCGACGAAGTGGTGTTGCCGCTGATTGTCAAGTTGGACCAACCCGGCGACACGTTGGCGCTGAAGGCCCAAATCAGTTATTTGGCGTGTGCAGACATCTGCATTCCTTATGATACAACCCTAGACTTTTCCCTGCCCGCCGGTCCCGCTACGCCATCGGCGGAAGCCCATCTGATCAACCGCTTTGAGACGCTGGTGCCCAAGGTCATCGACAGCACGCACGAAGCCTTGGATCTCAACATTCAAACGGTGCAGTTTACCATTGATCCGGCCAGCGATGGTGATCGCGGCACGATGTTTATTGCCGCCACCTCAAACACGCCGATTCAAGCCCCTGACGCCTACATCGAAGGCCCCCAGGGCATGGCTTTTGGCAAACCCAAAGCCACCGTCACAACAAACGGGGATCAGGCATTTTTGGAAATTGGCTTTGAAGGTCTGAAGGCCGCACAGGCTTCCTTTGACACCATGCCCCTCACCATCACCCTCGCCGATGCCCCCCGTGGTGCTGAGCTGAGCGTTTTCGCCACCCCGGCCACCTCAGACACCCTGGCCTTGTTTCAAGATCAAACCCCGAGCGCTCAGGCCCTAGGCCCATCCCTTTTGGTGATGTTGGCGTTGGCGGTTTTAGGCGGGGCGATTTTAAACCTGATGCCCTGTGTGTTGCCAGTTCTGTCCATCAAGTTGTTGGGCGTGGTCGGGCATGGCGGCGGCAACACCCGCACTGTGCGCCTCAGTTTCCTGGCCAGCGCTGCGGGCATCGTGACATCCTTTATGGTTTTGGCCGCGGTGCTGATTGCGTTGAAAAGCGCCGGCTTGGCCATCGGCTGGGGAATTCAATTCCAACACCCCTGGTTTTTGGTCGCCATGGCTTTGGTGGTAACCTTGTTTGCGTGCAATCTGTGGGGCTTTTTTGAAGTCCACTTGCCCGAAACGGTGAATGAGATTGGCACCACCACCACCCACGTGCACGGTCTGGGCGGCCACTTTATGACCGGAGCCTTGGCGACGCTGCTGGCGACGCCGTGTTCCGCGCCGTTTTTGGGCACCGCCGTGGGTTTCGCCCTGGCGCGCGGCGTAGGCGAAATCCTCGCCATCTTTGCCGCATTGGGGGTGGGCTTGGCTTTGCCTTATCTGCTGGTGGCGCTATACCCGACATTCGCCACCAAAATGCCCCGACCGGGGCGCTGGATGTTGATTTTACGCCGGGTGTTGGGCTTTGCCTTGGCGATCACGGGGGTCTGGTTGGTCGGCATTCTTGCCATCCAAGTCAGTGACATCGCCGCCATGCTGATCGGGGCAATCTTGGTGGTGATTGCCATTACACTTTACGTGCACAAACGTCTGCACCGCAGATATGGGCGCATGGATTGGGTGGCTGTCGGCGTCTTGGCGGTGTTGGCGTTCGCAGTTCCCGACACCATTTCGCCGCGCACGGAAATCGATCATTCGGCAAACGCGCTAAAGGGCTTGTGGCAGCATTTCGATCAATCCGCTTTGGCTCAGCAGGTTGCAAAAGGCAACGTCGTTTTTGTCGATGTGACCGCCGAATGGTGCATCACCTGCCAAGTCAACAAGGCCTTAGTCGTTGGCAAAGGCGAAGTCTACAACCGCCTCAAATCCACCGGAACCATTGCCATGCAAGCCGATTGGACCCGCCCCGATCCCGTCATCACCCAGTATTTGTCCTCGTTTGGGCGCTATGGCATTCCGTTTAACGCGGTCTATGGTCCGGGCGCGCCCGATGGCATTGCTTTGCCAGAACTGCTCAGCCAGTCGGTGGTTTTGGAAGCGCTCGACAAAGCTGGTGGCGGCGCAATGGCGCTGAGCACAACCCGCGGCGAATAAAGCAAATTCTCCGTTGCATTTTGCCTCCTGCCACCCCAACTAAGGGTCTAACCCGTTTCATTTGTTCATTTTCCATTGGGAGAGCACGCCATGACCATCAAACCCGGAGATAAAATCCCTGCCGCGACCGTTTACGAAATGGGTTCGGATGGCCCCGGCAGTGTCACCACGGCCGAATTATTTAACGGCAAAACCGTTGTTCTGTTTGGCATTCCGGGGGCTTTTACACCGACATGTTCCGCTTCGCATTTGCCCGGTTTCGTCAAATTTTCCGAACAAATCAAAGCCAAGGGTGTCGACGACATCGTGTGTTTTGCCGTCAATGATGCGTTTGTCATGGGGGCTTGGGGCAAAGACCAAGGCACGGCCGGAAAAGTCCGCATGATTGCCGATGGCAGTGCGGAACTGACCAAAAAAATGGGCCTCGAATTGGATCTCACCGGCAAAGGTCTCGGCCTGCGCTGCGACCGTTTCGCCATGGTCGTTAAGGACGGCGTGGTGCAGTCCATCGACAGAGAAGCGCCCGGTGCCTTTGAAGTTTCCAGCGCTGAAGCTCAGCTCTCAAAGCTCTAAAACAGCGCCTCCCTCAGCAGCAAAAACGGGACTCCTTGTGGGTCCCGTTTTTTTTGTGCAGACATGACAAGACTGTGATTGGCATCACAGCTGCCCTCCATTAAATTAGATAAAACTAATAAACAATGTTCCGAGGCAACAATAAGAAGAAAGAGATGAAAAAAATACTCACCTTCGCCAGCGCCACCCTCATGTTCAGCGTGTTGAGCCAAACGGCCCCCGCGCAAACCGTCGTGGTGGAACCGTTGCCCAGCATGGCCACGTTAGCGGAGCAAGAGCGCGCTGAACTGCAAAACCGTTATCGCAACGCCGAAACGGAAGTGGAACGCACCGAACTGCGCGCGGAAACCCAAGAGCGCATCCGCAGCCAAGAGGCACTCAATCGCGAACTGCCTCCCGCCTATCGCGACCAATTGACAGTACAAGAACAACACCAGATTCGCGAACGCCTAAACGCCGCACAAAGTGATTATGAACGCCAAAGCATATCGGACGAAGCACAAGCAATGGCGCAAACACGTATGCGCAAGCAAACCCAGAATACAGAGCGGCTTCACAACCAGGCTAAAGCACAAACTTTTGGTGGACAGAAAACCGCGAAATCTTCGAATGGAAATGGCGGAGGGTTTTCCGGAGGAAGCCAATCCCGCAGCAGTAGCGGAGGTGGAGGTGGAGGTGGCGGCGGAGGTGGCGGCGGAGGACGACGCTGATCGGAAAGCACATTCAGCGCCCTTAAAGCGTCTGACCATCTTTCATTTGCGCGATGGCCAAGCGCGCCAGTTCATCGCAGCGTTCATTTTGCGGGTGCCCGGAATGGCCCTTGACCCAGTGCCATTCAACGGCATGACCCGCAAGGTTAGAGTCCAGACGCATCCACAGGTCCTGATTTTTAACAGGCTTTTTGGCCGCCGTTTTCCAGCCGTTTTTTTTCCACCCGTGAATCCATTTTGAAATGCCATCTTTCACGTAGGTGCTGTCAGTGTGGACGCGGACATTATCAACACCGCGCTTGAGCTTTTCCAAGCCAACGATAGCCGCCATCAACTCCATGCGGTTGTTGGTGGTGTCCGGTTCCGCGCCGGAAAATTCCTTTTCATTACCCTTCCATTGCATCACCACTCCCCAGCCGCCCGGGCCGGGGTTGCCGCTGCACGCACCATCGGTGTAAATGTCCACAACATCGTCTTCAGCCATCGTTCAATCCAATCCATACGCGCCGGGGCCGCTGACGGCCTGATGAAAGCGCAGCTTTTTTAAGTATTCCAACGGGTCTTTCGGCGTCACCAGAGCGTTCTCAGGCGTGTTCAACCCGTCATACAAGCGCGTCAGCAAAAAGCGCATGGCAGCGCCCCGCGCCAACAGCGGCAAGGCCTGCATTTCCGCGTTGGAAAAATCCCGCACATCCCGATAGGCCTGCAACATTTTCCGGGCTTTGGTGGCATTAAAATCGCCATCGCGTTCAAAGCACCAAGCGTTGAGACAGATGGCCACGTCATAGGCGAATTGATCGGTGCAGGCAAAATAGAAATCGATCAGGCCGCTAAGATTTTCACCGCGAAAAAACACGTTGTCGGGAAACAGGTCGGCATGAATGATGCCTTGGGGTAAATTTCCAGGCCACTCCGCTTCCAACACATCCAGCTCCGCGTACAGTTCGTCCGTCAGGCCCGCCAAGACCTCGTCACCGCGTCCCTGGCAGGCGTCCAACAAAGGCCGCCAACTCTCCACGCTCAGCGCATTGGTGCGGGTGAGCTTGAAGTCTGCCCCCGCAACATGCAACTGCGCCATGGCGCGCCCCAACTGGGCACAATGATAATTTTGGATTCGCTTCGGCCACATGCCATTTAAAAACGTCACGATGGCGGCGGGACGCCCGCTCAACGTGCGCAGGACCTGACCGTCTTGGGCGCGCACCGGCGTCGGGCACGGCACGCCTTGGGCGGCCAGGTGTTCTGTTAGCCCTAAAAAAAACGGCAAATCGTTTGCGTCAACACGCTTTTCATAAAGCGTCAGAATGAATGGTGCTTGATCGGTCACCAGCAGAAAATTTGAATTTTCAACACCTTCCGCAATGCCCTTGCACGACAAGACTTCCCCGATGCCATACCCAGCAACAAACGCGCTGAGGTCTTCATCTGAAATATCCGTATACACAGCCATGGCGAAAATCCTTAAAGCTTGCGCAAGGGCAACGAATCACTTGCCTCATCATAAAATCATAATGGCGCAACGAAAGACACCCTGGTAGACAGGCCCGGGTGATGCGCTAGTATGGCGCATGATCAAAAACAAAAAAAACCCAATCCGCCCAATAGGGTCAAGAGCTGTTTTACGGGAAGCCGCTCTAATGGCTTTTGTCCTGCTCACCATCACACCTTTGGCTTGGGCATCCAGCGGCAGCAAGTCAACCATGGACAATACGGAAGGTCTCGCATCCTTTGAGACCGCCGCCGGTGGAGACCTCGAATCCACCTCCCCTGCGCAAAGCTCTGCATCGACAGACGTGGTGCGCCGCGTCCAACAGGGCTTGGCCGATCAGGGCTTTTACTTTGGCCCCATCGATGGGCGTTATGGACCACAAACCGAAGCCGCCATTAAGGCTTACCAAAAAAGTGCCGACCTCAAAGTTGATGGTCAAGCCACCTCGCAATTGGCAAGTGATTTGGAAACCGGTGGACAAGTCGGCCAGCTTTTGGGTCGCTTGGAAAAATCCCGCGACTCAACCATTGATGCAGCCCGCGAGGCCTTGCTGGCCAACCCACAAACCCGCAACCTTGTCGAAGGCATCAGCCCAGAAAATCGTGGTGCCAAGGTTGACACCAAAACCTGCATGGCCAAACCGGAACCCCGGTGCTTGCTGATTGAAGCGGTGCAAAGCGCCCGCGACATCGACAAACCGGAAATGCGCGATTGGGCCCTGGGCGAAATCTTGACCGCCCAAGCCCGCGCCGGATTGGCGCAGGATGCCGCCCTCACCACCCGGCGCATCCATGACCCGCGGTTGATTATGGTGGCGTTGCGCGACATCGCCAAAGCCCGCGCCGAGGTCGGCCAAATCGACGAAGCCCTGGCCGCCGTGAACATCATCCCCGATCCGGTGCAACAGGCCGAGGCCTACGTCGCCATCGCCGAAATTCAATCTCAAAACAGCGACACGTTTGACGCGACTCAAACCGTTAAAGATTTAGAACCGTACTTAAAGCGCATTGAATCGCTGCTGTCGCAGATTTCATTTCGTGCTCGCATGGCCGTCATCTTGTCCAAAGCCGGATTTGAACAAGAGGCCCTTGCCCACATCCATGCCAGCCAAGGGCAACTGGACAAAATCACCGATCCCCATAACCTCAACAAAGCGCGCCGCTATATTGCTGCGGCTTACGCTGATATCGGCATGGCGCAACAGGCATTGGACGTGTTAAAGACCGTCAAAAGCGGTGCCGACGACACGCCCGTTCTGATCGCGGCCGCCAATGGGCTGGCCCAAGCGGGGGATGCAGCCGCCGCTTTGATCACCGCCGACAGCATTGAAGAGATGCGTTACCGTGCTTTGGTTTTGGCCCGCATCGCTTCTTACCAAGGAGGTGCGGGACAGTTTGAACAAGCCAAAGAGACCCTGGAAAAAGCCAAAACAGCCGCAAAAGTCATCAAGTTTCCTTTTGCCAAAGCCTACGCCTATTCCCGCATCGCCTTAGCGTTCAATGACGTCAGCATCAGCTTGGACAACGACGTTGCATTGTTGGAAGAAGCCTTTAATTCGGCTCATTTGATTCAAGATGATCGCCTCAAAGCGCACATTTTTTGGACCATCGCTGACGATCGCCGTCGCGGTGGCGATTTGGCGGGGGCCACACGCTCCCAAGACTTTGCCAACGCGGCGACGGACGACATCTCCAGCCCCTTTACCCGGGTGTGGATGCTGTGTGACATCGCCGAAGATCGCGCAAATCGCAAAGAAACGGATGCCGCCTGGTCGGTCTTCAACGTCGCCTTAGACGAAGCCAAAACCATTTCCAGCCCTTGGGGACGGGCTCGGGCGCTCAGCAAAGTGGCGGGGACCATGACCTCACTTGCCGATCATACCGTCCCAATGCCCGTTAAGCCTTGACCGGGGCCTCAATCAGGATTTTTGCTTGGGCTCAGCCTTGTCACAAGCGCTTCGCTTCATTAGAGTGCCTCCAACAATTCTGTAGACGTGAACAAGGCACAAATTTATGAGCGAAGCCATCTGTACCAAAAAAGCACCTTATGTTGTTGAGGCAGAAGCGGGTAAAACGTACTATTACTGCACATGTGGTAAAAGCGAAAATCAGCCGTTTTGCGACGGCAGCCACAAAGGCAGCTCATTCACACCGACCGCGCATACGGCTGAAAAAACCGGCAACGTCTATTTTTGCGGCTGTCGGGCGTCCAAAAAAGGCGCATTGTGCGACGGCGAACACAAAAACCTGTAAGGCTAAATCTGATGGCGCCCTCACGTTTCCCCAAACGTCCCACGGCCAAAGCTTTTTTCAGCCGTCCCTTCGTGGGCTTCGCCCTGCTGAGCATAAGCTTAGGGCTAGCGGCCTGCGCCAGTGACGAAGCTCCCCCGCCGCCTTGCCCGGAAGTTTTGATCGCCGCCGACGGTGCAAAACTCACCCGCTTCAAGCCCGGCCCAGGCACCGACATCATCGATGTTCTCCATGAAGAAGAACTCACCGGATTCGCCCAAGGGTGTGTATATGATATCGATAAAATCGGCGCGGGCACCCTCACCGTTCTTGTCGCCCCGACCATCATGTCGAGCCGCGGCCCGGCCAATCAAAGCAACGATGCGGACTTTGAATATATTATCGCGATTACGGACCTGCAAAAAACGATCTTGAAAAAATATAGCTACCCGCTGGTCCTTCCTTATCAAAAGGACGTCCCCCGCGTGATCTGGCAAAAACCGGAACCGCACGCCTATGTTTTACCGTTGAGCGCAGGGCAAACGGGGGAAAATTTCCTTGTTTACATAAGCCTGAAACTCACCCGATCCGAGCTTGAATATCAGCGCAAAAACCGCTGAGCGGACAATTCGGTCCTTATCTATCCACAACATCGGCTGTTTTCCAGAACATATGCCCCATTGACGTTGGTGGGCTTGTCTCTAGAATGTTACGAGTCTGGGAGAACCGGACAAAACGATTAAAAACTGGTTTCCTCGATTAAAGCCGCCACGGGAGAGACTGGCCACCACCATTTGGTAGGTCAGCGCCGAAGGAGCAACCGCCCCGGAATCTCTCAGGCAAATGGACCGTGATGGCGACGAGGCTCTGGAAAGTAGGTGGCCGCAGAACTGGCCCCCTCACCGAAGATGTAACTTGGCCTCCCGCGCGTATGGGATCAGCTGAGGAATCTTTCAGGTTCCGTGACAGAGTGGGGCAGCACTAAATCCATGTGGATTGGTGGCTGCCAGATTCTGTGAGGAGACCTGAGATGAGCGCCGCCACAAATTCAGAAGATACAAACCCGCAAGATCTACTCATCACGCCTTTAGACGGCCTGCACCGGGCGCTGGGTGCCAAAATGGTGCCGTTTGCCGGATATGCCATGCCGGTTCAATACCCTGCAGGCATTCTCAAAGAACATCTGCACACCCGCGCCAGTGCGTCGTTGTTTGACGTCTCGCACATGGGTCAGGGCTTCTTGCGCGGAGCGGATGCCATCCAAGCCTTTGAAACCCTGGTGCCCGGCGATTACCAAGCGATGCAAGTGGGTAAGACCCGCTACACCGTTTTGCTGAACGATCAGGGTGGCATTTTGGACGACCTGATGGCCACGCGCATTGCGGACGGGCTTTATCTGGTCGTCAACGCCGCATGTAAAGACCAAGACTTCGCCCACATCGAAGCGGGTACCAAAGGTCGCGCCACCCTTGAAGTCCTCACCGATCGCGCCCTGTTGGCGCTGCAAGGCCCCAAAGCCGGTGACGTTTTGGCGCGCTTGGCCCCTGAGACCGCGGCTATGACCTTCATGACGTTTAAAGAAGTCACCATCAATGGCATTGACTGCTTCGTCACCCGCTCGGGCTACACCGGTGAAGATGGCTTTGAAATTTCCGTCCCCAGTGCCCAGGCCGAAGCCTTCGCCAAATTATTGCTGGACCAGCCCGAAGTCGAACCTGCCGGATTGGGCGCACGTGACAGCTTGCGTCTGGAAGCCGGGTTGTGCCTCTACGGTCACGACATCACGACGGAAACGACACCTGTTGAAGCCGACATCAAATGGGTGGTGAACAAGCGCCGCCGTGAAGAAGGCGGCTTTCCCGGCGCGGATATCATTTTGGCGCAGTTGCAAAACGGCACCGAGCAACAACGGGTCGGCATCTTGCCCGAAGGCCGTGCGCCTGCGCGGGATGGCACCGAAGTGCAAGACTTAGAAGGCCATGCCATCGGCACCATCACCAGTGGTGGCTTTGGCCCCTCGGTCGGAGGCCCCATCGCCATGGGCTATGTTCAATCAGCCTTTGCCGCGCCCGGCACGCCCGTCAACTTGATCGTGCGCAACAAACCGTTGGCGGCCAAAATCGTCAAAATGCCGTTCACCGACAAAAGCTACAAAGTTTAAAACGACCTCACACTTTACAAACACGGGAATTTCACCATGAGCCTCAAATTCACCAAAGACCACGAATGGATCAACTTAGACGGCGACATCGCTACGGTTGGCGTCACCGCTTATGCCTTAGGACAATTGGGCGACTTGGTGTTCGTCGAAGTGCCCGACGAGGGCCGCATGCTGTCCAAGGGCGACGAAGCTGCCGTTGTCGAATCGGTCAAAGCGGCATCCGAAGTTTATGCTCCGGTATCGGGCGAAGTGATTGAAGGCAACGCTGGCATTGCCGATGATCCGGCAACTGTGTCCGGAGACCCCGCAGAAGACGGCTGGTTCTTCAAAATCAGACTGTCCGACCCGTCCGAACTTGACGATCTGATGGATGAAGAAGAGTACGACGTTTACGTGGAAAGCCTCGACTAAGTGCTCTCAATTTAAGGAATTCGCGCTGATGCGTTACCTGCCGCATACCGAACAAGACCGCAAAGACATGCTTGACGCCATTGGCGCAAAGACTGTTGAAGATCTGTATTGCGACGTGCCCCAAAAGGCCCTGTTGCAAGCCCCCGTAGACCTGCCCCTCGCCGTCGGTGAGATGGAGGTCGAACGCACCTTTAGCGCCATGGCGGCCAAGAATTTGTCGCCGTCCATCGCACCCAGTTTTTTGGGTGCGGGGGCGTATCGTCATCACGTTCCGGCGACGGTCGATTATATGGTGCAGCGCGGAGAATTTCTCACCGCCTACACCCCCTACCAGCCGGAAGTGTCCCAAGGCACGCTTCAGTATTTGTTCGAATTCCAAACCCAAGTCGCCCTGTTGACGGGCATGGAAGTGGCCAACGCGTCCATGTATGACGGCGCAACGGCAACTGCCGAAGCCGTTTTGATGGCGGCCAGGGCGACCCGGCGCAACCGTGCGGTTTTGGCGGGTGGGCTTCACGCACATTATTTTGACGTCACCAAGACCAGCGCCCATTCGTTGAACATCGAATTGGTGCATCCTGATTCTGACCCCACCCGCCCCGCCGATCCGGCCAGTGTCATTGACTTAATCGACGACAACACCGCGTGTGTGGTGGTGCAAAGCCCCGACATGTTTGGGCGCATCATCGATTTGCGCCCCATCGCTGAAGCCGCCCATGCCAAAGGCGCACTGGTGGTGGCGGTGACCACCGAAATCGTCTCGCTGGGTTTGTTGGAGGCCCCCGGTAACTTGGGCGCGGACATCGTCACCGCCGAGGGCCAGTCTTTGGGCATTGCGTTGAGTTACGGCGGCCCTTACGTGGGCCTGTTTGCCACCACGTCCAAGCTGGTGCGGCAAATGCCGGGTCGGGTTACAGGACAAACCCAGGACGTCGAAGGCCAACGCGGTTGGGTGTTGACCCTATCGACCCGCGAACAACACATCCGCCGGGAAAAAGCGACCTCGAACATCTGTACCAACGCCGGACTGTGCGCGCTGGCGTTCACCATCCATGCGTCCTTGCTGGGCGAAGAAGGCTTAAGCCGTTTGGCGCGTCTCAACCACGCCAACGCCTGCACACTGGCCGATAAACTGGCTGCCATTGATGGTGTCGAACTGATGAACGACAGCTTCTTCAACGAATTCACGGTGAAGCTTTCCCAGCCCGCCGAAGAGGTGGTTGAAGCCTTGGCCAAGCGCGGCATCTTGGGTGGTGTGCCCCTGACGCGCTTGCTGCCAGACCGAAATGATTTGAAAAATTATATGTTGGTTGCCGTGACCGAAACAAACACCGACGCGGACATGACCGCGCTGGTCCAAGCCCTTGAGGAGATTTTGTCATGAGCGATCAATCACGCGATCTCTCTCAGGGCCGCACCAACGTTCCTGTGGGTGGCTCTCAAGCCCCCGCCCAGCAAACCATCAGCGGCTCCAAAGGGCTCGATTTTGCTGAACCGCTAATTTTCGAATTGGGTGAAGACGGACGCACCGGCGTTGATCTGGCCGACGTCAAAGTCTCTGACAACCGCTTGGGCGGACTGCGACGCAAAGACAAAGTAGGCTTGCCCGGCTTATCTGAGCCGCAAGTGGTGCGTCACTACACCCGTCTCAGCCAAAAAAACTATGGCATCGACAGCGGCTTCTATCCGTTGGGATCGTGCACCATGAAGCACAACCCCCGGGTCAACGAAAAGATTGCCCGCCTGAAAGGCCTGGGCGATCTGCATCCGATGCAGCCCACCAGCACCGCCCAGGGCGCGCTGGAACTGATCGACACGTTGGCGCACTGGATCAAAACCCTGTGCGCCATGCCCGCCGTGGCAATGAGCCCGGCAGCGGGCGCACACGGTGAGCTGTGTGGCATGATGGCCATCAAAGCCGCCCTTGAAGATCGCGGCGAAGCCGACGTCCGCAAGCGTGTCTTGGTGCCCGAAAGCGCCCACGGCACGAACCCCGCCACCGCGGCGGCGTGCGGCTTTAGCGTCGATTCCATTCCTGCCACCGAACGGGGCCGGGTGGACTTTGCAGCCTTCAAAGCCAAATTAGGACCGGACGTGGCGGGCATCATGCTCACCAACCCCAACACCTGCGGCCTGTTTGAAAACGAAGTGATCGAAATTGCCGACGCCATCCACGACGCAGGCGGATATTTTTATTGCGACGGCGCAAACTTCAACGCCATTGTCGGACGTGTGCGTCCCGGCGACTTGGGCATCGACTGCATGCACTTGAATTTGCACAAGACCTTTTCCACACCCCACGGCGGCGGTGGACCGGGTGCCGGTCCGGTGGTGTTATCCGAAGCGCTCGCCCCGTTTGCACCCCTGCCTTACATCGTGCACGGCAAAGACGGCTTCGATTTGGTAGAACACAAAGCGGATTCAGACGCAAAACCGTTTGGTCGTCTGAAAGGCTATCACGGCCAGATGGGCGTGTTCATCCGCGCCCTGGCGTTCATGATGAGCCACGGTGCAGACGGCTTGCGCCAAGCGTCCAGCGATGCCGTGCTCAACGCCAATTATCTGCGCGCTGAGCTGCAAGACCAAATGAGCGTGTCGTTCGACGGCATGTGCATGCACGAAGTTCTGTTCGACGATCATTTCTTGAAAGACACCGGGGTCACCACCTTGGACTTCGCCAAAGCCATGATCGACGAGGGTTTTCACCCCATGACCATGTACTTCCCGCTGGTGGTGCACGGCGCGCTTTTGATGGAGCCCACGGAATCGGAAGCCAAGGAAACGCTGGATCTGTATATCAAAACGCTCCGCGGGCTCAACGCGCGCGCCCAGTCCGGCGACGCTCAGTTCTTCAAAAATGCCCCGGTGCTCACCCCACGTCGTCGCCTCGACGAAACCGCCGCCGCACGCAAACCGGTGTTGAGGTGGAGCCCGGACGCAAACTGAGTGCAGGCTTTAAAGCCTGCACATAAAAAAAGAGTGGCGCCCCATAAGGACCGCCACTCTTTTTATTTTCAACGCGCCATCACTCGATGAACGCGGCCCGATCGACGGCTTAATGGCCGAGTTCAACCGCCAGTTCGTCAAGGAGGCTGATGACTTCTTTTGAGGCCTCCTCCATATTCTTGGCTGCGGTCAAAGCATCGTTCATGTTGTTCGCATATAAATCTTGCAGAACTTTTTTACCATAACGATGGACCCGTTCATGAGGGTCAGCCATGCGTTTGAAAGCGCTTGAATTCTTAATGTCGCTATCGGTAACGGCATAATACCATTTACCCAGACGACAGTTGTTGTGGTCTGCCAGGTCTTCCGGCTTAAGCGCTTTGCGGCCAATCAACGTATCCATGATGTTTTTCTTGAACGTCGTGTGGTCCGACTTGGCGAGATAGATGACCTTGTGAGAGATGTCCCTCTCACCCAAACTCTGCACACGACCAATGATCACGGCGTTGGCCTTGTCCATTGCGTCGGCAACTTGATTGATTTCGCTGGAATTGCGACTGGACATATCCGCGATGGAGGTTACGCCTTGCGCCACTTCCGTAGAAGCTTCGCTTTGTTGAGCCAAAATCGCCGCGATTTCCTGCATTTTGCCGGTCACGCCTGTAATCTGCTCACCGATGGCCCGCATTCCGTCTCCCGTAGAGACGATGATTTTTTGACCATCCTTAACGGCTTCTGCGCCATTTTCCATAGACGTGACGATGCCCGTCATTTCGGTACGCAAGTGATCGATACGGCTGCGAATGTCATCGGTCGCCTTGGCCGTTTGATTGGCAAGGTTTTTAACTTCACCCGCCACAACCGCAAAACCTTTGCCCGCCTCACCCGCACGTGCGGCTTCGATGGTGGCGTTCAGCGCCAGAAGGTTCGTTTGTTTGGCAATGGCTTCGATGCTTTCGACAATTTGGCCGATCTTGGTGGAGGCTTCCGCCAACGTGTCCACTTTGTGCGCCGCTTCCTGAACGGCCTTGGCAATATTTTCCATGGTCTGCACGGCCTGTTCCGCCGACCTCATGCCTTCGGCGGCACTGTTTTCAACGGTGTTGGCATCGGCGGCGGCGGCCTCACTGGTGCGGGCGATTTCGTTGACGGAGGCAACCATTTCTTCGGCCGCAGCGGCAATCGCTTGGGAACGATTGTTGACTTCATGAACGTCGCGGGTCATTTCTGCAATGGACACCATCGCATCACCGCATTCGACGGCCACCTGGATGGTTCCCGACAGGTTGGTCCGATCATTTTCTTCAAGAACACGGCACAGGGCTGCAATGGCGTCTCCGCCATTTTCAGATTGCCCCAACTCGATCGCTTGTTGATATAGACCTTGCGACAAAAATTGGACGATCTCGTCACTCAATATTTGATTGTTTCCAGACATAACCCCACCCTGCTTTCTCATTATTCAAAATCATTTGACTTATTAAGGCGCCATCTCAATTCCGCACCGTCTTAACACAAATATGTTGACGAGAAATGAAAAAACACCTCCCCATTCATCCTATGATTGACCCTTGCCTCCGCACGAAGATCAACGCAATGCGAGCACAAAAAAATGAGGGCTCCGTTTTGAGCCCTCATTTTTTTGCATATCGAAACATTAATCGTCGCGTTCTTGTTTGGGGCGCTTGTGCGCAATGCCCTTGTGACATTCAATGCAGGTCTGGCCCTTTTTGACCGCTTCTTGCATTTTTTCGCTGGATCGGCGGCGCTGCTTTTCCCAGTGCATCGCATCAAAACTATGACAATTGCGACACTCTCGTGAATCGTTGGCCTCCATAGCTGCCCATACCCGCTGTGCCAATTCCAAGCGATGCTCTTCAAATTTTTCAGGGGTATCGATCGTGCCCAGCACTTTGTGCAGCAACTCGTTGGAGGCTTGAATTTTGCGCACCAACTTCGGACCCCACGCCTTTGGTACGTGGCAATCGGAACAAATGGCGCGCACCCCGGACGGGTTGGAATAGTGCACGCTGGTTTTGTATTCTTCATAAACGGTGTCCCGCATTTCATGACACGAAATACAGAACTCTAAGGTATTGGTGTGTTCCATGAAGGTGTTAAAGCCACCCCAAAAAATCACCCCACCAACGCCACCGACGATAAAAATAACCCCAATGGCAAACCGTTTGGAAGGCTGCCACAACCTTTGCCATAATGTACGTATCATCAAAAAACCCCACCAGTCGGGGCCACAGTCGTGTGCAGCCCGTTTTCTGAAAGAAAAAAGCCCCCTTCCCAACCCGCGCGAAAGCGGGCTTAAGAAGAGGGCTTTGTCAAATTACTTCTTGGCCGGAAGTGATTGAGCGTAGGCGAGAATATCCGCCGACACTTCAGGGCCAAAGGCCCGCATAGCCGGCATGTTTTCCGCCGGTTGGCCGTTCATGATTTTGTGCATGATTTCCCACGGGTTATCATTGCTCAACCCACCAACGGTTTCTTCCATTTCTTTGGGCAAGGTACCGTCGGCACCGTGGCACTTTGCGCACACGGTGTTGTAATAAGCCGCACCTTTGGCCACATCGCCCTTAACCTTTTTGGTGGCATAGTCGATGTAGGTGCCCATATCGAACTGCCCCTTGCTGACGAAGTTGGCCAGATCCATCATATCTTGATCCGCCATCATACCGCCCATGCCGTGGGTGTCGTCTTTAATGACAGCAATGATTTTTGCGCTGTCAGCATTGGCCATAGCGCCAAGACCTTTGATACCGGTCAGATAAGAGCCTTTGGCGTAAGCGCCGTCTTTGCCCTTCATATCCCAGCCATGGCACGATTTACAGCGCCAGGTCACGTCGCCGGATTTTTTGGTGTTGGCGGCAGGCCACGCTTTATGTGTTTCAGAGGGTTTTTGCGCCCCAATAACCTTAAACCATTTGTCGTACAGCATTCCACCGCGCGCGATGGAAGAATCGTCTTCCGCTTTAACCATTGTCGGAACAGCAACAACGATGAACGCAGCGGCAACACATGACAAAACGGCTGTGGTCATGATTTTTTTCAACATTTATAAAATCCCCTTTTTGGAGTTTTAAGTGAACGAAACTCTTCGACTTGCCGCCATGAATGAAGACGCACAAGTCCCCTCCCGTTTTCACGGGTCTCTAACCTGCGCACGCGCAGGGAGATTTCCACAAGAAATTGAACGGTCAATTCCCCCCCTCAGAAATCCACAAAATAGTACTGTTCTTTGGGGGTGTGCGCAATCTTTATTTGATCACACAAATATTAGACCGCTCTGAATCAATGCCTAAAAGCACTTGAAGAACTTAAAGAAAGCCTTCGCCGTCTTCATCCGGTGGTGGCAAAAATTCATTGTCGTCGGCGTTGAACAAATCGTCCACGTAAGAAAACTCTTTACGCATGCCGCTGCGCATCAACAACTTGCGCTGCACCGGTTCGGGGAAGTCATTGAACATGATCACACCACGCTCGACCAGCACGTTGATCAAATCTTCAAT
Organism: Magnetovibrio blakemorei; assembly: GCF_001746755.1. Classification (GTDB taxonomy): domain Bacteria; phylum Pseudomonadota; class Alphaproteobacteria; order Rhodospirillales; family Magnetovibrionaceae; genus Magnetovibrio; species Magnetovibrio blakemorei. Next base: position 62,410 of record NZ_MCGG01000025.1, on the reverse strand, counting down.
CACGCGGATCAAGCCCAGATCGGATTCCATCAGCTCACGTTGGGCACGCTGCTCGGGACTGTCGGCGGCTAAGAATTGTCCCAGACCCGGATCGTTGGCCGAAACCATTTCGCTGCCTTCAACCTGTTCGCTCAAAACGGCGACGATCCGGCCTTCGGCGTTGCGCATCACATATGGCATTCTAGCCCCCTTTACCCTCGTTGGTTTCTCCCACGACTGGGTAGTCTAGCCATCTCCGACGCTCACAGCAATCTTTGTTCTGTTCTAAAAAAGCGGCTGGAATCCCGCCAGTCCGTTTTCCCCCACCTTGGTGTTGAAAATACTTTCTACATTTTTTGGCCCACCCGTATTGATGCGATCCAAAAGCGTCTTGCGCGGTGGATTCACCGCAATGGGGGACGGATCTAAAGCGAAAAGGACATCGTCAAACGTTGCGTCATCCCAAGCTTGGGACGGCCACGCCAGCGCCGTAAAATGATATGCCCCTTGATGGCACGCGGCGATGGTCCAAAAGAAGCCCCGTGACGACAGTTCGGTATCCACCGCTGGTGGCCCAAACGCACCATCCACAGCCAACGCATTGACCAGTGCCCGGGACTGCTCCTGATCCAAATCTCGGCCCACCATTTTGGCCTGCCAAGGGGCAAGAATGCCACCGATCCCTTCACCAAACTGTGTCAGGTCCACGGCTTCAATCACGCCAACATTCAGATGTCTTTCAGCGATCAACTCATAGGTTCGCACCTGTTCGTTATAAACACCGTTGTAGACCAAACGGTAGCGGTTGGGGGTGGCCGGTCCGCACGCAGCCCGGATATCCCCACCTTCCATGTAGGAAAACCAGGACAATTTGCGTTCCAGAGGATTGTTGGTGAAGCCGGTCGATGTGCAGGCCGCAGCGCTGCTCACCAGAGCCAACACCAGGCCCAACTTAATCGGATTCGATAATTTCAAAGTCATGGGTAATCTCCGCCGTTTTGCCCAACATGATGGATGCAGAGCAGTATTTTTCCGCCGACAGTTCAATCGCACGTTCAACCCGCTTGGCTTCCACGTTGCGCCCGGTCACTTTAAAATGCACGTGAATGCGCACAAATACCTTTGGATCTTCATCGGCACGATCAGCGGAAATTTCGGCAACGCAGCCGCTCACATCTTGACGTGATTTTTCCAAGATGTTCATCACGTCGATGGAGGTACAGCCCCCCATCCCCAAAAGCAGCAGTTCCATGGGTCGCACGCCCCGGTCTTCGCCACCGAATGCCGGCGAACTATCCATGATCACGCTATGCCCACTGTCGGGCGTGCCTTCAAATGCGCGCCCGCCCAGCCATTTTACTTCTGCTTTCATTTTGCTTCCTTAAACTTAAACACTCAAATCACATGCCCCAGCCGCTTAGGTCCGGAACATGTATCAGATTGCAGTTTAGCAAATATATCCCCGTTTAGGTTTGATTATTGTTGCTTAAGGAAGATCCAGCACTACCACTTCCGCATCAACCAAGGCGTTGAGGACCAGCTCGCTCTCATTGCTGATTTCGGCAGCCCCGCGCTCGGTGATATTGACGCCGTTCACTTCGATTTCACCCCGTGCAGGAACGATATACATGCGCCGCCCCGGCTCGATGTGCAGGCGATGGACTTGACCTTGGTCCATCACCGCCGCCAACAAGGCCGCGTCTTGATGGATAAACAGGCTGTCTGGCTGAGGCTTGCCATGGCGCCCCGACACCAACGTCACAAAGCCATGGGAATTATGATCCCGGTCAAACGTGCGCATGTCCCAACGCGGTTGATGCCCGCTCTCGTCGGGCTCCAACCAAATCTGAAACAAATCCAGGTCTTCATTTTCGACGTTGTACTCCGCGTGACGAATGCCGGTACCCGCGCTCATCACTTGCACTTGCCCCGCCGCCGTGCGGCCCCGATTGCCCAGGCTGTCTTCATGGCTGACCGCACCCTGACGCACATAGGTGATGATTTCCATATCCCGGTGGCCGTGCAGCGGAAAGCCCGTACCCGCCTTGATATGATCGTCATTCCACACCCGAAGCGGCCCAAAACCCATGCGGGCGGGGTCGTAATAATCGGCAAAACTAAAGTGATGGCAGGCGTTCAGCCATCCATGATCTTGATGGCCGAAGTTCTGAAAATTTGAAACGGTGATCATATTCAGTCCTCCACAGTCTGATAGGTTCATGTGACGATCACTTTACGGCATACCATTTTGATGGACAATTAGGCCATTTTGAACAATACTGTTTCAATAAGGGAAACGGTTGATATGGACGTTCTATCGGGCATGCGAGCCTTTGTCGCCACCATCGATTCGGGCAGCTTTTCCCAAGCGGCCCGCGAATTGGGGGCGTCCAAAGCCACCGTATCCAAGCAAGTGGCGGCCCTGGAAGATCATCTGCGGGTGCGTTTGCTTCAGCGCACCACCCGCAAGCTGCACTTGACCGACGAAGGACGGGTTTTTCTGGAACGTGCTCGGGGCATTTTGAACGACTTGGAAGATGCCCAAGACGCGGTTTCCCCGCTTGGCGAAGAACCCCGCGGAAAGTTGCGCGTCAGCGCGCCACATACCTTTGGCGCCATGCATTTGTCCGAAGCCCTGTCCGCCTTTATCGAACGCTACCCGCTGATTCACGTGGACATCGAATTTTCTGACCGTCTGGTCAATTTGGTGGATGAAGGCTTTGATGCGGTGATCCGCATTTCACGACTGCAAGACTCCACACTCATTGCGCGGCGTATCGCGCCTGTTACCATGACCTTGTGCGCGTCTCCGGCGTATTGGCGCAAACACGGTAAACCCAGTCATCCCAGCGAGCTGCGCCACCACAAAAGCATCATCTATTCGTATCTTTCCACTCCCGGCGAATGGACCTTCAAAGAAGACGGTAAACACTTGAGTGTGAAAATCAGCGGCAACCTCACGACGAATAACGATGTTGTGATCCGTTCCGCCGCCGTGCAGGGCGTGGGCATTTTTTATGGGCCGTCGTTCATCGTCGATCACGCCTTGCTGCAGGGCAAATTGGAGCCCGCCCTGGAGTCTTTTAATGATGATCCGCTTAGCGTTTATGCGGTTTATCCGTCCAGCCGCAACCTTTCGCCCAAGGTCCGCGCCTTCGTCGACTTTTTGGTTGAATGGTTCCGTCACACGCCCGGCTGGACCGAAAGCTAAAGCAAAGCCAAACGATTTTTCACCTCACTGTATGCATTTTTCCCTTTTCATCCTTGGTCCAATCCCTATATCAGCATTGTCGGTGTGGATTTACCGATGAAGCCACAAAGGTCCGCAAGGGCTTTCAGTTGAAGGGGCGGCAGGAAAACAATGGGCAGACGCGTGCAAGAGGGAGACTTTGATTTTTTCTCCGAAGAGATCCCCCAGTCCGCGTTGGATTTACCGGTTCCTTTGGAAGGCCGCAGTTATTGCGGCGACTTGGACATTCGCATCGATCAGGCGGGCGTGTGGTATTACAACGGCACGCCGATTGGTCGCAAAGAGATGGTGTGTTTGTTTGCCTCCATTTTGATGCGCGCGGAAGACGGCGTGTATTGGCTGATTTCACCGACGGAAATGGGCCGCATCGAAGTCGAGGATGCGCCGTTCATCGCCACACAAATCTTCACCCATGGCGAAGGCGAAGATCAAATCATCAGCTTTTGCACCAATGTGGACAAACTGATCACAATTTCCGAAGATGTACCCATAATAATGAAACCAAGCCCCGTGACCGGTGTCCTTACGCCTTATGTAGCGATGCCGGGCGCGATTGAGGCCCGCATAGAACGCGCCGTGTATTACGATCTGGTCGAACACGGCACGGCGATGGATTTAGATGATGAAAAAATATTTGGCGTGTGGAGTTCCGGCTCTTTTTTTCCACTGGGGTCCTTACAGGACTCTGACGCCTAGCAAACAGATGCCTTCAAAACGAGGTGTTCTGTCTTGAAACGATCATTTAACCGCGACTGGATCATCCAACGGCTCTCGGCTTATGAAGCCCCTTCACCAAAGCCCCGGCACGCGCCAGATACCTCCCCAGATCTCACCCCTGGGCGACGCGTCCATGGCGATCATGACCTCAATCCGGATTTCCCACCCAACACCCCTTTGCGTCCGGCGGCCGTGTTGGTGGGGTTGGTGGATCACGGTGACCACCTGACCATTTTGCTCACTCGGCGCACCGATCACTTGGAACACCATCCCGGCCAAGTCAGCTTTCCCGGTGGGCATATCGAACCCGAAGATCGAGACGCCGTGGCCGCAGCCCTACGCGAAACCGAAGAAGAAATCGGCCTGCCCGCAAGCCACATTGAAATCATCGGCAAGCTCGATACCTATGTGACCCGAACGGGATTTGAAGTGAGCCCCATCGTGGCCATCATCTCACCCCCGTTCGATCTCATTCCGGACCCCCACGAGGTCGCCGAAGTGTTCGAAGTGCCGCTGGCGTTTCTCATGGATTCGACCAACCATCAACGTCATGCCCGCGAATTTGCGGGCACCAAGCGATACTTTCACGCCATGGGGTATCAAGACCATTTCATTTGGGGAGCAACGGCGGGCATGATCATGGACCTCTACCGCGTCCTTAAAGGTCAACAAAATCTCGCGCCATAGACGAACGGAGTACGACCTGATAAGCCTTGACGCGATTGGCGACAAATACAGTATGCAACACAGTGCTCATAGACAGTGCTCAAAACCTTACGGGGGAGCTCATGGCCCGCATCTTCATTTCCTATATCTTGCCCTTGGTCCTGCCAAGCGTGTTGTATTTCATGTGGATTCAATGGGTGCGCAAACAGATTAAGGCCAATCGCGCCAAAGCCAAAGCCGAAGGTCATCCAGACGGCATTCCGGGCGATCACACCAGACCCGAGGATTTTGATATCAAAATGCCGTGGTTCCGTCTCATCGTGGCAGGCGTCGCCCTGACCGTGGTGGGATTGGTGCTGTCCGTTTTTATTGTCCCCCAAAATTCACCCGACAGCGTCTATCACGCGCCTTATGAAAAGGACGGCGTAATCATTGAGGGTGGATTTACCCCAAAATCGAAGCCAGAATCAAAGTAAGTGGCAAAAAATTCAAGGAACCCGAGGCAGCGCGCGTGGAACCGACCGGACTGATCACCCCCCAACCCTGGATGACGGCACCGTCCACCAAAGCGGTGATGGATGCGTTTCGTGCCGCAGGCGCCGAAGCCCGCTTTATCGGCGGGTGTGTGCGCGATGCCGTACTGGGCCGTCCGGCCAAAGACATTGACATCGCCACCCCCACAGAACCCGAACAGGTCATGGAACTCCTGGCAGCGGCTAATATTTACGTGATCCCCACCGGCATCAAACACGGCACCGTCACAGCGATCGTTGACGCCCACCACTTTGAGATCACCACCCTGCGCATTGACGTCGAACATTTTGGCCGTCATGCCCGCGTGCAATTCACCGACGATTGGACCCAAGACGCGGCGCGGCGAGATTTCACCATCAACACCTTATCGTGTGATGAGTTGGGCAATGTCTACGACCCTTACGATGGTCTGGCCGATTTGGGTAAAGGCTGGGTGCGGTTTGTCGGCGATGCCGAACAGCGCATCAACGAAGACGTCTTGCGATTGCTGCGGTTCTTTCGCTTTTACGCCCAGTACGGCAAGCCCCCGGCCAGCGGCAGGGCGTTGCGCGCGTGTCGCAAGCTGGCCTCGCGCTTGCCCGAACTTTCCGGCGAAAGGGTCCGCGGCGAGCTGTTTCGCATCCTCACCGCCCCCCACCCGGCCGACACCATATTTTTGATGCGCGGCGAAAGAGTTCTCGAATTTATTTTGCCCGAGGCGGGCGATGTTGGTCGTTTGCGCATGCTGGTGTGGTTGCTGGAGCGCGCGGTGAAAATTGAGGGCGTGCACATCGATCCGGTGCGGCGATTGGCCGCCTTGCTCAAACCCGACATCACGCCCGAGCAAACGGCCCAAGTGGCGGCGCGCTTAAAATTTTCCAACAAAGAGTGTGCGCACCTCTTAGCCATGTGCAAAGCAGAGCCCAAAATATCGTCCGAACTGTCGGATCATGAACTGCGCATCCACTGCGACAAATACGGGAACGCCACGATGGTGGATCGCGCCTTGATCGCTTGGGCGGGTGAATTGGCGCTGGAAGCCCACCTGCCACCGGAGCGCACCCTACGCTGGAAGTCCATGGTCGAAACCGCCCGCGATTTTGTTGCCGTTTCCTTTCCCCTGCACGGACAAGACGTTTTGGATCGCGGCCTCCAACGCGGCCCCCAGGTGGGCGCGCTGCTCCAACAGGTGCAAAGTTGGTGGCGCGAACAAGACTTCCGTCCAGATCGCACCGAATGCTTGGAACAGTTGGACGCACTCATCAAAGCCCGTTCCGACGGCACATCATCTTAGAAGCTGGGCTTGGCCTCCAATTTGACGCAGGGCTTCACCCAAAACCATAGCCGCCGCCACGGCGATGTTCAGCGAGCGAGCCTCTGGCCGCATTTGGATGGTCAAACGCGCATCTACCGCGTCGTGGACATCGTCGGGCACCCCTTGGCTTTCCGATCCCAACAGCAGCACATCGGACGGCATAAAGCTGAATTGAGTATAAGGCACAGCCCCTTTGGTGGTGAGCAAAACCAAGCGACGGCCCTCTGCAACCTGGCGTTTAGCGCGAAAAGCCTGCCAAGAGACGTGTCGGGTGATTTGCGCCAAGTCCAAATAATCCATCCCAGAGCGCTTCAAATGACGGTCCGAGAACACAAACCCACACGGTTCTATGATATCGGCCTCTATGCCGAGGCACGCGCAGGTACGCAAGAGCGTGCCTGTGTTTTGAGGGATATCGGGCTGAAAGAGAGCTAAATTCATAAAATTTTCCGTTTTTGACCCATTCGACTTCGCACGTGCAACACCATTATATTAGAAAAGTTTGGTTTTTTTCCTTTTTTCTAGTGTGAATTTCTTATATACCGATGCCGGACTCGGGCAGCCATCTTTCGTGACTGCCCTGTTAATTATTTTGCAGGACGGCTTTCAGGACCCAAGTCATGGACAGCGTAACGGCTGCCCAGGAGCAACGAAAAAGCTTCGAAACTCCCCTGAATCAAACCGTCCGCCTCTCGCAGTGACGAGAACCTGTGACCACGGTCAGGAAAGGCGTCATCATGACGGATAATCCCACAAATACTCTCAAAGAAGTGGACGGCCCGCGCCGTGACTTCCTTTTGATTTCTACGACCACGCTTGGCGTGGCTGGGGTCGCTATTGCAGCATGGCCCTTTATTCATTCCATCAATCCCGCCAAAGACGTGCTGGCGCTGGCTTCGACCGAGGTGGATTTGTCCGCCGTTGAAGTCGGCCAAGCCATCACCGTCATGTGGCGCGGCAAGCCCGTTTTCATTCGTCACCGCACGGAAGAAGAAATTGCCTCTGCCGCAGATGTGGACATGGCCGAATTGCGTGATCCCCAAACCGATGCAGAACGGGTGCAAAAACCCGAATGGCTGATTGCCGTCGGTGTCTGCACGCACTTGGGTTGCATTCCCTCGGGTCAAAACTTGGGCGACAAACGCGGGGATTGGGGCGGCTGGTTCTGTCCGTGTCACGGTTCTGCGTATGACACCTCCGGCCGTATCCGTAAGGGACCGGCACCGTTCAACCTGCCTGTGCCGCCGTATGCGTTTACGGACGACACAAACATTGTGATTGGGTGAGGCTGGCCATGAAACATTCAACAAAAAGCTCGAACCGCTTGGTTCAATGGATTGATGATCGTCTGCCGATTTTCAGCTATGCTGAAGCCAACGTCATCGCTTATCCAACACCGAAAAACCTGAACTACTGGTGGAACTTCGGTTCCATCGCAGGCATCATTTTGGTGATCATGCTCGTCACGGGTATCTTCTTGGCAATGAACTACCAGCCGAATGCCGATGTGGCGTTCGCCAGTGTGGAACGCATCGTCCGCGACGTGAACTACGGCTGGTTGTTGCGCTATTTGCACATGAACGGCGCGTCGATGTTCTTCATCATCGTTTATATTCATATGTTCCGTGGGATGTACTTTGGCTCTTACAAAGCCCCGCGTGAAATCTTGTGGATGGTTGGCGTGGTGATCTACCTCGCCATGATGGCCACCGCCTTTATGGGTTATGTTCTGCCTTGGGGCCAGATGAGCTTCTGGGGCGCTACGGTTATCACCAACCTGTTCTCCGCAATTCCGGTCATCGGCGATTACATCGTGGTATGGATTTGGGGTGGGTTCTCGGTCGATATGCCGACCATCAACCGCTTCTTCGTGTGGCATTATCTGCTGCCGATGATTTTGGTCATGCTGGTTGTGGTTCACTTGTGGGCGTTGCACGTACACAAGTCCAACAACCCGCTGGGCATCGACATCAAAACCCCTCAGGATTTGATGCCGTTCCACCCGTTCTACACGATCAAGGATTTGTTCGGTCTGGGCATTTTCATGATCTTCTTCTTGTTCTTCGTGTTCTTCTACCCGAACTTCTTCGGTGAACCGGACAACTACATCCCGGCGAACCCGATGGTTACACCGCCGCACATTTTGCCGGAATGGTACTTCTTGCCGTTCTACGCAATCTTGCGCGCAGTTCCCGATAAATTGGGTGGCGTGATCGCGATGTTTGCTGGCGTGCTGATCTTGTTTGTCCTGCCGTGGCTGGACACCTCCAAGGTTCGCTCCGCAGCCTTCCGTCCGATCTTTAAACAGCTGTTCTGGATTTTTGTTGCAGACTGCTTGTTCTTGGGCTGGTTGGGCGCTCGCCCGGCTGAAGGCATTTATCTGGTCTTGAGCCGGTTGGCGACTGGCTACTACTTCTTCCACTTCATGGTGTTGTTGCCGCTGGTCGGCAAGCTTGAGAAGCCCAAACCGCTTCCCAGCAGCATTTTTGAAGAAGTATCCAAAAATTGCCGCACGAAGGAGGACTGAGCCATGCGTAAAATTCTCATAACAGCAGCAATGGGCCTAAGCTTAGGTCTTGGCATGAGCTTGCCATCTTCTGCCATCGCCAGCGAAGGCGGTGTTGCCCTCAAGACGGCCAAGTGGTCCTTCGATGGCATCTTCGGCACGTTTGATCGCACTGCAATCAAACGTGGCGGGCAGATTTTCTTCCAAGTGTGCGGTGGCTGTCACTCCATGGAGTTGATGTCGTACCGTAACTTGGTGGATATCGGTTGGACGGAAGACGAAGCCAAGGAACTGGCTGCCGGTTACGAAGTCCAGGACGGCCCCAACGAGGAAGGCGAGATGTTTATGCGTCCCGCACGCCTCTCGGATCGTTTTGTGCCTCCGTTCCCCAATGAAAAAGCCGCACGCTATTCCAATGGCGGTGCCTATCCTCCGGATCTGTCGGTCATCACCAAGGCCCGCGCAAATGGCACAAACTATGTCTACAGTCTGCTGCAGGGCTATAAGGAAGAAGTTCCGGAACATGTCGAACTGGCCGAAGGGACGAACTACAACGAGTTCTTCCCCGGAAACCAGATTTTCATGGCTCAGCCGCTCTACGGTGAAGACGTGGAATTTGCAGATGGCACGACGGTCGATCTCGAACAAGAAGCCAAGTACATTGTGAACTTCCTCGCCTGGGCTGCAGAGCCTGAGCTGGAAGCCCGCAAATCACTGGGCATCAAGGTTATGTTGTACCTGATCTTGCTGACGGGCATGTTCTATGCGCTCAAACGCCGCATCTGGAGCCGCCTCTGCCTGGACGAGTACACCCACGGTCCTTACGAAGAGCAGTATCAAAAGGATCTCGACGATCACAAAATGCCGAGCTAACGTTTAAAGCAGAGCTTATGTCGAACAACAAAGCCCCCGCCGGATCCGGCGGGGGCTTTTGTTTGCGATCGGTGGTTGGCACGCTTTATACGACCGGGGTCGGTGCGCCCCCCTAAAGATTGTCTTTTTCATCGGGACGTTTATAGAACGTGGTGCGTTTGGGATAGGTGATGTTGGCGCTCCAGCTCTTGCGCGGTTTGCGGCGCTTTTCATTTTCGACCTTTTGGGCATTGTCGCCATAAGTCCAAAAACGGTGCAAGACATCTTCCATATCTTGTTCACTCAGCAGTTCCGGTTCGCCCATCTGCAACACCAGTTGGTATTGCTTGGCCAAGACTTCGACCTCGACGGCCAGACTTAGGGCTTTTTCCAGATCGTCGCCAAACGCGATCAGACCGTGGTGCCCCATCAGACACGCCCTGCGCCCAGCCAGGGCTTCGAGCACCACTTCGGACAGCTCCAATGTGCCAAACGGTTTGTACGGGCAGCAGCGGATATCTTTGCCCCCCGCAACCGCGACCATATAATGAAAGGCCGGAATGCCTTTGTTCAGGCACGCCAGCGCCGTGGCATAAGGCGGGTGTGCATGGACGACGGCTTTGGCGGAACGGCGTTGTTTGTAGATATCTAAATGAAAGCGCCATTCGCTAGACGGTACAAAATCCCCCGTCGCTTTACCGTCCATATCCATATACACAATGTCTTCGGCGCGCAGCTTGTGATACTTGACGCCTGAGGGCGTGATCAAAAAGCCATCCCCATCTATATCGGGTATCCGTGCAGACACATTGCCCGACGCACCCGCGCTCAAGCCTGTTTCGTTCAAGCTGAGTGCGGTCTTGATGATCTTGTTTCTGAGATCAATATGTCGCATGGCCGGTCAGATCCAAGCTTCCGGCTTTTCGGGATAGAGCGATCGTAAACCTTGCTCTGAGGCTTCACACACGCCGCGCTCCGTAATCAACTTGGTGACATAGTGCGCCGGAGTTACATCAAAGGCCGGGTTTCCCGCCTTGGAGCCCTCAGACACGATGCGCACGCTACGTACGACACCGTTTCTGTCTTTTCCGGTCATCCACGTCACTTCGCTGCTGTCGCGCTCTTCGATGGGAATTTTAAAGCCGTCATCCAGCGTCCAATCGATGGTCGGTCCCGGCAGGGCGACGTAAAACGGCACCTTGTTGTCGTGGGCTGCCAAAGCTTTCAAATACGTGCCGATCTTGTTGCACACGTCTCCGGTGCGGGTGGTGCGGTCAGTGCCGACGATGCACAAATCGACCTTGCCGTGCTGCATCAAATGCCCCCCGGCGTTGTCCACAATCACCGTATGAGGGATGCCGTGCTGGCCCAGTTCCCAAGCGGTCAAGCTGGCACCTTGGTTGCGGGGACGGGTTTCATCGACCCACACATGTACCGGAATGCCTGCCTCAAACGCCTTGTAAATCGGTGCGATGGCGGTGCCCCAATCCACGGTCGCCAACCAACCGGCATTGCAATGGGTGAGAATGTTCACCGGGCGTGATTTTCCGGCTTTTTCATAAGCCATCTCGATCAAGCCTTTGCCGTGATCGCCAATGCTTGAACACATAGCCACGTCTTCATCGGCAATTTCCGCCGCGCGCTGCCACGCCGCTTCAAAGCGCTTGTTCGGCTTTAAAGGTTTCAAACATGCAGTTTGTTCATCAATGGCCCAGCGCAGATTTACAGCCGTCGGCCGCGCTTCATAGAGCACCTTATAAGCGTGTTCCAAATTGTCGTCAGAAGGATCGTCTTTCATCGCCAAGGCCATGCCGTAAGCCGCCGTGGCGCCAATCAAAGGCGCGCCACGCACCAACATATCAAAGATGGCATGCGCCGCTTCCGACACCGTTTCAAGCCGCACGGTGTCAAATTCAAACGGCAGCTTGGTCTGGTCGATGATGTCCACCGCAGGACCGTTGTCCGACTCCCAGATGGTGCGCATTGGCGTTCCGTTGACTTTCATAATTTCAGCCTTTCAGGCATTGGCATGATGTTAGCCTTTCAAAACCCGCCCAGCGACGGCATCGAGTTTTTTGATCATGGCCGGATCGCGTGCGTCCGGGGATGTAATGATAGCGGTATCCAGCGCAGTTTGGCAGCCCGATGTACAGCTGACCGTACGACCCGCCAATTTTGGCGCAACGGCTTTCACCAACGCGCGGCCTTTATCGGCATTGTCCAACAGGGTTTTGATGATGCTGTCGACGGTGACGTGGTCGTGGTCGGGGTGCCAGCAATCGAAATCCGTCACCATGGCGACGGTGGCGTAACACATCTCGGCCTCGCGGGCCAATTTGGCCTCGGGCATGTTGGTCATGCCGATGACGTCGCAGCCCCAGCTGCGGTACAAATGGGATTCCGCCTGGGTGGAAAACTGCGGGCCTTCCATGGCCAGATAGGTACCACCGCGTTTGAAATCGAGGCCCAACTCGGTTGCTGCCTCTTCCAAAGCATCGCCCAAGCGCGTGCACACCGGATCGCCCAGCCCCACATGGGCCACCAGACCGGTGCCGAAGAAACTCTTTTCTCGCGCGAACGTGCGGTCGATGAATTGGTCGCAAATGACAAAGGTGCCCGGCGGCATTTCACCATTGAGCGAGCCACACGCGGAAACGGATAGAATCTCCGTCACACCTGCGCGCTTCAAGGCATCGATATTGGCGCGAAAATTCAGCTCTGACGGGGGGATGCGATGGCCCCGACCGTGACGCGGCAAAAACACCATCTGCTGCCCCGCCAACTCACCAAACAGCAATTCATCAGATGGCTCGCCAAAGGAACTTCCGACCTTTTGCCAGCTGGTGTTTTCCAGGCCGTCGATTTCATAAATACCGCTGCCGCCGATAACGCCGATGATGGGCGGTGTGCCGGGTGCCGTCATGGGGGGTACTCCCTTGGTCTAAACAATCAACTAAGCCCCACAAAAGGGACCTTTAAGTCGTTTTAGCACGACCTTATGGGGACGAATAGTCCCGCAAAGCCTGAATTCCCTTCACGACAGGGATAAATTCTCTCACATATTTTTATGATTGAGTTTTGCATTATGAAATACCTATGCGATTGAAACAAAATCATCCTTTCAGTAGGCTTTTGCCATTCCCTTTGGCACATCTCTTGGGTCTTCTGTTGGTGGCAACCTGTATCGTCTGTCTGTCGTCCGCCAGCATTGCCGATGAGTCCGCCTTAAATTATCCAGCTTCAAAAGCGGCCCTGTTGCTTACGGACGATGCCTTGGCTCCTCATGGATGACCGAGCACGGGGCCGCACTACGCCATATTCTTGGACGTTATCAACGCACCAAATCGTCCAGCAGCGCTTGATCAAGACGTGTTTTCATAACCACGGGAGAGGCGTCGAAAAACACCTGCACGATATTGCCCAAAGCGAACAGGTCTATGCCCCAAGCAACGACATCGGCGACAAAAAAATGATGGAGCAACTGGACCGCTTTACGGATCAAATGAACGCACGGTTACTGGTGCGAACCACCTACACATCGCTGAACGGTTACACCGCAACCTGCCGTTAGAATTTTAGGTGTCTGTCTTGTCGGGCGCGATGAAAAAGGGCGGCTCATCCACGGTGACGAAGGTGTCTGGGTAAAAGCCATTGAACGCCGTGCGCATGGAGTTGGTGTAAGCTCCAGCCTGGCCAAATTCGATCCAGTCGCCTTCGCGCACATCATCTGGCAGTTCAACCTGATAAGGCATCACGTCGCTGCTGTCGCAGGTGGGTCCAAACACCGTAAACGGCTTCAGGGTGGTTGACGGCTCCCCTTTCACCCGCACCAGACGCGCCGGATAATGAATATGGCCGTCCAAACTTTCCGACAGACTGTGATAGATGCCGTCGTTGATATAAATGGCATCGTCTTTGCGCAACTGCACCTGGGTGAGCAAGGTGCAGCCACTGGCCACCAAGGCACGCCCTGGTTCACACATCAACACACAATCACCGCGCAATTTCAGCGACTGCACGCCTTCTTTAACGGCCTGAACGTATTCGGCGAATGCGGGGGGGCGATCATCGACGTAGTCAGCCGGAAAGCCGCCGCCCACGTCGAGATAAAAAATGGCTTCGCCTGACGCTTGCAAAACATCCCGCACCGCCCGAAAAGCATCACGAAAGGCTTCCGGGGTGCGACATTGGGAACCAACATGAAAGGCCAAACCCGGCTGAAAGCCTTCTTTGGCAACCAGACGCAGAAGTCTGGCGACTTCATCTTGGCTTGCTCCAAACTTTTTGGACAATTCAAAAGCAGAGCCAAACGGACGGGTCGCCAAGCGCACCAGCACCACCTGTCCATCGCCGGTGCCCGAAACATCGATGATCTTGCGCAGTTCGTCTTCGTGATCGATCATCCAGTGATCAATCTCGTAAACATCCCGGGCCGCGTCAATTTCCGCACGGCCTTTTACGGGGTGCATAAAGTAGGCTTCCGCATTGGCGTAGGTTTCGCGAATTAAGGCAATTTCGCTGAGCGAGGCCGTATCAAAATGACGAATACCCGCTTTGTAGAGTATGTCGAGAACCAGCGGATGCGGATTGCACTTCACCGCATACAGCACGCGACCCGGAAAAAGATCGAGAAACTGTTCCGCACAGCGTTTGATTTCGTCAGGGTGCAGACAATAAATGGGGTAACTGGGTTTGAGCGTTTCCACCAACGACCGAACGGACGCAAAGTGACGGACCTTCGAAACCATGCCTTAACCCCTCAACCCATAAATGAAACAATCTTGTCTTTACAGTGTCGTGTCACCGTTCATTTGGCAATCCATCATCCCAAAAAATGTCTTACACGTTAAAACGAAACAGCATCAAATCTCCGTCATGGACTAGGTAATCGCGGCCTTCTTGGCGCATTTTACCGGCTTCTTTACAGGCCTGCTCGCCCCCCAGTTCAACAAAATCCGTATAGGCGATGGTTTCAGCTTTGATAAAGCCCCGCTCAAAATCGGAATGGATGGCGCCTGCGGCTTGCGGGGCCTTGGCCCCCTTATGCACGGTCCAGGCCCGTGCTTCTTTGGGACCCACGGTGAAGAACGTGATCAATCCCAGCAACGCATAGCCTTCGCGGATCACGCGCGCCAGTCCGGTTTCTTCCAGCCCTAAGGTTTCCAGAAACTCCTGTTTTTCTTCTTCGCTGTCGAGTTGGCTGACCTCTTCTTCGATTTTGGCCGAAATCACGACGGAGCGCGCCCCCTGTGCTGTTGCCATTTCAGCGACTTTTGCCGACAACGCATTGCCTTCGGCGGCGGCCTCTTCTTCAACATTGCACACAAACAAGATCGGCTTGGCCGTCAGCAATTGCAGCATCTGAAACGATTTGGCTTCGTCTTCAGAGACCTCCATGGTGCGGGCCGGCTTACCTTGTTCCAAAACTTTTAAGGCGCGTTCCACAAGGTCCAATTGCATTTTGGAATCCTTGTCACCGCCCTTGGCTTTTTTGCCCAACGATGTCACGCGCCGCTCTAAGCTTTCCATATCGGCCAGCATCAATTCGGTTTCGATGGTTTCCGCATCCCGGATGGGGTCCACATCGCCTTCGACGTGGGTGACGTTTTCATCGATAAAGCAGCGCACCACTTTGATGATGGCATCGGTTTCACGGATGTTGGCCAAAAACTGGTTGCCCAGACCTTCGCCCTTTGACGCACCACGCACCAAACCCGCAATGTCGACAAATTCCAGTTGGGTTGGGACAATTTTGGCCGAACCACCGATCTTGGCGATCATGTCCAAGCGCGGGTCCGGCACACCGACGCGCCCAACGTTGGGCTCAATGGTGCAAAACGGGAAATTTGCCGCTTCCGCCGCGGCGGTCGCCGTGAGCGCATTAAAGAGGGTGGACTTGCCCACGTTGGGAAGACCCACAATACCGCATTTAAAACCCATTAGCTTTCGCCCTTTTCAGTTTTCGCCGTCGTATTGGAGCTTCGGGGCGGTTTCACCGCCTGTGCCACACGGCTCATAAATTCGGAGTCTTGCTCCGCAAAAATCAATTCGATGTTGTCGGCCACCGCGTCCAATTGGGGTGTCATCCAATCTTGGTCCGCCTTGGCAAAGTCATTTAGCACATGGCCCGTAACTTGTTCTTTGGAGCCCGGATGGCCAATGCCCAACCGCACCCGCGTATAGACATCGCCAACGTGGGCGTGGAGCGAGCGCAGGCCGTTGTGCCCGGCATGCCCTCCGCCCCGTTTGACGCGCAACTTACCGGGGGCCAAATCCAGCTCGTCATGCAACACCAAGATATCTTCGGGGGCGATCTTATAGAACGTGACCACCTCTTTAACGGACCGACCAGATTCGTTCATGAAGGTCTGCGGCTTGAGCACCAAAACCCTATGGGTTCCGATTTTACCCTCAGCGATCTCACCTTGAAACTTAGCCCGGTAGGGCGAAAAGGAATGGCGGCGAACGATCTCGTCCGCCGCCATAAACCCGATGTTGTGGCGGTTCCGGGCATATTTTTCGCCAGGATTTCCAAGCCCCACAACAAGATACATTAGAAGCTGCGGGAGGATTACGCCTCCTCGCCCTCATCTTCTTCCGTTGCCGCTTCGCTGTCATCCGTCGCTTTAGATACAGTCGGCGCCGCAATGGTCGCAATGGTGAAGTCGCGATCCGTAATGGTCGGGGTCGCACCGGCCGGCAATTTAATCGCACTGATGTGGATGGAATCACCCACTTCGTAGCCGGTCAAATCGACTTCGATGAATTCCGGAATGGATTCCGGCGAAACTTCCAATTCGACATCGTGGCGCACGGTGTTCAACACGCCACCAAACTTGAGACCCGGTGAGGCCAATTCGTTGGTGAAGTGAATGGGAACGCTCACCGTAATGGTCGAACCCTTGGAAATGCGCATGAAGTCAACGTGAACCGGACGATCAGTGACCGGGTGCATTTGAATGTCGCGCGGGATCACGCGGTGGACGTCGCCACCGACTTTGATTTCCACCAGATGCGAAAAAAAGCTACCGGTTTGAATCAAACGTTTCAGTTCAAGCGGCACAACAGAAATCATAACGGATTCTTTTTTGTCACCATAGATGACGGCAGGCACGCGCCCCGCACGGCGGGTCGCGCGGGCTGCCCCCTTACCTGCCCGCTCACGCATTTCAGCGTTCAGCTCAAAAGCATTAGAAGCCATTTGGCTATCTCCTTTACATAATCGACGCAAACCTCCAGGGGTGTCTGCGTCCTCCAAAACCCGCCCATGGCCCAACTTTTTCAAGTTCAGACCCTGGCCGGGTATCTCTGTTTTATCGAACCCAATCAGTCAAAGAGGGACGAAACCGAGGTTTCGTTGCTGATGCGCTGGATGGCTTCGGCCATCAACTGCGCAATCGTAAGCTGTTCGATATTATGGGCCTTTTTGACCGCTTCCGTCGCTTGGATGCTGTCGGTCACAACCAACATTTGCAAAGGCGAGGCTGTAATACGTGCCACTGCACCGCCCGAAAGCACGCCGTGGGTGATGTAGGCATAAACCTCCAACGCTCCGGCCTCTTTCAAGGCAACCGCTGCATTGCAAAGGGTGCCGCCGGAATCAACTATATCGTCGATCAAAATGCAACGACGATTTTCCACGTCACCGATAATGTTCATCACTTCGGAAACGCCGGCGCGTTCACGGCGCTTGTCAATAATCGCCAAATCAGCGTCCAAACGCTTGGCAACGGCGCGCGCACGCACCACACCGCCAACGTCGGGCGAAACCACGGTGATGTTGTTTTCGCCATGCAGACGCGCCTTGATGTCGCGGGTAAACACGGGGGCTGCATAAAGGTTATCCAGCGGAATATCGAAGAAACCCTGAATTTGACCGGCGTGCAAATCCAAGGTGAGAACCCGATCCGCACCCGCAGCGGTGATCATATTGGCAACCAGCTTGGCCGAAATCGGCGTGCGCGGTGCGGGTTTGCGGTCTTGGCGGGCATACCCAAAATAGGGCAAAACAGCCGTGATGCGGCGCGCGGAACCCCGGCGCAAAGCGTCAATCACAACCAGCAATTCCATCAGGTTATCGTTCGCAGGATAGGACGTGGACTGAATGACGAAGACGTCTTCGCCGCGCACGTTTTCCTGAATTTCGACGAAAATCTCCATATCGGAGAAACGCCGGATGGTGCTCTTGGCTGGCGACAAGCCCATTTCAGCGGAAATGGCTTCGGCCAACGGCAGATTGCTATTGCCTGCGATAATCTTCATCGATTTGACCCGGCTCAACTTCCGGCCCTAAGGCCATTCAGGATACGTCCACCTTTTGCGCAAAGATATAAGCCTTAACGGGCTGATTATTTCTCAACGATGACCAACGTGAAACGCGGCGGAACATACCAAGGCAGATCGTCCCTGTAAACGGACAATGCGCCTTAAAACAGGGGAATTTCGGGCAAATCGCACCGTTGAGCCCATAATCGCGCCCCACAAAGGGCAAAAGCGACGGCTTGTACACGCGCCACGGCTTTGAACCTGCTCTTGAGGCGGCTATTGAGGCGGGGGCGGCGCGCGTCCCGGTTCGCCCGGCAAGACGATGCGTGGCGGCTCTCCTCGAGCCCGTTCGGGGGCACCCGGCGGGGGCCCGGCGCGCGTACCGAACACATGCTCGACACCCACCGCGGCAGCCTTGGCGACGCTCGGGGCCAATTCCGTCCAGCGCCCTTCGACGGCTCCCCAAGGCAGACGGTTTTCTTGCACCGCATTGCCCAATTCGCGCCCGTCCATGGTTAAAACACGCCAGACAATACTGATATCGTCAAAACCGTCATCGGCCCGGGCGACATCGACATGACCGGCCAAGCGAAACGAAGCCTGGCGCGGATCGCCGGTTACAAACACGTCCGAAGTGCGCAATGCATCTGCCACAGCGCGGGTTAAATGCGCACTGTTTTCGTCATTCAGTCCTGAAACCTGCTCCACCAAAAGCCCCCGGCGCAACGGGTCAATGGGCACAGTGGCCTTGGTTTCCGCCAAAATCATCTTGGCAATAGGACCGGCCGTGCCAAAGCCAATGGCGCTCAGCAGTCGAGGATCGCCAAATTGCCATTCTTGATCCGTGCCCTCAACACCGTGGCTGTAGGTGGAAATCACCTGTCCATTGGCATTCGTTAGGACCCAGCGCAAAACGTGGTGATATCTGATGTGCGGGTCGGTCAAATTTTCTTCCGCCAACCCGGTGAGAATAAAATACTGTCCGTCGGAAGCTTTACCGTCGCCAACGGCGGCGGAAATTTTCTCTCTTTGCAAGTGACTGACCACATATTCGGCGATCAGCTCGGCCATCGGCAAGGTGGTGCCTTCGGGCGGCACCACCTGCACATGGGCGCGCGGCGTGTTGGTGCGGGCGTAGTACTCATCCCAATGGGTGGTGCGCTTGGCGGCTGCGTCTATACAGCTGCTCAACGCCAAAACGCTCCCCACCACCACCAATGCTCTGAAGGCCCCTGCCAGCGACACCAAACGCATCATGGCTGCAAACCGATGATGGACATTTGCCGTCCATAATCCGGCTCGCCCCGATGGGTGGTGCGCCGATAGCTGAAAAAACGCGCTTCATCTGCGTAGGTGTCCCAATCGACAATCTCAACCGTACCCAGATCTAAGCGCTGCAATTCTCCGCTGACGTAACTGGGCAGATCGAATTGATAGTGGCCAGCGCGTGCTGAGCGTTGAAAGCACCAATCAGCCCACGACGACGCGGAGATCACCTGCAAACGCAACTCTTCGCCAACCTCATAGGACGGCTGATGAATACAGGGGCCAACGGCGGCGTGAATGCGGCTGATTTTAGCTCCCAGCGCTACCATTTCAGAGACGGTCGCTTGCAAAACACCGCCCACGGCCCCTTTCCACCCGGCATGAGCGGCCCCCACAATCCCGGCGTCAAAGTCGGCAAACAGCACCGGCGCGCAATCGGCCGTTAAAATCCCCAGCGCCAAGCCTGGCCGGTCGGTCACCATGGCGTCCGCTTGAGGTGGTGATGCCGCGTCCCAAGGTGTCGTCACCCGCACCACATGGGGAGAATGGATTTGATAACACGTCACCAATCGGGCCGCGCCCAGGCCCACCTGGCCCAAGGCACGGCGACGATTTTCCGTCACGGAGGCAGGCAAATCCCGCGAACCCGGCCCGCAATTCAAACCCGCATAAATGCCGTCACTCACCCCGCCTTCGCGGGTGAGAAAGCCATGAAGGATGGTCGGATGATTAAGGGTTGTTGCGTTTAGCATATGTGCATTTAAGGGCTTCGCGACTTGAAAGCCAACCTCTTCGATACAAAGTCTTCAAAACAAGCCGTTCAAGGTAACATTTTAATGAGCTTTACCTATGTTTTTAGCAATGATACGTTGATTGACATAAGCTTAGACAGCATGAATAAGGGATGCCCAATGAAAGGCACGATTGTTGCGGTTAACCATCAACTTGGTGCGATTGTTGTCGAATCGATGGATCAAAAGTGCATGGTCCTGGAAACGATTGGTCGGCTTACCGCAAAAGTCGGTGATCAAATTGAAGCCGACTGGTCTCAACTGGGCAGTATTTTGGTTGAAAACCTGAGCCAAAATACGCAAGCGCAGATGATGCTGCAAACCGTTAACGTGTCGCGCAACGAAGCCATTGGCCGCATGACGGTTTTATAATTGAGCCCCTATTTCCGTTACGCAGCGCCTTCATTCGACCTCATTACGCGGCCCCATTACTCGGCCCAGGGCGGAACGCCAAATCCCGGTGGCACAACGGCGATGACCTTAAACAACACCCCCATTTGATCCGCTTCGGTCAAGCGCTTGTACGCCGCATCAATTTCAGCGGTGTGTCCTTCACCCGCGTTCAACATCAACATATCGGCGCGATGGCGCATGCCCAAACGGTCCAAAAAGGCCCCTTGCGGAACCGGGCCCAGGACTTCGGCTCCAGCCTCACGGGCTGCTATCATGAGTTGTGCAAAGTCCACGTGCGCCGTTAAGTCTGCATCACCCGGCGTTTTCAAGACGTCCGCAAATTGGTGTTTTTTTACCGCCTGCAAGGTTTCACCGACACCGTGTTCGCCATGGCCGTAATCAAAAAACAGTGCCGCGCCGCCACTTTCGACCACCCGCTGGGCAATGTCACGCATCACCTCACAAGCCGCTTGTTGAAGTTCAAAAATGCCGCCGGGCGGGGTTGAATCGCGCAAATCATCGGGGATCAAGGTGCTGTCGGCCAAATCCTTGGACAAGGTAAATTCAAACTGGTCGCCGTCCTCATCCAAGCCCACCAAGCGTTCACGCCAGCCGTCGTTGGCGCGCTCAAACTGGCGGATGGGCAGCGCGTCGAAAAATTCGTTGCCGATGACGATGGATGGGCCGGAGCCGACTTCAGTGAAGGTTTCTCGCCACGCCGGCATCATCATGGCCTGCGCCAGGGCGCGTTTTTGCTTTTCGCGCAGCGCCGGGCTGGTTTCGATCAGCCACAGGCGCGCCGCATCGTCAAACTCTTCCATGGCATAGGCCGCCCGCAGCGCATCGGCCATCAAGGTGCCGCGACCGGGACCGACTTCGACGACATTGATCGGGTCGGGCTGGCCCATGGCTTGCCACACCACCGCCATCCACAGGCCAATCATTTCACCAAACATTTGACTGATTTCCGGTGCAGTGACGAAATCCCCATCTTCACCGAAGGGATCTTGTTTTTTGTAGTAGCCGTGCTCTGCATGGCCCAAAGCCAATTCCATATAACGTGCCACCGTGATGGGGCCATCTGCAGAAATTTCAGCCTTAATGATGTCGAAAAGTGCGCTCATGTCTTATCCAATGCTTTTGGTCCATTGCTTTTGGGGGGAGGCCGCTTTTATGTAGTTCGCTTTTTGGCATATGCAATAAGTGCCATGCCCGCAAGAACCATCGGCACCGACAACAGTTGGCCCATGGTCGCGCCACCGGCCAAAAAGCCCAGATGGGCGTCCGGCTGGCGGAAAAATTCAACGATGATGCGCGACAATCCGTAACCGATGAGAAACGCGCCCGAAATCACCCCCGGCTTGGTCCGCCAGCGGTCTTGTCGCCACACCATATGTAGCACCACCAACAACACCAAACCTTCCAGTCCGGCTTCGTACAATTGACTGGGATGGCGCGGATAGGGCCCGCCGTTGGGAAATACAAAAGCCCACGGCACATCGGTGGTACGGCCCCACAATTCAGAATTGATGAAGTTGGCGATGCGGCCAAAAAACAAACCGATGGGAGTCACCACCGCCGCCATATCGATAAACGCCCAAAAACGAATGTCGCGCCTGCGGCAATAGATCAAGGTCGCCACCAACACACCCAAGAACCCGCCGTGAAACGACATCCCGCCTTGCCACGTTTGCAAGATTTCAAGCGGATGGGCAAAATAATAGGCAGGTTTGTAAAACAGCACATAGCCCAACCGACCGCCCAAGATAACGCCCAGCACCGCCCAGGTTAAAAAATCGTCGGCGTCTTGGGACTTCACCAACGCGCCCGGCTGACCCGCCAGCCAAATCATATAACGCCAACCCAAAACCAGCCCGGCGATATAGGCCAACGCGTACCAGCGAATGGCGATGGGGCCGAATTGGACCAGCACCGGGTCAATCATGGGAAAGGCTATGGCAAACATGAAGTGCCTAATTCGTGGTTAAGGTCAGCGATAGGGATCGTCGGTGAACAAAAAGTCCTGCACGTAACGGCGCACACCTTCTTCCAACGACATGAAAGGACGATCATAGCCCGCAGCCCGCAGCTTGGTCATATCGGCCTGGGTATAATATTGGTATTTTCCGCGCAGATGCTCGGGCGTAGGCACGTATTCAATTTTCGGCTCTTGGCCCAAGGCCGTGTACACGGCGGCGGCTAAATCTTTAAACGGTCGCG
This sequence comes from Magnetovibrio blakemorei, assembly GCF_001746755.1. Lineage (GTDB taxonomy): Bacteria > Pseudomonadota > Alphaproteobacteria > Rhodospirillales > Magnetovibrionaceae > Magnetovibrio > Magnetovibrio blakemorei. Next base: position 39,677 of record NZ_MCGG01000025.1, on the reverse strand, counting down.
CCAGCCCGGTGCCGCAATTGAACAGTCCCGAAACGCCGGGATTGTCCAACAGCCACATCATCACATCAACGCAATCGTCGACCGAGACAAAATCGCGCAACTGCCCGCCATCTTCATAATCGGGGTGATGCGATTGAAACAGCTTGGCCGTTTCGCCCTTGGTCGCCACCGGAAACACATGGCTGACCACGCTTTGCATGGACCCCTTGTGATATTCGTTAGGCCCATAGACGTTAAAAAACTTCAGCCCCGCCCATTGCGGCGGATGCGGTTCATTGTTGGCGAGCGAGCGCGCGACACAGCGATCGAACAGCTGCTTGCTCCAACCATAAGGATTCAAAGGAGTCAAAGGCGCCAAGGCATCAATGCTGGCGTTATCGACAAAACCGTTTTCACCGCCCCCATACGTCGCGGCACTGGACGCATAGATATAACGCACGTGATGCGCAATGGACCATTTCCACAAATCCATCGACAGGCGGAAATTGTTGTCCATGATTTTATCGACGTCGGTTTCTGTGGTGGACGAAATCGCCCCCATGTGGAAAATCGCTTCGATGTTGGTTTTGTTGTCTTCCATAAACTCGGGCAAGTCGTCGGGATGAACAACATCATAAAGCTCGCGCTTGGCGATGTTCTTCCACTTTTGCCCGTCGCGCATCCGATCAACCACGACAATCTTGCTGTAGCCGCGTTGTTCCAACGCCCACACGATGTTAGAACCGATAAATCCGGCCCCGCCGGTGACGATGTACATCCTAGAAAAGTCCCTTTGATTTGCGCTTCTTGCTTTATAAGGCCCAGGACGGACTTCGACAAGCCGTGAGGTTGCCGCCCAGCTTGCGCGGCATGGCACACCCCCGCTATACTGCGCGTCCAATCGAAATCAGAGGACTTTTCACATGCAGACCAAGAACCGCATTCTCGACGACATGGCCAAAGTGGCAAGCGGTGCCGTATCCGCCGTCACGGGATTAAAAGGCGATGCCGATGGCATGTTGCGCCGTCATGTGGAAAAGCTGCTGGGCGACATGAACTTGGTCACCCGCGAAGAATTTGACGCCGTCAAAGCCATGGCCGTTAAAGCCCGCACCGAACAAGACAAGCTCAATGCCCGTATCGAGGCCCTGGAAGCTCAATTGAAAACGGCCAAAACGAAAAAGTGATCCGATTCTCTCCGGTTTTTAAAAAACCCAAGTTTCTGAATCCCTTAGCACTCCCGATTCGCCCGATTCGGGGGTGTTTTTGCGAATCGGAACTAACGCTTTGGAATCATTGAGACTCACGCAAAAGACTCGCTTTATCCACAAAAAACCACTTGCTCCACCTTGCGAGAGGGCTTGGCCTTCGACACACTAAATCTAGTGCTCACGCCATAAAGGCGCACATAAAGTGGACTGAGGGGTTCGACACGATGCCAACATTGCACCGTACGATTGACGTTTCGCAACACCACCCGATGGACGTGGTCGAACAGACCGTGGGTCTTTACGAGTGGCAATCCGAACGCAGCTGCGACACGGAAATTGCCGTTCAAGTTCCCGGCAAGTGGTGCGATTACTCCATGTACTTCACGTGGAGTGACAATGCCGAAGCGATGCAGCTGACTTGTGCCTTTGACATGCGCATCCACAAAGACAAACGTTCCGCCGTGTATGAGCTGTTGATGCTGGCCAACGAAAAATTATGGCTCGGCCATTTCACCTTGTGGGTAGAACAAGGCCTGCCGATGTTTCGCCATGCGCTGCCCTTGCGCGGAGCAGAAGCACCGACCATCGAACAAGTCCAAGACATGGTCGAAACGGCGCTTTATGAATGCGAGCGTTTCTACCCGGCATTCCAGTACGTGATTTGGGGTGGTCAAACCGCCGAACAAGCAATGGAAGCGGCCCTGTTGGTCACGGTGGGCGAGGCTTAAATGCCAAAACTTCTGCTCGTCGGCTGCGGCAAGATGGGCGGTGCCCTGCTGGAAGGCTGGCTCGACCAAGGCACCAATGCTTCTGATATCACCATTGTTGAACCCAGCACCGAGCTGGCCGCCACGTTGGCGGGCAAATACGGTGTGTTGGCGGTCAGTGATGCCCATGACTTGCCCAAGGGCTATGCTCCCAGTGTCGCCGTGTTGGCCGTCAAACCCCAGGTGATGAACCAAATCTTGCCGCCCTACCAAAACTTGGCGAAGGCGGGCACGGTGTTTTTGTCCATCGCAGCGGGACGCACCATTGCCAGCTTTGAAATGATCTTGGGCTCTGAGGCCGCCATTGTGCGGGCCATGCCCAACACGCCTGCGTCCGTGGGGCGCGGCATCACGGTGGGCTGCGCCAATGCCAATGTATCGGGAAAACAACGCAAGCTCTGCGACCAATTGCTCCAAGCGGTCGGCGATGTCGAATGGGTCGATGAAGAACGGCACATGGATGCCGTCACAGCGGTGTCCGGCAGCGGCCCGGCGTATATCTTTTTACTGGCCGAAGCCATGAGCGCCGCTGGGCGAAAGGTTGGTCTGTCGCCCGAGCTGTCCGACAAGCTGGCGCGCGTCACCGTGGCCGGGGCAGGCGAACTGCTGCATCAATCCTCAGAACCGGCTTCGACCCTGCGCCAAAACGTCACCTCACCGGGCGGCACCACGGCGGCGGCGTTGGATGTTTTGATGGCACCCGACGGCCTCGAAGACCTGATGAGTAAAGCCATCGAGGCGGCAACCCGGCGATCCAAAGAGCTCGCCGGTTAGGGGCCTAAAAATGGCCGACCAAATCACCTTTGATGATTTTCTCAAAGTCGATATCCGGGTCGGACAAGTGATGCGTGCCGAGGCCTTTCCCGAAGCCCGCAAACCCGCCATCAAACTGTGGATCGATTTTGGCGACGACATCGGCATGCGCAAAAGCTCTGCACAAATCACCAAGCACTACCAACCGCACATGCTGATGGGCAAACAAGTGCTTGCGGTTGTCAACTTCCCGCCCCGCCAAATCGGTAGTTTTATGAGTGAGGTTTTGGTGCTGGGCGTGCCGGACGTGGATGGTGAAGTCGTACTGCTCAAACCCGACCACTTCGCACCTCTGGGCGGACGGCTGTTTTAACAGCCAAAATCAGAGGCTAAACAGGCAACGACACCCGCACCCGCAGCCCGCCACCGGGGGCGTCATCCAAAACGATTTCCCCCCCGTGGCCGCGGATCACATCGCGCGCGATGGTCATGCCCAGCCCCACCCCGCCGGTTCCCGAATTGCGCGACTTATCCAGGCGAAAAAATGGTTTGAACACATCGTTGCGATTTTCCGGCGGGATTCCGGGGCCGTCGTCATCAATGACGATTTCCACAGTCTCGGCGCGCACCCCTGAACGAATGGAAACGTTCTGCCCATGGCGAATGGAATTTTCCACCAAGTTGGTCAACGCGCGCTTTAAGGCGTTGGGTTTGATCGGCGCACGAATGTCGCCTTCGCAATGCAAATCTATGGCCGCACTTTTGCGCCGTGCTTGGGTGGTGATGTCTTGCAGCATATCGGAAAGGCTGAATTCAACCGTCGCCTCCCCGCCTTCACCGCGGGCGAAGGCCAGATACTCTTCCAGCATATGTTCCATGTCGGTGATGTCGGTTTTTAAGTCCGCCACACCATCGACGCCATCCATCATTTCCAATTGCAGCTTCATGCGCGTCAAGGGCGTGCGCAGGTCATGCGAAACCCCTGCCAGCATGTCGGTGCGCTGTTGGATATGGCGGCGGATGCGATTGCGCATGGCGATGAACGCGCCTGCTGCCCGGCGCACCTCACTGGCCCCTTCGGGTTTGAAACGCGGCGTATCACGACCCATGCCAAAGTCGTTGGCGGCTTGAGCGAGACGGCGAATGGGACGCACCTGATTGCGCATAAAAACCATCGCCACCGCGAACAACAGCATGGATGTGCCCGCCATCCACAGCACAAACACATAGGTCGTGGTAGAAAACAACCGCTTGCGGGGCACCGTCACGCTCAACACGCCGTCAGCCAACTGCACGTCAATATCGACAAAGCGATCGCTGCTTTCGGCATCAATGCGGTGCGGCTTGTTCACGGTTTCGTCCATAGCCCCCGTCATTTGGCGCACCAAAATCGTTTCCCCCAATTTACGCGTGTCTTTGAGGACGCCACCCGGCTCATAGTGCAGATCCAACTGCAACGCGCCTCGCATTTGCTGGAACAACGCCAGCCGAGACGATGAATCGGTCGCGCGACGCATGCCGTCTATAGCCACCGCGATTTCCCCCGCCACCCCCAGCGCGAGGCGACGCCCGACTTTCTCCCAGTGGTTTTCAAAAAACACCGTGGCGCTGATCACCTGCAGCAAAATCAGCGGCGTCACAATGATGAGCACGGAACGGCCCAACAGACTTTTGGGCAGATACGGTTTCAGCATGGTCGAAAAGTGCATGGGCGTGATCCTATGTCAGGGGCCTCAGTCGGGCGTCAGAACATAGCCCTTTCCCCGCACGGTTTGAAGATACCGTGGCAGCTTTGGGTCGGTTTCAATTTTACGCCGCAAGCGCGTCACTTGAACATCTACGGCGCGTCCACCGCCACCCGCATCGGCACCCGCACCGGTGCGTTCAATCAGATCATCACGCGAAAACGGCGCGCCCGGACGTTCGGCCAAGACTTTCAACAATTGGACTTCCACCGTGGTGAGGCGAACCGGTTGGCCGTCGACCATCAACTGGCCACGATCCAAATCGAAGCTGGCTGTGCCCATATGAACCAAGCGCGGACCGTCGTCAGCCGCCGTTGGACGGACAACGCGCTTCAAGATATTGTTCACCCGCAGCAACAATTCACGAGGTTCAAACGGCTTGGTCAGGTAATCGTCGGCACCGTTTTCCAAACCCCGAATGCGGTCTTCGGCCTCGCCCATGGCAGTCAGCATCAAAATGGGGGTGGTTGAGGACTTGCGATAATCAGCGGCGAATTCGAGACCGCTTTCCCCCGGCATCATCAAATCCAAGATGATCAAATCGAACGCCAAAGATGCCAATTTGGCCCGTGCATTGGCGGCATCGGTGGCGGAGATCACCACAAACCCATTGTCGCTGAGATACTTGCGCAGCAATTCGCGGAGACGATCATCGTCATCCACCACCAAGATATGCGGAAGGTCTGCTGTCATCCCCCAAAGCTCCTACGCCTAGCCGAATGGGCACTTTAGCACTTCAATCGGTGTGAGGGCCACCACCCGTGAACCGGGCCCGGTCATCGGCGTTGATGATTTGCGTCAGCACCGCCTTAAAACCCTTGACGGCCTCCGCCCCCGCCGCCCGGTAAGCCCCGCCAATGCGCGCACTTTGGCAGCCCGTGAGCCGCCCTTCCAAGGCTTCCCCCTTGGGCGTCAGGGTCAACGTCCGCCGCCGCCTGTCAGAGGAATCCGTTTGTTGATTGATGTAGCCCTCATTGATCAACTGCCCCAACACCCTCGACAGGCTTTGTTTGGTGATTTTTAAGATGCCCAAAAGGTGGTTCACGGTGATGGACGGATTGCGCTTCACAAAATAAATCACCCGGTGATGCGCCCGGCCAAATCCATCGCTGGCCAAAATCGCGTCCGGCTCTCCGGTGAAGTCCCGGTACGCGAAAAACAAAAGCTCCAAGGCCTGGCGCAGCTCTTCATCACTGAGATAGGGGCTCAATTCATCTTCAGGGCTCATCGCAATTGCACCTTCAAAAATAAGACAGTGTTATTGACATATATGTCCGATCCTGATAAAAAACGCAACAACAATGATGAGATAAGCCAATTCATTGTAATAATATTACAAAAATTCTTCAATTTTTGGAACTTTAAAAACGAGAAGGGTGAAGACAATGGCGGGATCAGCTTACGATGATCGAGATGGAAGCATCTGGTACGACGGCGAAATGGTGGACTGGCGCGATGCCAAAGTCCATTTGCTGACCCATGCCCTGCACTATGGTTCCGGTGTTTTTGAAGGCGTGCGCATGTACGGCGGCCAAATTTTTAAGCTGCGTGAGCATTCCGAACGCTTGATCAATTCTGCCCGCATCATGGGCTTTGAAATCCCCTTCAGCGTTGAACAAATTGACCAAGCCTGCGTCGATGCCTGCGCCGCCAACTCCATCTCTGACGGCTACCTGCGTCCCATCGCGTGGCGGGGCAGCGAAATGATGGGTGTTGCGGCACAAAAAAACACCATCCACTTGGCCGTGGCGGCGTGGGAATGGCCCAGCTATTTTTCCCCCGAAGCGCGTGCCAAGGGCATCAGCCTGAAAACCTCCAAATGGCGCCGCCCGCCGCCTGAATCTGCTCCGGTACATGCCAAGGCGACCGGGTTGTACATGATTGCCACCCTGTCCAAACACGACGCAGAACAAGCAGGCTACACGGATTCTTTGCTGTTGGATTGGCGCGGACAGGTTTCCGAAGCCACCGGCGCGAACATCTTCATGGAAATGGGCGACGGCAAATTACACACGCCCATTCCCGATTGTTTCCTCGACGGCATCACTCGACGCACGGTTATCGATCTGGCCCGCTCACGCGACATCGAAGTGGTTGAACGCGTGATCATGCCCGACGAACTGGCCAACGCCACCCAGATCTTCTTGACCGGGACGGCCGCCGAAGTGACACCTGTCGGCAAAATCGATGAGCACACCTATACGGTCGGCGACCTCACCAAAACTTTGATGGCCGATTACGACAAAGCCGTCGGCAAAGTGCTGGTGTCTTAATTCACAAGACACGCTTCTACGTAAAAAGGCCGGGAAATCCCGGCCTTTTTTTATGACTCGAGCCTTTTCACATCCCCCCGCCAGGCTTATCCAAATGATGTTCGCTGAGCATCTTGGTGAGATAATCGTACGCGTCGTCGACGCTGTCCGAGCAATGAAACAGCTCCAGATCGCTTGGCGAAATGGTGCCGAACTTGACCATGGCGTCTAGGTTCAAAATCTCTTTCCAGTAGTCACTGCCATACAGAATCACGGGCATGGCCTTGCCCATTTTGCGCGTCGACACCAACGTCATCAGTTCAAAAAACTCATCCAAGGTCCCGTAACCGCCGGGAAACACGATCATCGCCTTTGCCAGATACGAAAACCAGAACTTGCGCATAAAAAAGTAATGAAAATCGAACGACAGTTCGTGCGAAATATATGGGTTTTCATGCTGTTCAAACGGCAGGGAAATGTTCAGGCCGATGTTGTGACCTTTGGCGTCGGCAGCGCCTCTGTTGGCAGCTTCCATAATGCCGGGGCCGCCACCCGTGCACATCACAAAACGTTTTGAGCGTCCCGTCAGGCCCTTGGACCACTCCGTTAAGCGCCTTGAGAGTTCACGGGCCTCTTCATAATAACGCGACATCTGCAACGTCTGTTCGGCCCGTTCAACATCACCCCCGTGCTTCTTCGCCGAGTCCAAAGCCTCCTCGGCCACCTCGCGAGAACGGATACGCGCCGAACCAAAAAACACAATGGTGTCGGACACGTTGTGGCGCTCAAAGCGGTCTTCGGGCTCTAAAAACTCCGCCAAAATCCGCATCGGTCGCCCGGCGCGGCTGTTGAGGAAATTTAAGTCCGTATAGGCTTTGACGGGCTTTGGGACGGCCTCATCAACACCTCGGTCTGCGCGCTTACGGATCATGTGTGTCTCCAGTGCTTAGCTCTCGTGAACACATATTGTTTACGCCTTTCAAGGCTTTGGCAAGTATTCACGATGAAGTGATGGGAAACGGTTTAGATGACACCCATATCTATAAAACGCATTGCGCACAGGAAAAATCCTGTGAGCAAAAAAACGGGCAGCGCAAAAGCTGCTCGCTTTGTGTTTACATCCCTACCCGCTGAAAAAGGCCCGTCAGGTCTTCAACGATTTCCGTACCCGGTGAAAAAGGATTGTCGTGATGAGGAGCGACCCTGCCCAAAAAGGCAACGCCTCTCTCTTTAGCGGCGTCGAAGTCCGTCATCGCATCGCCCACAAACAGCACCCGGCTTAAGTCCAAGTTTGTCCGCCCGGCAATGTCATCAATGATGTCCGTCTTCAGACGCGGAGAGCCGTGAACCTCTGAAAAGAAACCATCCCATCCACGCGCTGTGACGATACGCTTCAATTCTTCTTGGGGGGTACCGGAAATCACGAACAACGGCAACTGAGCGCTGGCCGAGTGCAAAAAGGCCTCAACGCCCAGAACTGCGGGAGCCGCCACAACCTGGGCTTCGACCAGGTCCGAATAGCGACCGACCCAGGCATCAAGCTCCTTAGGGCTCAAAGATTGGTGCAAAAATGTGCTGTGGTAATGCTGAATTTTCCGGACCCGCGAGATGCCCGCATGATAGCTATGATGGGCGACGCATCTTGCCACCACGTCTTGACCAAATTGGCCATACAAAACGCGAAAGGCATCGGTTTTGATGTCCGCACTTTCAACAAGTACGCCGTCAAAATCAAAAAAAATGGCGTCGAACAGAATGTGTTTTCTCCCCCGAAGACTTTAGGTCTTGTTCCAACGCCGGGTGGCCTGCTCGTCACTGTCTTTCGCTTCGACCCATTGATCGCCGGCCTCGGTGGTTTCTTTTTTCCAAAAGGGTGCTTTTGTTTTCAGCCAATCCATCAAGAAGTGACAGGCTTCAAACGCTGCGTCTCTGTGGGCGCTGGCGGTGGCGACAAAGACGATCCGCGCGCCGGCTTCTAACCGACCATAACGGTGAATGATCAAGGTGGCGTCCAGCGGCCAACGGGCGTGGGCTTCTTTTTCGATGGCTTCAAGCTGCTTTTGCGTCATGCCCGGGTAATGTTCCAAAGTCATCGCGGAAACCTGTTCATCATCGGCAATATCGCGCACCAATCCAATGAACGAGCAAACCCCGCCGATGCCATGATTGCCCGCACTCAGACGTTCAAGCTCCAAGCCCGGATCAAAGTCATCTTCTTGCACGCGGATCATGGATGCCCCCCTATCCGCCCGTTACTGGCGGGAAAAAAGCAACCTCGTCACCGTTGCTTAAGGGGTGCGACATTTCGACGTGTTCTTGGTTCACGGCGACGCGCACAATGGACGCGTCACCAAAGGCATCGGCGTAACCATCGCCTCGCCCTTGCAACCAGGCAACAAACCCCGACACATCGGTGACACCGTTCGGAAGGTCCACGTCTTCAGAACTGAGTCCGGTCTTTTCCTTCAACCACGCAAAATACAAAACCTTCACGACGCAACCTCCACAAACGGCAAAAAGTCGACCAAGTCGCCTTCGTTGACTTGGGTTAAGTCTTCAACCAATTCTACCAAACCATCACTGGCGACCATGGAGGTCAAAACCCCAGAACCTTGAGACGGGTGTTTGTGAACAAAGACATGACCGTTTTCATCCCGCTGCAAATTGGCCCGCAGCCATTCGCGACGTCCAGCTTTTTTGCTCATCGAGAACGCGGCCGGAATGCGGTAAATGTGCGGGTCTACTTCCAAACGTCCCGACAACCTCATGATCAACGGGCGGGCAATGCGCATGAACGTCACCATCGCCGCAACGGGATTTCCGGGTAGGCCGACAAACGCCGTGTCGACGATTTTACCAAAAGCCATAGGACGACCGGGTTTGATCGCCAAGCGCCAAAAATCGATCGAGCCCAAACTTTGCACCACATGGGTGATGTGATCTTCTTCGCCCAGGCTGACGCCGCCCGACGTGATGATCAAATCGTGCCCCGGATAAGCATCGTGCAGGGCCGAGCGAATGTCCGCGACCCGGTCGGGTAAAATACCCAAATCTGTGACTTCGCACCCCAGCCCCTTGAGCATGGCCCCGATGGTGTAGCGATTGGCGTCATAGATCGCCCCCTCTTTGGCTTCATCAAAGGTTGGGTCAAAAACTTCATCGCCGGTGGAAAAAACGGCGCAACGCAAGCGCGAGTATACTTTTAACTTGCCCAAACCCAGCGACGCGGCCAAGCCGATTTCCTGGGCACGGAGCAGTTGTCCAGTCTTCAACACGACATCGCCAGATCTCACGTCTTCGCCTTGCTTGCGCCGATTGGCACCACACTTGATGCCCTGGGGCAAGATCACATGATCGCCATCCAACGCCACATCTTCTTGCATGAACACCGTGTCCATTCCGGCAGGAACGGGGGCGCCGGTGAAAATCTGCACGGCTTCGCCGGCTTCACTGGCGCGGTCCAAAGGATGGCCCGCAGCGATGCGCGCGGTGACGGGAAGTCGGGTTTGCCCGGTGCTGCTCAGGTCAGAAAACCGTACGCCATAGCCGTCAACGGCCGAATTGTCATGTGGCGGAACATCGCGCGGCGCGCTGATGTCTTGGGCCAAAACGCGGCCCAATGCGTTGCCAAGGGCGACCAATTCCGTTCCCACCACAACATGGGTGCGCTCTTTTAAGATTCTCAGACCTTCTTCAAAGGCCAACAGGTCATCGCCGATTTTGAAACAGTCGTCTTGCAAGCCCGTCATGTTAATTACCCTCAGGATTTTTTTCGGCAGCCGCGTCCGCCTCTGCGATGTGGCGCAGCCCCGCACGCAAATAATCATACCCTGTGATGATGGTGATAAGGGCCGCAATCCACAAGCCATAAACGCCAATTTCCCAGGTGGTCGCGAAGCCAAAGTCAGGGCCAACGTTGCCCACGATGAGAAATCCCAGCGCCAGCATCTGAATGGTAGTCTTCCATTTTGCCAACAAGCTCACCGGCAAGCCGACGCGAGCTTCAGCCAGAAATTCCCGCAACCCTGACACCAAAATTTCCCGGCAAAGAATAATGGCAGCCGGTAAAATGTGTACGCCACTCACGCTTTCGACCCCCACCAGCATGAACAGAACGCCCGCCACCAAAAGCTTATCGGCGATAGGGTCTAAAAACCGACCAAATGCCGACTGCTGATGCCATGCGCGCGCCAGATAGCCGTCAAAAAAATCAGTGATGCAGGCATACGTATACGCCGAAAAAGCCAGCCAATTGCCCAAAGGCCCACCCCATGCGATGAAGGCGAGCACCACGGGAATGGCCAGAATGCGGGAAACCGTCAGGACGTTGGGGATGTTTAAAACCATAATTCTACGCTTAGAGATCTAAAAATGGGGACCAATTTGGATTCGAGACTTGTGCATTCTAGCCCTCTACGTGTCGGGATGAAACCAGTCATAAATTTGTTTTGCGGTGGCTTTGGAAATTCCGTCCACAGCCTCCAAATCCACCAGTCCCGCCTCTTCGACGGACTTGGCCGATCCGAAGTGATGCAGCAGGGCCTTCTTGCGCTTCGCCCCGATGGATGGAATATCGTCCAGTTTGGAATGCTGCTGCGCTTTGAGGCGGCGCCCCCGATGGGTACCAATAGCAAAGCGATGCGCTTCATCACGCAGGCGTTGGATGAAATACAGCACCTGATCGCGCTCTTGCAGCTGCTTGGGCGCTTGGCCGGGCAAAAATATCCGTTCCCGCCCGGCGTTGCGATCCGGCCCCTTGGCGATGCCGGCGACCGTCACCCCTTCTATCCCTAACTCTTTCAGAACCTCCAGCACCACACCCAATTGCCCCTTCCCGCCGTCAATCAACAGCAAGTCGGGCCACTCCGCACCGCGTGTTCCGCCTTGGTCTTCGACGTCTTTCAGGGCGCGCTTGAAGCGCCGGGTGAGCACTTCACGCATCATGGCGTAGTCGTCGCCGGGGGAATATCCGCCTTCATCCTCATTTTGCTCGCCCAATCGTTCATCCGCTGGCACGTTAGACGCCCCCCGAATGTTGAATTTTCGATACGCGTTTTTGCGAAAGCCTTCCGGTCCCGCGACGATCATCGCACCCACCGCATGGGTGCCCGAGACGTGGGAGTTGTCATAAACTTCGATCCGGTTGGGCGGGGCATCCAAACCAAACAATGTCGCCATTTCTTCCATCAAATGTTCCTGGCTGGCGTATTCGGCGGCGCGCCGGGCCAACGCTTCGCGGGCATTGTCCAACGCGTGCGCCACCAAAGCCGCACGATCGCCGCGGCTGGGGTGGGACAGCTTCACTTTACGTTCGGCCCGCACCGCCAAGGCATCGGCAACCAACGTTGCGTTGGGAATGGACTGGCTCAGCAAGACTTCGCGGGGCGGCAGATGGGCGGCGTAGAACTGACCCAAAAAAGCTTCCAGCACATCCGAAGTCTCTTCGCCCTTGGCTTGGGCCGGAAAATACGCGCGATTGCCAAAATTGCGTCCGCCCCGAAAAAAGAACACCTGAACGCAATTGAGGCCGTTTTTCTGGCTGAGCGCCACCACGTCGGCATCAACGACCGTGCCCGGATTGATGTCTTGGTGTTGCTGAATGCGCGTGAGCGCGCGGATGCGGTCGCGAAATTGCGCGGCGCTTTCATAGTCCAAGTCTTCACTGGCGGTTTGCATCTGAACCGCCAAGCGCTTTTGGATATCTTGGCTTTTGCCTTGCAAAAACTGACGCGCTTCGTCCACCAATTGAGCATATTCGCTCCCGGCAATATTGCCGTCTACACACGGGCCCGAGCAGCGTTTGATTTGATACAGCAAGCATGGCCGGGTGCGGTTGGCAAACACGGAATCAGAGCACGTGCGCAACAAAAAGGCACGCTGCAAAATCGTCAAGGTCTCGTTCACCGCCCACACACTGGCGAACGGGCCAAAGTAGTCGCCTTTTTCTTTATGCGCGCCCCGGTGCTTCAGCACTCGGGGGTAGTCATGGGTGGAGGTCACCAGAATTTCAGGAAAACTTTTATCGTCGCGCAAAAGAATATTGTAGCGCGGTGCCAGCTTTTTAATCAGGTTCGCTTCCAAAAGCAGAGCTTCCGCTTCGGTGTGGGTGGTGACAAATTCCATCGCCTGGGTTTGCGCCACCATGCGCCGGATGCGGATCGACTGGCGGTCCGGCTTGGTGTAGCTCGCCACCCGCTTTTTCAGGTTTTTGGCCTTGCCCACATACAAAACCTTACCGCCGTCACCCACCATCCGGTAAACCCCCGGTTTTGCGGGCAGGGTTTTGAGATAGCGTTCAATCACCTCGACCCCGACCAAAGGCACGTTTGGGTCGGGTGAAGGTTCTTTTTCCAGGTCCATTTCAGGTGGTGTTTCAGTGATGTGCATCACTCAAAATACGCTCATCAGAGCCTCAGCGTAAAGGTTTCTCATACTTTCAATCGGTTGCACTCTCCCATAAAAATATTCAACGCTGTTGACGGAAGAACTATCCACCAATGCTGTGGATAAGTTTGTGCATAATGCGCACCAAGGGCCATCGCATTCAGGGACTCCCTAGAGTCCTTCACATTGCCCAATAAATAAGCAAAATCTTAAGTTATTGATTTTATTGTATTTTTTGTATTTTCTGGATTGCGCATTATACAATCCGCTTACAGACAAGTTACAAGCAAGTTTCAACGAAGAACCCACGGGGCTGTGTAAAACCATGCTCGCAAGTCGAACAGGGGACTACTCAGAACCATTTGAAAACATGGTAAATAAAATGTGAACTTATACTTCAGGATTAAAGCGTTCGATTTCAACGCCGACACTTGCGGCGTCTTCAAACACATCGAGTTTTTCCACCCGCACACGCACCGAGCGCACTTGTGTACTCTTCAAACACACCACCGCGATTTCTTCGGCCAAGGTTTCCACCAGCTTGGTATGCCCGTTGTCACAAACGGCGCGCACGTCGGTGGTTATTTTTTCATAACAGACGACATTTTGAATATCATCGGCAACAGCCGAAATATCGCCTTCGAACACTGCCAAATCCAGGTTCAGGCGAATACGCTGTTGAACGCCGTGTTCAAAATCGTGAACACCGATAAAGCTCATCAACACCAAATCGCGGACAAACACATGGCGAATGCCATTGCGCGCATCGGCAACGGTGGGGGATGGGACAAGACGGAAAGGAACGTTGCTCATGGCGAGGCCTTTTTCAGAGGGGGCTGAAGGTCAGTTGTTGTGCGTTATTCATTGGGCGGACAGAGGTTAGAGGCCTGGGCCCAGCCCAGATGCTGGCCGCCATCCAAGGCAATCATCTGCCCGGTCATGGACGGCGCGTTGATGATAAAGCGCACCGCCTCGGCAATTTCGTCGGGCATCACGCGCCGTGCCAACGGAATTTCGGACCATTGGCGGACAAAATCGTCTTCGCTTTGGCGCGCGTTGCAAATGGTTGGCCCCGGACCAATGCCGTTCACCCGCACCTTGGGCGCCAGCGCCATAGCCAAGGTCTGGGTCACGGTCCACAGCGCCGATTTGGACACCGTATAGGACATAAAAAAGGGCGTCAGGTTCCACACCCGCTGGTCCAAAAGATTAATGATTGAGGCGCTCACAGGATCCGCCCTATCAGTAGGCACCTGTTCGGCAAACATTTGCGACAGCACAAATGGGGCCCGCAAGTTCACGTTCATGTGCCTGTCCCAGCTTTCAAGGGTACAGCTCTTGGCCGTGTCGTTTTCAAATAACGATGCGTTGTTCACCAAAACCGTTAACGGCCCCAAGGCACTTGATGCGGTGGGGATCAGGGATTTCACCTCATCTTCATGGGCCAAATCGGCTTTAAGGGCTATAGCGCGGCCACCTGCATCTCGAATGGAGGCCACCAGCTGCTCAGCTTTGTCTTGGGAGTGTAAATAATGCACAGCGACGCCGTAACCGTGTGCCGCCAAATCAAGTGCGATGGTGCGGCCTATGCGCTGTGCCGCGCCGGTGATGAGAACGTTTGGGTGTCCGTGAGTTTCCATGGACGGAGAATGAGCGAAGTCCGCGTTCGATGCAAGTGCGCTTTGCCCATCCCGACCCGTCCCGCCATACCGGCTGGACGCCTAGCCGATCAGAGCCAAAACCCGTTCAACGCCAAATGCTTGCGCGCCGATATAAAGACCGTAAGCGACCATAAAGAACAGACCTTCACGTCGCCCCAAACGCGCACCTAGGGCCAAATAAGCCAAAACAATGAGCGTGGCGGCCATCATCACCCACAAATCAAAGCGCACCAGTTGTTCCGGTACGGAAAGTGGGACGATCACTGACACCCCGCCGACAACGGCCAAGATGTTGAAAAGATTGGAACCAATCACATTGCCAATGGCCACATCGGTGTGCCCCCGACGCCCCGCCACCACCGAAGCCGCCAATTCCGGCAACGACGTGCCAAAGGCGATCAAGGTCAACCCGATCACTTCTTCCGAAACGCCAAACCCCCGCGCAATCACACTTGCCCCCGTGACCAGCTGATCCGCACCGACGCTCAACGCAATCAGTCCGCCAATCAGACTTATCCAAGCCACCGGCGTCGACATCTGGACATCTTGAAACTCTTCGGCCTCGCGCTCATGCAAATGTGCACTGGCCGCGCCGTCGGCGCGTTCTTTCAGGTATGAGCGCAAAAAATAGCCCACCAGCACCAAGACCATGAAACCACCCGCCCACTGTTGGATGGTGCCAGACAGGCACAACCAGGTGAACAACACCGTCGCACCTGTCAGCATCAAACCATCGCGGATCACGGCGCGGGTATCCACAACCACCGGCGCCAACAGCGCCGTGGCGCCCAAGATCAGGAAGATGTTAGCGATGTTGGAACCGATCACATTGCCCAGCGCGATGCCCGGCGCATTGTCCAAAGCGGCGTTCAGACTGACCACAAATTCAGGGGCCGACGTGCCAAACGCCACCACCGTCATGCCAATCAACAACGTGGACAGACCCAGCTTCATCGCCACGTGAACCGCGCCACGAACCAAGAATTCGGCGCCACCCAGCAACAACACAAACCCAATCGCGACTTGAAGATAACTCATGAAACCAAAACCCTATGGAATGTGGGGCGGGACGGATTAGCGGCCCGCAAGATGGGAAAAGCAAGCAACGATATCTTGATACAGGTCGCGCTTAAACGGCACAATCAACTGCGGCAGGTGCTGCATATCCGCCCATTTCCATGCCGAAAATTCGGGATGCTTATGGGCGTTTAAATCGATATCTGCGTCTTCGCCCAGATAACGCACGGCAAACCATTTTTGTTTTTGTCCACGGTACTTGCCCTTCCAGACCTTTTTGCGCACGTCCTTGGGCAAGTCATACACCAACCAGTCGGGGGTTTCGTCCAGGATCTCAACATTTTGGGTTCCGATTTCTTCGCCCAGTTCGCGCAACACCGCCTCACGGGGGTCCTCATCTGCATCAATGCCGCCTTGAGGCATTTGCCATGCATCACCAGGCGTATCGATGCGTTGGGCGACAAAGACCAAGCCAGCGCGGTTCAACACCACGGCCCCCACGCCCAAACGGTAAGGAAGGTCATTTTTTTTGCTCATGCCATTTTCTTTGCTCATGAAGGGGTTCTATCTGATGAGTTGCTTGTTGGCTAGTGAGGATACCGGCACCAACACCAAACCTTTTTTCCCTAAGGTCTTAAGCCAGGCAGAGAGCTTCTCCAAAACCATGGGATTGGCGGAAACGCGGGCAACCGCGATGGCGCGTTTTTTGGCCAGATCTTCAAATTCCTGCAATTGAAGGTCGAAGGCCGCGCGTCCCGGCACTGTATCGAGGGTCATATCCACGCTCGCCCACTTTGCCCCAACCTGATAGGCGACCCGACTGCCGAGTGAATCCTCTTCACCACCATCCACATACATCAAACCGCGTTTTTTGAGAGCCTCAGCAATCGCCTTAACCTGCTCTTCCACGGTTAGAAATTTACTGCCGAACACACTTAACACGCCAAAATATCCTGTGGTTTGGCTCAACATCCATTCCAATTGCTTGATATTTTCATCCGGCGGGACAAGCGCCTTCAGGGCGTTGGGCCCCGGATCGGAAAACGGGAAATCAATGGATTCACCAGGCATCTCCAACAACACTTCATGCCCCGCCCCGCGCGCGGTCCTCATCCAGAAGTCCAGACCGCGGGCGTAAACATTCATCGACATCGCTACATCAGCGGGCATACCCGCAATCGCCGCTTCGGTCGCCGCACGCGACATGCCCAAGCCGGTTACGATCAGGGCAATTTTCGGATCACCACTTTTTTGCGTTGGTGCGGGACGCGCATAAGCCTCAAACGGCGTTTGGCCTTCGGGGCTGATTTTGGGCAGTAGACCGTGTTCACCCTGCTCCACCAAGGCCGTCACCGGGGCATCGACCAACGGCTCTGAAGCAGGCCACGGTTTGAGCGCAGCGAAAGAGGTTTTGGTCGCCGACGGTATAACAATGCCCACCCCCGGCTCAACTTGAATGTCGAGCCCCAATTGCGCCAACTCCGATTGTCCTTCTGGCAACCCACCGTGAGAAACGGGAACGGCATCGTGCGCCACAGGCGTCTCTGCAACGGTCTCATGCCCCGGTGCAGGGGCAGCATGGTCCGGCACAGCAGAAGAAGCCGTGGCCGCAGAACCGGAGGGGGCTTGAGGGAGCGGTTTCACCGTATGATCCACATAGGCGGGGACTTCATCAAGATTGATCACCATCTCGCCAGCCGCCGCATCCGCTTGCGGGTTTGCGGATGCCGCGACGTGTTCACCGGGGGCATCGACCGCATCGCTGCCCAACAACAACCACGATCCAGCGCCCAGCACCATCGCCAAGGCAACCCCGCCGCCAGCCATGAGGAGAAGTTTTTTCAGCTTGGCCTTTTGTGCCGCTTCGTCTTCCTCATCATCATCGTCGTCGTCAAATCCGCCACCCACTTTAAGGTCGGCTAGATCGATATCATCCGTACTGGCCGAAGAGGCGGATGCATTTTCCAGCTCATCATCCGCATCAAAGGTTTGGACTGCGTCTTCGTTATCGTCATCGCCCGAGCCATAACCAGACGTTTCGTCTTCAAGAGCGTCTTCTTTGAATTCACTGAGTTCTTTGTTGTCGAAATCTGCAAAGTCGTGATCGCTGCTGCCTTCACGATTGGCCTTGGCCTCAGCATCAAGCTGTTTCAAGTCGCCCAAGTCGGCGAACAAATCATCGCCTGTCGGCAAAGCATCATCTTCATCGTCTTCAGGCGAACCGCCTTTTTTACGCGCTTTAATCTTCGCAATTAAGCCAGCCGGGTTCAGACGTGCAAAAACGCCTGTCAGTGCCGATAGCTTGTTGACGAACGGGAGTTTCACGAAGCCCTAGCCCCCAGATGCTGCATCCCCCCCCTCAGCCCTTCGGGGCTGGGGACATGTCCTTGTAAAGGTTAATGCCACGAATCAAATCCAAGGCGCGGTTCAACTGATAGTCAACCGCATCAGCTTTTTTAGCGTCCTTTGTTTCGTCCTTTGTTTCGTCCTTTTTGACGTCCTTTTTATCCGCCTTCGGATCAACTTTAGAGGTCGATTTCGGATCTGCTTTCTGGCCGTTTTCTTTATCCAAAGCGCCACGCAAATCGCGTTCCCGGGGCTGGCTTTCCGGCTCCAAGCTTTCAATTTTGGACTGCGGCACAATGATGTCCGGCGTAATGCCGACCGATTGGATGGAGCGCCCGGACGGCGTGTAATAGCGCGCCGTGGTCATGCGCATGGCACCGTACTCACCCAGCGGTGAAATGGTCTGCACCGAACCCTTACCAAACGATTTTGTGCCCATAAGGATGGCACGACCATGGTCTTGCAGGGCGCCAGCGACAATTTCAGACGCCGATGCCGATCCGCCATTGATCAACACAACAACGGGCATACCTTCCGTCAAGTCACCTGGGCGGGCGTTATAGCGCTGGCCGTCTTCAGGATGTTGTTCGGACCGGATCGAGACGATTTCACCTTGTTCAAGAAAGGCATCCGACACGGATATCGCTTGATCCAAAAGGCCGCCCGGATTGGCGCGCAAATCCAAAACCATACCTTTTAAGGTTTTATCCTTATTTTCTTTTTGTAAATCGGCGCGCAAACTTTTCATCGCCTTGGTCAGACCGCTGGCCGCTTGTTCGTTAAAGCTGGTGATGCGCACGTAGGCGATGTCGCCCTCCAGGTGAGAGCGCACAGCCTGAATTTTCACCACCGCACGGGTCAGCGTCACGTCAAACGGATCTTGACCTTCACGCAGCACTTTGATGGTGATGTCCGCGCCCACCGGTCCACGCATCTTGTCGACGGCTTGGCTCAAGGTCAGACCCAAAACCGGTTCACCGTCCAAGTGGGTGATAAAATCACCGGGCTGTAATCCGGCACGAAACGCAGGGGTATCATCGATCGGCGACACCACCTTGACCACACCGCTGTCTAAGGTCACTTCGATCCCCAAGCCCCCAAACTCGCCTTTGGTCTGCACCTGCATGTCTTCGAAGCTGTCGGCAGTCAAATAGCTGGAATGAGGATCAAGTGAGCTCAGCATGCCGTTGATGGCGGCCTCAATCAGGGCTTTGTCAGATGGCTTTTCCACATAATCGCCGCGCACCCGTTCGAATACATCGCCGAACAATTGCAGCAACTTGTATGTCTCGTCAGGCTTTTTGCTATCCGTTTCAGCCGCACTCACCGAACCCAAGGGGGTGATCACAAGAAACGCACCAACCAAAGCGGTGGCGAAATTAAAGCGAGTGGTCATTGCGTTTATCATCTTTCAGATTATCCTTGTGGATCAGTTTTACGTTGTACAAGCCACGGCAGCGGGTTGATCGGTTCGTTATCGCGACGGAACTCTACATAAAGTACGGACTGTTTTCCATCATCTCCCATAATGGCGACGGGTTCACCTGCCAAAACGGGTTGTCCGATGGCCGCATCGATGCGCCCGAGACCGGCAAGCAAGCTATGATATCCCTCGCCATGATCGATGATCAAGAGCTGCCCATAACCGCGAAACGGTCCGGCAAAAACCACGTTTCCGTCAAACGGGGTAATGACACGGGCCTGGCTGCGGGTTTCGATGGATACGCCCTTGCTGGTCAAACCGCCGTCAAGTTCTTGACCATAGAGGCCCACCATCCGTCCAACGGCGGGAAACGGCAGTTTTCCGCGCGCCTTGGAGATTTTCCCGATCCCCCCCAACGCCGATACATCTTGCACTGAGACATCGATTTCGGGTGCGGACTGATCCGATTTGGGAGCCAAATGCAAGGTAGAGCGAGACTTTTTACGGGCTTCTTCTTCTGCCAATTCCTGTGCTTTCCGCGCCGCTTCGGCGCGCGCTTTGGTGAGTTTGCCCACCAGGTCGCGTAAATTTTTGGCCTGCTTGGCTAAATCTCGCGCCTGAGACTGCGCCGCCCGGCCTTTTGAAATCGCCTCGGCGCGCAACGCGGCTTTTTGCTTGCGGATCGCCTCAATGCGTTGTTCTTCTTCGCGCAGAACTTCCGCAGCCCCTTGCACCGCTTGGCGCTGGTCATCCACTTTCAAGCGGGCCTGAGCCAAATCATCCAGTTCGCCCTTCAACACCGTTGCCCGCATTTCGATGGCGGGCACGGCAGCACGCAACAAAATCGCACTGCGCACCGTTTCTTCCGGGGGAATAGGTTGGGCGATCAGCGCTTCGGTGGGAAACCGCGCGATGCGGCTGAGCGCCATCATCACGCCGGAAAACTGGCGTTGGCGGTCGCGCAGCTGGGTTTCTTTTTGCCGTTCCACCCGTTCCAAGCGGCTCAATTCCATTTCCAACCCGGCAACTGAAGATTCTTGATCTTGAACGCGTTTTGCCGCCGCAATCAACATTTGGGAAATATCCGCGAGCTCTGTTTTGAGCTTTTCTGCACGCGCTTTTTCACGATCGCTTTCGGCTTGCTTGGCTTTGATTTTCTGCTCAACATTTTGCAGTTTTGAGCCAGCCGCATTGACGTCTTGACCGGCGGCCTGAACGCTTGAGACAACGCTCAGCCCAATCAACGCCGAAACCGCCGCCAAAACCGTCCCGGTGAAGACCATTTTCACCACACGGTTCTGCGTATTTTGGTCGTGCGCCCTATTCGGCAACGGCCCTATCCCGAGCTAAAAGCAACGTACTGCCGGTCATTGAGGCGGGCACATCCAGGCCCAACAACTGCAACACGGTGGGCGCAACATCGGACAATCCGCCATCGCGCAAATTCAAGACCCACGCCGGAGCATTGACCAAAACGGCAGGAACCGGGAACAAGGTGTGCGCCGTGTGGGGGTTGGTGCCGTCGCACATTTTTTCGCAATTGCCGTGATCTGCTGTTACCAGCATCACGCCGCCAACGGCCTTAACGGCAGCTTCCAAGCGTCCCACACAAACATCGACCGCTTCCACCGCTTGCACCGCTGCCTCCATAACGCCGGTATGACCAACCATGTCGCCATTGGCATAGTTTACGACGATAAAGTCATAAGCCCCCGATTCAATGGCCGCGACCAGCTTATCGGTGAGTTCCGGTGCCGACATTTCGGGCTTTAAGTCATAGGTCGGCACATTGGGGGACTGGATCAAAAGACGGGTTTCGCCAGGAAAGGGCTCTTCTTGCCCGCCGTTGAAAAAGAACGTGACGTGGGCGTATTTTTCCGTCTCCGCCGTGTGCAACTGGGTCTTGCCCGCTTTGGAAAGGACTTCACCCAAAATATCGCTCAAGTCAATTGAGGGGAACAAAGCGTCCATATACGCATTGTGGCTGTCGGAATATTCCGTCATGCCCGCCTGGGCGGCAAAAGCGATGGAGCGCGGGCGCGGAAAGCCATCAAACTTTGGATCCAGCAAAGCCGCCAGAATTTCCCGCGCGCGATCGGCGCGGAAGTTCGCCATCAAAATGCCGTCACCACTTTGCATACCATCAAAGTCGCCGATGGCGGTGGGTTCGATAAATTCATCGGTGATATCGTTTTCGTAGGCCGCGTTGATGGCTTCCAGAGCACTATGCGCTTTTTCACCTTGGCCCTCTGTGAGGCAGCGATAAGCCTTTTCCACCCGGTCCCAGCGGTTGTCGCGATCCATCGCCCAATACCGACCGCTCACCGTGGCAATGGAAATGCAATTCATGTGGCGGATATCGACTTCAAAACGCGACACCATGTTGGCGGCGCTTTTGGGCGGGCTATCGCGACCGTCCAAGAACGCATGAACCTGAACCGGAACCCCGTGAGAACAGATGATCCCCGCCAGGGTGCGCATGTGCCACTGGTGGCTGTGCACGCCCCCCGGCGACAACAAGCCCAACAAATGACAGGTGCCCCCGGACGCTTTAAGCTTTTCAATCAGGCGCAGCAAGGCCGGATTTGCATCCAGGGAACCGTCGTGAATGGCGGTGTCGATGCGGGGCAGGTCTTGCAACACCACACGGCCCGAGCCCAAGGTCATGTGCCCGACTTCAGAATTGCCCATCTGGCCATCGGGCAAACCGACGTCCAGACCCGACGCACTCAACTGCGATTTCGGGCAGGTCTTCACCAAACGGTCCCAATTGGGTGTATTGCCGATTTGGATGGCGTTGTTCAAGGTTTCCTTGCGTTCGCCCCATCCATCAAGGATGCACAGAACAACGGGTTTTTGCACGCTGCGTTGAGAAGTCGTCTTCATGATCTCTATATAAGCCTCTTGCGCCACGTTTTCATGGGGGGCTCCCAAATTTTAACGCGGTACCCTCAAAAATTCCGTTTTGCCTTTTGGCCGTTTCCCTCACCTCGTTTACACACGATGATACGGATGACCACTTAAAATAGCGTAGGCGCGATACAATTGTTCCGCCAACATGCCCCGCACCAACATATGGGGCCACGTCAAATCACTTAACGACAAACTCAAGTCGGCACGGTCCAGCACCGCTTTGTCCAAGCCATCCGCACCACCAATCACAAACGCCACGTCACGAACACCCAAATCACGCCACTGCCCCAGCTGTTCGGCAAAAGCAACGCTGCCCAGTTTGCGACCTTTTTCGTCCAAGGCCACCACGTGGGCCCCTTCGGGAATGGCCGCCAACAGCAACTCACCCTCGCGCACCTTCAACTGCGCTGCGGGAAGATTGCGCTTTTCCTCGACTTCGCGCACCACCGGTGCGGGGTTGAGGCGCGCAACATAATGCGCATACAGATCACGTTCAGGCCCAGGCTTGATGCGGCCCACCGCAGTGAGATGGGTGCGCATGCAAACCTCCGAACCTACGGGCGAACCTCAGTGTCGACGACAACACCGTCTTGAGGCGTTGAACTGACGGCACCCCACATCTTTTCAATGTTGTAGAATTCGCGCACTTCGGGACGGAACAGATGCACCACCACGTCACCGCCATCGACCAACACCCAATCACACTGGGGTACGCCTTCAACGGGGACTGGAATGACCCCAACCTTTTTCATTTCTTCACGCAGATGATTGGCCATGGCTCCGACATGGCGCTGTGACGTGCCAGACGCAACCACGAGATAATCCGCGATTTCTGTTTTTCCCTTGAGATCGATGACAACCACGTTGTGGGCTTTGTCACCATCGAGTGTGCGTTCCACGAGATCAAGCAAATCTGGGCTTGTCGGCGGCGTTTGTACGGTATGAGGAATGGTTTGTTTCCTCCAAGTTGTTTCAATCATAGTCTCTCAAATTTCCCTTAATATCCGCCTAACGGCGTTTTAGATCGATTCCCCGAGACTGCGAATCCGGGTTGCGGATTGGCCGTGGCGTGGAGCCTTTAACAACACCCACGCTGGCGGCGTCATGCGCGCAAGCCTAAATGCCCGAGTTGTGG
Organism: Magnetovibrio blakemorei; assembly: GCF_001746755.1. Classification (GTDB taxonomy): domain Bacteria; phylum Pseudomonadota; class Alphaproteobacteria; order Rhodospirillales; family Magnetovibrionaceae; genus Magnetovibrio; species Magnetovibrio blakemorei. The sequence goes on along the minus strand of NZ_MCGG01000025.1, from coordinate 16,091 downwards.
GAATGCGCGCGTGTTCAAAACGCCGCGCCGCCCTACTCCTCAATGCCCTTAAAGAATAAGGAGCACGAGGAAAAATCGCAATGGGAACCGAGTGGAATATCTCCCGCCAGCCTCTCCACTTGTCCATTTGGCGCAAATTATCCGCGCCCATAATCCAAACGAACGCTATGTCGGGAAAATCGGCCTGCAATGCGGCCAAGGTATCCACCGTGAAGCGGGTTTGTTTTGTCGATTCGAAGTCGGAAACGCGAATCCGCGGCTCTGCCTTCGTCACCATTTTCGCGGTCTTCATGCGGGTCTCAAACGAGGCCATGTCGCGTTCGGACTTCAGCGGATTTTGCGGCGATACCAACCACCACAATTCATCCAAGCCCAGGCGGTCCAAGGCAAATTGGGATATGTGCAAATGCCCCTCGTGGGCGGGATTGAACGATCCGCCCAACAGGCCCACTTTGCGCGCCGCATTCGCCATATCAAAACGACCTGCTCATGAGGGTCTCGTCTGGCCGGTGCCGATGACTTGGTATTTAAAGCTGGTCAACTGTTCCACACCGACCGGGCCGCGGGCATGCATCTTGTCCGTCGAGATGCCGATTTCCGCGCCCATGCCGAACTCACCACCGTCGGCGAATTGGGTCGACGCATTGTGCATGACGATGGCGCTGTCGACCGTGTTGAGAAACGTATCCGCCGTCGCTTGGTCTTCGGCAATGATGGATTCCGTGTGCCCCGAACTGTGCGCCGCAATGTGCGCCATCGCGTCCGCAACCCCGTCCACGACTTTCACGGAAATGATCGCGTCCAAATATTCCGTGTCCCAGTCGTTGTCCTTGGCGGGGAAGACCCGCTCATCGACGGCTTGGGTGGCAGCGTCGCCGCGCACTTCGCAACCCGCATCCAACAGGTCCGTGACCAAGTCTTTCAAAACACCCACACCCGCTGCTTTGTCCACCAGCAAGGTTTCGGTCGCTCCGCACACACCGGTGCGACGCATTTTGGCGTTCAACACAACGGCGCGCGCTTTGACGACATCGGCGGACTTGTCCACATAGGTGTGGCAGATGCCTTCCAAATGCTTGAACAACGGCACTTTGCTTTCCGCCGTCACCCGTTCAATCAAGGACTTGCCACCGCGCGGCACGATCACGTCGATTAGCCCCACCATGGTGAGCATTTCACCCACCGCGGCGCGATCCCGTGTGGGCACGCGCTGGATCGCTTGGGCGGGCAGGTTTGCCGCTTTAAGACCGTCCACCAGACAGCTGTGAATGACGCCCGACGACAAAAAACTTTCCGAGCCGCCGCGCAAAATAACCGCGTTACCCGCCTTCAAGCACAATGCCCCCGCGTCTGCTGTGACGTTGGGACGGCTTTCGTAAATCACCCCGATGACCCCCAAAGGCACCGCCACGCGGCGAATTTTCAGACCATTGGGACGGTCCCATTCGCTCAGCACCCGACCCACGGGATCAGCCAATTCGGCAATGGCTTCAAGTCCCGCCGCCATGGATTCGATGCGTTCGTCATTGAGCACAAGGCGATCGATCAAGGCCGGCGTCAGGCCCTTCGCTTTTCCCGCGATCACATCCGTGTTGTTGGCGTCAATGATTTCGGCTTTGCGCGCCCGGATGGCTTTTGCGCCTTCTCTCAGGGCCAAGTTTTTCGCCGCCGTGCTGGCCAACGCCAAGGCCCGTCCAGCCGCTTGCGCGTCTAAACCGATGGTGTGCATCAAGGCGGGAATATCTTGTGTCTGTGTCATCTCATTCATTACTTCTTCCGATGCTCAACTGAGCGCCATGTCATCGCGGTGGACCAGTTCATCCCGACCCCGATAGCCCAAAATGTCTTCGATTTCGGCGGATCGTTTGCCGATGATTTTGCGCGCCTCATCTGACGCATAGGCACTCAGTCCACGCGCCAATTCGCGCCCCGTTTTGTCTTCGATGATTACGGCATCGCCCTTTTGAAACTCACCCTTCACCGTCGTCACGCCGATGGGCAACAGGCTCTTGCCCGCTTTCAACGCCGTCAACGCGCCGTCGTCCAACACCAATTGACCGTTTGGTTGCAGGGAGCCCGCAATCCACCGCTTGCGAGCGTTGGTCGGCGTCAGCGACGGCATAAACCAAGTCGCGCGGGCACCGTCTTGCAGTCGTTGCAGGGGTCGTTCGCCTTTGCCCAAGGTGATCGCCATGGCGCACCCGTTTTGCAGGCAAATCTTCGCCGCCGCCAACTTGGTCACCATGCCGCCCGAACCCACCGAGGACGCGACGCCCCCCGCCATAGCTTCGATTTCGGGGGTGATGGCGTTCACCGTTGCAATGTGCTTGGCACCTTCATGTTCGTTGGGGTTGGCGTCATACAGCCCATCGATATCGCTCAGCAGCACCAACACGTCAGCGCTGGCCATTGCCGCCACGCGGGCCGCCAGTCTGTCGTTGTCGCCAAAACGAATTTCATCGGTCGCCACCGTGTCGTTTTCATTGATCAAAGGCACCGCACCCAAACGCAAAATGGCGCTGAGGGTGCCGCGCGCATTTAAGTAGCGGCGGCGACTTTCAGTGTCGTCCAAGGTCAGCAGCACTTGCGAGACGGTGATGTTTTGCTGGCCCAAGACCTCTTGGTACGCGTGCGCCAAGCGGATTTGCCCGGTGGCGGCGGCGGCTTGTTTTTCATCCAGCTTCAACGGTCCATCGGCCAGCCCCAAATAACGCCGACCGACCGCAATGGCCCCGCTGGAGACCAAGATCACGTCCTGGCCGCGGGCCTTCATCATCGCCACGTCCAAGGCGATGGCTTCCAGCCATTTGCGGTGTACGGTACCATGGGCTTCATCGACCAACAGAGCCGAACCGATTTTGATGACCACCCGTTTCGCGGTTTTCAACAAGGCGGCGGTCATGGCGCGTAGTCCTCGTGTGCCTCGGCTTCTGCTTCGGCAATACGCGCGGCGCGGACGGCATCGAACAACAAATTCATGATTTTATCCACGCCCGTACCCGCCACGCCGGAGATCACCTGTACAACCCGACCAGACGCTTTTTGCAAGGCCGATTTTTTCTCCGCAATGTCTTTGTCAGACAACGCATCGCACTTGTTCAGGGCGAGAATTTCTTCCTTGTTTTCCAAGACCAGGCCGTAAGCTTCCAGTTCATGGCGGACGATCAAGTAGTTTTTCACCACATCTTCGTCGGTGCCGTCAATCAAATGCAACAGCACGCCGCAGCGTTCCACGTGGCCCAAAAACCGCGTGCCCAAGCCGTGGCCCTCGTTGGCCCCCTCGATCAATCCAGGGATGTCAGCAATCACCAATTCACCGTCCATACGCCGCACCATGCCTAAGTTGGGATGGAGCGTCGTAAACGGATAAGCGCCGATTTTGGGTTTGGCACCGGATACGGCGGAAATAAAGGTCGACTTGCCCGCGTTGGGCAGCCCCACCAATCCCACATCGGCGATCAGCTTCAAGCGCAGCCAAATCCACATTTCTTCGCCGGGCTCGCCGGGCTCGGTGCGCCTGGGCGCGCGGTTGGTGCTCGACTTAAAACGAGCATTGCCCAATCCACCTTTGCCGCCGTGAAGCAACAAGACGGTTTGACCCACTTCGGTCAAGTCGGCCAAGACGGTTTCTTGATCGTCCGCCAAGACCTGCGTGCCCCGGGGTAAACGCAAAACTTTGCTTTCACCCTTGGCACCGGTGCGGTCACGGCCCATGCCGTGGACGCCGCGCTTGGCTTTAAAGTGTTGTTGATAACGGTAGTCAATCAAGGTGTTCAAGCCTTCGACACATTCCAAGATCACATCACCGCCGCGCCCGCCGTCGCCACCATCGGGCCCGCCCATGGCGATATATTTTTCGCGGCGAAACGACATGCAGCCGTCGCCGCCGTCGCCGCTTTGCACAAACACTTTTGCTTGATCGAGGAACTTCATCGTCGTTTGCCTAAATGAATCTTAAAATCGTATCGGCCGAACTGGTGGCCAAACTGGGGGGCCAAACTGGGGGGCCAAACTGGGGGGCCAAACTGGGGCCTCGTGGGGGTAGAACGCAAAAAAAGAGGAAACGGCCCGTGCCATTCCCTCTTTTTGAGAATTTGATCGGGCGGTGCGTATCGTTACGCAGCCGGCTCCACACCAACAAAGGTACGACCCTTCTTTTCTGAGAACGCCACGCGGCCTTCAACCAGAGCGAAGATGGTGTGGTCTTTGCCGAGGCCAACGTTCAGGCCGGGCTTGTACTTGGTGCCACGCTGGCGAATGATGATGTTGCCCGGAATGACGGCTTCGCCACCGAACTTTTTCACGCCCAGACGGCGGCCGTCAGAATCGCGGCCGTTACGGGAGCTGCCACCTGCTTTTTTATGTGCCATGAGTGATTACTCCTTTTCGGTCTTGGTCGCTGCCTTCGGCGCGGCTTTTTTAGCCGGAGCCTTCTTTGCGGCAGGTTTGTCTGCGGATGCGTCTTCAGCGGCAGCCTTTGGGGCTGCGGCTTTTTTGGCCGGAGCTTTAGCGGCGCCGGTTGCGCTGATGCCGGTGATTTTGATCAACGTCAAATCTTGACGGTGACCATTTTTGCGGCGCGAGTTTTGACGACGACGCTTTTTGAAAATGATAACTTTTTCGCCACGGGTTTGACGGACCACTTCGGCGGTCACAGCAGCCTTATCGAGCAGCGGCGCGCCCACGGTGGGGGCTTGGCCGTCTTCGCCAATCATCAAGACTTGGTCAAAGTTGACGGTATCGCCGGCTTCGGCAACCAATTTTTCGACGACCAGCGTGTCGTTTTCACTGACACGGTACTGTTTGCCGCCGGTTTTAAACACTGCGAACATGGTTTCGCTCTCTTCTTTTCTGTTCCGCGTCCTACGGCGTCGGGGCTTAAAAACTCAAGCCTTGCGAACTTATAAGGGCCGAACTTATAAAGCCTTGGCCCGCCTCAAACTGCGCATTGCAAAACCCCGGAAATCACTCTCCGGGTTAGGAAGGCGGCAATATACCCCGAAAACCGCGCATGTCAACGCTTTATGCCATCTGTCCGGACTCAATTTGATGCGTCCTGGGCCCGCGATTTCCCCCCCACTCTATAAAGTGTCCAAAAAGCACCGCTTTGACCATTCCCCGGCTTGCACCCCCATCCGCTTTAAGCTAGTCTCCGCCCGCCCAGACCTTCAGGACACTCAAATTGCGGAGAGATGCCGGAGTGGTCGAACGGGGCGGTCTCGAAAACCGTTGTGCGCTTGCGTACCCAGGGTTCGAATCCCTGTCTCTCCGCCATATTTCATGGAAGCCCTGTTTGATCAGTAACTTACTGATTTGCAGGGCTTTCTTCTTCCCGCTGTTCCAGTGATGTGTTACATCAGGAGCATGGAAAAAATGTCAGGACACCCCCGCTTATACCGCCGTGGCGCTACCTATTACCATCGCGCAGCGATCCCAGTCGATATCAAGACTTCATACCCGAAAACCGAGGAAACCTTTTCACTCGGCACCACGGATCACAGAGAAGCGGTTCGCCTTGTTCGCGTGGCTGCGGCCAAGGTTGACGGCAAGTTTGATGCCCACAGGCGAATGCTCGTTTTAAAAGGTCAACCGCCGCTTACTGAATTATCCACCCAACAGATAAAGAGCATTGGAGAAATCTATCACGCCTTCCGATTGGAAGAAGATGATGAGACGCGCCTAGAGGGCTTCCATGATCTTGATAGCCCAACCCCAGAATTGCCCGTTACATCTTTTGAAGATTACGCAGAAATCAACGATTCTCTTGATGACGTGAATAGACATGATTATGCCCGAGGTAAACTTTCTGATTTTTTCCTCAGCGAGGCCGAAGATGTTTTGACCTGGGACAATGTTAACCTTCAGCTTGATCCCAAATCGCCTAGCTGGCGATTACTTTGCCGTGAGTTGCAAGCGGCTAGCATTCGAGCTGCCGATGCGATCCGTTCACGCAATCAAGGTAACTTAGTGGAAACGCCATCCTTTGAGAAGGCATTTCATCATCAATTTTCCGAAACTCTTCGACGCATTTAAAAAGAGTGCTTAGTTCGTGTGTCATTTATTCGTAAATCCTTACAAAAAGCCGTTAGCAAGTTATTGATTGCTTAACGATGCCATGCACTGCGCCTACGGATAGGGTATGCGCGTTCCCGCTTATCTGACGACTTCGCGGCACAGTGTATTTTATTTCCGCTGGCCTATGCCCAAGTCGGCACACCCACGCCACAAAACATCAAACCTTAAGCCATCTCAAGACACGAGAGATTTTAATAAGGCTATACAACTATCAAGGATTCTTATCTACTCAACAGTCCCCAAAAAGCTTCCGCCTTCCGGTGCCAGATTTCTCTCGTGCTCGAGTAGGTGACGCTGGTTTCGGTGAGGGCTTTTTCCAAAGGCTCGACGATCTCAATCGTCATTTCCAGAACGGATCGCAATTCGTCGTAACCCATTCCGTGTAGATTTAGGTGCTTCAGATTGTGGGCAAGATAGTGGTCACGGAGGTTCTTCAATAATTTATCAAGCTTAAAGTTTTTTTGAGATTCCGGCGATTTCGTTGGTCTTGCCGGAATTCGCGGCCTGGATTGCCGCTTTCATGCCCCGGACGCACGGGGTGTTTTCTCTGCCCTTCCAATTCTTCAGAGCCATACCGTAACTCTCTTTTTGGCCCTCGGTCGAAAGGAGCGTGCTCTTGAGCCTGGCATTATTCACGTTCTCAAGGCGCGCGAATATACCGGCCAGGCACATCCTGTCGTTAAATTTCCCGTTAGATTTTTCGGTGTCGTACATTCGGGCCAAGTCCAGAACGAGCCGTGTCAGCAGGGACACCTCGATGAGCGCTATCGGGTCGCGAATATCGCCCCTGATCGAATCCCAGTTTTCTGCGATCGGGCTGTCATCGAGGCCGTACAGAAGGCTGTCGATACGACACGCATCGTCCAAGTCGCCCCGGATGTGTTTGACCGTCTCGAGGATGTGTTCCTTGTCGTCTATGAGCGCCCCCCCTCACGCCACCTCATCCACCAGTTCCACCCGCAACCGCTTGCCCAGCACCGCTGCGGCCTTGTCCAGGGTCAGCAGGGTCACGGATGGATTGTCGGGGTCGAGCAGGCGGTTGAGCGCGGCGCGGCTGGTGTTCATGCGCCGAGCCATCTCGGACTTGCTCAAGTTTTCGTTGGCCATGGTCTGGCTAACCTGCCAAGCGAGTGTGCGTTTGATGGCGACGGTATGGGCCTCGGCCAGGATGCCGTCTTCGTCGAGCAAATCGTCCAAAGTCGAGCCAATGTGAGGATTGCGGGCCTTGGTCATGAGTGTTTCTCCAGTTTGCGTTTGCGCTCCAATGCAAGGTCAAGATCTGCCTGTGGCGTTTTCTGGGTCTTTTTGATGAATCCATGCAGCAAAACCATGCATCCATCGTTGATGCAGAACAAAACCCGAGCGATGCGGTTGCCAAGGTTGGTCCGAACCTCAAACAGCCCGTTCTTCATGGGCTTGCAGGTCGGCATTCCGATCGGCCAGCCGTATTCGACCGTCTTGATATCCGTGCCGATGCGGAACCGATCCTGCTTGTCCAGCGTCTTCAGCCAATCCCGAACCGGCTCGGCGCCGGTATCGGATCGGAAGAACACCGCCTGAATGCGCTTCGTCTGATCGACCATATGGGACTGTACCAAAAATGATCCATATGAGCAAGGGGGCCAAATGGGCCCAAGAAGAGCGCCGAGGAAATGCATTGTAATGAGTTGTTTATAAATGAAAAATCAGAGAAGGTTGAAATCCGGATTTCTTCCCTCCGCCATTTTCAAAAAGCCCTGTAGCGTTTTGCACAGGGATTTTTTTCTTGCGTACCCCTGGCCGCAGACGGACACTCGCTCCTTCCTGACCGGACGCAAATTACGGATGTCCGTTGCAGGCTTTGATCCTTGGAGTCTGGATGATGGAAAAACTGATTTCCCCGTTGTTTTCTCCCGTATTGCTGCCGATTTTACTGTTATCTTTATCAAATGTGTTCATGACATTTGCCTGGTATGGGCATTTGAAATACCCCAACACTTCGCTTTGGCTGGTGGTGCCAATCGCCTGGGGCATCGCTTTTTTTGAATACTGCCTTGCGGTACCCGCCAACCGCATCGGTCACCAAGTGTGGACGGCGGCGGAATTGAAGACCTTTCAAGAAGTCATCACGTTGGTCGTGTTCGCCGCATTTTCGCTGCTGTTTCTCAAAGAAGCGCTGACCATCAATCATGCCGTCGGATTTGCCTTGATCGGACTGGGGGCATTTTTTGTTTTTCGCGCACCGCTCTAGGGTCAGGAAGCTTCACTTCAAAATGGCGATGGGCAGCAGACCGTTGTCTTCGGCGTGTTTTTTCAGGCGTCCATCCGACTTAATGCGTTCGACAAATCCATTGATGTAGGCCAGCCAGTCAGGATCGCCTTTGTTGATCGCATAGGCGTATTCGGTGGTCCAAAATGGTTTGCTGGGTTCCAACAATTTTGCCCAATCGTAAGTAACGAGGATTTTCTTGCCATAGGGAAAATCGGTGAGAAACGCATCGGCACGCCCCGTGCGCACTTCTTGTTCACGTTGTTGAAACTTCACCACGGACAGGATAGAGGCATTTTGGAACGCACTGGCAGCGTCTTCCATAAAGGTGCCTTTTTGCACCACCAAAATGTGCCCCGTCTTGTCCATATCATCCCAAGTTTTCAAGGTGGGATGAGACTTGGTGACGATGGCGTAAATATCACTACGCAGATAAGGTTCACTGTAATCCAAGAACTTAGCGCGTGCTTCGGTGATGCCCACGCCGAACATGGCGATATCGCATTTGTCGGCTTGAATATCTTTGATGAAGGTGGCGAAACTGGTTTTAACGAACGTCAGCTGCACGCTCAAGTCCTTGGCCAATTCTTCGGCAAGGCCAATGTCGATGCCTTCCAGCTTGCCGCTTTTGGGGTTGTTGTAGGAAATGGCGTAATACGCCGGCCAATGGCAAACGCGCAATTCGTTCGAGTCTTTCACGCGATCAAGGTGTCCCGCCGCCAGTGCGGGTGCCGTATTGAGTACCATTGCCAGAAAAACACCGATCAAAACCTTAATATGTTTGGACATGACCGTTTTTCCCTTAAGTTGCGCGCGTTTTATAAGAGCTATAAAGCTGTTCGTGACTTCTCATACAATATCAGTGTAAGCTTATATACTGTGCGATTGCACATCTTTTTTGTAAAGTTAAGGCCCCCCCCGTGCGCTTTGATGCAATCCTGTCACCGAAAAGCAGAACCTCGTGGCTAGCTGGAAAGCATGGCGTGCTATTTTTCACGTTTGTCGTGATCACGGCGTTCGTTGGGGTGTGGAGTCATCAAGTGTGGCAAGGTCAAGAGCGCGCCCTTCAAACCGCGGAGGCAACGGCCGCCAATTTGGCGCGCGCCATCGAAGACGCCAATAACAGATCAATTCAAGCGGTGAATCTGATTCTTTTCAATGTCAGTGCGGGCATGCGCCCCGGCGGCTGGGCCCAAGGCAAAGATGGCAAAGCTTTTTTGCAATCATTGTTGGACGAAGCCCCGCAGATTCGCGAAGTCGCCTATGCCGACGCCAACGGGCGCATTACCGATATTTCCCGACGAACCGAATTGCCCGCGCTCTCCATTGCGGTCGAAGACTATTTTAAACAAGCCCAAGAGGGGAACTTGCCGCCCCTATTCCTCAGCACGCCCCAACCAGGACGATTGCTTGGATCGGTCGCGGATATTCCCGAATCCGCACACCAATGGCATTTGATCGCGGCCAGCGCCGTCACGAACGACGACGGCATATTCCAGGGAATGGCCTTGGCGATCCTCAACCCCGGTTATATTCAAGAACAGATCGGCGCTTTGAATATTGGCCCCGGCGGCATCGTGTCTTTTTATCGATATGATGGGGCCATGTTGGTTCAAAGTGGCTTGGACATGCTGGAAATCGGCACCGAGAATCACGCCGATAGCCCCTTGTTTGCCGACCATCTTGCTCACCAAGAATGGGGCACATTCCGCCAAGCGGGGGCCACGCCCGACGACCATCAACGCATCATCAGTTATCGCGCCACCACCCGCTGGCCCGTCTTGGTGGCTGTAAACCTGGATCAGCACGACGCGTTGGCTGCATGGCGGAAGGATACCCTGAACTTCAGCATGGTCATGGGCGGAGGATTGACGGTTTTGATGATTTTGGCCGTTGTGGTTTATCGCCAACGATCTGCCCAAGACCAAGCTGAAAAACAATTGGCACTCTTGGGTGCCGCATTGAAAACTTCGGCCAATATGGTTCTGATCACCAATGTGGCTGCTCAAATCGTATGGGTGAACGACGCGTTCTGCAAACAGTTCGGCTATGATTTCAATGATGTGATTGGCCAGAATCCCAAGTTGCTAAACTCCGGCATGATGACACCGGATGTTATCCAGAACCTTTGGCAAACCATCCTTGCAGGGCATATCTGGACGGGAGAGTTTATCAACCGACGCAAAGACGGAAGCTTGGTGATCGTTAACCAAACCATCAGCCCAATTATGGACGCGGATGGCCAAATCACCCACTTCGTCGGCATCCACGATGACATCACCCAGCGCAAAGAGGCCGAAATCGAATTGCGCGAGGCAAAGATCGGCGCCGAAGCGGCGAACCACGTCAAAACCCAGTTCCTCGCCAATATGAGCCACGAACTGCGCACGCCCTTGAACGCGGTTTTGGGCTTCATCGACATGATGCGCCTGGAAACGTTTGGGCCTTTGGGCCATGACAAATACCGTGAATACGCCGAAGACATCCACAATTCAGGGTCACACCTGTTGACGCTGATTTCCGATATCTTGGATGTCTCCAAAATCGAAGCAGGTAAGATGAAACTGTCTGAGGACCGCATTCATCTTGATGATTTGGCACAATCGTGTTGCAAGTTGCTACGTCACCGCGCAGCAGGCAGCAACATCTCGCTAACATCACACGTACCGGAGCATTTCCCGGATTTGTTGGCCGACGAAGTGCGCATCAAACAGATTGTGCTCAACTTGCTGACCAACGCCATCAAGTTCACCCCGGCGGGCGGATCGGTGCGTCTGGTTATGGAATTAACGCCCCAAGGCGGCATCATCATTCGGTCGGAAGATAACGGCATCGGCATTGCGGCGAAAGATCTTGCCAGGGTTCTGGAACCTTTTGGCCAAGCCGCAGAAAACATTACCTTGTCGCACGAAGGGGTGGGGCTGGGTCTTTATCTGGTCAAGACACTTGCCGAAATGCACGGCGGACGCATTGATGTGACCAGCGAAGTTGGGGTCGGCACGCATGTTTCCATCATCTTGCCCCCGGGACGCAGCGTAAACTGAATCGAACCATTTGAGGCCGCGCAAAATCTATATTTCTGTGTTATGTGACATCTTCACGAGATGGAGAATGTGCAATGATACGGCTTTTTGCGGGACTTTCTATACCAGACGACCACCGCCGGACATTGGCTACAATTCAAAATGGGGTCAAAGATGCCCGCTGGATCGATCCAGAAAACTTGCACATTACGCTGCGCTTTATTGGCGAAGTGGACGAAGACGTGGCGGCGCAAATCGCGCTTGCGCTGGGCGATGTGACGGCGGAACCCTTTGAGGTGACCTTAAAGGGTGTCGGCACCTTTGGCAGCCCACCACACAGTTTATGGGTGGGAACCGAAGACGCCCCGTCCGGGGCCTTGGCGCACCTCTATGCAAATGTGGAAAGCGCCCTGGTGCGCACCGGTTTGGAGCCGGAAGGTCGAAAATTCACCCCGCATGTGACGCTGACGCGCTTCCGGCGCTCGGTCAATCCGGGGCGCTTGGCCGAACACCTCTCTACACATGCCGGGTTCTGTCTAGAGCCCTTTAGGGTGCAAGGCTTCACCTTGTTTGAAAGCCACCTTGGGCACAAAGGCGCACACTACACGCCCTTTTCCACGTACGATCTTCACAGGAACACTTGAAAATTATTGAAAAAGCGTTCGTTTGCAAGCAACTCGGGTCAGGAACCTTTTGATTGCACAACCTTTTACGTCTAAAATCAATAACATTTCCACTCTAAATGGCGTATGCTCAGGTTCTTGTGAAAGGAGAAGCTAAGGTCGTAATTTTTTCCTCCAATAGCTTAAGACGACTTTCTGATACGCTGTCTGCACCTTCAGGAACGCATAATGAAAACGCAATTTTCACCCATTCGCATAGCCGCTGTGTATGCTTTTTTTGGCGTCATTTGGATCTTATTTTCAGATGCCACATTGCACGCGCTTGCCCAAAACAGCGAACTGGAAAGTTATTTGCAGACGGTTAAAGGGTGGGCCTTTATTTTTATAACAGCCGGGTTGGTTTATGGACTAACCCACCAAATGGCTAAGGCATTAAACAATAAAATAGCTGCTCAAAAACATGCTGAAGAGCAGCTGCAGGCCGCTTTGATTGAGGCCGAACGGGCCAATCAAGCAAAATCTGAATTTTTGGCCAGCATGAGTCACGAACTGCGCACACCGCTTAATGCCGTAATCGGATTCGCGCAATTGATGCAACTTGATCCCAACATTCAGCCTTCATCAACGCAACACCAAAACCTGGAATATATTCTAGAAGGCGGCAATCAGCTGTTGGAGTTGGTCAATAAGATTTTGGATCTCGCAAGAATCGAAGCCGCCCAGCTTGATCTTCACTTAAACAATGTAAACGCCAACGAAATCGTTACTCAATGCGTCCACATGACGGCTTCCCTCAGGGCGTTGCGGAACATCAAGGTCATTGACCACTTCAGTTCCGGAGCACCCGTCTTTCTGTTCACGGACCCCATGTTTTTCAAACAAATTTTGATCAATATTCTTTTCAATGCCGTCGAATACAACAAAGAGAACGGAGCCATCATCATTGAAGGACGTATGTTGGATTATGGCTATCTGCGTTTGTCGATAACCGATACCGGTGACGGTATCGCCGAAATTGATCAACCCGGCGTGTTCGATCTGTTTCGACGTCTCGATACGGACCCGATGATTGCCAAGGACGGAACCGGCGTTGGTTTGACCGTCAGCAAAATGCTGGTGGATCGTTTGGCCGGGCGCATTGGCTTGAAAAGCGAACAAGGTTCCGGGGCGACTTTCTGGGTTGATCTTCCCTTATCCGAAAATGACGACGTTCTGATTTGGACAAACGCCATCCGCGTCGGCGTTGATATCTTAGATAAAGACCACCAAGTTCTCGTAACTTTGTTAAACCGGATCATGCTGAGAACCGCAGACGACGCAGACGTTGATGATGTGATTACCCAACTGCTGGATTACACGCACTACCACTTCAACCGCGAGGAAGCGATTTTAAGAACCGCCAAATTTCCAGGACTGCAGACACATTGCGCCCTTCACAAAAGACTTATCCGGGATCTAAACTTTCATCATCAGGCCTGGCTCCATCAACGCAGTCAGAAAAACCTGATTGAATTGCGGAAATTTATGAAAGGCTGGTTATTCAATCACATTCTCAATGAAGACAAAAAATATGCATCATTTGCAAAAGGAAAAGACTTAGAGTTTTATCAAACCCTTAAAGACCTTGGCTTGGAAAAAGATCACGTGTTTGCAAAAAGTTTTAATAGTGTTTGATCTCGTCTCACGGGATCCTCCATCAAAATGATTGATGAGGAGCACCAACTTTGAAAGCGTTGCGGCCCCATGCCCTATTCCTGTGCACCCTGTTTTCAGGTGTATTGGTTCTGTCGCCCCAGGCTCATGCGGAATTGCCCGCTGATTTGCCGCATGTCAATTGCGATGTCATCGTTGCCCAATCCTTTAAATCTGGCTTGCTGCCAAAAGTGACCGTCGACCCAAACTGGGGGATTGCCCGGATGACGGCGGAGAAAAATTATTGCCGCGAACCCCAAGAAGTCTGGGATGGGCGTTTTCTCCCTTGGCCCGTTGTCGTCGCACCGGATTCTGAGGCGCCAAAATATCTTCTGAAACAAAAAGAAGCCTTAACGTCAAAAGCAGAGCCTGAAAAGCCTAGGCCCGTTGCGCCCACTCCATCCATCACATCCACCCCGCTCGCCCCACCCAAGACAGCTCCTGTCGTGACAGCTCCTGTCGAAACAACAGCGCAACCGAGCACGCCTAAAACCAACCCCTATCTTTCCGGCGACAGACTGCCCAGCATCATTTCGGGTAAAGAAGAAATTCCCGAAACGATAAAGATAGAAGATGGAGGAACCTCCATCCCAAAACTGGCGGACCTTGTTCAATCTAAGATGAACCCGAATCCGCCCCAAGCCGCAAAAAAAACCGAGACTGAACCAAGCCCGAAAGACACCGGTATCGATTATCTCTACCTCGCCCTATGGGGGGCTATAGGCAGTCTCAGCCTGGGTTTCATCGTGGTGCTTTACTTCACACTGCACAAACCAAAAGCCCGTGTGATGGAAGACGAGGACGAGGAAGAGGACGCGTAAACGGTTAAAGTCCGTATACCTTCAGCGAGTACCTTGAAGATAGGGTTTGGCGCGTCGTACCACAGACAGGAGCAAGGCTGTAAGCTGTGAGCCAACAACGGTCGCTTGGGTAACAATACGATCCGCATCTTCTGCCGTGACGTTTGACAGTCTGCGGACCAAAGGCCGCCACAAGACCAAAGCCATGTGCCCAAAGATGAAGATCGGAAGGATGCCTTCTGCCAAGCCCTCATGCAGATCTTTAAAGCCAATGCTGTCGGCCAACAAACCGCTCAGCGCGGCCGCTGCAGTGGTTGTGATCAACGCCACCGCCATCCACGCGAACACCGGACTCCGTCCACCTTCGCGCCGCACGAACAACTTGGGCAGCGACAAACGAAGCGGACTGCTTTTCGGAACCACCAGCGCAGCCGCCAAACGCACAAAAAGAGCAGCGCAAACCACATAGCCCGCGAATTTGTGAAGGAAATACACGTCATCACCGCTCAGGTAGGTGAGCAATATGCTTCCCGTGAGCACACCGTGAAACATCATCAGAAACGTCATCTCAAAACGGTTCGGCTTACGCGATTTAGTCATCATCGTGCTCCCGTCGGTTCCATTGATGGCCGCCACCGGCCGCAGAGCCTGTGAAAAAGCTGGAAAAGGAGGACTTTGCAGGCTTGCCACCATCCAACATGCCGACACTGTTCATCGACACCGCACCCAGGGCGACAACAACGGTAAAAATGGCAGAGTGCATCAGCATACGTGTCAGCATTTCGGGTAACCAATTTCCTTTTTCATCGGAACCCAGTATGCACATCTTCCATGAACGTTCCCTGAACGCAGCCTTTGGGCGCGAAAGAAGTGAGGACAATATAATGTCCATTATCAGAGGAAACGGAGCAATCGCTGCTTTAGGCGACCGTTATAATCTGCACGCAATCATCATCCCCGGTTGGCAAACAAGGTTGCCCTGGGGGCACAAGAAGTAAAGCGCCTGTGCACGCACAAGTACCCCACCGATCAAAGAGAAAACATTAAAGCTTCTCAATCTCATTCACGAACGCAGACCTCATAACACCACGATCATTAAGCGATACCTGCAGTTTCAAACGAAATGGTTCCATAACCATTTATGCCCGCAGCAACAGCATGAGTGACGTCATCGGCAACATCAATTGTAAAGTCTGCGTTTGTGTCCCCATCAAAATCAATATGAATCTGATAATCACCGTCTATATTGACCAAGGCGATGCTGTTGGAGGCGTCAAGCGACGAAGCGACGTTCTCAGTTTGCCAGATATTATTGATGAGCGATCCATATACGGTCAAATTCGTAAAGTCTTGCATCTTGAAATAGATTTTATCACCGATGGTGGCGTCGGTTGTGTCAAGTCCGCCCGTTTCAAGATCCCCTGAGCCCAAATCCCAGGACAGATACATAAAAATGTCCATACCAGCCCCACTGGTGAGGGTGTCGTTACCAGATCCACCAATCAAAATGTCGTTTCCTTCGCCGCCATCGATTGTGTCCGCACCTTCGCGCCCATACAGCACGTTGTCGGCACTGTTACCGGTGATGGTATCGGCGTAGAACGAGCCCGACACATTTTCAAAATTAAGT